>NZ_BAAHBG010000064.1:0-1046 GCF_054776855.1 Spirosoma migulaei | reverse complement strand
TGGGAAGCTTTTTTTGCCAACGTGCCTGATTTTCGACTCAATCGTCGAAAGAAACATGATTTACTCGATATTTTAGTCATCACTTTGTTAGCGGTCATTTGCGGGGCAGATGACTTTGAAGAAGTCGAACTCTATGGTCGTCAAAAGGAAGCCTTTTTACGGACTTTTCTGAAGCTACCTAACGGTATTGCCTCGCATGATACCTTTAATCGAGTCTTCAAATATCTTGATAAAGAGGCCTTTGGTGATTGTTTGTACCGTTGGTCAAGTCAAATCATAGCAACCTTGGCCCAGCAGATGAATCAGATTTCCATTGATGGAAAAGTCTTACGGGGGACGGCTAACAAGGGGCATAAAAAATCCGGCTTATGCATCGTCAGTGCTTGGGTAGGTGAGTATCGACTAGTACTGGGGGAGGAAAAAGTAGCTGCTAAAAGCAACGAAAAAACAGCGATTCCTGAACTGTTAACTTCGTTGGCCTTAGTTGACTCGTTAGTTAGCATCGACGCGATTGGCTGTGAACAAACGAATGCCGATTTAATTGTGCAAAAAAAAGGGCATTATCTGTTGGCCTTAAAGAAAAACCAGCCAGTAATCTATGAGCAGGTAAGTGAGCGAATGCAACAGATGAAATCTCAATTATCTAGTGATGAGCACATTGACTTTGGTAGTGGCCGCATTGAAACTCGCCGTTGCTATGTTGAGACTAATCTGGCTTTATACGATAGCTTGCAGGCTTGGTCTCACCTGAGCAGTATTATTATGGTCGAAGCCATTCGAGATATTGACGGTGTTCAAACTCAGCAGACCCGTTTTTACTTAAGTGATCTGGCGCTAAGCCCACAAGCTTTTAATGGCTATGTGCGTCAGCATTGGCGCATCGAAAATCAACTACATTGGAGTCTGGATGTCGTTTTTCGAGAAGACCAGCAACGTATACGGGTAGGGAATGCAGCCCAGAATTTCGCTACAGTACGCAAATTAGCTCTTCAATTTCTCAACCGAGTGGAGGATAAGGAAAGCATCAAGAGTAGGCGTAAACTGGC
>NZ_BAAHBG010000063.1:0-1049 GCF_054776855.1 Spirosoma migulaei | reverse complement strand
CTGCCATGACTGTTTTAAGGCATTCTGAGTCAACTTTGCTTTCAAGGCAAAATGATTCAGCCGACTCAAGACTTTGAGCGCTTCCAACTTGACAAAAGCGACCATTGATAGGAACAGGTGATTGCTCTGAGTGCGTACCCGATGAGCCGGGGAGTTGGCATAGCCCGTGTTTGACTTAATCGACTTGTAGAACTCCGCTCCGGCGGCCCGGTTCGATCCGCCACCGCAGTCCATACGTGCTTTGTATCTGAGCAGCATCGGTCGTGAGGTCATTGGTCAGCAGATAGAGTGTCCCCCGTGAGCCGTCTTTGTTATCAAAAACGAGTCTGGTCAGCAACAAGGCGGTTTCTACGCCTGCCAGCCAGACACGGTGTTGTGTTGTCTCCTCCCAGCCTAACTCACTCATCGACCGATGCCGCCCCTGCTGATTATCGGCTTCACAAAGGGCTACTTGTCGATTGGTTTTTAGCGCAAAAATAAACTGCTTTTGTTTGTCAATCAGATAGTTGATGTTTTCCACGGAACCATACCAACTGTCGGCCAAGACGTACTTAAACGGGAATTGATTGGCGATTGGCTGCCGAATTAAGTCCCGAAAAAGTTGTTGCTTGGTCTGCTCACTGACCCGTTTAGGCCCTTTCTTGGCTTGAATGGTTTTAGTCTTTCTCACTAAATGAAAGCCAACAGGCAAGCTTGTATCCTGACTGTGATAGAGCGCCGTGAGTTGATTAATGCCTTTGACCGAACGGCCTTGAGTATGGTCAAAGTGGTAGCTGATCAACTCATTGGTTTGGCTGTAGGGTTTTTCTTCGACGGTATCATCCAGTAGTAAGAGTCCATCCGGGTGGGCCATTTGTTGTACAAAGGGCTTAACAACTTGCCAGAGTTGAGCCGACCCATAATCAGCCCCGCTTAGGCTACGAGTTAACCGGTCATGGCTGAGCTGCTGTTCTAAAAGAGCGGCTAATCGGGTGGCAGTGGCCTGTCCCTGATTGACCACCAGATAGTCCGAGTATAAATCTTGTTCCAGCGTCAGCCCTTTCATAGTG
>NZ_BAAHBG010000062.1:0-1228 GCF_054776855.1 Spirosoma migulaei | reverse complement strand
TCTAGTTGTTTTGGAGAGTTTCTTGCCCATCGTTCAGTTTCTGTTGCCTGAGTTCATCCTACAAAATTTTGAATTGACCTCCATCGACCGCCCTGAGGGAGTCTTTCATGTTCATATCGAAGAGAAAAATGCCGATGAGACGGACCCTCAACGGAAGAATCTGCTCTCCAAAGGCTTTTTCCCCACTATCACCGTCCAGGACTTTCCCATCCGGGGCCACCAGGTATTCCTGCATATCAAACGCCGTCGCTGGCTCAATACCCAAACCGGCAAAGTCGTCTATCGAGACTGGACTCAGGTAGCAGATGGAACGCGGATGACCAGTGAGTTTTCCGCTTTTTTAAAACAAATCAGTCGATACTAACCCGACTAATATCAACTCCATTGGCGGCTTTTATGGGGTTGGTGGCAAAATTCTATTACGCCAATACCGTGATTATCAGAGTGGATTTGCCAATTGGCAACAAAAGCAACATGCCAAAGACTGGTTGCTTTATCCCCAAAACCTGGGTACGCATTTGTCGCTAGATGAAACGAGTCTTTCACAAGGGGAACTCTATACGATTCTGACCAATAAAGCCGCTAGAGGAGGCAAGGGCAGTATCGTAGCCATTGTGGCGGGTACTAAAGCCGAGACGGTGATTGAGATATTGCGTAAGTTATCTGAAAACCAGCGCAAAAAGGTAAAGGAAATTACCCTGGATATGGCAGGCAATATGGCCCTAATCGCTAAAAAATGTTTCCCTAAGGCTATCCAAGTGACCGACCGTTTCCATGTGCAACAACTGGCTCTGGAGGCCGTTCAGACTATGCGAGTTGAGTACCGCTGGCAAGCCTTGGAGGCTGAAAATGAGGCTCTTGAGCAGGCTAAGTTTAACCAGATCGACTATCAACCAGAGTTACTTACCAATGGGGATACAGTGAAACAATTGCTGGCTCGCAGCCGCTATGTGCTTTATAAAAAGGCGCCTGACTGGACAGAAAGCCAGCGAGAACGGGCTGCTTTGCTGTTTGAGCGTTATCCAGAGTTGAAGGCTGCTTATGAGTTAAGTCAGGCCCTGAGTCACATCTTTGAGGCCACCACCGACAAACTCTACGGCTTAGGGCGGTTGGCCAAATGGCACGAAAAAGTACGCCAAGCGGGTTTCAAGGCCTTCAACACGGTGGCTCGTTCGATCCAGAACCACTATGAAACCATCCTGAACTACTTTGATAACCGCAGCACCAA
>NZ_BAAHBG010000061.1:0-1038 GCF_054776855.1 Spirosoma migulaei | reverse complement strand
GTGGCCCGAAGATTCGGCATCGTACTTTGGAGATGGCGATGAATGCCACATGAACTACCATTTCCCGGTCATGCCCCGCCTGTTTATGTCGCTTCAGATGGAAGACCGGTATCCAATTACCGATATTTTCGACCAGACACCCGCCATTCCCGACAATTGCCAGTGGGCTATTTTCCTGCGTAACCACGATGAGCTGACCCTCGAAATGGTGACCGACGAGGAGCGGGATTATATGTATAAAACCTACGCTAAAGACCCCAAAGCGAAAATCAATCTGGGTATCCGGCACCGGCTGGCCCCGTTATTGGGAAACAACCGGAAGAAAATAGAGCTGATGAACAGCCTGCTGTTTTCGTTGCCGGGCACACCCGTTATTTACTATGGCGACGAAATCGGGATGGGCGACAATGTCTACCTGGGCGACCGCGACGGCGTACGCACCCCCATGCAATGGTCGCCGGATCGGAATGCGGGGTTCTCAACGGCGAATCCTCACAAACTATACCTGCCCACCATTCTCGACCCGGAGTATCATTATGAATCCGTCAATGTAGAAACCCAGCAACAGAATACATCGTCATTGTTCTGGTTCATGAAGCGGATGATCACACTGCGCAAAAAACACAAAGCTTTTGGCCGGGGGGACCTGAACTTTCTGACTGTCGAAAACCCCAAAGTGCTGGCTTTTACGCGAACCTATGCCGATGAAACCCTTCTGTTCGTCATTAACCTTTCGAAGTTTTCGCAGCCCGCCCAGATTGAATTAACGGGGTTTAGTGGATACGTGCCGGTTGAAGCGTTCAGTCAAAATTCGTTTCCCATTGTTTCTGAAAATGAAACGTATTTTTTTACACTGGCACCACATGATTATCAATGGTTCGTGCTGGAAAAAACCCATACGGACGTAATCCCTGCTTTCCAGTTACCGACAATTAATGTGGCGCTATGGGGGCAGATTTTGAGCAATGGCACCCGCGAGCGACTGGAAACAAAGGTTTTGCCGGATTATTTACTCCGAACAGACTGGTTTAGCGAGAA
>NZ_BAAHBG010000060.1:0-655 GCF_054776855.1 Spirosoma migulaei | reverse complement strand
GCCCATATTCCGTATGTAGTGAATCTGAGCAGTGTGGGCTCGGTTTTAGCGGGTCGTCCGCCTTTATTGGGCTATCAAAGTTTAGAAACCTGGCTGAGCGCATTGACAGACGTTCATATCCTGCATCTGAGACCAGCCGGCTTCTATTCCAATTTCTATGGAAGTATACCCATGATCCACCAGCAGGGCATCATCGGCAACAATTTTGATGGGGATGTGAGTCTAGTCATGTCTCACCCGGACGATATCGCGGAGGCCGCAGCCGAGGCCTTCAATACGCTCTCCTTCCGGGGAAGCACCGCCGTCAACATCATCAGCGACCACAAGTCGGGCCATGAGCTGGCGGCCATTCTGGGCGCATCCATTGGTCGCCCGGATTTAACGTGGGTCACGTTCACCGATCAACAACTTTTGAGTGCGCTGGTCCAGAACGGAATTAAAGCGGATGTTGCTCAGCACTACATGGTCGATATGGGTAGAGCTATTGGCCAAGGGTTACTGGATGACTACTATCAAACCAGCACTGAAAAGGTGTTTGGGCGACGGTCTTTTGCTGGGTTTGCCCAGGAATTTGCCCAGATCTACCAAGCCCGTGTTGGCTGATCTGGCCTGTGAAAAGCAATGATCGAGTAACTCGGGTAGTAAGCCTTATTCA
>NZ_BAAHBG010000059.1:0-1138 GCF_054776855.1 Spirosoma migulaei | reverse complement strand
CCATCACTGCTCCTGCCATCCCAGGCCAGAGTCGCTCCACTCGTCTCGTACAGCTTGGCACCCCACCGGTTGTAAACCACAAAGCTAACACTGGAGACGAACCGCGGACAGTGCAACGGCGCAAACACATCATTCTTGCCATCCCCATTGGGGGTGAACACATTGGGCAACACAAAACTGGGACACGCATCCACACACACCTGGTTGGAAGGGCTGCTCTCCAAGCCCCGCTTGCTGACCGCCGTCACATAGTAACAACCCGCCACGGTCGACAAGCCACTATGATCATAAGTCTGGGTGGGCACGGCCACACTGCTGAGCACCCCCAGCGTGTCGGTGCGGTAGCGGCCATAATAGATCTTGTAGCTGGCAATGTTAGGATCGCAGGTGGGACCCGAGCCGGGCGTCCAGGCCAGCTTGTTGGTGAAGCTGGTCTGATCACACAGACTCTCGGTACTCAGACTGGCACAGTTAAGACTGTCCACCCGTAAGGTGGGGGGGCAGGGGCGGGTGGTGTCACCGGGCTGGGCACAGAGGATCTGGCTGTAGTTTTGCAGGATGCCCAGTCGGCTCAGCTGGGTATCGGTGTACTGACCCCGGGTCATCACCCGGTAGCAGTAGGAAGAGTCGGCCGAGAGCACCCGGCTGGTGTTGCCATCGGTCAGGAACGTGTCCGACCCATCATCGGTGAAGGTGTAGGTGGGGCTGGTCACCTTGATTTCCCGGATTTTGTTGAAGGGTCCATTGGGACCTGACCGGGACCGGTAGATGTCGTGGGTCTGGTTGTCATTGGACCAGGGGGTGTTGGCCTGCCAGGAGAGGACGATCTGTCGGTTGGCTGGGGCAGCAGCTAGTCGAACGGAGGAGGCCGCATCGGTCACATCCAGCCGGGTCAGGGTGCCGTTGTTGGTGTAGTAGAACTCCAGCCGGTAGCGATAGGCACTGGTCACCGTGTTGAGGGTTGAGGTGGATGTTCCTCGATCAACGAAGATGGTATCGGGGGCGGTGGGAGAAAGGCTGGTGTTGATGGTCGCGATGGGCACGAAGTTGGTGCCGTTGAGGTCGGTGGCTCGCTGGAGCCGGTACTGGTAGGGTCCGGATAGGTCGGCGGGGTTGAGGCCGAGAGGACGAGTCCACT
>NZ_BAAHBG010000058.1:0-1110 GCF_054776855.1 Spirosoma migulaei | reverse complement strand
ACTTTCCCATTCGTGGCCATCAGGTTTTCCTGCATATTAAACGGCGTCGGTGGCTTAATACCCAAACCGGCAAAGTCGTTTATCGAGACTGGACACAGGTGGCTGATGGAACGCGAATGACGAGTGAATTCGCGAATTTTTTAAAAGAAATCGGTCGATACCAACCCCACTGACATCAAATCTATCGGAGGATTTTATGGAGTTGGAGGCCGTGCTCTCTTGCGCCAATATCGTGATTTTCAGAGTGGCTTTAAGGATTGGCAGCAGCGAGCCCATGCCAAAGACTGGCTGCTTTACCCTAAAAACCTGGGTACGCATCTATCGATTGATGAAACCAGCCTATCCCATGGAGAACTCTATACCATCCTGACCAATAAAGCGGCTAAAGGTGGATCAGGAAGTATCGTGGCTATTGTGGCGGGAACCAAGGCCGAAACAGTGATTGAAGTACTAAGGCAACTGCCACAAAGGCAGCGCAATAAGGTAGTCGAGATTACCCTGGACATGGCCGGTAATATGGGGCTGATCGCTAAAAAATGTTTCCCTAAAGCGACCCAGGTGACCGACCGTTTTCATGTGCAACAGCTAGCTTTGGCGGCAGTCCAGGACATGCGCATCCAGTATCGGTGGCAAGCGCTGGAAGCCGAAAATGAGGCCCTTGAGCAGGCCAAACTCACGGATAACCTTTATGAACCTGAGCTACTTTCTAATGGCGACACGGTTAAACAACTTCTAGCCCGCAGCCGCTATGTGCTCTATAAAAAGTCCACTGATTGGACCCAAAGCCAACAAGAGCGGGCCAGTCTACTGTTTGATCGGTATCCTGACCTGAAGAAAGCCTATGAGTTGAGTCAGGGGCTGAGCCACATCTTTGAAAACACGACCGACAAACTCTACGGCTTAGCCCGCTTGGCCAAATGGCATGAACAGGTCCGCCAAGCCGGGTTTAAAGCCTTCAACACGGTAGCCAGATCGATTCAGAATCACTATCCGACCATTCTCAACTACTTTGACAACCGCAGTACCAACGCTTCGGCAGAATCCTTCAATGCCAAGATCAAAGCCTTCAGAAGTCAGTTTAGAGGGGTACGCAATGTGGAGTTCTTCCTC
>NZ_BAAHBG010000057.1:0-2439 GCF_054776855.1 Spirosoma migulaei | reverse complement strand
TCACCTTCCGGCTGGACTTCCTGTAGAGCATTCTTCCGTAAGCAAAATCACAAACACGCGTCCGGGGCCATTAGTACGGCTCGGCTTAACACCTCTCGATGCCTACACCTACCGCCTATCAACGTCGTCGTCTACAACACCCCTTTATACCGGAACATTCATCTTCAGGCCAGTTTCGCACTTAGATGCTTTCAGCGCTTATCTGTTCCCCACGTAGCTACTCGGCCGTGCCTGCGGCCAAACAACCGATTCGCCAGCGGTGAGTCCATCCCGGTCCTCTCGTACTAAGGACAGAGCCCGTCAATATTCCAACGCCCACCACAGATAGGGACCGAACTGTCTCACGACGTTCTGAACCCAGCTCGCGTGCCACTTTAATCGGCGAACAGCCGAACCCTTGGAACCTTCTCCAGCCCCAGGATGTGACGAGCCGACATCGAGGTGCCAAACCTCCCCGTCGATGTGAGCTCTTGGGGGAGATCAGCCTGTTATCCCCGGCGTACCTTTTATCCTTTGAGCGATGGCCCTTCCATGCGGAACCACCGGATCACTATACCCTGCTTTCGCACCAGATCGGCTTGTAGGCCTCACTGTCAAGCCCGCTTCTGCTATTGCACTCCCCTGCCGATTACCGTCCGGCATGAGCGGACCTTGGGAAACCTCCGTTACCCTTTCGGAGGTGACCACCCCAGTCAAACTACCCACCAAACACGGTCCTGTCTCCAGTTAGAACGCCAGTAAGCCAAGGGCGGTATTTCAAGGTTGATTCCAGGATGCCTGGCGACACCCCTTCGCAATCTCCCGCCTATCCTACACATGACTGACCGGCATTCAATGTTAAGCTGTAGTAAAGGTGCACGGGGTCTTTCCGTCCCGTGGCGGGTAAGCGGCATCTTCACCGCTACTACAATTTCACCGAACTCATGGTTGAGACAGTGCCCAGATCGTTACACCATTCGTGCAGGTCGGAACTTACCCGACAAGGAATTTCGCTACCTTAGGACCGTTATAGTTACGGCCGCCGTTTACTGGGGCTTCAGTTCAAACCTTCGCCTTGCGACTAAGCTCCCCCCTTAACCTTCCAGCACCGGGCAGGTGTCAGACCCTATGCGTCAACTTTCATTTTGGCAGAGTCCTGTGTTTTTGGTAAACAGTCGCCTGGGCCTCTTCTCTGCAGCCGCTGTTGCCAGACGGCCCCCCTTATCCCGAAGTTACAGGGTAATCTTGCCGAGTTCCTTAACCATGATTCTTTCGCGCACCTTAGAATATTCTTCCCAGCTACCTGTGTCGGTTTACGGTACGGGTATCCATACGCTTAACGCACCCTCACTTTTCTTGGAAGCCCCGTCAACTCTTCGCTTCAGCCGAAGCCTCTGCTCAACGCCCTATTCCGTCAGGACCTAGAATCTCTGGCACTCCGTCATGAGACTGCCTGCATAGATAGTTCAGGACTATTAACCTGATCCCCCTCAAAGCCCGGCATTCGCCTGCTCCTTAGACCCCGACTAACCCTCCGATGACTGCCATCGCGGAGGAAACCTTAGCTTTTCGGTGTGAGGAGTTCTCATCCTCATTCTCGTTACTTATGCCTACATTTGCTTTTCTATGCGGTCCACCAAAGCTCACGCTTCAACTTCACCCCCCATAGAATGCTCTCCTACCACACTATACTCCAAGTATAGGTCCATAGCTTCGGTGATGTGCTTGATGCCCGTTTATTATCGACGCCCGCCCCGCTCGACCAGTGAGCTGTTACGCACTCTTTAAAGGAATAGCTGCTTCCAAGCTAACCTCCTGGCTGTCTCAGCAGCCGGACCGCCTTTGTTCAACTTAGCACACACTTAGGGACCTTAGCTGATGGTCTGGGTTGTTCCCCTCTCGGACTTGGACCTTAGCACCCAAGCCCTCACTGCCACGCACCTCTCTGCGCATTCGGAGTTCATCAGAAGTTGGTAGGATGTGACTCCCCCGCATCCTGTTGGTCGCTCTACCTCACAGACAGTAACACGTAACGCTGTTCCTAAAAACATTTCGGAGAGTACGAGCTATTTCTCAGTTTGATTGGCCTTTCACCCCTATCCCCAGCTCATCCGGAAGCTTTTCAACGCTTATCGGTTCGGTCCTCCACGGTGTGTTACCACCCCTTCAACCTGGCCAGGGATAGATCACCAAGTTTCGCGTCAACCCCCACTGACTAGACGCCCTGTTCAGACTCGCTTTCGCTTCGGATCCGATCGTCAACGATCTTAACCTCGCCAGTGACGGTTACTCGTAGGCTCATTATGCAAAAGGCACGCTGTCACCCCACACTGGGGGCTCCAACCGCTTGTAAGTGCCTGGTTTCAGGATCTATTTCACCCGGGTACTCCCCGTACTTTTCACCTTTCCCTCACGGTACTCTGCGCTATCGGTCTTCTGATTGTATTTAGCCTTACCGGA
>NZ_BAAHBG010000056.1:0-1427 GCF_054776855.1 Spirosoma migulaei | reverse complement strand
TTTGGGCTCGCTGAAAAATATGATTTTTCCGGCGTTGGGACAAACTTAGCTGCTTCGTTTTTTGCCGATGGGCCAAGATCTGCTCTTGGCGACCCCAGTACGCATCCGCTGGCCGTACGTTGTCCAATGATTCATGGTACCGTTGATGATTATAGTAGTCTACCCACTCCGTTAGACGGGTTCTTAGTTCATCCGGACTATAGTAGTGTTCCAATAGCAGGACGTTTTTCATGGATCGATGATACCGCTCAATCTTTCCTTGGGTCATAGGATGAAAGGGAGCGCTACGAATATGATCGATGCTTTCTCCTTTCAGATACTCCTTTAGATACCGAGACACATAAGCCGACCCATTGTCGGACAGCATACGAGGCCGCTGGCCACTTTTCAGACTACTCGCTTTCAGAGCGGCTTGCACGGTTCGCTCCACATCTGTCGCCTGCATGCCTGGACAGAGTTCCCAAGCTAAAATATAGCGAGAGTAGTCATCCAGCACTGTCGACAGATAATACCATCCCCAATTCTTTATCTTGAAGTACGTAAAGTCGGTCTGCCAAAGTTGATTGGGTGCCGTGGTCGGATTATAGAAGTGGTCAGCCGCTTCCATCAACCGATAAGCAGGGGTAGTGATTAGTCCCCAACTTTTGAGAACCCGGTAAACGGTCGATTCCGACACAAACCACTGCTCATTGTCAACAATATAGCAAGCCAGTTCGCGACTGGAAAGGTCAGGGCGATCTAAAGCTAGCTCAACAATTCGATTTTTTTCAGCGATTGGTAGTTGATTCCAGATGCTTGTCCGACGGCAAGGCTGATCGGCCAAGCCATCAAAGCCATCGCTTAAATAACGCTTATACCAGCTGTAAAAAGTAGCTCGGTTGATCCCCAGTTCCCGTAACGTGGCCTTTACGCTCAGGGGTGACTGTTCGACTAAGCTTATAATCTCCATTTTCTCGGACTGAGTCATGTGATGATCGGGATTAGTCGTCGGCCTTAAGGCTTTTTTTTAATACCCGATTCTCCAAGCTTAGTTCGGCTACCAGCTGTTTAAGAGCCTCATTTTCGGACTTGATGGACTGCACTTCGGGAGCGGTGGCTTCCCGTGTTGTGTCACCTGCTAATCGCTTTTTCCCTGCTTTTAGAAACTCTTTACCGCTTCGGCGGTCCGATCCAGCGGTAATAAATGTTGGTATTGAGCCCTTCTCGCCGACAAATCTCGGCTACTGACTGTTCGCCTTGTAGGCCTTCCAGCACAATCCGGATCTTTTCTTCAGCGGTGTATTGTCGTCGGGTTTGTCGCTGAATGTCTTTGATAATGGATAAAGCAGGCTTGCGCTCGGCAGAGGTGGGAGATTGAGAGGCTGTACGCTTGGCTTTGGATGTTTTGGCCGAATTGGACATAATTAAGGAGATTTGAGTGAAACAAT
>NZ_BAAHBG010000055.1:0-1037 GCF_054776855.1 Spirosoma migulaei | reverse complement strand
AGCCATGCACTTCGTTTCGCCTGTTTTCGACCTGTACTCGGACTACCTCTTAGTCAATCAAGGCCAAACGACGGCAACGGGCTTGTCGGCTTTAGTCGATGGTAAACTTTCCCACGATGCCATTACCCGAAGCTTACATCAGCTCAGCTATGGCTCGGCCCAACTATGGCAAGTCGTACGCCCCTTCATTGAGCAGATTGCCGACCCTGACGCGGTGTTGACCCTTGATGATACCGTCGAAGCCAAAGCCTTTATGAACCAAAATTCGCTTATCCGCTTCCATTACGACCACTGTCAACAGAAAGCACTTAAAGGCATTAACCAACTCACAGCCCTCTACACAGGCCAGATACATTCCTTACCTGTTGCTTATGAACTGATCGAGAAAGACCAAGCCATCATCGATCCAAAGACGGGCAAAACAAAATGGGTCAGCCGGGTTAGTAAGCAAGAACGGTTTCGACGGCTAATCCACCAAAGCTTGGCTAATAAGCTCATTTTTAAGTATGTATTGGCCGATTCCTGGTTTTCCTCTGCCGAGAACTTTACCTATATCGCCGGTTTAAGGCAACAATTTATTATGCCTTTGAAAAGCAACCGTAAGGTGGCTCTTTCTAGGGCTGCCCAACAACAGGGACTGTATCGGCCAATTGAGTCGTTAGCTATCGAAGCGCATCAATGCCTTGCCGTTTGGGTTGCCGGAGTGGATTTCCCCCTCCTGCTAACCAAGCAGGTCTTCAAAGACGGAGACATTGAGCAAGGGATGCTCTATCTGGTAACCAATGACTTGACGGCCGATACGGTCAGCATTCAGACGCAATACGCCCGTCGTTGGAAAGTAGAAGAGTTTCACAAATCGATCAAGTCTAACACTGGTTACTCCCGCTCACCTGCCCACTCGGTGCGCTCTCAAAGCAATCATCTTTTTCTATCCATGCTGGCCTTTGTTAAGTTGGAAGCCTTGCGGTTATCCACGTCAAAAAATCATTTTGCCTTAAAAAGTTTGCTGACGCTAAACGCGATGAAATTGGCATTAC
>NZ_BAAHBG010000054.1:1767-20008 GCF_054776855.1 Spirosoma migulaei | reverse complement strand
TATCGGCTCACTCAGTTATATGCTTAATCCAAGTTGATCCACAACTTTTGACCTTGATCCGTGATAACGGCAAGGCTACAACTATTGCCAGTGGCAAGCTGACAGTTCCTACTACGCTCCGGAAGGTGATTGTTATACTACCAGTGGGTTCGATGATGTGAACCGAATAAACGCTCATACACGAGTTATTGCGGTCTGGATGCCGAATAACAATTCAACCGGCGAAAGTATCTGGGAAAGCCACCGTGTCAGCGTTGATAAGGTAGAGAAGCAGATAGGATATGATTTGCTGTCAAATGTACCGGAGAGCGGGCAGCGATTGATTGAAGCAGGTATTGACAGAACTAGTATTTAAATTTTCTGTGACCAAGATGGGCGGATCATAGTTGCCTATAATTATTTATCAAGTATCTACATTCCTTACTAAGGAGTTTTACAGCTAACTTCTAATAAGCAGTTACTTAGATTGGCGTAATTGATATAGCAACACGTACAGCATGGTAACATTAGGATACTAAACTACCGTTAAGTAAAGTTGAAGGCTGAAATCAGATAATTTTAAATTATTTGTAGAAATAATTTAAAATTATCTATTCACATCTATGAAACAATTATTTACCTTTTGTTTACTTTATTTGTTGTTAAGCTGTAGTGGTGGTAGTGGAGATCCTACGCCATCAGGTAGTACAACATCTAAATGTGGGTGTTCCAAGTACAATAAGTCGGAGTGTGATACTCATTCGTGTCATTGGACGGTTGGTCAAGGATGTGGCTGCTAATGAAACGATCTATATTACCTCTCTTTTGGGCTGCATGCCTTTTTCTCACTGGTTGCCGGGTAAATCGCTATTATTATATACTGGAAGACCCAATTGACCTTTATGAATTTTCCTCTTTCTCTGGAAAGCCACTACTTACTGCTGCCCCTGGTGATACGGTTTCTACAACAGGCACAAATGGAATTCGTCTTGGCGGAACAGTTCCAGTAGAATACAGAGGCTATAGCTTCTATGCTCCATATGCCAGAGCTAGGTTTTTACATACTGTAAAGGTGCGACCAAAACGCGATGCCTTTGCCCCCGCAATTGTTTATACCAGTCGAATGCGCTATGGCCAAAATAATGCCGCTTACAGCTTGCCTAGCAATTACGGCTATACACCTTCAACCGGTGCGGTTATTCATACTGGCCCTCGTGGTGGTCGTTATTATATTAATAGTCACGGGAACAAAACATATGTTCCCCGAACTAGTAGCAGTCGACCCAGGAGTAGTAGTTATCGGTCAAAAAGCAACAGTACTTTTCGGCCTCGAAGCAGCGGATCCTATCGAAGTAGTGGAGGTAGGGGCCGACACTAAACTGAAGTACTAATACATTCTTTCAATCCTTCCTTTCTGTAAAATGGACTTCAAAGATCAAATTAAACAATTGGCGGAGCGTGTATCCCGCCTTAAAGATTCTATCCAAACTGAAGAAGCTACCAAAAATGCCTTCATAATGCCTTTCCTGAATGCGCTCGGCTATGACGTATTTAACCCCTTTGAAGTAGTTCCCGAATTCATATCCGACATCGGTACCAAGAAAGGCGAGAAGGTAGATTATGCTATTATGCGTGAGGTGAATGGCCAAATGGAGCCTTGTATGCTCATTGAATGTAAGCACTGGAAGCAAGCACTTACCCTTCACGATAACCAGTTGCTTCGCTATTTCCATGTTACCAAAGCTCGTTTTGGCATTTTGACAAATGGCATTGTCTATAGGTTTTATACAGACTTGATTGCGGCCAATAAAATGGATGAATAGCCATTTTTGGAAATTGACCTACTTGACCTCCGCGAAAATCTAATTGAAGAGTTAAAGAAGTTTAGTAAGCCTTATTTTGATGTTGATCAGATTCTGAATACGGCCAGTGAATTAAAGTATACCGGAGCATTAAAGGCTAATTTCGTTCAAGAGTTTGCTAATCCCACAGAAGCCTTTGTGAAGTTCTTTGCTAGGGGCGTATATGAAGGACCGTTAACAGCCAAAATGGTGGAGTACTTTACAGGTTAGGGTTTTCTTATAAAACGATTTGCTTTGTCAAAAACTGAATCAATGTGGGGAATTTATCCGCAAAATTGTCTAGTTGAGCCGCCATATTTTTGACACCCATACGCTCTAACAAGTTGATCACCAGTGTACGTAAACTACCTAAGAGTCGACTTACTGCTGATTGAGCCGTCCGTAATCTATCTTCGCTCAACGTTACGTCCCGCTTGTGATGCATCACTTCGACACACCAATGCTGGCGGATGGCCGCAAATAACGCTGTAGCCTCAGCTTGATGGGTAGGCTGAACATTACTCACAAAATAACGCAGTTCTTTTGTGACCACACCCGCCCGATGGCGATAGGCTTCAACACAGATTAGCGTGGCTAAACCGGTAGTATGCCAGCGTGGGGCCAGAGCTGCTGGTTTGAGTGAGTAACAACGATAAGTGCGCTGTTCTATCCGGCCATGCTGCTTTTTTAGTTTATCAACTTGTTCATAATCAGCTATATCAAATAAGTTCTTACAGACACAGTGCCGATGCAGCTTAGCCTGATTGGCTTTCAGTCCTACCACATAAGACCCGCCTGAATCGTGGATTGAATACAACGTCAGAGGAATCATATGCAAGGCATCCAAGGTAATCTTTTGCTGGCATAGATGCGGCTCTGTGAGGAGCTGGTTCACGGCTGGCCGCTCACTTTCTTTGCTTCCTGAATAATAGGTTTGGGCCACGATCTGCTGGCCCTGATGAGCTACTGCCGAGACGCACACCTCTCCGCGTGTATGCCCGGGTTGGATGCTTCCTCGCAGTTCTTTTCCGTCGATCGCAAACCAGCTCTTTTGGTCTTCATCCAGTAGGAATCCGAGCCATTCAAACAGGAGTTGGGCAAAGCGTGTTCCATTAACTTTAGCCAACAGAATGGGCAACTGCGCACGGGAAATAGCCTTATGATCAGCGAGTTGGGTTACCTCAAGAAGGGCTTCGAAATGATTGGTCATGTGCCGATGAGTCGCGATAAGTTCCCATCCCGGCCACAGCATAGAGCCGCCACTAAGCCGGTCAACACCAATGCCAGCGAATGGCGTTTACCTCGATTATCCCGCATATCCAAGTCAGGTGTTTGCTCAAGGAGTTGAAAAAATGTGGTAGTTTTAACCGGGCAAGCAGGGGTAGTCATGATTTTGTAGTGTTGCAACCACAAAAGTAGGGCTAACGACTACTTGCCCGTTTTATAAGAAAGCCCTGCTTATATTAATTAAGTTTTCTGAGGGATTTGTAAGTTATAATTTGTACATAATAAACTTAAGAATTATGGATAAGAGCAATAAATCTCTATTAAAGGAATTGATAATCCGAAAATTGTCTTTTATTAATTCCAAAAAAAACGAGAAGTATATCAACGATACCCATATAGACACTTTACTAAATTATTTGATAAATCGATATGAAAATTTTTCAACTATTGATACATTAGCTTTTCCAGGTAAGCCTTTGCCATTTGATGATATATATGAACCCTTATATTTAATATCAGCAAATGATAACAAGCTACCAAATAGTACGAAAATGGATAACCATTTAAATATTTATTCTTTTCTTTCAAGACATACCCGTATTATTATTGAAGATTTTGCAGGAATGGGCAAATCTACATTAGTGAAAAAAATTTTCAGATTATATATTCAAAAACAAATTAGCATACCTATATTAATAGAATTAAGGCATATTAATATTAATAATTCTATCATTGATGAAATAGTAAGTCAGATATATAGATCAAAATCTGAGTTAAATGAAAATTTTATTTATGATTTTTTAAAAGCAGAAAGCTTTTTAATAATATTTGATGGTTATGACGAAATATCTACCGCTGATCGAGTTTTCACATCAAAAGATCTAAGAAATTTTCTTAGAGATTATCCACAAAATTACTATATTTTAACGTCAAGGGTTGAGTCTTCATTAGTATCTGTAGGAAATTTTACAAAATTCCATATTAAGCCTTTAGTTGAGCAAGAAGCATATAATTTACTATATAGGTACGATAAATTCTCTTTAAATCGAATCGCTGATAGATTAATTGGCAAAATAAAATATGATAGCGACCCATCCATTCTTGAGTATTTAGAAAACCCATTACTGGTTTCGCTACTTTATAAAGCTTTTGAATATAAAAAAGAGATTCCTTTAAAGAAGACTTTGTTTTATAGGCAAATATTTGAGGCTTTGTTTGAATCACATGATGAAAAAAAAATGGAATATTTTAAAAGAGAAAAATATTCAAATCTGCATATTGATGATTTTGAGCGTGTATTGAGATACGTTGGATATTTTACCGCAATACAAAATAAAGTAGAATATGATTTTGACTATCTGTTTAGTAAAATACAAAAAGCAAAAACAAAAGCAAGCGATCTAAATTTCAAATCAAGTGATTTTATAACAGATTTACTTCATACAGTGCCATTATTTAAACGAGAAGGTGTTAATATTAAATGGGCCCATAAATCCTTACAAGACTATTTTGCTGCAAAATGTATTTGGTTAGACTCAAAGAAAGATCAAGAAGCTATTTTGTCTAAAATTTTTCATGATCCTAATAGTGATCAATTTGATAACATTTTAGAGCTTTTCTATGAATTTGAACCTTTGGCTTACGAGTCAACTATACTGTATTGGCAACTTATAAATTTTAAAGAGTTTGCTGATAATCACATTAATTTATTTAAATATATTCCAATTGAAATAAGAAAAAGTAGAATTGAAAAGGCATTTCATACTAGTACTTTTCTAATAGTTGAAAGTATCAAAGGTTTTAAAAATTTTAAAAAAAATAAGGATATTAAAGTATTAACAAATGATTACAATGAATTGAAGAAAATAGGAGTAAATGATTTGAACACTGAAATGACTTTTGTTGAATTTCGTAGACCCAGGGTAATAGTTATTATTTTCAGGTTGAAAAAAAGTCGCCACTATTCCGCTATAAATGTTACGGCCAAATTGTTTCCGACTTTAGTTAATTTTGAAAAAAATCCTATTAAACTTACTCCATTAAAGATTTTAGAGAAATCTAAAATATATATGGTTGATTTTTCCGAAGAAAACCCCTTAAATAATCCTTTAATATTTAAGTCAATAAATCAATATATAGCAAAGATTGGTAACATTAGTTTTATATATAATGAAGCCATGAAAAAATTACAAGAAATAGAAAGTCGTAGAATAGAAAATACTAATAATGATTTTCTTGATTGGAACACTTAAACTGAATAATTATTTTTGTCGTTTATTTTTTTTAAGCACCTCATTATTTTTTTTAATGACATTCATATCTATTCTCATTAAATTTATTGAATCACTAATTCTTTTCATATCAACTCTGATTGAATCCATTGATATTTTTACATCTTTCATATCTTGGTTAAGCCATGTGCTCCAAATGCCAATTATTAATGTTCCAGTACTTATCATTAAAGTTCCAATTACACTAATAAAAGTTATTTTTCTATCAAGGCGTTTTCCTCTTTTTTCCTCCAACTCTTTAGCTAATTCTCGTTTTTTTTGTTCTTCTAAAATTCTGTCCTGTTTATTTTGATCTTCTTTTATTGATATATATAAATTATTCTTGCCAGTTGTCTTTCCTTTCTCTGTAATGTATACCCATTGGTCATTATACCCATCGGCAGATTTTATATAACCTTCTTGTTCTAAATAATAAGTAATTTCTTTAAACTCTTTTTTATCACAGTGGCACCAAACTCGATAATTCTCAAGGTTAATTACTTTGTCGTAAGGAAATGAATATATTCTTGATAGAAGTTCAGTAATCTTTTCGTCAGTTGTCATACTTAAATTTTGAGGATATAGATTGAAATTTCTTTATTGCCTGATTGCATTTTGTTAATAGAGTATAAAGCTTATTGATTCCCTTTACGTGCCAATGGGTTATTTCACACTAGTGCAATTATGACTGATAGATATTTTCTGATAGGGCAACTCCTATAAAGGAAATTCTTTAGACATTTATTAACAAATTAAATTTGTAGCACTTATGAACAAACTTACAGAATACATCACTTGTGGACATAATTTAGATATAACTTCCGTTAAAAATATTAATAAAATTCTGGCTTTCATTTACCCCAGGCTTTCTCATAAAGCCATTTCTTGAGTTATGAACTGAATCAGGCTGTCAAATCTGTCGGCAAATTCTTCTATCTGCGCCCCCATATTCGTAGGCTTTGCTTATTGATGCGTGAATAAGCTTATAATAAACGTATCTTGTTGTCGGTATGTCAAAATACAAACAATCAGAGTACGAACTACTCCGCCGACGCTGTGTCGAACTGGATCAGCAGGGTTGGAAGCAGGGCCCTATTGCGCAAGCACTAGGCTTGACCCAAGGCTGGGTTAGTCAGACCCTCAAGAAATACCGACAGCAAGGCATAACAGCCTTGCAATGGCGAAAACCCACTGGAGCGCCCACTCGGTTAACAACCGACCAACTTGATCAACTGGTGGTTGAACTCAACAAAGGCGCTGAAGAGCATGGCTTTATGGGTGCAGTTTGGACAAGGCCCCGTGTCAATGAGGTCATTAAGAAGCTATTCGGCGTTAGTTATGACCCTTCCCAAGTTGGTCGACTCCTCAAAAAAGCAGGCTGGACGCGTCAAAAACCGTAGGTGAAAGCCCGTCAACAAGATAGGAATGCGGTGGCCCGATGGCGGCAAGAGCGTATAGTAGAACTTAAAAAAAGCGCAGGATGAACAGCGAGTTATTTTATATGTCGATGAGTCGGCCTGCTATCTATTGCCTTTGTTGGCTCACACTTGGGCTCCGTGCGGTCAGACACCCGTACTTATTGAGCAGGCAGGCTGATCCCATCTTAGTTTAATTGCTGCCATTGCCCCCAACGGTCGTCTGTATGTAGCGGGTCAGGATCAGCCCTTTACTAGCGAGGATATAGTCTGGTTTCTGAATAAACTTTGTAGTCGCTATCGCAAGCGGAACCTGTTAGTGATTTGGGATGGCGCAGCTATCCACCGCAGCGAAGCTGTTAAGAATCTGTTAACTGATAAAGCGGGTCGAGTTCATCTGGAGCGGTTACCAGCTTATAGTCCAGAACTCAACCCAGTTGAGTTGGTATGGAGTTATCTAAAGCGAAGCTTAAAAAATCAGCCGGGCCGCCGGTGCGGTATTTACCAACTTAGACGAACTGACCATAGCGGTTCTGGAACAAATCAAACGCTTGGAAGAAAATCCAAAGCTGGTGCAGGCCTTCTTCCAAAAAAAGGAAATAGGCTTCATTACAAGTTAATTCACAGGTCTATAACATAGAAGGCCAGCTACTTGAAACCATCCTAGACACATTGCAGGCTGCTACTACTGAACTGGCTAAAAGCAGGGAGCAAATTAAACAGCTTGAAGAAAACAGTCTACTCACTGAACAGGAAGCACAGAAGTATTTAGGGCGTGACGTAGACACACTGAGGTACTATAGGGCACTTGGCCTTGACTCATTCAAAAAAGGGAAAGACCGATGGTATTCAAAGGCAGACATAGACGCCTGGCTAGCTAGTGGTAAAGTGAGTAGACATACCAGGTAAAGTAATAGCTACTATTTAAAGCAGAAGCACTTCTTTGTATAGAATACCAGGTTGTTGAATCAAAAATAATTTTCAAATTGGATCTACTTCTTATGTCTGTTTACTCGACCTTCATTTGGCCAATCATCAATAAGCCCTTTTGAATACCATCGGTCAGCACCGACTTTAAAGGATGGCAAACCTTGCGTTCGGTAGTATCTGATTGTTTCCCCGTGCTTCTGTAGATATTCCTGAATCTGCTGTTCAGTCATTAGCTTACCCCGATCAGCTTCTAGACGTAACTTTTCTTCACGATTAAGGGCTTTTTCGAGTTGGACAGTTGCAGCCTTTAGAGGAGTAAGGGTCTGTTCTAACAGGTGGCCCTCTATCTGAATAATCATGTACGTTGCTTTTTCTAAAGTAAAATTTCCTTCAACTGTCGCCAGTCAAACGGAGCAAGTCCAGTAGCCTCTCCGCGATACATCGGTACTGGTTTATACAGATGCCTGCTACCGTTCACTCAGTTCATGAAAGAGCGAAAGTGCTATAAGGTGTAAATTGCTTTCGTGCTGACTATCAACAAAGAGGCCGTTGAGCAAACCTTAAATACCAGGCAAATGGGCTACCTGATTACTTTTCTGATTGGCGTTCTTTTCCTTGCCGGTTCACTGTACTTAGTTTCTACCTCTGTTCATTTTATAAAGACCGGTACGCGTACCGTGGCCACAGTCGAAGAGCTTGTTCAGGAACGTAGCAAAAAGGGAAAGTCCACTTACCGGCCTATTTTTCGATTTACTACGATCACGGGTAAAGACATCCATTATGCCTACAAGGTGGCCAGCTCTCCGCCAGACTGGGCCGTGGGCGAAAAAGCTACCGTTGTGTATAAGCTAGACGATCCTGAAAATCCAATGGTGCTCAGTTACTTTGGCGCCTTTGGCTGGGCAGTCATTGCATTGGCCATTGCCTCCGTACTACTCATTATTGGGGGCGGCTATTACCTGTTCGGCTATTACGCAAAGCAATTTTTAGTGTAGGTATCAGCCATTGTCGGACTTGGTTATCTCACTCTCCTTATTTCGCATTGACTTCCCGTTGACGCTCTAATTGTTGGCGAATCAAGTGTAGCCGCCGAATGCTGGCTTTGTTCCCATCCTGAGCGGTGGCAACGGCCAGCTTTACACAGTTAAACAGATTGGAGGTTTTCGCCCAGGGAGAAATCACAAATGGTGTTTCGGGCAGGTGGCGACACCGGAAATAAGTAAGCAGTTCGTCTAACTCGTTCATAGTTACTTACTATACGATTGAGGAGGTGGCGAGGTTTTGAAAATCTACCATTCTTTACTAAAAGGTAGGTTGTTCCACCCAATTCATGACTTGTCTGGTAAACCGGCTTACAATGGCATTGGATTTTAGTTGATTAGCTGACCAGCTATTGGATCAAATGGAGAGCTTTTTGTTTCCAATCAGAAGGACTGGAATGCAGCAGGAGCCAGAGAAAGGAGCGAGTAGTGTGTTGCCGAAATCTAGATGGAATTTAGTAAATGTTAATAGTTAATTAAAAGGAGTAAACTACAGATATACAGTTTTTTAGCGACTCGAAAATTTATGGTAAATATTCATCCGTTCACTCATAAAAACGGAGTATTGGCAAGGTTTTGGCATCGTTTCATACAAAAAACAACAATCGTCATGGCCTCTCCCATAAACATCCATTTACTGAAAGAATACATCAAGACATTCATTGCCACGGAGGTAGTCTTTCCGGGTATTCCGCCCCGGCAGTGGGGTGCCGAGTTTAGCCGTTCGGAGTTGAATGCGATTTACGTTGGGCTAAAATTTGTCATTAAAAAGGCTCACCCCCTCCAGGACAGAGCGATGATTGCCGCCTTCGAGCAAATTGACGAGTCGGAGTCGTTGAATTTGCACTGGTTCTTGTACGACTATTGGCGTGAAGTGGTCATCATCCTGGGGCTCTACCCTAATTTGGGTGATAGCCACCCATCCAGTTATAGTCCCAGGCAACCCTACCAGGGTTGGAGTTGGCACTAGTCAGTCAGAACTAGTTGCCTGATGTACCGTCGGCATAAGCGGTTGTGTGCAGAAAATTGGTATGGGTACGATGAAGATATAGGCTACCGGAGAGGGTTGAGGAAAGGCCTGGCCAACTCGACATGCTGATGAAGCGCTTGCGGGAAACGAAATAAATTTCCAACAAAAAAAAGCCCCTTCCTTTTCAGGTTGGGGCTTCGTATATAGGTTGGTTGTCTGCTCTTATGGACTAGAATGGCAGGTACTAGTCTTTAGATAACGGAACCCTGAAAAAGTCACAAAAAACGCTGGACTCAAGCGGGCCAGCGTTAAAATCTACTCCATAAGTGATTGCTAAGTGCAATTGGAAACTAATAGACGTTAAACTGGCTAATTAGTAACATGGGAATGATACAAAGAGCTTGGGGCCGTATTTCCGGGCTATGAAAAATGGCTACGTTTGTTAAGTTAGTTACGGACGCCTATGAGGCCCAACAGCCAGCTCCCCACGCGACGTATTGGACGATTGGTTTTCTCGTCTGGAGAAACTGGACCTGCCTCGGGACCTGATGTGTCGGTAGTAAGCTGTCTTTTGATGGATTCAATTACAGTATCTGATGGCTTTTTGGATTGAATAAGCCGAACGGCTTCAATAGGAATTGTTAGTTGTTTACTCCCTGTTTTTGTTTTTACCAAAACTGAATAGTTCAGCTCGTCTTTGGGAGAATGCTCCAGATACTGAATAGCGCCAGCCATACCCAGTAACAACTCGATTGGCTCTTTGTCCGATTTGTAATATGCGTTCATTGTGTAGTTGTTTATACCGTTTCAGATCGGTCGATGTGCTTGGGTATAATGACGCATTGCTAAAGCAAAAAGCTGCAAAATCAACCACACTATGACTATGCCGCTCGATTAGTCTACACTTTCGGTGAAACGGCACGAGATCATACGCTTAGTAGGTGACAACGTTCTCTTATCGGCCATCTTTATCATCGTTGCTGATTTTCTTGCCTTTTTTACCGCCCCCCGTATTCATTTGCCCAAAGCGCCATTCAAAGGTGAGCCGCACGGAACGACGGATAAAATAGGAGTGAGCTTCTGATTCAAAGGTCGGTGCCGATTGCCGGTTGGTCTGACTTACTCCTCGGTTAAACGGATTGTTCAGCCCGAGTGTCAGACTGGCCTTTTTGTCCATGAATTCGCGCTTGGCAGAAATACTGTGCCAGTAGAAACCCGTATTGGTACCTTGCAGACTTAGCCAGCCCGAACTAAAGTTTCCATTGGCCTGTAGGGTATAGTTTTGAGGTAGTTTGTAGCTGGTGTTTAAATTGACACTCCAGACCAGTCCACTGTTGCTCTGATTTAGCGCCGGGCTATTCAACATTACATAACGAATGTCGCCACCTCCATTTAAATTCCAGTTCTTAACCGGCTGACTGGATAGATTCAGGTTTAAACCAACTGCTTTTCGCTGGGCAATATTCTGGGGCTTACTGATGGAGATGCCGGCTGCGTCAACCGTTGAGAGGTAGTCGATCGCATTGTTGGTAAGCCGATAATACAGGGCCGTATTTACCGATAGTCCTTTCTTGGTACTCACATTGTACGAAAGTTCACTGGCATGGCTCAGTTCGGGATTGAGATACGGATTGCCCGTCTGGATATTTTTAGGATCGCTTTGGTTGAGCCAGGGATTCAGATACCAGACCATCGGACGCTGGATGCGTTGGGTATAGCTGATCTTCAGGGTATGCGTTTTAATGCTTTTGGAGAGGGTGATGCTGGGAATCAGATTCGTATACTCACTGGCGAGTTTGGTTTGCGTGGTCAGGAAATCCCCCCGAATATCGGTATGTTCAAAGCGGGCACCGGCATTCAAACTCCACTTCCGTTTCGTATCGATCCGCAAGGCAGTATAGCCCGAATAAATCCGTTGTGTGTAGTTGAAGTCGTTTGATTGAGAGGAGTCGGCTACCAGGGGACTCTGCCCATCCAGCGACTGCGTAACCCGGTATTCACTACCAATGTCGCGCAGAATACCTTTTGCGCCAATCTCAAGTTTGATATTGGTCGTGTCTCGTCGTCCATTAATTGTGAACGGGTGAGTGTAGTCAGTCTGAAAGGTGTATTCGGTATTGTTGCTGTAGTTGGAACTGTGTTGCCGATAGATCAGTAAATCGGCCGTGGAAAATCGGTCGGTGTCATACACGTAATTATCGGGCATTCGGCTGAACTGGGTTAAGATCGAAAACTCCTGTCCGGGCTTTTGAAACGATTTGGTGTAGCCAAGATCAAATTGCCCATTGCCGTATGGATTCCGGAAATTAACGTTATTTCGAAAGGCCTGCAATTCAGCCCCAGCCGGATTCGTCAGTCGGTTCACCACCGTGCTGTTATTGGGATAATAGCCACCCCATGCATTAGCCGCAAAGTTGATATGATTGGTAGAATCCGGGTCATAGTCAACACTCATCTCGCCATATCCGCCGGTGCCCGTATTGTCGGCACTACTCGTCTGGGTCAGTATGTTCAATGGCACGCTCGGGCCATCACTACTGGGCAGGAGGGTGGTTCGGACGGATTGATTTTCGCGCTGGTTACGAAACTGGTAACCATTGGCAGACAGCGAAAGGCCAAACTTCTTTTTCTTCAGATTAAGGCTTGTCCCAATTCCCCGGTTTAGATTACCCGCCGTAACCGAAGCGGTGCCATTAAAGCCCTGGAGGGCTTTTTTTGTGATAATATTGATGATCCCGGCCGATCCTTCAGCATCGTACTTGGCCCCTGGGCTGGTAATGACTTCAATGGATTTGATAACATTCGCGGGCATCTGGCGGAGAGCATCGGCCAGATTACGGGCCATCATGGCTGAGGGCTTTCCGTTGATCAACACCTTGATATTTCCGTTGCCCCGCATCTGCACGTTCCCATCCATGTCAACGCTTAGGGTAGGTACTTTTCGGAGTACATCGGCTGCCGTACCGCCCGCATTCGAGATATCTTTTTCCGCGTTATAAACGAGTCGATCACCTTTATCTTCAACAATCGCTTTCTGACCAGCCACCGTTACTTCGCCCAGTGTTTTTCCTTCCGAAGCAAGCAGGATAGAACCGAGCTGACGTTCGGGTTGATCTGCGGTAAGTACGACTGGCAGATTTTTGGTACTGTATCCCACAAATGACACCGTTAACCGATAACTGCCTACAGGTAAATTAGGCAGGATGAACATGCCTGCTCCATCGGTAGTGGTTCCGGTAATCAGTTTAGCGCCATTCATCAGGGCCACCGTGGCGAAAGGAACGGGCTTTGTTGTTGTTGAATCCGTAAGCGAGCCGGACAGCTTACCGGGGTTAAGGGCTTGGGCCAGGGCACTAGCAGCCCCGACGCCAAGCAGAAGCAGCGTGAAAAGATGTTTCATCGAAAAGTAGATCAGAAAGAGAACCTGTTAGAAGCGAGTGACTAAGCCAGCAGGGATTAAATTGTGGTGGATAACAGCAGCGTGATCCGGTTTCACGCTTATCCGTTACTTAAATGAAAGATGGATGTTGACACACATATGTTGCATCCTACGTTAAAATAGCCCGCAGATTTTTATGATCATTATGAGTTAGGTGTGATTTTACCCGCAATAGCCAGCATTCGAAGAACCAGAAAAATCATAATCGCATTCGCGGCCAGGCAATCATTACAATCATAAAAATCTGTGTTCTATTTCGTAGACGACTCAACCGGCAAAGTATTACAGATTGGTGCTAAAAAAAGTACAGCTGAACTCCCTAAGGTACTTGATGAGCCTAATTCCGATTAATTCTCAACTTAAACTGACAACCATGATCAGGCAAGAGAAAGATATTTGCCGATGTAACTAATGACTCGCACCATGGCTGATTTTGATCATCGAATCCTATTTGTGACTATCTACGCGGCTTTTAATGCACGGGCCATTGACGAGGTACTGGTTAATATGCATCCTGACGTCGATTGGCCAAACGGCTGGGAAGGAGGATGGGTAAAGGGGCATGATGCTGTGCGCGACTACTGGACCCGTCAGTGGAACGTAGTGAATCCGCGGGTTGAGCCACTACGCTGCGAAACCGATGTGAATGGCCAGATTGTTGTTGATGTTCACCAGGTTGTAAAGGATCTGTCAGGTACTATTCTGGCAGACGAGATGGTACAGCATGTCTACCAACTGGAGGATGGGCTTATTCGGCGGATGGAGATCAGGGAAGTTTGAGTAAGTGCCTACTCTCCATCCGCCAGCAAGGGTTACTTTTGGATAACCGGAAACTGCGAAATCCGTAGAGTCGTGCATCCATAGGGAACCAGGCTAATTTCTTCTTCCTGTTCGGCTTTCAGAGTATAGATCGGGCTGTACGGAATTGGTCCAGCCATCTCGCTATAGAGTTGCCAGAACGGAATACGCTTCGCTTTTACCCGAATTTCTGAAGGGGCATTTTCCAGATTCCAGGGGTAATTTGTTATCGTTTCTTTGTTGATCACCTTTGTAGTTTGGGCTAACTGCTTATCGGCTACGTCCAGTAATCCGAAGTTCCAGGGCGTGGTGGGACGAACCTCCGTATAGTGGTTACCGTAATTAATCGGGTCTTTGTCATTCTGGACACCGGTCGATTCTTCTCCCATTTTCAGCGCGTACGTCAGTGGGCCCCGTTCAATGGAAACGGAGTTTTCGTACCACTGATTTTTGAACACGTGCATGGGCAGGCGCAACTCGACCACATCGCCCGATTTCCACGTGCGATTGATCACGACGATCTGATTACCTGCTGATGTTTTTAAAAGCGTACCGTTTACCGAAATACTGGCCTCCCTGCACCAGGCTGGAATTCGCAGGTGGAACGGAAATTTGAGTGGGTTTGCAGACTTATCTGTCGTCAATGTAAACCGGATGAGGTCATTGAACGGGTAGGTAGTTTCTTCCGTGAAACTTACTTCATGGCCGCCCGCCACATAGGCCTTTACCTGACTGGGCGAATAAACCAAAGCCGCTAGACCCTGATCAGCGGTAGCATACCATAGGCTTTGGGTAAATTTGGGCCAGCCCTGGTGCATGTTGGCCGTGCAGCAAGGATAGCCCGTCAGCAAGCCCACGCAGCCATCGGTGCCGCCATGATTTTGATCGAAATTACGTACATGTCGCGTCAGCATGACCTGATTGGCCTGTTGAAAATACTGACGGCCCATAAAGTCATCGCTAACCTGAGCAGGCAAGGCATTAAAGGCGATTTTCTCCAACTGGTCGGCAAAGGATACGTTGCCCGTAATACCAACCATACTTTCCAGGCTAAACATCATTTCCACGGCCGTACAAAGTTCAGACCCCTGGGTGGGATTGTTGCCATGCAGGGCTTCGTCGCCCCCGTACAGGCCATGGGCCATCCCATTGTACCGGCGGATGTCGGCAAATCCTTTGGTTACGGCTTCCAGATACCTGGGTTCGGTGTGCTGCTGGTAGTAAATTATTGGCTCTTTGATACCCTGAGCCAGGTTTACACAGTGAATGCTGCCTAGTTGGGAGAGCATGTTGGTGTTCAGAAACCCGTTGGTATAATCGAAGGTTTGCTTGTGAAGGAGGTCGGCTAGTTTGAGCAGAAATGCATCGCCAGTTTGGTTGTAAAGCCAGTAAACAACCATCAGGTTATCGCCAGCCCGGTACCGCGCCCAGAACGTCCAGTGATCGAGCGGGTAGGTGGGGAGTTGCTGCAACTGATATTTGAAGTAGTTGGTCATCAGCTTAATCACGCGAGGATCTCCGGTTGCCGAGTGGTACTGCTTCAGGATTTTGAGCATCACCATTTTAGGCCACCAGTCCTGACAATTATCGCGTTGCAGACCTGCCTCATGCGGATAATCTTTTAATGGACCAAAATAGCCATTGGGTTGCTGGCTGTTAATGGCCCACTCTACCCAGGGTTTCGTTTTGGCAATCAGTTCCTGATCATCCAGCAGATAGGCGAGGGGCAACAGACCGTCGATCCAATACGGGCCCCGTTCCCACTGGTCACCATCACCACCCAGCCAGCCATTCCGATTGCCCATCACGGATGGATAGAGCTCATCGAGACGCCCCGATGCCCCCGTCTTTTGCCGTAAAAGCATTTCCTTAAGCCAGCCATTAGCCTTGATAGCCCCCAGCGGTAACTCGATATAGGGATTGGGACGAAGTGGCTTTCGGTTGTTTAGATAGGTCCGGGAGGAAATGGGCTTACCTGACGGCTGAGCACTTGTTTGGATGGCTATGAGTAAACAAAATAAACACAAAAGAGATAGGCGCATAAAAGGTCGAGCAGATGAATCGTTTCCTGTATCAGATGGTAAAGGAACAAATGACTAAAAATTACCATTTTGGGCTAGCCTACAAAACTTGACGACCGTTTGCACGGAAATTGGGGATGCAGGTTAGTCTTTTTGCTTATTTGTTGCCTAAAGGGTGGATTATAGTGTTGAATTGAATTAAAAAGGAACATGAAGCTAGTATGAGAGTTCGTCAAATTGCGGTTTCTGTTTTAAGCGTGTTCGTTAGTCATGCGGTCTGGTCGCAAAGCCCTGTTAGTGGAACTGGAAGCCTCAGTTCCGGTGGACGAACCCGTACGTTCTCCTATCATTTACCCACTAACCTTCCCAAAGACAATTTGCCAGTTGTTCTTGCCTATCATGGCGATGGTGGAACAGGGGCTTCCTTTCAAGCCTATGCCGGATTGGATGCGGTTGCCAATGCACAGAATTTCATTGTGGTCTATCCCGATGCCGTACCGGTAGGAGGGAGCCTTCAATTTAACAAATACGCCGATACAGCACCCGGATTTGGCACGGCTGGTGATGCAAACGGCCCCAATCCCGCTGACCCCAATGCGCCCGACGATGTATTGTTTACATCAGATCTGATTGACTATTTCGCTCAGAAATACCGCATCAACCGAAATCGGGTGTATGTGACTGGCCACTCAGGAGGGGGCTATATGTGCTATTTCCTGAGTATGGCGTTGCCGACTAAAATTGCAGCTATTGCGCCTGTTGCGGCCAGTTTATGGGGCAACAACAAGTACCTAAACACCTACTTCTCCGCAACTACTTACAAACCCATCCCCGTTTTGCATATTCACAGTAAAGGTGATCCGACGGTAGATGCCCCCATCATTCCGTACCCAAAAACACCGGCTTACGTCTGGCCACTCTCAAATTACTCAGGCCTTAACTGCAATAACTGGAGTACATACTCAACCACGGCCGTTAACCCGAACGTAGATTCGTTAACCTTTTGTGGGTCCGGAAAAAAGGTGGTGCTATTGATGACAAAAGACGCTACCCATGGCTGGAGTTCGCAGTTTAACGTGGCACAAACGATCTGGAATTTTGTAAAAGCCTATCAGCTCAATTCGTTTCCAGAAGTTGATAATCACCTGAAAGTAGATCAGTTCGGCTATCTGTCATTGGCCAGGAAAACGGCTGTGATCAGTAGCCCGCAAACAGGCTATAATTCATCAGAAACCTTTACTCCCTCCAGCTATTATCAAATCCGCAAAGCCGCGAACGATGCCGTAGTGTTGCGGGGAACGCCAACAGCCTGGAATGGGGGAGCTACCCATGCCCAATCGGGCGATAAAGTCTGGTGGTTTGATTTTTCATCCGTTCAGGAAGCGGGCCAGTATTACGTCTATGATTCACTTCAGCATAAACGTTCCTACACCTTTGAGATCGGAAATACGGTCTACCAACCCGTTCTGAAGCAAGCTGCCCGCGTTTTTTTCTATCAACGGAGCGGTTTTGCTAAACAGACACCCTATGCTCAGGCCCCCTGGACCGATGGCGCTGCGTTCCTGGGTACGCAACAGGATACCGATTGCCGACTCGTTAGTAACACGAGTGCGGCTACTTCGCTTGACTTACAGGGAGGCTGGTTCGATGCGGGCGATTACAATAAATACGTACCCTTTACCTACGGCCCACTTGTCGATATGCTCCTGGCTTATCAGGAGAATCCGGTAGCCTGGACGGATGATTTTGCCATTCCGGAGTCGGGAAATGGGGTGCCGGATTTACTGGACGAAGTAAAATGGGAACTCGACTGGTTACGACGGATGCAGCAGCCGAATGGCTCGTTGCTTCATAAAGTATCGGTCACGGATTTCAGTGCTACCTCGCTCCCCAGTGCCGATACGCACGTTCGTCGGTACGGAGCCGCCAGTACCGATGCCACGGCAACGGGGGCGGCTGTATTTGCGCTGGCAGCCATTCAGTTTAAATCGCTCAGTAACCCACAAATGCAGACCTATGGGAGCACACTTCAGGCCGCGGCCATCAGGGCCTTCAACTGGGCGACTGCCAATCCGGCCGTGCTATTTAACAACAATGGATTTCAGAGTGTTGCGGCTACCTATTCAGACCATGACCGATTAGCACGTCGGGTTGCCGCAGCTGCTTTTCTGTTTGTACTCACCGGCGACAATACGTATAAGACTTTTTTTGATGCGAACTACAGCCAGATTCACCTGCTTCAGTGGGGATTTGCCCCGGGCAATGGGTTGGGGATACCGACCCAGTAGCCGATTCATCTGATTCTCGTTCT
>NZ_BAAHBG010000054.1:0-1658 GCF_054776855.1 Spirosoma migulaei | reverse complement strand
TTTGCCTACCCATTCGAGGCAACCTATCAGGATGCCTTATTGTATTATGCCCGCGCTCCGGGCGCTACGGCCAGTGTCAAAAATGCGATCCTATCGACCTATACAGCCAGTCTGAAAACGACGAATTCGGATAACCTGCCTGCTTACCTGAATCAATCCGATGCGTACCGGGCTTTTCTGAGCAATACCAATTACACCTGGGGTAGTAATGAGACAAAAGCTCACCAGGGGAATATGTTTTTTTCGATGAATACCTACAATCAGGATGCCGTCAACAAAACGAATTACCGGGATGCAGGCATGGGTTTTATTCATTACCTGCACGGTGTGAATCCTACGGCCTATTGCTACCTGACGAATATGGGCGCTTATGGAGGAGAGTTTTCGGCGCCAACAATGTACCACTCCTGGTTTGGCGATGGTACCGTTTTTGATTTTAATCCGCCACCGGCCTATCTGATGGGCGGTGCGAATCCTACCTACGCACCCGATGCGGCATATTCAGGGCCAGTAATTAGCCCTCCGCAAAACCAACCCATTCAGAAATCCTATAAAGCCTGGAATACCAGCTACCCAGAGAACTCCTGGCAGCTAAATGAACCCGCCATTTATTCGCAGGGGGCTTATTTACGACTTCTTGCTCAGTCAATGTGTTATACGGATGTGGTGACCAGTGTAAAATCGGGTAGTTGGAATGATCCTTTTACCTGGGCGTGTGGTCGAATTCCGTCAATTACTGATCGCGTGAGTATACAATCATCACACATTGTTACAGTCGATGCCGTCGTCAACGCTAAAAAGCTGGAGTTGAAAGGGAAGCTTACCTATACCAACGGAGGTAAGCTCAATATAGGTAACTAACGTTGCCAAACCTCCCAGTTCGCATCTATAAATGCTGACTGGGAGGTTTGTTAATAAATAATTGGTTTGTTCGCCTACTCGTGCGTAGCTACTATAGAGGAGGGCTCAGGCACTTTATCAACAAGGTCAATTTTCTCTACAGATACAACCAGTGTAGCCAGCGCGTTTTTAGAACGTTCGTCAACCATCAGGACCCAGTCTGTTTTCACAATACGGTGGGTTTTATGGCCAATGGGATTATGTACAGTTGCGTTGGTGGCCTGCCGACGAGCCAGTGTCATGTTAATCGTATCACCTTCTTTGAACGTAGGCACAAAGCTGAAATAGCCATCTGCCACAACATTGCCTGCCTTGTTCTCAGAACCGGACTCGTAAAATATAACCTTCAGGTTTTCGGATTGATTGCTCATGTGGGGGTAGTAGGATTAAAGGTACTAACACGTACCTAACAGCCTGGCCCTGGTAAAAGTTATTAGTTTCGTTTCGATACAGCAGGTTTCGTAAACGGTAACGTAAATAACATTGGTAGCCGGTTTTTTGCAAAACAAGCGCAATCGGCGTACTTTTGCGGCTATAAAGAGGGTCCCGTAGCTCAGCTGGATAGAGCATCTTCCTTCTAAGAAGGCGGTCATTGGTTCGAATCCAATCGGGATCACACTGAAAATCAGCTAGTTGGCTTAATTGCTGACTAGCTTTTTTTATTCCGGTTTAAACGTTGGTTTAAACAACTTGTACGGGATCAGTTCCAAAAGTTGTGGAGGGCATTGTATTTTTTTAGGTTTGTGAATTAATCAAAT
>NZ_BAAHBG010000053.1:0-2841 GCF_054776855.1 Spirosoma migulaei | reverse complement strand
TATCGGCTCACTCAGTTATATGCTTAATCCAAGTTGATCCACAACTTTTGACCTTGATCCGAAGAACTCCATATACAGCTTAATTATTAATAACTACCTGGCACAAGTCTATTATATCTAAGTGTTAGTCAAGTTAAAGTATTATATTCACTAGTAATCAGCCATTTAGTAATTAATATAAATGTCTTCCTATTGTATATCTAAAAAATAAAAGGCTTACAAAACCTTTTATTACATAATTATCAGAATAAGACATATTATAATGCTGTAATCATTAAACTCTACCAAGTCTCCACTTAAGCTATTTTGTATATATTATTTACTAAATGAATAAAATAATAATATTTTATTCATCGAGAAACAGTGTATTTTATATAGTTACATATGACAATTTAATATATATTACTAATATGAGACATTAGTAGATTTTACTTTTTGCGAGTGTAACTAAGTAATTACATAGAATTAACTTAGATTTGGTTCTTTAAAATTTTCAGATTTCATCACCATAAACCCATTTTGAGCGAAATCTATAGTACTTTAAGATTCGCAATACCCAAATGGAAATTCCCCTGAATGATAAGAAGTAATTTCTTTTATTTTAAACAAAACAGTTAAATAACCATGCAGGCAATTAGAATTTTTCTTTTAATTGTTTTTTATTATTTTTTTTTGTGTTGCCTATAATTGGTATTTTTTTAGGACCTATTTTTATGGTCTCTAAAAATGAACCACAAAATATGTTAGCAAATTTCCTAGGCCTATTATTTTGTTTATGTCTATTTATTTTAATTATAGATTTTGTCTATTTCACGTTTTCGCAGATTTATAAATTAAAGAGAAAGTCACTTATCTTTAATGATAAAAATATTGTCGCAAAACGCCTAAATAAGAAAGAGGTTATCATTTACATCATTGTATCTTATTTTTTTATCACCTACAGCTATTCCATTATATATTTATTTGTAGGAAACTATTCAAAACAATCATTCAATGTCGATGTCGTAACATTTATTGATTCCTTTTTTTTAAGCTTTACTACAATGTCAGTTGGTCCATCTGGACTTCAGCCCAACACTGTATTAACTAAAACCCTTGTAATGAGTGAAATTTTTGTTGGTATTCTTTTTATGATACTAGGCCTATCTATAAATAGACATGTTGCAACGGTGATGCTGAATCAGTTAGATAGATAGAAGTTCCAAAGTCCAGCACATACTTCTACCACTTTATTGTACATTCCACAATCATGAATGCGTAATCTGTCTGACAAAATTCGGTAACGTTTCATGCCACCAATTGAATGCTCTACATAAATCCGTTCAGACGACTTTTGCCGATTAGCCGTTTTGTCTTCATCGGTTAAGTCTTGCTGACGAGGTTTCTTTTTAGGTAGAATAACTTGCTGACATTCATAGTCTTTATCAAAACCCTGATACCCTAAATCTAATCGAATTCGGTGGTCTTTAAACCAATTATGTTCTGGTGGAAATTCATATTTGAGCAGACTATAATCATGACTTTTACCGACCCAACACTGGCTAACATAATGCACATATCGGTCGGGCGTAGCAATGATCATAGACTTGACGGTGTGGGATTTTTTTTGCCACTGTACATCAATTCTTGATAGTCAGCTGATTTGGGGCGTTGAGTGCGCTGTTCAGTGGCATCAACGATCAATGTTTTATGCTTTTGGAAATAAATTTGAAATTCTTCTGGCGAACGAAAATTGCGTTTAGGCGCATAGCCACTAACCGCTAAGGTCTGCTGTAAAACAGCTAACCCTAAGTCTTGGTTGCGTTTGGCCGACGAGCCGTCCATACCGGTTACCAAACCTAATAAATCATAGGTAAGACCTGATTTTAACCGGGCCGCCGGTGCGGGAAAATAGGGTAAAAAATAGTAGGTCGGTATAGGTGTTCAAATAAGGTTGCTCGGGACACTCATCCTGTCGTTGCTCAATGGATTGGCTAAATAAATCTAAATAAGCTTTTTCAAATAAGCGAAGGAGTTTAGTAAATCGTTTTTGATCCAACCCTGTTGCTGAACGCCACTGTCGCTCAGTCTTTAAATCGGTAATTAAAAGTTTCATATTCCAAATTTAAGCCACTGCAACAAGTCTAATAGGCACTAACCTAATTAAAGCCAATAAAACTAGTGATTAATATTGCAAAATTAATTTTTTTACTATACCCTATAAATCTAGCTCCAACATAAAAATATTTTATACAAGAATATATTAATAAAGTATGTGATGTTGAGCAGGATTTTACATCACCAAACATACTTTAATATTTGTCTTTACAAATAGTGTCAATAATTTCCAAAATTATATTTTACAAAAATGGACATCAAAAGTATTGACATTTATCAGATATCTAGCGCCAGGGAAGAAGCATTTTTTAAAGAGTGTATTTTCATATTTGACACTTCTTCACTGTTAGATTTTTATATTTATCCCAACAAAACAAAAGAAACAATTTTCAAAGAGGTTTTTAACGTAATTCAAAATAGACTTTGGATTACCTCACACACTGAATATGAATATTTACATAATAGAAAAACTTTCAAAAAACAAATTCAAGAAGTTTATCACCCGCTAAAAGAAATAGAGATAAAATCAATAGAGAAAGCATTAAAAGAAGCAAAAAATAAGCTAATTGCTTTAAAGAATAAAACTGTAAAAGATGATAGGCATCCGTATTTAGAACAAAATAAAATTGATGAATTTATACCTAAAATTGAATCAATAATTGGCGATTTCAAAAACTTCGAGTGTATGTGGTCAAATGAAAGTGGACAGACGCGGGTGAAAAGAGAAGAGATGGCTTTAGCCAC
>NZ_BAAHBG010000052.1:0-3764 GCF_054776855.1 Spirosoma migulaei | reverse complement strand
TAGCTAAACGTACCCGAAACTGTATTGGCTGCTGGGAGGGTCAGCGTTCTGGGCTGAGAAAGGGCAGCCGATGTAATAGTGAGCGTCCCACTAGTGGGCACGTTGGTGGCGTTAATGGTTCCCGACAAGACATAGCTGTTCGTTGCCGACTGGCATAGCCCGGGTGTAACAACCATAGACAGACCGCAGGGGGTTTGAGCCTGTGCCTCTTGCCAGCTTACCAATAGTGATAAAATAGGTATTAGAAAAAAGCACAAAAAAGGCGTGTTTAGGCAGGATTTAATCCTGCTAAAAAAAAACAAGCCTTTCTTATTCATAGAGTTGAACTTGCCCTCAAGTCTGGGCAGTTTGAGCGAGTTATAGTTCAGCCGTCCTTCTGCCTTTATCGTATTGTTTCGGTTCGCCAACCAGGCAACTAGCTGAAACAGATGGTTGTAAAGTGAATCCATATGGTAAACGATAAAGTCAAGTACGGTGGATGTTAGATTGTCGGTAATAGGATCATTTGGTCAGATTAGCCGCGGCTGAATCTCTAGGAATCAGAAAGTGATGGAGTTTATAGGCTGTATCAATGTTCTCTGCTGTGTTTTTTGCAATTGACTAGTGTAATTATAGCGGCATACCGCATACCGAAGTTGGCGATTTACGGAAACAAGCTTCAGGGCTGGTGTTATCTGCCTGGCTAGGTTCAGGAGACATACCATTAAACCCATAAATCGGATTTCAAGTAGACTTGGTAGACGCAAATCATATAATTTCAGGGAGCCTACACAAGATTTCTTCTCAGTGAAAAAATACATGGAATAAAGGTTGAATCGCCAAGGTTACTGATATTGGGTTAACAGGGTTCCGTAAGGCAAAGGGTATGCCAGCTCAGAAGTTTGTACTTGTTGCCGCTAGTTCTGTATATTATAGATTTTTGCAAAAAGAATAGTTGTATACAACTATTTATGTAATGTGCTTAGTATGTAAATAATTGATCCTTGTTTACATATTTCGTGCCAACTTGGAAGCAAGCTAATCTAAAGAGCATGCATAACTAAAGAATCCAACACAGGCTAAGACCATGCTTGTACAGTTAAAATGCCTTCTATACACAGAAAGGCCGCTAACGATTTAGCGGCCTTTCTGTGTATAGAAGGCTGTCGATTAACGCGGATCGCCAATGCGTTTGGCCCGCTTGGTTTGGCTAATCACATAAGGCACACACACCTCAGCCGGACACCCACACACGGTTGGCAACAGCATCACCGTCACATCCGTGTAACAGCCCGAAGCATTGTAGACCCGAATCGTATAGGCCTGAGCCACCACCGGATTAGCCAGATTGTTCACTAGCACCCCACCCGCTGGAATCACCTTGGCTGAGCCCGAGAGCGGAGCCGCTTCGTTGAAACTGCTTCCCAGCGAGTACTGGTAGGTGTAGGCGGGGTTGAAGCCCGTGAGCACGATCTTACCGTTAGCCTGGGCCACATTGCCCACACAGCTAGCCACGACAGCCTGCGCCTGGAACGTGGGTAGCGTGTCCTCCTCGACAATGAAGGGGCAACAGCTGAAGTCGGGGCATTTTCCCGATACGTTATCGACGGCCAGGCTATAGGTGCCCGGTGCGGTCACTTCGAGCACGTTGGTGGTTTGTCCTGGGATTTCGACGTTATCTTTGAACCACTTGTAGCTACTTCGCCCGGCGGGTGCGGTGAGGGTGAAGGCATACTGATCGCCCGCACACATCACCACGGGGATGGAGGTACAGACCGTCGCCGTGTCGCCGGGTAGGGTGGCTTTGTTATAGAGTATTCCCGTGCTATCGGCTTTGGCCTGGAAGGTCAAACTCAGACTTTGTCCAGCACTGATAGCGCTAATCGTCCAGGTGCTAATGGGTGTTCCCTGGGTAAAGGTAGTCCCCGCGGGTGCCGTGGCTGAATTCGTTACGTAGGTCAATCCCGTTGTACTCGAATCCCGAACCGTGACATTCGTCGCCGGAATAGCCCCGTTGTTGGTTACCACCAGGGTATAGGTAAGCACTTCGCCCAGTTTAGCTTTCGATTTACTAACAAATTTGTCCAGCGACAGGCTCGGGGTTGGCGGCACAATACCGGCATCAACGGTTAAGTTCTGTTCCCCAGCGGCCAGGGTGTAGTTGGTGGTCTTACCTGTACTTAGGTCCGCATCACTATCGGTGGCATCAGTTCCTGAATTAACACTCGTCAGGGTGTATCCTGTTGGTAGCGTGGTTTTGTCGAACTGAACATAGTAAATGCCTGGAATCAGGTTGGTAAACAGGTAGTTGCCATTGCTGTCCGTCGTCAGGCTGGCAATGGGGGTGACCGTTGACGAAGCCGGGTTAAAGAGTTTAACCGTTACGCCCGGCACACCGGTTTCATTGCTATCCTGTTGACCGTCTCCATCGGTATCGTACCAGACATAATCGCCCAGGCTGGCCAGAAGTGGAGCCACAGTACAGGATACGGGAGCCGTGTAGGTCAGCGTGGTACTCGAGCAACCGGGCAGCGCTACCGTCACCGTGTGAGTAGTGCCATCGGAAAGAATGCCATTGAATATAGCCGGGGCAGTTGTGGTACCCAGTGAGGCAGCCACCACGAAGGTGATACTGTTCACCCCATCGGTAACAGTCAGGGTTCCCGCCGTTGGATTAGTCAGCGTCACCAGCACAGTCGTTGAGAAGGTGTTCGTGGCACTGGCACACAGGCCAGGGGTAGCCACTGCACTCACCGAACAAACCGGTGCTATCGAGCAACTGGCTGGGGCCGTGTAGGCCGTATTGGCACTGCCACAACCAGATAGACTGACCGTAATAATATGGCTGGCTCCATCTGAAATAAGCCCGTTAAAGGTAGCCGTGAAGGTGTTCTGACTGAGGGCTGTAGTGCTGAAGGTGAGCGTTTGTCCACCGGTGGCTACCGTGAGCGTTCCGCCCGCAGCGGGATTATTGACCGTCACCACAGCCGTGGCAGAATACGTATTGGTTGCTGTTGCGCAGAGCCCAGCGGTGACTACCGCACTGATGGAACAGATGGGCGCTATTGAGCAGGATGCCGGTGCCGTATAGGTAGCAGTCGTGGTGCTACAACCGGGCAGCGAAGCCGTGATTGTATGCGTTGCCCCATCGGATACTAAACCGGGGAATTCCACAGTGAAGGTAGCCGAAGTGCCTGCTGTTGTAACGAACGTAGCACTCTGCGGCCCATTGGAAATCGTTAGCGTACCCGCCGTTGGGTTGGTTAGCTGAACCACCGCCATAGCTGAATAGGTATTCGTAGCAGTAGCACAAAGTCCGGCGGTAGCGGTAGCACTCAGGCTACAGATGGGCGCTATCGAACAGGATACTGGTGCCGTATAGGTTGTCGTAGTAGCTGAACAGCCGGGCAAACTGGCTGTAACCGTATGGCTGGTTCCGTTGGAGCTAAGTCCGGCAAAGGTGGCCGTGAAGGAAGTAGTGCTTCCAGTAACGGTAGCAAAGGTCAGGCTGGCCGGACCATCGGTTACAGTCAGGATGCCGGTCGTCGGATTGGTCAGGGTGATGACTGCTATCGTGGTAAAGGTGTTCGTAGCTGTTTGGCAGAGTCCGGGCGTTGCCACTGCACTCATGGAGCAGATTGGCGTTACCGAACAGGATGCGGGAGCCGTGAACGTGGCCGTTGTGGTGCCGCAACCAGGTAGACTGATGGTCGCCGTATGGCTGGCTCCATCGGAGGTGAGGCCATTAAATACGGCCGTAAACGTACCGGTATTGGCTGCCAGCG
>NZ_BAAHBG010000051.1:0-823 GCF_054776855.1 Spirosoma migulaei | reverse complement strand
CGAAACCTTAACAGTCTCAAAAGTCAATCTACTCTATTAGCTAAGGCTGCGTAACATCAGTAAATTTAGTAGCAAGGGTTGAGCAGTAAACTAGTTTCAAGATCATTTTTGACTAGTGAGCTTCAACTGGCTTATATATGACTTTATTCATTGCTAAGCACCAGGCGAGCACTATTGGTATAAATTAATTGACCAGATAACTCATAGCCCAGATGGCTGGCCTCGGCCTGATAGTATTCAGGTATTGTCACAGTATGTTTTATATGAACTGCGTCTAAGCTAGTGGGTATGCAGCCACAGGACCAGATGTTTGCATCGTTCCAAAGACCTTCCTTACTTGTCATGCAACTTGGAGCCTGGATCATAATCCCATAATCTTCCACTTCGCCTGAACCTCGTGGGGGGGCACCTGGCAATTGACAGGCCGTAGGAGTAACATTACCACAATTTAAAATGACTCGCATCCGTAACTTCCGATTTGTCATCGCTGTACTCGGAATGGTAATCACTTGATTAGCGGTAGACTCCTGCTCATTGCTGGCCATGACAAATGACATGATTTGCTCTTGTGGTTTCATCGAAAGTTCCGTTACTGTTGTAGTCAATGTAAACCCGGCCTAATGTGCCATAGCCTCGTACAGTTAACGGTAGCTCTGGCAATTTTCTATGACTACCTTTTCAATAATGCCCGGACACTACTCAGCCCACCTAGCTGAGTAGTGTCCGTATTAATCGATTCGAAAAGCAACGGAAGTTTCTGATTTAACTGATGTTACGCATATAGAGCAAGTAGTGTAGAGGCTTGTTTGTAGTCCTGCCACTG
>NZ_BAAHBG010000050.1:0-59813 GCF_054776855.1 Spirosoma migulaei | reverse complement strand
ATATCGGCTCACTCAGTTATATGCTTAATCCAAGTTACTCCACAACTTTTAGACTTGATCCCTTGTACGCTCCTCACTCAGGAAAGCGTAAAACAGTCAAGTAGGAGGGTAAAATCGACTTTACACTTTTGGCTTATTCAGTCCTGCTTGCGATCCGTTTAAACTGCTATTAGTTAACTCAATGCCCACATCGAAGATAAATAAAGCAAACCTATCCATGGAGTCAGGAGCTGTAGATTAGTGCATAAAAAAATAATTTGTTTTCTGGAGCCTCACTTTTTTCACTTTTTGCACAAGTCTATTTCCAGCACGATCGAAGCGCATACCGACTGTTACCAGGCCATGGTATATTAATTGTCAGAAAAGAGTAGGTTTTCCAGCTCCCACTTTCACCAATACTATACCTTGACTTTCCCGAAGTACATTCGGTCCCTGAATAGGGCCAAATAAGACAAAGAAAAAATAATTTGTTTTTTGGAAGTGCACTTTTTTCACTTTTTGCACCGCTTCTTTCGATGCAAATCCTGTCCATGAACAGGCCTAATAGAGTGAGCGAAAAAAATAATTTGTTTTTTCTGACATCACTTTTTACACTTTTTGCACGAATTCACCGCTTATAAGTCTTAGGCCTGGCTGAATAGGAAAGAAGAAGCAAAGCACCATAGCAATACAACTGTCTAATAAGAAGCACATTACAATTATCAGGTATCTCTGACGGTTGCAATTAGTCCTGTATCTATACCAATCGAATCCATGGCAAGTTTTTTCACTCCCCTCACCAGAGTCTGTTTCTGTTTACTACTTGTTCTATCGCTCGATCAGTGTAAGCAGCCATCCGTACTAGTTCCTGCCACTACAACGCCGACCCGTGACGATAACATGGGGATGGGTAATCCTGATGAAGCCAAATCCAAAGAATCCAGCCCAAATACTTATCTGAATAGCATGAATATATCAATTCTTCAATAGAGAAGTCAGAAATAACCAAGCTTAGTAGATCGCCTTTACGGTAGAACCTTTATGCTGGTACATAAAAAATTGTGAAAGATCGATTTCTTGATCACCAAAAAGGGTGTTTTTCCCGGTTGTTAATGTGTCAATTAGAGAGATATTTAACTGTTCAAATTAGGCTCCTGATTATGGGTATTTAGGACCCAATAAAGCAATTGTCATTTACCTGTCGCTGTATAATGATCGCTGATCAAAAAAAAGTTGTACTCTGTATATTATGGCTACTTGGTTGTCTGGGAGCCTCAATAAGCAATGGTCAACAGAATACCTGCTGTTCTGATGCTAACTGCAAAACTGTTGCCCAAGCATTTGTTAATCAGCTTCAGACTATTCTAGCGGGTGTTGGAGATAAGCCTTCTGATGAAGCATCAGCTCAAGCTGTCTTGCAGACACTTGGTAAACCTAAAGTTGATGCTGTGGTAAAAATATTAAATGATGTAGACTTATGGAGCAAATCAGATAACGACAAATTGTTATGTTTTGCTCAGCTTCAGCCAGACAGAGTACGGGCGTGGGCTACCTATATCCGACAAGTAAACAATGACGGTAAGTTTCGGTCGGCTGAATTTAAGAAAGGAGGTAGTCTGTTGGTTGGTATTGCTCAGGGAGGAACCAATATTTTCTCAAATTCCGATACCTATGCTGCATCAGGCAGATTACTGTATGGATATACATTCGGGATTCCCTCCAAACCAGCTGGCGGTCATGTCCGATTACAGGGAGGGTTATCCTTATGGTATGGTAGCCATCAGTCTTACTGGCTGGGAACAATTCGGTCAGAAATTAGACTACATGATCTTAGTTCAAAGCAGTTCAGCTTTGGTACCACTCGTTTAGTGCTTGAGGTAAATGCCAATAAATCAACATTTATTGGAGGGGGAGGTATTGGCGTGGAGTTTGGCCCGATTGGCCTGGAAATACTTTCGGAATGGCAACCTTCTGCCTCTCAAGTAATCACTCAATTTGGCTGTTCCTGGAATTTCCGTAAACATTAAAAAGCATATGAGCCGAGCATTGGTTACAAGTGGAGGAGGGGCCAAAGGTGCGTTTACAGTCGGCGCCTTATCCTATTTAGAAGAGAAACAGCTCACAGATTTTGACCTAATCAGTGGCACTAGTACAGGAGCTTTGATTGCTGTTTTTACAGCCGCAAAAAAAATTAGCCTTCTTCGGAATATATATGCTAGCGTCAACAACGACGACATATTAGACCAACAGAATATCGTCGATAATTTTCTATTCAAGAAGCCCTATTTGTTTGATACTGAACCGCTTCAGGAATTAGCTAGGAAGTCACTGGATGACGACACGTTCAATTTCATCAAGACGTCAAAAACTATCTTATGTTTAACCGCAATTAGTTTACAGACAGGGAGAATTACGGTATTTAGTACAAAACCCATCGAGCCTACCGAATTTTATGATGTACAATCCATAGAAACGAGAGATGACCTACTGAACGCTATGATTGCCAGTAGTAATCAGGCAGGTTTTCTTCCACCTGTATCTATTAAGAATAAACTGACGAATCAGATTGAACAGTTTGTAGATGGTGGCAATCGTGAAGTCATTCCTACTCGGGTAGTTGTCTTTCAAAAACCTACTGAGATTTTTGTTCTCAGTAATAATCCAAGAACTTTTGCTCCTTTAATCAAGACCTTTGATAAAATTATTGATACGATTTTACGGGCTATAACGATTTTCATACAAGAAGTCCGAGAAAATGATTTGGCCGTTCTCAAGGAGTATACTGATGAAAAGGGAATTAAACCGATTTTCATTGAACCTGATCATGATCTAGATCCCCTGAATCCAACTGGTTTAAATTTTGATCGGATCGTAATGGCAAATTGGCAGGTTGAAGGCTTTAAAAAAGCGGAACAAGCTTGTACGCAAGCTAAGATCGTAAATGCTATAAAGCCAAGCGTCTAACATTGGGGGCTAGATTAGTTGCAGAAAAAGCTCAGATAGAAAGATGAAAGGGAGGGTATCTAGTATATTATTCAGAAAATGAAATGACTCAAAAGCAATCAGACCCTACTAATCCATTACAACCCAACTATTCAATAGTAGGAGATATTGTCCTTAAAAATCAGAATACGCTCCGAAAGTTGGTAGGCATACTGGGCATGATTTTGCCTGCTTTATGCTACATTCTTTTACAAATCGATAGTAACTTTTCTCCCGTTTTGCCATCTATCAGTCATTACTATTTCACTCGTTCCTGTGGCATTTTTTTAATATGCGTCAGTTCTTTATCCATTTTCCTACTTATTTATAAAGGGCAAGAACCTGTTGATTTCTATGTATCATTTCTGGCAGGAATATCGGCATTTTGTGTATTACTATTCCCTACTGATAATTTGTTAGATTTATTAAACGGGAAGTACAGTTCAGTTACTGTTACCATATTAAAGACCAGCGATTTTAGACCTAAATTCCATTACTTCTCGGCAGCTATTTTCCTATCATGCTTAGCCTTCATGTCCTTCTTTCTATTTACTAGATCTAATTTACCTCCTAGCAAACGGCCAAAGGCGAAAATTAGACGAAACCGCATCTACAGAGTCTGTGCTGTAATCATGGTAGTAGCTTTATCCATAATTTTCCTTGGTTTTCTACAGGTTATTCCGGATAAATATTATAATGATCATTGCTTGACTTTTTGGATGGAAGTATTGGCCGTTGAAGCTTTTGGGTTTTCCTGGATGGTAAAAGGTAATTCATTCTTTACAGACAAGCCATAATAATTCCTCTTAGACCATACTAGCAACTCGCTGTTAAGGTGATTTTATTCCAGAGCTGTCGATACTAATTAGATATTACTAGGCTTGGTATTAAGATTATACCAATACCGGCTTAAAACGTGGCCACCTCTGCCCATCTTATGACCTGGATAGCACAGACTACTTTCATCCTGACCAACATTGTACCCCAAGCACCACAGCTTAACCGGCAATCCTGGCTACGGCTGGAAGATTACTGTCGGAATCTAGTGGCTCAAGGCAACGAGCTATACATTATTGCTAGAACTACGGGCAAAGGTGGCGAAGGAGATAATGGAAAGGCTTCGACTATTGCTAATGGCAGACTAACCGTTCCGGCCGCCCTCTGGAAAGTGATTGTCGTACTGCCGGTGGGATCTGATGATGTGAGCCGGATAAACGCACAGACGAGGGTTATAGTGGTCATAATTCCAAATACCAGCTCAGTAGGTGAACAAGTTTGGCCGGGCCAAACAAAGCCAGCTTGACAAGCAACAAGCAAGGCTTGACGATTTAGAGAGGTTGGTGAAGCAATTGCTGGAAAAGAAGTAAGTGACTAAGACAAGAGCCCCTCCCACCCGGTTGGGGCTTTTTAATTCACTAGCTGTAGTTTCTGGCGTATCAGCCGGAGCGTCTTGATACTCGTTTTGTTGCCGTTCTGGGCATTAATGAGGGCCAGCTTCACGCACTGGCGAAGATTACAGGTTTTTGCCCAACGCGAAATAACAAACTCAGTATCGGGCAGGTATCGACCCTGAAAATAGTCTAGCAGTTCGTTGAGATCATTCATGCCCACTAATGTACCCTTAAGCTAAATCGGTGATGTGTATAAAGCTGACTTTCTACCCAACGGGCTTCCTAGGGGATCCCATCAGCGATTTTCTTCACCTGATCGGGCGATACATTCTTTACCTCTCCCTTCCCATCGAGTTTTACTGAAACACGCCCTGACTCCGTCCAGCGAAGTACCACACCTTTCTGCGTGCCTCGGTAGTAACCATTGGCTCGGACTTCAACGCTGACCCGATCGCCGGGTGAAATTACTGGATTCATGTTTTGATGATTTACTTCGCTTCCAGTATATCACTCCACTTCGTTGTGTAGCAGGGTGAAAGGTACTCCTGCTTCATCGGCCAATCAGGATTGTATTGCTGAGATGCTAGTCGCAGTTTATCCCTCCCATAGCGGTAGTTTAGTTTATCCATCAAACCAGCCAGCTTGATCATTCGCTCGTCAGGCCCCCCCACAAATAACCCTTTTTGTCGGTAGTCAGCAGGCACAAGATTAGTCAGCATAACGCCAACCTTCTGAAAATTATAGCCGAACTGGAAGATAGCTTTTAGGGACGCCTGGGCGTATTTCAGCAGCTCAGCGGTGCTATTAGTCGGGTGAGGTAGTTCCACGGTGCGAGAGTTGTAGTACTGCTTGGCGGGCTGGCCATTACCTGGTGTTTTACGAAATCGGTCGGTGTGCAGAAATACGGTGACGGTACCACACAGCGAATCCTGCTTTCTAAGCTTCTCACACGAGCGGGCTAAGTAAGTTGTCATCGCATCGGTGATCGTGTCTAGGTCGGGCACTAAACGGCCAAAGGAGGGGGCTGTACAGATGGCTTTCTTGGGTGGTGAATTTACTTCCAGCATCCGGCAGGGAAAGCCCCGTAGTTCGTGTTGGAGTCGTAGACCGTTAACGGTCATGACCCTATTGATCCACTCGTCGGGGGCATCCCGAAACTGAGCCGCCGTTACAATGTCATGGCGCTTTAACATACTGGCATACCGATATCCAACCCCCCACAAATCCTTAACGGGAAAGGCCGCTAGGGCTTCGTCAATCTGCCCTTTCGTATCCAGCACGCAAACGCCGTTCAGTTCTGGCCGTTGCTTGGCAAAGCGGTTAGCCAGTTTAGCCAGCGTCTTGGTTGGCCCAAAACCCACGCATACCGGCAGACGGAGCCACTGCTTCACGGTGTCTCGAATTGATTGCCCTAAGCCCTCATAACTCGGATACAGCCCTTCGTAGCCGTTGACTTGCAGGAACGCTTCGTCAATACTATACACCTCAACATCTTCCACAAACCGATTCAAGGTACTCATCAACCGAGCGGACATATCCCCATAGAGGGTGTAGTTACTACTGAATACTTTGATGTCGTGTTGCTGTCTGAGTTCGGCCAACTGAAAAAACGGCACGCCCATTTTAATACCCAATACTTTAGCTTCATTACTACGTGCCACTACGCACCCATCCCGATTGCTGAGGACAATGACGGGTTTGCCTTCGAGCGATGGGTTAAAGCTGCGCTCGCAGGACACATACATGGCGTTGGCATCAACGAGGGCGAACATACTTTGCGGGTTTGAAAATGACGAAGGTGACCACCCCCAGTACCGTAAACTCGTCCTGGTCAGGGTGGACATAGATCGGGGCATACTTCTCGTTACTGGATTCGAGCAGCACCATGGCCTCTTTGCGCACGAATCGCTTCACGCAGTACTCTCCATTCAGCCAAACCACAACTACGCTTCCATCAGCGGGCTTTAAGGCCGAATCCACGATTAACACATCACCGGGACAGATACGATCACCAATCATACTTTCCCCCGCTACCCGAACAAAATAGGTTGCCTCAGGATGAACGATACAGAGGTCATCCAGGCTACAAACCCGCTCCACATAATTTTCGGCAGGACTGGGAAATCCACCCTGAACTAAAGCCAAAAAGAAGGGAATGGCGTGCTTACTAGCAGTAGTCACCTGAACAATATCCTGGGGGTGTATTGGATCAAGGGTGTCGATCATAGCAGTGCCGAAAAATCAAAGAACCGCTATATTATACTTTTGTTATATATGTTGCAAATCAAACATAATAAATCGCCTATTTGGTGATATGTAGAGTTGGTTCATTCCTGACACAAAAAAATGCTGACCCCATTAGAATCAGCATTTCTAGTAGTCACCCTCCCTAGAGTGAAGTATTGATGAGTGACCACTACCGGTCAGGCTTTTAGCATTTACAGGTTACTTTTTGGAGAAAGTACCTTTTTGACGAAGAGTTGGTAAAAGGTAACAACTTTTGTCTCGTAGCCAGGCAGCTACTAGTCCTGGGAGCGGCCAAATATAGCTTGCATGGGATTAATCAAATCCGGTTCCTGAAGATCCTTGGTGTAGATTTCGGTAGTCTTGAATCGGCTATGACCCAGCATCATCTGGATATCATACATCGTTAGTTTTCCCCCTTGCTGCATCATTCGACGAGCCCGGTCGGCAAAACTATGCCGGGCATTGTGCATCGTCAGCTTATCCGCCAAACCCGCTGCCTGCTTAAGCGGCCTCAGGCTCAGATTCACCTTGCGGTTCCAGTGGACGATGGTGTTGTAGAGTTTTCGCTTGATGGCAAAGGAAGCGGCCTTGTAGTCATCATAAGTGAGCAATTTGGCATACACTCCTTGGTTATCCATGTAGGGTAGTAAGTAGTCTGTCGAACCAGCATCTGCCTTCCACCAGAGCTGAAGTAATTGACGAGCTTCCTCGAAAATGGGCATGTGGACCAGATGCCCCGTTTTTAACATGCGGTAACGCAGCTGGGTCGGATTACCCTCGGCATCCAGCGTAAAATGAGCATAGCGTAACTGGATCACATCCGAAAAACGCATCCCCGCAAACAGGTGAGCCAGCATCCAGATCTGGAAAGCCTCCGTAGGGGTGATGCGCCAGCGCCGACTGGTAACCCGTAAGTCCGCCACCTGTTCGATGGTTGTTTCATGGAGTTTAGCCCGTTGCGTTTTAACTTCTTTCAACCGGATCACATCTGTCCAGGGAGAGAGAAGAAACGCCTGCTTGGGGGAAATGCCCGTTTTAATCAGAATGGCCTGATGAAGCACATGCATCCGATCTAGCATCGTATTGATGGTTAAGCCCACTCTGCGACCCCCGTATTCCTTTTCAGACTTAACCAGGTAGTCCTGATACTGCCGAACCAGGACGGGGGTAACCGAGGCCAAGAGTAAGTCGGCCACGGCCCAGGTGCGGAATATATTCGCTGCGCTGCGCTTATTGACATAGGTAGAATAGGCCTGATCCTGGGCATCGACCAATACTTTATCGATCCACTCGAAGTACAACTCGGGAATACCTGCCCGAAAGCGTTCGGCCAGTAGTAAGGGTGAGAAGATAGCGGTGGGCTCGGCAGCCTGCCACTTTTCCACCTGATCTTCGACTCGATTGTGTTCGTTTTTGATCCGGGTGTTGAGTCGATCCTTATCGGGGTGTTTAATGACCCACTGACCCCAGGTCTTTTTGGGGTTCCAGCAAGTAGCGGGGGTATCTATTTTCACCTGCGTGAGCACCCGTCCCGGCTTTTGGCCTTTCATGTGCAGGCGTATACTAACTGTCGAGCGCCCTGTTTTGTCGGGCTTTGGCGACAATTCGATATGGTAAGTAAGTCGTGACATACTGAGCGTATTGGATTAAGTAGATAAATGGATTCATCTCTGTGTTGGTATAAGTTGAGGGCGTTAAAAAAATAGGGCGGGCTATTCGTAGTTTATTTCCTGCGCTGTCGAAGGTAGACAGTACAATCGTATACCCAGCTAGTATCGTTACTTCCCATCAGCGGTGTTCTTTGTAGTAAAAAAGCCAGCCCCAACGAGACTGGCTTTTGAGACCTCCGTAACTTAATGCTATTGCGGCTTAGACGAAGTTCTGACAGGGCGTCACAAAAATGCCGACTCGAATTGAATCGGCATTTTGCATTCTATCCATACACCATGCCCAAAAAAGGAACATGATTGAAGCTTAGGAAGGAAATTAAATAACGATTATACTGAAACTAACCAGTGAGCATAGCCTAGGCTTTCCATTACTTTTACCGGTAGAACAGTACCTCAACGCCATGAGCCTTCCTAGGTGGCCAGTCAATTCGCCCATGGCGAAACTGATGCTGGTAGAAGAAAAGTTACTCCGCCTGACGCCTGAGTCAGCTACTGAAGCGGTCATTCAACTCTACACCGAGTTCCGGGAACTACTCTGGAACATAATTGAAATATCTCCTGATCCAGCTCCTTACACACATGCCTGGAACCTGATCAACCTGTATGCAAAGGTGGACCTATTGGATTTTCAGCAGGGTAATATCGGAGCATTAGCTAGAATGCAAGCGAAGGTAAAAGAAGCGATCCAGTTGTTACCCTGATAGGTAGAGAATTAAACTTTTTAGCCTTATAAACTGAGAATGACAAATTCAACCCGCCGATTAAAGCGCCGGTCCTCTTCCGTCCCGGTTCGGTTGAGTGGATAGTTAGCCCCATAACCTACAGCTCGGAGTCGATTTAACGGAATGCCTTTCTGATGCAGATACCGTTGACAAGCTAAAGCTCTTTCCTGGGATAGGCGCAGATTCTGTTGGGGATCACCGATCGTGTCGGTGTGGCCCTCGAGCCGGATAGACAGTTGGGGATTTGTTTGAAGTAACAACGCCAGTTGATCCAGTTCAGCAAAAGAGGCTGGTAATAAATCGGCTTTGGTGAGGTCGAAATAAATGTTTGCCAGAGGTAGCTTATCGCCTATCCGTAGCGTTTTTGCCGTTTCCCCGCTGGGTAGTAGCGAAGGGCTAACGACAGGACTATATTTTCTCAGGGTGGAACTACTATCCAGCGGATTGTCGATTCGTAAGCCTAAGAACTCAAAGCATTGAAACCGATCTTCGTGACTACAATCCCCCCAATTAAGTAGCTCTACTCCCCTAGGTACTCGTTCATAGTAAAGCGAAAAGTTAACTTGGTCAACAGAGGAAACTTTTACTTTTTTAGGAAATAAAGGAATGCCTTCCACCTTGATAAACCGAAAGCTTTGGGTCCCTAAGGCGTTCGTTAGTTTGGGCTTATCGTTGAGATAGATATAGCCAATGGGCACATACTGACCCGATTGGGTATAAAACTTCTCTCTACGGTTGGTAAACTGCATATCGAGAATGGTGTATTGGGGCGTTAGCCGGATACCAACCACGCGCATCCCGTATCGCTCAAAGCTTGGCGACACTAACATATTCGTAGCGCTTTTCGCGTCAATTCCAACGCTACCGAATGCGTTTCGACTAGTGGTCTTATAGCCATTCGGCGTACAACTCAGCAAGCTAATCAGTAACGGCAATGCATACCGGCAGGATTTCATCAGGGCTAATAATCTATAGATATCAAACAGGTGTTAAGTCAATAAATAAATAGACCTTATTTTGTTTTGTAATCGCCCTTGCAAAAGTCAAAACTGGCTAGGTAACGCAAAATCATTGGGTCACTTATCATCGCTCAAGGCTAAGAAAAGCTGAAATTATAGGCTATCTGGATTCTTACCAGCCCTTTGCAACATCCACTTTAGTCATGCGGCAAGACTGAAAAAAAATGCTAGTAGTGGCCTAGAGAAATGCCACTACACTATTTGATGAAGCCGATCGCTTCATCAAATAGTGTAGTTTGGGCCCGGTCATTTAATTGATTTAACCGCAACGTATGGCTTATGAGCTGATCACAAATCTGCTTTGTAGTTGACGGCTTACGTGGATCTACTTGATCCGCTTTCTGTTTCAGGATCGGATGTTTGATTGTAATAGAGCTGAACGGGTATTTAACTCAATCGCTCGCTTTATTTACAAATGAGTACTATCCAGAAACTGTTTGAAAGCTGCCAGGCAGAAGTCATTGTTTTTTATAATGGCCACAAGAGTACCGGTGAGTCCGTCGATGAGTACCTCACCGATTGGGGGGATGGGCAGGCGGCAAAAGCAATCTCACAGGAGGTATACATCGAAATGATAAAACGGGATACCGTTATTGTCATTCAATTTTATCCGTTCAGCCCACTCGACTATAAGCTCGTTTTTCATTACGATTTGGAGCAAGCTGCCGAGCAAGCGCTAGCCATTCTCTTATAGCCAAAGGTCATAGGGTAGGATAATTCCATTTTCGTACTAACGTCCGTGCCGTACAATTTTGCGATACCTTGTTAGAACGTGTCGATCAGGTTAGGTTATGCCTAGAGTGCACTAGTAGAACCTCTAGTTCATCCACATTGAGACCTATTTGCTGAATGTTGCTCAGAACCACCACACTATGGTTTTTAGAAACACCATTACAGCCACCACTCATCTTTATCAGCGCTGGGTCCCTGGTGAATAAGCAGCCCTATTGCTGACGGTTTTTGAGGTGTCTGTTTTGTTCATCATACGCATAAAACTGTAGGTCATTGGCACTAAGCGCCACTCCTTTTGGGAACGCTCATAGACCATCTGATTCGTCTCGCCCTGTAGGATCGTTAACTCACCTTCCTCTTCATTGAGCGAAATCATATCGACCTCTTTGGGAATTTGATACGTTTCTCGCTGTAGATCCAGTACGCCCTGCAAATTTGACCTGTAAACGTCGGCCAGCTTTTTCAGGGAAGCCAGCGAAGTTGTATCGTGCGATTTCACGCGGTAAATGGTTCGCCAAACGACTGGTTTTGTTAGGTACTGAAGTCCCTCAAGGGTGAACCACTTTCGCTCGAGCTGATAAGAAGTCTGCTCAAAACGAACGTCAAATTCTTCGCCCATTTTATTGAGATCCGCAAAAATCTGGTTAGCAAACGCCTGTCGGGTGGTTTGAAAGAGGGGAAATACGCTGGAGTGGAAACACTCAGCCAGCATAGTTGTATCTCGGGTTTGTATAGCCTGTACGTAGTCGGCCAATAGCTGATCTATCGAACGATTGGTAAAATTGGGTTGAGTACAGCTGAGAGTTAAGCTCAACAGTAGCAAAGGGGTTGCCAATAGGAATAGGAACTTTTTCATCGTTCGGGGTTGGTTTAGTGAACGATACAAAGTTGGGCGGTACTAAGCCCGCTTGAAATGGCGAAACCCCTATATTCTGGTTACAGGAATACCTATATTTTGGGGCAAAAATCGGATCAGAGCTGGTAATCAATTAAAAAATTGCCTAAAAATTAGCTTTTCAGTCAGGCCTGTGTCACCTGGGGTAATATACGTAGTCAATCCAAAGTGGACAGATGCGGCCGGGCTGCCGGAGCAGTGAGAAGAGAGAGTGACGAAATATAATAAGGCCAACTAGCTGGTGACTAACTGGCCCTGTTATAAATTTTAAATAACCTCTGCCCGAAACTGCTTGATCTGAGTCTGGCATTAAATCAGGTGATCAGCTAGTGCCTTATCGGCATAAGCTCATCGAGCAGGGCTTGCCAGTCGGAGAAGTGACGCTCGGCTAAGGCTTGAACGGCAACAATCGACGGGTAAGGTTTGCTGAGGCAGCCATTAGTATTCCCAAACAAAAGCCACACTTGGAGCCATATATTGACGTCCAAGTGTGGCTTTTGCTTAGATAACAATACTTATTAGCGCGCCTTCCGCTCCTTCTCCAGGCTCTCAATGGCCTCCCAGCGCTCATTGATCCGCGTCAGGTGAACCACCAGCCGTAGCGTACTATATAGCTCTGAGAGGTGCGTTTCCTTCAAGGGGAAGGTCTTATTGTGATCAATCGTACGATCCTGGTCAGCATCGACCAGATACAAAAAACGGGCATAGAACGAAGACGTGATCAGCTCTATTAGCTCACTGGTGGAAGTCTCTGAATTTAGTTCCTTAACCGCTTCGTAGAGTTCATAATATTGGCGCTCCAGCGGAGGGCATAGCGTGGTTTGCTTATTCATGGTTGGTCGAATCTGTTTTGATGGAGTTGCCGATTTTACGCAAGTCAGCTGCCAGGTTGTTTGCCATTAGGCCTATGTAAGTGTTGCAAACCTTGATCTGCTCTATCGTACGCGCCAGCTCGCCGGTAGCAAATGAGTCCAGAAGATCACACATAGGCGCTTTTCTTCCGGAAACCCAGGCATCACGCTGCTTTTCCAACTCATCAAACAGCTTTCGTTGGTGCTCAATAAGTGCATCAAGAATGACCTCAGCATCTGATGGATTCGACGCAATATCCTTCCGTCTTGAATCGGTATTTATTTCCAATTCCATTGCCCAAAAGATGGACGTCCTAAAGTTCTGTCCGGCTGAATTGGTGGTTTGCTTATTCATGACCTAATCCTCCTTTTTGAATAGCTTCGACGATATCACTGTCCGAATTGATGAGAAAGCAGTCAAAATCCGTTTTGAGCTCCGAGAGGAAGCTGATCAGCGTGGTAATCGTGCGGATATGGATCTTACTGTCACTACTGGACAGATCCGTTTGGGGATTGGTTGCCCAGCCTGACAGCAGTTCACTAATGGCTGGAATCGAATTAGTCGTATCAAAGAAGCTACTCATCCGGTCCAAAGTATAGCACAGGTAATCCATCGCCGATTCATTGGGATCACTAGCAATGCGTTGCAGGATGGCCTGCTTATCGAGGGGTGCAGGCGTTGTTGGCTTATTCATGACCCACCTCCCGTAGTTTTCTGGCTTCCTCAGTGAGCCAGTTTACATTCGCTAGTTCATCCCGTAAGTCAGATAGGAAGGTAACAAGCTGTAGGACGATAAGCAGTTTTCTTCTGCTGTGATCCGAAGCCAGCACGGCCGCTGGGGTGATGAGCCACTCATACAGCAAGTCATTAATGGCCTCGGTTGGTGAGCAACCTGCCCCGCAAGCCAGGAAGTCATCGACCAGAACTAGCAATTTGCTTTGGGCATCGTAGACATCTTTGTTGACGTCTACATAGTCCTGGGTAACAGTGGGGATCATTGGCCGGTTATCGGCCGGTGGAGTTGTTTGCTTATTCATGAGAAATGGGGCTTGGAGTGGAGAGTTGAGCAGGTGTCCATTGGAGATTACCCGCCTGACTGTTGAGCTTGTTGCCGTCCAGGTGAACCAGAAAGGAATGCTCCTGCGAATTGGGCAAGAATGCAGTAGCAACCACCCAGTCGACACGTACGACGATCGTCTTTTTACGGCCGCCCTGTTTGACACGCAGGCATTCGTAGCCGTCGGCGTCAACGCTCGTTCTGATCAGAATACCCGTATGGACGCTGCAAATCCGACCGAAGCTGGAGAGCTCATAGCGGTCTTCGAAGCCAGGAAAAGGCTTCCAGATCTCACTCGAATTAGGAGGATGGGGAATAGGCCAATCAACCGGCGAGGGGGTTGGTTTTATCGTTTCCATCGGCTTAGTTGACTACGGTTTCCAACACTGACACCACACGCGCAATACTGGCAATCACTGACCGGCTTTCAATCCGTTCTGACCACTCTGAATTATCCCGGCTAACCCGTACAACATCCTCGTCAATGGAAACCACACGGCCTAAGTAATAGGCGAATCGCTGAGCTTTCACTACTACGGCAACCACCTTACCAACAAGTGAAGGGTAGTCAACAGGATTAGTAGGTACAGTCAACAGTTTAGCGTTTAGGCTAACAGTCGGGCTCATGGAATTGTCTAACACTTTAATAGTTTCGGCTGTGTTGCGTTCAGATGAACTTATTTTATCCTCACCAAGTAAGCGGTTGAGGAGTATCTCTACGAAAGGCAAAGTCTGAACTTTTGCCTGTGCCTGTGAATTGGCTTGAACTGTGCGTATATCCGAAGGGCGCTTTCGGGGGCTAATTTCCGGCACCCATTCAAGATTAGACGCGATTACATTGAGTAAATTGCCATTCTTGGCTCTTACCTTTCGGCTGTTGGTCGGGTTGGGAATAAAGGCTGCGGCTACTGCAAGGTGGAGTATCACCCGAGCTCTAGGTGCCTTACTTTGACTTCTTCCAGCTTCGGTAGCGATAAAGAAGAAATACGGTTCGTTTGCCTCCCTGTTAATTTCGGGCTTAACGATCAATCCCGTTCCTGCTATTCGCACCCGACCCAGGCTTGAGACCTGATAAGGGAAGCCCGCTTTTTCTAGGACTTTCCACTCTTCGACTGATTGCCGACCATCCAGTACGGCAAGGGGATTTGGGCCATTTTTGGCCGTTTGTGGAGGTGGGGTTGCATTCTTTCCCCTACCCACGTAGCTTTGCTCCGTAGACATAAAACGTAACGGTTTGATGGTTTACATGGCCCCAACGCGCATCCCGCCAAGTTTGCTAGCGTTGGGGTTCTCCATGTTTAAGCGGGTGATTTTCACCAGCTATCTTAATACAATATTAATAAAACATGAAATATATTCCAAGTTTGTTAACAAATAAAAAATAGAGTTATCTGAAATTTATTTCAAGTTTAATTTTTAGAGCATCGGCAATTTTCTGAACCGTCTCAAGTGATAAGTTTTGTTTTCCAGCCTCATACTTATTTACTGTTGATTCAGAAAGGCCCATTATTTCACCCAATTCCTTCTGAGTAAGCCCCTTAGCTTTACGAGTCTCCCGAATGAGTTGCCCTACATACTCTACAATATCTGACATAGTTAACCGGTTGCGTATTTAACAAAGGTAGCAATTTACCTGAAATATGTTTCAAGGTTACCTACCTGCTTTACCAAATGGCAATATTTGATGTAGATACATGATTTAATGCCGCTTACATAACCACAAAAAAGCCCGAAAAAATACCAATAGTTGATGAATTTGAAAATTAATAGTAATATCAGCCGCTAATCATCCAACCATCTTCACCTTGCCTTTTCAATGAGTACTCCTCCTAAATCAGTACAAGAGATCACCCCACAGGATTTTTATATAACTAGCGGACTTTACGAGACTTATTCCTTCACTCAATCAAGCTTAGAGGCTGTTTTACAGCTCGTTTACACAAACGACCCAATTGAATGCTACTGTCCCCAATGTGGCAAATCATCTGTATTCGCGCCAGTTAAGAACGATCCCATACCTATTCGCATGGCTCCGGCCAAGGAATTAATCTCATATGCTTTAGCAAACAGGGTTGTAGAAACAAAAGAGTTCACTTGTTCGCGGATTAGTACACACGCCCTTAGTTTTTGTATTCGACTAGAAAAGGGTAGAATGACCAAAATAGGGCAATTTCCTTCTTTTGCTGACATTCATTCGCAGGATGTTAAAAAATTCAAAAAAATACTTGGAGATGAGATGTACTCCGAATTCAATACAGCGGTTGGCCTGTTTGCCCATGGCATAGGTGTCGGATCACTTATTTACCTGAGACGAATTATTGAGAAGTTCATGCTACAACCTGCTTATGAACAGGCTAAACAGCAACCAGAGTGGAGCGATGATCAATATAATAAGCTAAGAGTTAGGGAAAGAATCAACCTACTCAAAGCCTATTTACCTGATTATCTGACCGAAAATCCAATCATTTACGGTATTGTCAGTAAAGGTATTCATGAGTTAAGTGAGCAGGAGTGCCGAAAGATTTTCCCTTTAGTCCGAAGCTTTATTGAGACAGTGTTAACAGATATGCATATAGCAGAGGAACTGAAAGCTCAAAGAGCCAAATTAACCGCCGAAATGCAGAAGGTGGCTTCGCAACTGTAAGTATTACTGAGTGTCTTGCCAAACCGCCGGGCTGTCGACTCAAAGTTAGCACGACTCTCAACCTCATTAATTCTCAAAGACGTTCTAAATTATAACTAACAAAAATTCTTCTCTCAACAAGTTTCAAATAGGTGAGGAAGATCATTCTTTAACTTTGACAACAATCGATTTTCTATACCTGTACACCCATTAAGTGATTTTACTTTAACAAACATATTGTAAGTCATTCCCTGTGCTCCAGAAAATTTCACGTTGGATAAATCTGCATCATCTAAATTTACTCCAGACAGTAATGTATTTTCTAAAGATGAGTTTTTTAAAATCGCTTTCGAAAGATTGGCTTCAAACAAATCAGATCCATCTAAATCAGCTTCCGACAAATCAGCTTCAAACAGATTGGCTTCAATTAAGTTAGTATCTTTAAGATTTGCTCGATTTAATTTTGCTCTAATAAGTTGTGTTTTAAATAAATTTGATTGACTAAAGTTTACATCAGCTAAATTTGCATCGGAGAAATTTGCTAAAGAAAGATTTGTCCTAAAAAAGATTGATTTTTCAAGGTTCGCTTGATCAAATATTGATTGCTCAAAATTTGCGTATGAACAATTAGAATTAGAAAAATCGGACAGTGAAAAATTACATTCGGAGAAATTTGAAAACAATAAAGATGTGCCCGCAAAATTCGAACATTTGAATTTAGATTTAACCAAAACAGCCCTCTCTAAGTTAGACTGTTGAAAATTACAATAATTAAAACTAGCTCTATCATAACTTAAAGCAAGTATTTTGCAAAAACTAAAATCGTAATAATTAAAATTGAGTTTGTATTTCAATTGCAGTAGCATCATAAAAAGACTAAAATAAGGAACATTTTCGAAAGTAGTAGTTAAATGCTCCTTCATCTCACCTCCTATACGGAAAAATATACTAATAATGCCATAATAAATATTTAAAGATTTTTTGATATTATTTGGATGGTTTTCTTTGAAATATGAAAATTGATGATTAAACAAATAGGGAAAAATGTCAGATATTTTTCCTTTTAATAATAACTGATTATTAGTAATTTTATTCGGAATTTCACGTTCATTATGGATTATTTCTATTAAATACTTTTGAATCTGATCGGTCAATATATAATTTCCATTAAAAAGATGAACAATTGAAATTAAGATATCTTGTTCGCTTTTTATTTTTCCATTGAAAATTGAAGATATTTTATACCAGATAGCTTCAGCAGCTAGATATTCGCCAAATGTCTTATGTAAAAATTCAATTGCAAACTTTCTTTCTTCAGTCAGCTCATTAACTTGATAATTAAAATAAAAAGCAATAGCAATGGTTTTAAGTGCTTTGATCTGGTCGTCCCCAGCAAAGCCCAAAGATTTTAATATAGACTCAGGAATTTGTTCATGACTTAAATAAGTAGTATTTCGGTGTAACATTTCAAGTGCAATATCTTGTAATATCATTCGCAATTTTTCGGAATTAGGAAGCCATTCCTTCAAATTAGGGTGAAAATTTTCCTTATTATTAACTAAGTTCCAGTACCTATAAATAAGGCGGCTAAATAATTCATCATAAACTCTACTCGAATTGTAATTTTCTTCTGGTATAATTTTCAATTGGGCAATTATATGTAATAGGATTGGTTGCTTTACCATTGGGCTTAATGCGTGTGTGGCGTCATTAAGTTCTAAAAGTTTCTCGTAAGTAATAATATAAGGTTCATTCACTTTTTCATTATAATTACTTATCCATTGCATTTGTTCTTTTATGTTTAATTCTTTTAATATACAGCAAATAACACCTCTTCTTTTAAATTGATAATAATCAAGATCTTTCCTAGAGGTGATGATAAGCTTATAAGGGCTAGATATTGTATTTGTTAATTTAGCGATTTGCAAAAAAAATTTATCCTTATCTATATTATGAATTTTTTCAATTTCATCTAGCCCATCTAAAATTACCACTGATTTTGTGAATTTTTCTTTAGTTATAGGTACGTCTTTCTTTTGGCTATCATTTTCTAATCTAAAAGCACCTTCTGCAATGTTATTATAAATGGCATCAAATGGATTTTCATAAAACTCCTCTATTCCTGAAATGTCTCTTAGGCGTAAGAAATAAATAGGGCGATCCACCTTATTAATAATTTCATATAACAATTTAAAGCAGAATGAAGTTTTGCCCTGACCTGGGTCGCCTAACAATAACAATATATCATTATATATATCCGAAATAGAATCACCATTAATCCATTTTTTTACAGCAAAAATCAACGAATTATTATTAAAAATATCATAACTATTCTTTGAAATTTTCGGTTCAATATAAATATCTTTTAGTGACAAATTAGTTTCTCCTAAATTGCCTTTTCTTGTAAAAAATCCTTTAAGATATTCATAATATTCATCCTGCTTAGTACGCGCCCCACCTTCTGCATATTTTTTCAAGCCATCATAATATCTTTTCCACAACGAAATTTCCGTAGGCTCGTCTATTTGAGTAACAGCTTTATAAATAGAGGTACCCTCTTGATCACCCCCTTCTCTTTTTGGTAATAACTCACTTAGGTCTGGTGACTTACGCATATGAGCTAGCAAGGCATTAATTTGCGGCTTAGTCTGTAACGAAAATCCAGTTTCTTCATAATATCGTTCTGTTACTTTTTCCCAGATTCCAGCAAACTCTTTATTAGGATAGGAAGGCATAAAAAGTGTGACTTTTAAAAACTAAATTTTCTAACAAAAACTAAATACAGAACCATTTTCAGCTCTCACTGACCTTTGCAGGGTCAAATCGTCCGGACCGAAATGATGCTATTTTAACTCATCAATTTAGATCTGCCATGCAAAATAGTAACTTTCGCAATGCGCTGGTACTAGCCATCATTGCTATATACACAACCGAATTTGCCACTATTTCCGTACTGACCATCAGCTTGTTTCATGTCTGTTTGCTCTCATTTGCGCTGCTACTAACGCTTTTCTTTCTTCTGAATGTTCTGGTAGTCTGTGAATGCTTCGATGAGCTGTTCGGCCTGAAAAGCTTTGTCCGGCGAAAACATAACCATTTATTGACGCTGAAATTGTTGCTGGTCGCTTCTGCGGCTGTAGCTGTTGGCACAAACTACCTCCTGCATCCTAACGGGCCTGTACACCTGGGCGGTGAACTTTGGCTAATACTGCTGAGTGAAGTTGTCACTTACATGCTGGTTCAACTCAAGAACCATGTCGAACGCTTAGGCTCAAAATGGTAAGTGAAGTTCTTTCTGCAACTATAAAAACACCCGGCCATTTAATTTGAATTGGCCGGGTGTGGCATTTTCAATGTATCACTAAAAGCTCAAAACCTCCCACGCCGGTTTCAAATGGCAGTAGGTTGAGTAACAAAGCCAATTTAAGCCTGTGGAAGCGCTCTTACGCCATTTTTCGACAACTTTACTTAAGTGCATACTGATTAGTTAGTTCAGCCATGCTAAAGCCATTTTTCAACCTCCGAGATTGTATCTAAATTACTAGCCCTCAAATTGGTCATTAAATGTAAATGTCTACATAGTGACTTAAATACCTTATTTATATATGAAGGCCAAAAAAGAAGTAGAGAGACTAGAGGTAAGCTTGACCTTTACCGCTGAAGTCATCAGCCCATTTGTAGCTGATTTTAAATTTGATACCTTTTCATTAGATGTATCCTATCTTCAAATAGAGGCCTTAAAGGACATCAAATCTCTGACTATTAGCTTTATAGATACTGCCAAACGGGGGAATGACAACCTCAAAATTGTAGGTAAGTTTATTGGCAGTATTCGAAAAGATAACAAAGCCTATAAAGGCTTTATGGAACTGCGGGATGGCGCTGGACCACTGGGTGCTGATAAGATAATGGTTATTTACAAAGCTTTTGGGGTTCTTGTAATAGATCTAATAAAATACATTGGATGGCGAAAAGACCTGGATATTCAGTATAGCCAATTTGAGAAAATCAAAATTGACTGGCGATGGGATACGGACGGCATGTCTAGTGACGACCCCGTAGATGTAACCCATAGATTTAGTAATTTTCAACATTACTACTTGACTACTGACCATAAGGTACACATTGCTGCTGAGGATTTTGTCGATTTTTATAGTCTACAAGATGAATTTGGGGCCGTTCCCCTTCACCATGAATTACTTTTTGAAGTTGACAGGTTGCGTCAGGGACAATATAATAGGAGCGCCTATTTGATGCTGTATACCACGCTTGAAGTCGCCACAAAAGGACTAATCAGGCAAAAAAAGCCTGATGCAGCTTGGCTTATCAACAATATGGCTTCTCCTAATTTAAATAAGCTATACAGCGAATATATCAATAAAGAAATAGCGCCTATACTAGATAGTGATGACCTGGATAACTTAATGAAGATAACCACGAAACGTAATAGCGTAGCCCATACAGGGGAGGGTGTTAAGAAAGAGACCCTGGAAAAGCATTTTGAGCAAATCAAGCGGTGGGTCAAACAAATTGATTTTGTACTAGGCTATGAATGGGCAAAAGGCAAAGCATGATATATAAAGCGCCACAACTAAATGTAGCTACATGTTTCACCCCCGCTTGCGTAACTATGCTACCGACAATCCGACAAAAAAAAGGGTGTTTTTCCCATTGTTCAAATGACGCTAAAACGGCACATTCGTACCACACTACAAAACTAAGTTTATGGCAGCTGACTTAAATACGCTCGTTCCTGAATTTAAAGTAAAAGTTGAGCAGTTACTTGAAAACTGTCTAAAACAGGGAATAGAGATGCGTCCCAATGAAGCACTTAGAGGCCCGCTTAAACAAGCTATTTATTGGAGACAGTCAAGGTCAATTGAAGAAATTAATAAAAAAATCAAGGAGCTTAGAGTTAAGGAGGCCCCCTTTTTAGCCGACTGCTTAGAAAAGGTTGGACCGCAGCACGGAAAACATGTAACAGATGTAATTCCTGGCGTTTCATGGCACCAGTGGGGTGAAGCACTTGACTGTTTATGGATAGTAAAAGGAGAAGCTGAATGGTCGTTGACTAAATTAGTCAATGGTCTGAATGGCTTTAAAGTCTACGCGCAGGAAGCAAAAAAAATAGGCATTGAGGCTGGCTTTTTCTGGCCTAAATTTAAAGATAGTCCACATGTTCAACTGAGGAAAACGGCGAACCCTTCTGTGATCCTTTCACTATCGGATATTAGTAAAGTGATGCAAGAAAGATTTAGTGGAGCACTTTAAACTCTTATGAATACGCAATCAAGTGTCGCTATCTGTATCTGCTTGTTACTTTTCTCTACGATATTTTCAAATGCACAAGAGGCAGAAAAGACTAGGATTTATGAAACACGAAGTAATATAGCCATTGTTCCCTGTGATGTTAAAGGCAATAGGGTTTATAAAAATAGTTATTATGAACGAGCTCCATTTAAAGCTCGGTTTGCTGTAATAAGAGCGTTAAAAGATGAATATGTAGTACGCTTTTTAACTTGGTCCACTCCATCAGATTCTACTACACCCCCTGGAAATAACTCATCATTAGCTGGCCTTTCTACTTCGGCCACTCCTGAACAGATAGTCCAAGTTTATAGAATAAATCTTAATGATCCTCTTAAGTTGTCAACCAGTAACACAAATGTCAATGATTCCATTAGAAACCGACAGATTACAACTGGAGATTTTAAGATCGGCAGATTTTTCCTTATCGCAAAAAGTGATTTGGATTCAAATTGCGTAAAAGTATTTGCTACTTGGTTTAACTCTGCGACCTTTACTCTAGGGCTAGTAACAATGCCAATGAAATTACGATTAGGGCCAAATTTTGATTTTCAGGGTAATTTATCTTTAGGTACAACGGCAGGGGGTAAAATGCGAATTTCTAAGTATAGTTCTAATTATCTTAATGTAATGCTGGGGCTATCGCTATCAACGGTTTCACTGGATAGTTTTAGTACAGGGGGCAGAATTAGTGGTCAACCGCTCACAAATATTGCCGTTTTTTCTCCGTCGCTTGGCGCAGTTTTAGAATTTGGTAAAGCGCAGATTGGGGCATTTTTAGGGTGGGATTTATTAAATAAGTCTACAAAATCTAAATATGACTGGATTTATGACAGAAAACCATGGCTCTCGGTAGGTTTTGGATTTTCCATCTTTGCAGTAGATAGTAAGGTAACAAGCTCTCAAAATATTAAACAGACCGTACCAACATCTGCTCCTAAAGACTGAAAAAAAGTATTGAACATGCATTCTTCACTCCTTTACCCTACTACCTGTGGTAACTACATCTTCAATTCCATGTATCTCCATTTAATAAGAGTATATTTTTTTGCAGTTTTTTGTGGTTACTTTAACTTACCAAATATGTGATTACTTGCTACATTACTCATAATTTCAATAAGAGCAGTAAGCACTATAATAGCCTCTGAGTTAAAAACTAGAATGTCAACGCCTATTCAGCTACCTACAAAGATATATGAAAAAGAACATTTTAATATTACTACTCTTCCCTCTATTGTTTTTAACGGCATTTGATTCTCCGACTAAAATTGTTTACAAGAAAATAGGGGGAACAACAATATATAATATACCAAATGAAAAGATCTATCTATTTATCGCAGGTCTAGCTGTCGATGCAGATGGGTCCCCAAGGGCTTATAATAAAGACAATAGTAAAGCATTAGATTATTTAGCTAATGCTGGAAAAGTGGGGAATTGGTGGGCTCTGGCAACTGACAATCAAAAAAAATAGGGCACTCCACTTATTCAAACAAAAACTGACCCTGCCCCAGGTTATTACATTTCAAAAACAGCATTAGAAGATGATTCAAAAAAATATGCTGATCCAAACAGATATGTAGATTCTGAAAGCATTCCATTCATAGTATTACCTCCAAATTTTGCAAAGGATTTTAAGCTTGGTGATGTGGCTTTAGTAATAAATAAGAAAAACAATAAACGCTGTTTCGCATTTACAGCCGACATAGGCCCTAGTGACAAAATTGGGGAAGGATCGATTTACTTGTGCAATCAACTCGGAATTAATAGTAACCCAAAGAAAGGAGGGGCTTCTTCTGATATTACTTATATTTTAATCAAAAACTCAGGAACTGGAAAAATTTTGAGCAAGCAAATGATTGATCAAATTGGAAAATCAAAATTGAGCGAGGAAAAAATAGCTGAAATTTTGAAGCCGTGAAAATTTCAACTTAGGACCTATCAAGTAGCTTAGTATTGGTGAAAATCCTCCTATCTCCTTCCTATTCTCATAAATTTGCTGGTATCTTCCGTTAACTACAATCACACTATCTACTTTCTTATTGAACCTCGAAGTGTTCCAGTCGCTATTCTCGACCATTGCACTCCTAGATGCAGCTTAGACGATTAAGGAACTCAGGAGGGGAAGTACAAAGCCGGGTGAGTAGTAAAGGTTCTGCCACGGTTAGTTGCCGAGTAACGTCCATAATCTTACGGGTTATTTTCGCTAAAAAAGGGTGTTTTTCCCGTAGGAAATGAAGAGAAACAAACAGTTATTGCCACTTTTTAAACTATTAAACTCCTATTAATTAAGTACTTATTAGTCTATGTCATAGTAACTAGAACTTATAAATGGAAAAATTTAGCTTAGATATTTTTACATCAAAAGTTGCTATAGGCTCGCTATGGCTTGTTTCGATCTTTCTCTTTACATGCGGATTTTATAATATTTACCCATTTGTCGAAGAATTATCTGCGACTAAAACCTGGGGGGCAATCGTCACGATACCCACTTTAATATTCTCCTATGTAATTGGAGGTGTTATTATCTATCTAAATGAGACATTCTTGTTCCCAATTTCAAAAGAATCAAAAAATATAGAAGTAATAAATTATATTAAAATTGCAAAAACCGGAAATGAATCTATAATTAAACGCTACGAAGCAACTAAATATCAATATGATTTTTTTTCGGCAACAATACCTACCTGTATCTTTTTAGGTATATCTGTAATTTGGGGGTCTATCAGATGCCTCAACACAAATCCTCCCCTGGAACACATAGCAGTTGTACTAGGCATGCTCCCTATTTTAGCATCCTATCCATTATATATTATTATACTTAATTTAAAAGCAGATATTATTACGCTTATAAATAGTACCGATGTTGAATAATGATTGATTACAGTTTTTTAGTCGTAATTCCCTATCTCCGTAGCCATACCTCCTTCCGCCCTCTTTCTCAAGCTGGTTTCAAATGGCAGTACGTGGAGTAAGCGCATTTTGTCGTTTGAAACCCATACCGGCCGGATCGGGTCCGAAAATCCGCCACTTGGGTTATATTTTACGCAGGGCCGCCTGAGCGGTCCGCCGTTGCGGTCGGTTGTAGGCTTTTGGTACTCATAATTGCAGATAATAAAACAAGCCAAGAGCTAAAGTTAGATTGTAACTACCAATAGTAAACTTCTTATTCCAGATGACACTAAAACTTTGCCTGCTTGCGATTGGTGGCTTATTGAATAGTCAATTCCTGCACGCTCAAGTTCAACTGGGAGCTAAAGCGGGCCTCAACTTAGCTACCCTTAAATTTGACAACCCCACTCTAAACGCAACTCAGCAAGCACGAATCGATTTTCAAGGGGGGCTTTTGGTGGATGTGCCCATCACTCGTAGTTTATCCCTTCAGCCAGCCTTATCGATTAGTACCAAAGGCACTACCATTAACACCTTCGCCATTGATAGTAGTCGAAACCCGATTGCAACGCCCATAACTAACTCGATTAAACTACTTTATGTCGAGTTACCCGTACTGGCCATATTTCGCTTTGAAGTCAGTTCATCATTGCGCCTTTATGGGGGAGCAGGACCTTATCTAGGCGTGGGCCTAGGTGGTCGAATCAGCTCCAGCTTTTCGCCCTTAAACGAACATGAAGTAATGTTTGGATCAGGGAGTATAGGCAGTAACACTTTTAGAAGGTTTGGTTATGGCCTAAATGGTACTGCGGGTCTAGAATGGCATCGATTGTTATTGGGCATTACTTATGGCTATGGCCTAGCTAATTTAGGCAGCGCTCTGACCAAATCTTATCATCGCCCGGTAGGTTTATCGATTGGTTTTTGGCTTAGTCGGAAATCTTCCTAGTGAGGTTAAACCGCTCGTTGACTGATAGTCTTTTGTCGCTGCATTTAAGATGGGTTAACTTATAGGCACTTATTTAACAGTTTTACAACCCTGTCTTCTTCTATGGAGTCCTATTAAAAACGGTTCTATGAACAAGGTAACTTTCTTTCTGCTCCTCGTCTGGATAGCTAACTCTGCCTGTGAGGGGAGGTACCCATTGAAGATTGACTTTGAAATTGCTAAGGCTACCATTATTGGCCGCGAAGTATGTAGTACTGATACTAGTTTGAACGCCTGGCTTATCGACTTAGGGCCAACTTTTAGCGGCAAAACGACGGGTAATTACTACGGGAGCGAGGCCACAGTGAATGGAAAATATTACGCGCATGTGGTTAAGACATACAGCCCGGTAGTAAGTGGCTTAGACTCAAGCAAACACTATGTTTTCGATTTCTATGTGGAAGATATTATACCAAAACCAAGTTGTAATCTTCCTATAACTACCCAGATTAATGTCTCACAGATTCGAGTGAAAACGGTCAGTTTTACAGACTAATAGAAGGATATATTTTAGAGTCATTGAGGGCTTTAGTCCTAATATAACTGGTTATAATTTATTTATATAACGAGAGTGGCTGTTGCAAAAGTCGACCCTGCCTAAAATTGGCTCCGATGATACTACCCCGTTAGGGGTTGTTATGGAGTAGACACCTGGTTATTTATACATATTCAGACTTTTCACAGCACTTACACAACAGATTTATGCCCTCTCGAAGTAAGAGCGGATATGACACGTTTCTGGGTGACTTTATTAACGTAAGCTACGTGATTTGTCCAATTTGTCATAAACGGGCCATTGTCGAAGTTTCGCAGATGACAGCTGGAGTCGTTAGGCTTAGCTGCTCTCATTGTTGCCTTACGAAAGAAAAACAAACGTCTCCCTATACGCTGGGAATAGCAGCAGACCCCTTCTTTGCCTTACCACTATGGTTAACAGTGCAATGTGGAGATAACCAACTGTGGGCTTATAACTATGAGCATCTCAGGTTTCTACGTGACCATATAGGAGCTCAACTCCGAGAGCGTAACGGATTAGCCAGGCGTAATCAAAGCTTAGCAAGCCGCTTGCCTAAATGGATGCTTACTAAAAAGCATAGGGAGCTAGTTCTAAAGGCAATGGCACACTTAGAGAACCTGTAACAAACCGATTGAGCCAGCATTTTCTAGCCTGCTTCTATTAGTTTAGTTTTGCAACTAGCTGATTTTTAGTCATTGGATGAGCGCTGACCGACGGGTAAACTTGGCTTCCTAACCCCATTCAGATTTTGGCAACCGTGCGGCGGACCGTAGCCACATTAGTTATACAAAGACTCCAAAATGGACAGTAAACTGCTTTAGGAAAAGGTAGCCCTATTTCTAGTTAGTATCGACGTTTAATTGGGCCAGCCTTCAGGCTTGAAGGGGGTTCGTTGGTCCAGGGGCGCACACAAGGCCGTGGGCGGACGGTACGTCCCGTCGATGAATAGGGGGCGCGTATTCGGGCCAGGGGCAGGCTCGGGAGTTACCTCACGGCCATTCAGGGCATAGAAGAGTTCACCACCTATAAATTTCGAATAGCCATTGGCCAGATCCAGGCCCAAAGGCACGCCCTGATAGTCCTGACGATCAATGTAAATGGGCTTCGTATACACCCCCGTAGCTGTAAAATAACCCACTACAACTTGTTTAGGAGTAGCCACATTGTGCACATTACCCACCGGAGCCGTGGGGGGCGTGTCGGCCAGGCCGCCGGTATTCTGGGTTTGATCCTGAAACAGCTTATAATAGCGGTAAGCATCAACCGTCAGCGAGGACTGGCGTACCTGTACCAGACAAGGCCCATGCTGATAAAAGGGAACACCGGCTACCTTGAAGTTGGGGATGAGGCCCCCGTTGCTGTACTGGTCATCAAAGAGGGTCACCGCGTAGCTGGGCAATATCTCCCAGCATTGGGTTCGGCACCGGTAATCAAACGTGCGGCCGTAAACGAAATCCCCAATATAAACGTAGGGCGGGTAGTAACACGCTTCGTAGAGCTCTGGGCCGGAGCGGTATACGTCATGATTGACTAAGATGACATTGTAGATGTTGTAAAAGCCCTGCTCGCAGGAACGACACCAATATTGGGGTTCATAGTCGACCAAATCCCAACGGTAGTAGTTGCGCTGCTCGATGGGATCTTGCAACTCGATGAATATATCATGGCCCGAGGTATAGTAGCCTTTCACGGCGGGGGACAGACTTTTCAGGTTGAATTGAGCCCGAATCTTAGTAATGGGAGCTGTAGCGGGCATCACCTGTTGAGTGGAGACATACTGGGTCCCATCGGTGAGGGTGAATCGTAACTGGTAGGCATGGCCCACCTGGCCTTTAAAGTCGGCCGGAAGTTGGTAGAGTCCATTCGTGGTTTCATGGCAAGCGATCACTCGTGCGGAGTCCTCCAGGACCTCAACGCTCGCTTTGGTAATGGGCAGGTTGCCAAAACGCCCTGTCAGCCGGTCGGCTCGGGCGTAGTTGAGCCGAATAAACTGAGGCTCGGCCAGATTGGTCACTGTGCCATCGACGACGATAATGTCCACTGTACCGTGTAGAACGAGAACTTCGGGGTCCACGCAGGCCAGCAAGAGCAGACACAGTATACAGCTATGAAGTGCTTGCAAGGTATAGGAACGCATGAGGTATGGATTAATCCTTGGCTAGACAAGAGAAAGGCCTGGCAAAGGGGGATTTACCTGCCTAGGCTTTTCTAGGGCAAAAGTTAATATTCTAAATGTTGAAGCAATTAATCCTCCGAATATGAGCCCTTTTTAGTTCTTTAATAGCCTTTGGAATGGAGCGGTTAAACCCCTGGCGGACTTTTGCAACAGCCACTACACTTATGATTAGACATGGCTCACTGCTTCCTGCACGCTCCTGCCGTGAACGAGTCAATACTATATGCTTTAGCTTCACAGGCATTGCTATAGGTCTTTCCATTACAGCCGCAAACAGGGTCATAATTGGTATAGCAACCCGACGAATCTCTTGGCTTTTCAAGGCACGTTAAATCTGGGTTTACTCCGTTGTTACAACTCAACAAAGCAACCAACAGTAGAAAGACTAATAGTGGGCGCATACAAATGATTTTTGAGTAGGACCCCTAAAGTAGCAAAACGGTTGAATTGCCTGTTGTATGAACAGTAACTTCGCTAATCTGTCAGTCCTCTTTCCTACCAATCGGCATCAAAAACGAATTTTGAAAAATTACACGCTATTGTTTCAAAATTCGAAAAAATCAGCCTATTCCTTAAACAATTCCTGCTGGCCTTAGTTTAGTCTATGTATTTCGCTCGAAGTAGCCTACACTCACTTGAAACGCGGGTCTAGAACTATACACAGAGTGAAACCAAAAGCCAGGTGACTTTTTCTGTCGTCTGGCTTTCTTTTTGGCCTCTTAAAAAAGTCCTGTATTAGCTTTTTAGTATAAAAAGATAATATTTTACGGCGTTATTCCTTAGAATAAGTCAATTCTATTTACTTACCAATTATCGCCTTTTTTTGGTGGTTTATCCCCTGAATTCAACGCTTGGCCAGTTTTCAGTTGTTTGCCGAGCCGCTTACCCCTCATCTTTGTGCCATCATTCACGAACAACAAAGAACATGAAAACGAATTTCTTGCACATTAACCGCCCGGCTCGGCCCCGCATCATTGAAGTAGGTGGCCCTTTAGTGGGGCTACGGGGTCGGACAATCTACCGGATGCGGACTCGCTAAGTGAGCTCGTCTCGAAGCGGTAAGCTCCCAGAAGTGGGAGCTTTTTTTATGGAAAAATTGTGGATCATAACGTAAGAAGTTATTTTCAGCAACTCTGAACACGGACAAACTACACCCTGTCGGCTAAGCTAATCATTCAGAGTGGCGGATAACCTACCCCTCCAACGTGGCTGGACAACCTAAACTAGTTTTCCGAGATTTTCACTAAGCACTGGAAGTGGCTTGTTATACTCTCTGCACTCCTCTATCACTTTGATAAGCTACCTGATAGCTACCGCGTCCCCGCCTTACTGTCGGTGGGTGGGGTTAGTACTATTAGGGGATTAGTTGAGTTATGGAAAAGTCCAAAGTGACGTATTCGCAGTACATCTGCCAATGTATTGAACTCAAATTCAGGTTACCCAATAATCCATGAAGTCGGGACCTACTCAGTTTTTTCAATAGGATTCGTACTCGTAATTTCGGATGTGTAAGCCATTCGCTTCATTTGAACTTATTAATAAACCTCTTTGATCATAGGTGTAGGTTACGTCGCTTAGTATTGGGTTGTTTTTACTGTAAGTGAATAAGGCTCTATCAGAAGTAGTTTGATCGATTCCAAAATAGGGGTTGGGTTTGGTATCATATTGAAAGTTTTGCAAGCTTGTCGATAATTTGTATTGATTTAATCGAGTAGGCATATTCGTATATTTTATCGTCGTAATGTTCCCATCGGTAAAGGTAAATTCCTGGCTAAAGTGATAGGTGGGATCAAACTGCCAACCTGTATTAATTTTAGTGGTGATTTTAGTAGGCAGTTTAGCTGATCCCGTATAGGCAAACGTGTTTTCCTCATCGAGGGTGAAATAGGTAGGCGATGCATTCATCGAACTATATTTTTTGGCTACAATCCTATTGCCCGTACTATCATAGCTATACGTCATTTTTTCCAAATGTGTCGAGGCTGAATAATAAGGGCTTGCTATTGCTTGGCTGTCATAAGCGATGGTCGTCTCCTTTTTAACTAGCCTATCTTGTGAGTCATAGAACAAAGTGGTCGTTCTTTTTGGACTCACTGGGCTTAGAAAGCTGTAGGTAGAAAGTTTACCTTGTTGGTCATAAGTGTATCTTTCAATGGTCGTATCTGCTACAGTAGAGTTCGACACATCAAAAAAATTCTGAACGGCTTTCAGGCGATACCGAGGTTGCCTGGCTACTTGGTCATCCTGGCAACTGACTAGCAGAACCAACAGAGTCAGATAAGTGCAAAAAGTAGAAAGCGTGCGTTGCATAAATTAATCCTGACTAGGGTAGGCCATGATACTTCTTCAGCTATATAGGCGATGAGTTGACATGGTAAGTCTCTTCTAATTAAAATTTATCATTTGCCAGTCGCGTTGTTGCTGTTTTTGTTCCCAAGAAGCCAATAGCCTATACTGACTCATTAGATAGACACAATTACCCAACATCCCGTTGGAATTAGGGCTTACCTTTACTCATGGACCTTACTTAAAACTAAGTAAAGATGGATAACTCGGAATGGTTTCAGAAGTGGCTTTTGTCAAACGGATTCCTATTGAGCTACAACAACCCTACAATCACTGAATACGTTAAGCCCTTCGAGAATGGCGATAGTTTGTATATTATATTGGTTATCAATGAGGAGGGTAAATACAAGCTATCCATTCACTCGGATGCCCCTGGTTGGGCTGAAAGTACCAATCTCGAACTTCCAAGGACTAGCCAAGAAGCTCAATTGTTGTTGTGGTTTCATGGACTTGATCTTTAGGAGTCTGGCATCTTCAGTTTGCAGCTATTATACTTTGTGGGGTATTCTTAAAACCCGAAGTGGCAGCTGTTTTGATTCCGGCAATTGTTCTATTGGAAGGGGCTGCTGCAATCAAAAGCTAGAAAGGGGTAATAGTACAAAGCTGGTTGAGTAGATGAGGTAATGATAAATCTATCCATTAAGTAGCATCTATATCAGTACAAGCTATTTCAATTCAAAAAAGGGTATTTTTCCCGTTAGTACCGACAGAGTTAAGTCAGTAATTTAGAGCAAGATTTTTCAAGCCTTGACCACCAGTCGAGAACTGATAGGCAACTTAAAGACTAGCCAATACAGGCGGCGATTTAATCTAAGCAATAATGCCCTATAAATTTAAAAGATAAAACTTAAATAAAGCATATCGTAAAATTTTAACAAAAAAATGGAAAAGGCAGTCGATGAAATAGTCAATTCACTATCAAATTTCTTAGATTTTATCATTTCTACGCTAAATAAGACTACTAGACAAAAAGCGTTTTTAGCTTCTTATGAAACTCAGAATAGAATTGAACTATATTCCAAATTAATATATTCTTCATTCTTATTAGCTTTTAGCTCTTGGTTAAATGCCGTAACAAATACTGCAAGTGCTTTTCGCATAAATCCCAACTTCAAGACAATTAATATATTAAATAGATTTGATGAGATACAATTCTCTGGCTTATTGCCATCAATGGTGGTATTTGTTTTCTTAACTATTTTTTGTATTGAATTCCCTATCAAATATTCAAAATATATAGAAGAAGAATCAAAGAAAGATATTGCCTTTTTTTTAATAAACTATGTATACAACTTTGTAAGTTGGATAAATATCACATTAGCGTTAATGGGTATTACATTCTTCCTGATTGCAGTAATTGTAAATATTTTACCCTATCCTATATTTGTTATTTTTGCAAATATAGCTTTGATTTACGTATTATATAGGTCTGTTCTATTTGCTATTATTCCATATGAATTCATTAAAAGCTACACAAAAAATACCAACCTTACTTTCCCAATAACTGTCTCTACAATTGCCACATTTATTTATTTAATTTTACTAGGATTATTTTCCAATTATATTACAGATAAACACTCAGAGAATAATTCATTATTTTTTTTAAATCAGAAAAAATACTTTCAGATAGACTCTGTTAATGCAAATAAATTTATCATATCCTCTAAAATACTATTTGAGAATAATTCTGAAAATAATTATGTCATAAAACCTGATAACAATTTATTTTATTTATATCTTAAATCCCGCAAAACTAACATCTTTTCAAGAGACAAAATCGACACTATTTTATTTAACGCACCCAATTACGAAAAAGTATTTGTCATAAAAAGAAATGACCCATTTCTAATTAACTTGAGCGCAACTCTTGACTCTGTTAAGATAAAAACATTAATAAATTATAAGGATCATTTTCATTATCATGCTTTGTTAACTTTTACAACTTTAGACTCACAGGAAGTTCCGATATATGATTCTCCAATAAACGCACTTTTTTTTAAGTATAATAACTTTTATCCTTTAGGATTTTAAACCAAATTAAGTTAAGTATAACAATTTCTAATCTTTACGCCCAATCGCAAGGCTTCTCAATCGCTTAAAAGAATCGTCAATCTTCCCAGTCTCCCGAACGGCGGTAGTGGACAACCCCAATATTCTTCTTTCCATTAGGTCCAAGCGGTTTATAAACTGGGAATCGTTTATGATCGCATCGAAGGACAGGGCACCCGAATTGGAGGTCATCGTGAGGGAGTAGTTGGCTTACAAACTGCTTACAATATAAGTAGTTTACAGACCAACGTAAATACAGTTTTATGCTTTAATTTCAGGGTTTAGAACAAAATGAAGCAAAAAAGGGGATTTTTCCCGTATGAATTGAAGGTATTACAAGTAAAATTTGAGAATAATTTATTAACTCCATTCTCAAATTCTCCACCTCCTTATGAAGCAGCACGTTAAGACTATTGCTATAATATTAAGTATGTTCCATTGCTTATCGAGTTTAGCTCAAGATACACTTAATCAAATAGATCCAAGACAGTATGTCACAATTCAGTACAGAAAGGTATTGACTCGTGACAGGTCGGACACACTATGGAACTGGGAACACAGAAAGGGAATACCGAATCAAAAAGTGCATTACATTGATATAAATGGAGAAATAAGGATTGACTTTTCAAGGCTTGGCTTAAGCCAAAATAAAGAATTTGAAGGTGTGGTATCCTTAGAAGCTGAAATTTCAGGTTCAAACGGAACAAGAAAAATAGAAGTAAATCCCTACTCTGAAATAGGTGTACAAAGAATTCCAATAGGAATTAAATCAGAACCACCTTCTGAAATTGCAAAAAAATTATTAAATATGCTTTTGTCAGTTAGAGATGCTGATACTTTAAATTATAAATTCAATGGTTATCAACAATTTGATATAGCTACTTTAAATCTAAGAAAAAATGTAGATACAAGGCTGAAAGAATTCAACGCAGAAAAGGTAGAAAAAGAAATAAGAAATAAGGGTTACGAGCTTTCTCTATTAATACGGAATTCGCCTTTTAGGAGTAGCATGGAACGTCCCATTTCTGTTAATTTCTTTTTTGATCCAAATATAAAAATCGAAGAAATTAAGGATTATGTCACCAAAATTACAAGTGATTTCAACACAATTTACAAAAGTTTTAGTAGTGGTTATATTAGAGATTTAAATGCAGCTTTGGAATATAATATTGATAGAACGAACCTCATTTTAGATTATTTAGCATCTTTTGAAAATGCGGGCGAAGATGCTACGAAAGCTTTTTTCTTACTACTAAATAAAGACTTAGTAAGTTATAAAGCATTAAAAGCAAGCTTTGTAAATAATCAAAAAAAATTATCTCAAATAAACACAAATTATAGACCAGATGATCCTCGCTTAGACTCCACTCTATTATACAATGCAAACTTAATAGTAAGTTCAACTAAAGTATTCAGTGAGTTATCAAACTTCAGAGGATCAGCTTTGGAAAAAATTCTAATAAATATGATGAAACAAAATCCATATATATATAATGAACCAGCAGGCCTTCGAATTAAATACAATGAAAAAATTGTAGAGAAATTTATGTTCCTTGATTATATAAGTACTTATTTTCAAAATATTTCAGAAAAAATTTCAGAAGTTGCCGGGAAATCTATTTACAAAAAACTAATATATGCAACTATTGATTTGGGAAAAAGTGGTGCAAAGGACGGGGAGGTGATGAATATTTATCTTACTTGGATTCTAGACTCAAAAAAGGATAGTCTTGCAAATTCTCCACGATTATCAATCGGCAAATATTTCCTAAGGCAAACTGGATGGCAGGTGTCGGTTTCAGATATGTTCTCAATGGTTAAGCGAATAAATGAACAAAATACAAACCTGACTTCAACTTCGATTTCTCCATCAAACTTTAAAGGCTCAGGTGGCGCAGTCTTGATGTGGACTTATAATAAAGAAGACAAAGGGCTTACTATTGACTCTAACAAACGAGGTGAGCAAAGGATTAGAAGGAAGAATAAATTTTCTAATTTTCTTGAACCCTCACTTGGAATAAATATATCATATCTTGATTTTAGCATTGAGAAGGATGTAGAGATAGGCACTGGAGCTCAGCTTGGGTTATTCAGAAACAAAATATTTTTGGGATATGGTGTTAATCTACACATGATAAGTCCGACAAATCAATCTCCAACTTATTTTTTCATTGGATTTAGCTTTGCCAAGCTTTCAGACTTATTCAAAAATAGCAGTAGTGTTTCCAGTCAACAATAGATACCTTTTATAGGGTTTTGTTATAAGCCAACTCCTTTAAAGGAGTTGGCTTATATTTGATACAAGAGTTTGATATAAGAGAGTGGTAGCTCAAATTATTATGCCGTTTTAAAACAATGAGCTAATTATCATCCACCTTTTTTTACCTGCTCAAAATCCGCCAAACCGTAGACCTCGCCTTAATCCCAAACTTCTTCATCATCGCCTGCTCTCAGGCCGTTTTTATCAACAAATAAGCCCCAGCATCTACCCGGGCTTTATTATTACTTTGAATCTGTATTATAAGCCCGGTAAGTTCGTGCACCACCATTTTTAACCATTTCACGAATCCAACCATTACCCAAGGGTATGTACTGCACATTAGCAGGCGTTGTGTTTTCTTTAACACTGTGCATAACTTCCATTAGTTGTTTGACGCTTTTTACTAACTCTGGATCGGATCGGTGCGAGGTAAACTCAGGGCTTTTAATGTGAGTAATCACCAGGCCAGGTAAACCAATCTTACCCTCCCGAACCAGGGCCGCCACTGCTTTATGCGCATCATCCGAATTCAAAGCCTTCAGGGTCTTATCGTACTTCGTCGACGAGCGGGCATTAGTCACATGCTCACCACCTTCGACTTCAATATCCGAAAATGCACCGGTTCCCTGAATACCACCGCTTTCGTGTTTGGCTCCCCGAAGCTTGCCCCCATCACGGAGCTTAGTTGAGGTTATCGCCTTAAACTGTTTGGTAATGGCATAGATCGAAGCCAGGATCGACGCTACCGTAGCAAAGTAAGCGATCGGTCCAGCGATAGGGCCCAGGGTAGCCGAACGAGAGGCATAACTCGTCAGGAAGCGAATGCCTTCACTAATGGCCACCGCCTGGTTGGAAATCTGGGTTGCCGCATCAATGGTTTGCTGAACAGCCAACGCTTTTCGCTTAATGGATTCCTCTTCGGCTTTTTGTCGCTTGAGGTCGTTGAGCTCCTGTTGCCTTAAGAGTAGGTTGTTAGCATACCCTTCCTTATCGCGCTCCTCTTCGATACTAACCTGTTCCTGTTTGGCCTGAATCTGGGCCTCCAAAGCCTGTATCTTCTCATCACTCTGTTCGATGATTAGCTGCGTTGTTGACTGGATAGCCGAACCGATCTGAGCCATACCATCCCGGAAGGTTTTTAACTGCTCATCATTCATGCCGTTGGTAATGCCCAGCAGTTCATAAATATCCCGGCTCTTAGGCGTATTATTGGTGAGCTCAGTTTGCTGCTTTTTTAGTCCGTCGACAGCCGCCTGCGTCTGGGTGATAAGTAACGCGTTCTCAGCTTCTCCCTGCTCTTTGAGGAGTTTAATCGTTTCTTCCCCGTACTTGATCCGGATGGCTAATTTAGCCTGTTCCCGTAAGGTGGTAATGTCGTCTGCATTCAAGGTAGGGTCTACCGCGCGTTGGTTGGCTTCGAATCGATTTGTATCGGTAAAGGCCGTTTCAATGCCCTCCTGATCTTTGGTCTGCTTCAGAATCAGATCAACAGCCAGGGCGTTTCGGTCCCGGTTCCGCTTGGCCACCATCGCATTATAGACGGCGCTGTTCTTGGCTTCATTCGCCAGAATTTCCTTCCAGGCGTTATCAAAGGCTTCCAGATCGGCTTTACTGTAGACGTTCTCGATTAGCTTACGCGCTTCATTCCGCTGCTTGACCAGCTCATCATACTGCTCGGTGTTCTTCTTCTCGATCAGTAGCTTCTCGTCCCAGAAGGTATCGAACAACTGCAACTCAGTCTCATTCGACTTCTTGGCCAGCTCCAGCAGTTGATACTCTTGGCGAACGCGCGATAGGACCAACTGACGAGACCGTTCATCCTCAATCTGCTTCTGGCGATCGGCAAAGATCTGGGCAATCATGGGAGCCGAATTCTCCAGGGTGATACTGGTATCCGCCACGACCTGACGCTTGCCATTGACAACGGCCGTCTTATCGGACTTGGCCAGTTGTAATTTCTTTTCGATCGCATCCCGTTGAAGTTTCAATTCCTGCTGATCCAGATCCGCCCGGGCATTGATATAGGCAGCGCCATCTTTCTGCAATTGCTGCAACCGCTCTTTGCCATACTCCGATTCTAGCTTCTGAGCTTCTTTGGCATACTCCTCCCGGGCCGCCAGTAGCAACCGGTTGTTCTCATCTTCGATCGCCTGGGCCTTCTTACCCGCTTTCTCTTTTTCTTTGTCAGGGCCATCGCTGAGGAGCTGAGCCAGATTCTTTGCCTGATCATCGGCTTGTTTTTTGAGCCTGGCTACCTGGGTATCGGCTAACTTTTTGGCCGTACTGGCTCCGAATAACGTTTGTCGGGATTTGGCAAACGCTTCATTCAGTTTACCACTGTCTTTACCCGTTTCCTTGATTTCCCGCTCTAACTCTTTCTTGAGCCGGGCATGCTCAGCGACCGCCTGCTGATAAATCTCCTCCCGTTGTTTCTGCACCGTATCGGCCGCATCCCGTTCGGCTTTCGACTGTACCTCTCCCCGCTTTTTATTGAGCTCGGTGATAATCTTCAAATCATCATCGACACTCTGTTTTTCTGCCCTGGCAATCCCACTCATCAGGGCTTCTTTGCGGGCCGCATCCAGGTTAGCCTGACGCTGCCGGTTGGCATCCTTACCAGCGGTTATCAATGCGCCTAGTAATCCATCTTGATCATTGTTGACATAACTACTGATAAACGTTTTAAAGACCGATGTCTTTGCCCCGATCTCATTAACGAAAACCGTAAACCGCTGCACCATACCCCGCAGGAATCCGTCATTGCTTTGGCCCAGATTCCGAAAGAACGCATCAATGGACGTACCGGCTTTGTGCAGATCTGTGGCCAGGTTATCGGTGTTGGTTTTGGCCTGATCATAGGCTACCGAAGTACCAGTGAGCGTTTCGGTCATTTTAGCCACCTCGTTGCGGGCATCGAGTACCTGCTTAGCGGCTACAATATTCTCGGTACCGAATACCTTGGCTTGCTTGGAGGTGGTGTTGTACTTCTCAGCGGCATTGTCAAGGGCTACGTTTAAGCCAACAATCGACGGTCGTAGGTTTTTGTCCGAATCCGTTTCGAGTTTTAACAGCACATTGCGAAGGGCGGTACCGGCTTCGCTGCCTTTGATCATCTTGCCCGCCAGGATCTGAAGCAACGCGTTACCCTGTTCAAAGGAAAGGCCAGCGGCTTTCATGGCCGTACCCGAATTTTTCAGTGCTTCTGCCGTGTCATTGATTTCGGAGTTACCCAGCTTAGCACCCGCGGCCAGTACGTTACTGAACCGGGCCGCCTGATCAGCGCCTTCCTCGAATTGAGACAAACTACCCAGTAAGGCTCTGGCCGTTTCATCAAGTCCCTGTTTAGATGCCTGCGAAAGGATAATAACCTCTTTCGTTGTTTGGGCCAAAGCTTCATTGTTCTCTAGTAATTCGGGTTTGATACCGGCGATATTTTTGAAGGCTTCGAGTACCGTCGTGCCGGCGATGCCAGTATCTTTTTCGATCTTCTGGGCCTGATCGTCGAGAAACTGTAAGCTTTTACCGGTTGCCCCAGTCAAGGCCGATACTTCCGACAGCTTTTCGCCGTATTCAGCCCACTCTTTAGTTCCCTTGATGACGGTACCTGTAACGGCCGCAACTGCCCCAGCTGCGGCCAATGTACCACCCGAGAGTTGAAGTCCTGATGCATCTGCTAGTTGACCAACTACCGCATCAGTCACATTGCCTAGAGTGCCACCTTTAGACAAGTCGCCTTTGGATGATCCACTACCACTACCTGGCAAGAAACGGCCTTTCTCATCCCGAGTGGGTACGTCTACTTTGGGAATTTTAAGGCCTTTTGAAAACTTAGCCTTCAGTTTATCCCACCACGAATCGGCTTCTTTTAGCGGCTTGTTGATGCTCTTCTGAAGCACATCCTCCACCTGGCTAATCTGCTTTTTAAGCTCTCCGTAAGTGTTGGCCGCGGCTAGTTCCTCCTGCTTTTTCTTGATCTCGGCCGTGACCTGTTTAATGCGATCCTGCTCTTTGCGGTACGAAGAGGCAGCCGCTTCCACCCGCTGGTAAATTTGGACCTGCAAGCCCAGTGATTGATTGAATTGCCCCTGCTTTATCGTTGTTTCGGCCAGTGGGTTCTTTTTGGCCTGCCGGGCAATTAACTCATCAACTTTACCCAGGGTATCCGATACGCGGTCTATCTGGGCAAAAAACTCTGTCAAGTCTAAACTGTACTTACTCTCGATCTCGGTCATGATGCCCTAGTGTTTATAGCTGTCAGCAATTTCCTGATTCCGTAATTTGGCCGCTTTGTAGAGGTAGTAAAACTCCACGCTGGGCATACGCTCCAGTACGGCTACTCCTTCTGGTCTGCCTTCGGCCAGGTTCAATAGCAGTTGACTCCAATACATATCCCTCTGGGCTAGTTGCTGTCCGATTGGGATGGACTTTGGGGGTGATCCTGTCTCAGTACGTCCAGCGTTGGTAGCCTTGAGCCCAAAGAAATCTGGGTGAGCGTGTTCAAGTTTTCGTCCGAAATTTTGAGGAAGCTTAACGCTGAGGCCAAAAAAAAACTATTCGCGATGCCCGCCTTCTTCCAGGATTCAATCTTCTGAGTGGCAAATTCAGGATCGAACGTTTTGGTATCCTCGTCGTGTCGATTGATAAACAGGGTGCAGATGTAAAGCACCGGCGTTTCGCGGGACAACAAATCGGCCGTGCCACGAATTAAATTATCCAAGATCACGGCTACATCACCCGGCCGGGATTCGTTATTGGCTTGATAGGCGCGGTGCATTTCCGCAATGAGCGCCTTTTCGTGCCGTCCTAAGGCGGCAAACAGACTGTATTTTTCCAGGTATCGGTTCCGGATCAACGGCAGATCCAGGTCGTGTTGCACATGGAAAAGGTGACCATCGGCTTCAAACTGTTTGGTATTAGGAGAGAGGATGACCGGTTGCAGGTCGGGATTGGGCTCACTCATGAGTAGTTCTTTAATATAGGTTAATTCAACTATCACACGATTTTTTATCGTACCACTAAGTATGCTTCAAGTGGTTGCCAATTGGTGTTCGACTTGAAAATGAATAGTCAGGCAACAGCGTATCCAGAGCGGCTTTAATTTGCGGCTTTCTCAGATTTTCCCAGCCAATTGAATAGGCTGTTTTGAGCGAATAGCCCGCTTCACGAGCCGCCCGGCTGGCATTATAGTGCTTGCGGTAAAACTGGATGAAATGTAGTTGCCGCCGGGTAAGCGGGCGCGCGCGAACTGGTTGGGTTGCCATCGGAGCAACCGGCCCAAAATCATTTGCTGGATTCATTGGACAACAATGAATAAGAGTTAGAGCCACCTCCAACAGAAGTAGCACACAACATGGATTGTTAATGGGAAATGGTTAGCCGAAATGGCTAGTAGTCAATTTACGGCCGGACCGATGGCCAAATGTTCCAGTCAACTAAGGCGTGACCAAGCTAAGTAGTCCAGCCAGTTTACGGAGTGGCTTGCTCCAAAGGTCATTCAGCGTGAGGAGGTACGGCCGGAACTCAATTGGCTATACTGATTGACTGGTATAAATATACAAAAAAACTCAGGTTTCTTCAGGTTATAAGGCGAAAAATAAGCCGTTTACTAAAGTGATTAGTAGGAGTTCCAATATTCAGGCGGAAAAGGGTAGTTTCGTTTCTTCTCCCAACCCACTAAATCACCTTCCTATGAAAGCTACTGTTAAAATAACTATCAGCCATAAAGGAGGAATAGGTAAGTCAACCGATAATGAAGTCGACTTTTGGACGGCTGTTAAGGAATTGTCGTACTATAAAACTGATTTTATTGACACGTACGAGCGTGTATTACGGGACAAATTGAATTATAAATTAAAAGAAGCAATTATTTATAAAACACAAAATGAATTTAATAACGCTAGTCGAGGTTCAGAATATTTTATTTACGAAAATTTAATTGAAAATTATTATGAAGAGCGCCAGACCAAAATTAAGAACCTAAGGAATAATAAGCAATCTGATAATGAACCAGAAAATAATCTAAGAGATAGCATTGAGATTGCGGAGAAATTAGTTGATCTTACAAAGAAAAGAGATGCATTTTTATCGAGCAATTTCTTCATTGGTGATCTCTATAAGAAAATGCGATTAGCCCAACAATTAGAATTTTCAGTAAATAATATAAGGTACGGATCTCTTCTATTTGATTTAAGTATAGAGCCGGCACAAAAGGCTTTGGAGTTTTTTGACAATAATTTTGATTACATGCAAGTCTTTTTAGAGGGGTATATCGCTTCAACATTTAGTGAAATTTTTAATATTGATACAATAAATTTTGAAACAAATGTAAATGCTCAGGCGACAGGTTTATTCCCGGCTATTACAACCACACAATCCACGACAGCGGCTAATAAAACAACTAACACTATGGATAAGGCCAAATGGACTTGGGCACTAGTTAATGGCTCCTTTATTATACCTTTGGCAATAGCAGTCTATTTAGTCTTTTCCTATCAATCTAAGCTTGAAAAAATCCAGGAATTACAGGACAAACGAACCAATATGATATTGGCAAGCCAGGATCAGTTAATAAAGCAATTTAGTGAGCAGCTTAAGCGATCAGACCTGATAGTGGAGAGAATTGTCGATGACTTCTTTAAGCCTAAAGCTTCACCCTTGTCAAAACCAAACCCTAGACCGAAACCCAAGCCGAAATCAGGTAACAAAAAAGCAAGATAAGGTTTAGTAGTAGCTGGAATTAATATAAGAATGATATCATTACGGTTCTAGATTCGTGTCGACTCTCCTTCAATGGCCGTAAAGCAGGTAAAGAAATAAATAGCCATTTTTATTGCGAGAAGTATTTTGCATAGTCTAAAATACATAATTCTTCAAACGATAAACCCAGATACCATGCTAGGTGGATTTGGTGCCAATTTTTTGTTCTACTAAATATTAATTGGCTATAATCAGATCAAAAAACAATCACTGATCCATCAGGTAATGTATACGACTGCAACTGTTTCGGCTGATTGGCATCGCCAGGCACTTGTTTATACCGGCCATAGATCTGAATCATCTTGTCAGTCGCATCTTTAGCATCGTACAATTCAATTTCAACGGTCGTTGTCTCGGTCACGAAATCGTCGGGTCCCTTGGTTACCGATTTACGGCACTTGTACTTTTTAATCAGGCCAATGCTTTGCCTGGCCTGATCGGACAGCAGATCGATATCACCCGTTTCCGAAAGAAAGGGTTCCATACTCCCTCTACCCCAAATGGACATCCGGCCAATGGCTTCACCAGCACTCATTGCGTACTCTTCCATCAAGGCTGATAGGGCCGCCTTAACAGCCGGTTTTCTCAGTACCTTAGCGGCTTCCACGCGGGCGTTCTTTTCGGCATAACCTGCTTCGCGCGCGGCCCTGGCTCCAACACCGTATTCCACATAGGCGAGCACAAACCGTTTTTGCCGTTCGGTCAGCGAGGCCATTGGATCGGGTTTATCAACTGGTATTGGTTCTTGAAATGATTCCATGGATCAAGGACAACGGGGCTCCTGGGGGGTCGTTGCAGATTCGTTCTTGACTAGAGAAAAGATTTACCGGTTAGTTACGGCCGAACCGGCGGCCAAAGTAGTTTCGTCAACTGCGGCATGACTGGCTCCAACGATCAACCCAGGCCAGGTTGATACGCCCTAAATATACAAAAAATCCACAACCTCCCCGAAAGACCGTTTACCTGTCAACTGCGTCCACTGTAAGCCCAGGTGGCTTACAAAGGTTAACACTTTTGATACATTGGAGATGTTAACCCACCTTTTTCAATTCAGCCATTTGCCTAGCGTCGTGCCTTTTCGGAGGGCAATGTATTCTTTTCGAACCTGCATACTGGCTTCATCATACTCCTGGCAGAGTTGGGCATACTGCTGACTTTGCTGGCGATGAAAGTCCACCTGATCATGACCAATATAAAGACAGCAAGCCAAAGCGTGAAAATCCAGTCCTTCCTGTTTCGCCTGCTCTTCACAGGCCTCACCGAATTCAATTGGATAAATAGGGTAAGCGGGTTCAGGTGTCGACTGGTCGCTTTGCTGCCAAATGGCAAGCGCCTGTTGATACGCTTTTACTAACTGATCATAGCGCTCAATATGAAGAGCAATGAATTGAGGTAATAAGTCTTTCCAGGTAGCAGGCGTATAGGCGTCAGGAAAGAATTGGGCTATACTGGCTTGTAAGGTAGTCATACCGGGCTTATCATTAGCAGTGACTTCGCTAGCCAACCGCTGGTAATCATTGGCTAGCTGCTCGTAGCCAGTGGCCTGCTTCTGCCAGTGCACGTTCTCTTTGGACAGGGCGGCTACTTCCCACTGAAGTAGGTAATGAGTCAGGGCCAGAAACTCATACGAATGTCCCTGCTGCTTAGCCAGCAGCCTAACAGCTTGCCGAAGCTCAGGTGGAACCATTGGCCGTACAGCATTGGGATTTAGCTGGCGCTCCTGATGGTATTGATCACGCAGTGTTAAATAGGACTTGATCCCGAGGTCGACAAAATCAGACAGTAGCCTTGGCCAGGTCAGCCAGTTGTAGCGGGATGGGAATGCCTTGGCAATAGCCCGGCGAAGTTGGGAATGAAACATAGTCATGAAATGGGGATTATGTGCGCTAAACTATACAGGGGTACTTGGTTGGGTACCATCCCTAAATGCTGAGCGAATTGGGATCGATTGGGACTAACAATGAGAGTTGGCGGAATGCCCGGCGCATCCCAATCCGCGGGATAGCTATTGCAGGGCTTAACGTCCAAGACTTCGCCCACTATGGTCTGACCGTCCAGGATCAGACTGGGTTGTGGTGGGTCAGGCGGTTGGCCTAGCAGAAAGTCGGCCAGGTCTAAGCCATCGGCTCGCTGCTGGTCGGTGGCTACCCGTTCCAGTAAATCCGATACCTCAATCTGAAAGCCCGCTGCGGCTAGCAATTCCGCGCGTCGACTCCAGTCTGCATAGGCATTCAGATCTGGAAACAGCACGATCTTTCGTCCACGTAAGGGAGTCAGCCGCTCGGCATTTAGATACGACAAAGCACCAACGGCCAGCCAGGTAAATTCAGGGAAATAGGGCGTACAGACCACCGCCGTTTTGGGTGCTTCGACGATCGCAATGGGTTGATCAATAGGAGCGCTTTCAAGTTGGGGTAAGCCAAACAAACAGGGAGATCGTTCGGCATGCTGCTCATACGCTGTCAACCAGTCCGGAATAGGGTTGTTGGCCGTCCTATAGCGATGCAAGAGAGCCGAATGAACCCAACTGGTTTTACTGCGTTTCTCGCCATTCCGATCCAGATACTTGATTGTATGCCAATCATCGCCGAAGAGCTTAATCTGCCCACCCCGCTTTCGGTTTTGCTCATCGATATACCAGAATACACAGGCACCGGGCCAGTAGGAGGAAGTGCCAATTTGGAACTGCTGTAGCAGCTGAGTGGCTACCCCAAAACCGAAGTGCTCATGTAATAGACTCGCAAATTGGTTCTTTTCATACTGGCCTAGCGAAGGGAGGAATAGCTTATCCGGCAGGCTGTATACTGGTTTAAGGTTGTTAGGAGTAGGCCGTTTCTCGAAGACATAGGCTGCTACTCGTTCAGCTTGCTCAGTCGAAGCACCTTCCATCGTCTGAAGGCTATGGGTAATGCCCACTTGGGTAGATCCGGCGTGCTTCCACTTTGCCGCCAGTTTAAACCACTCCTTGGGAATGCCCTGACGCAGTTCTTCAGCGTAACTAGTACCTGTTGGTCCTTTGCTGTAGGGACTCAGGTGATAGCCGCAATTACTTTCCCGATCACAACGGCCATAGATGTCAGGCAGGGGCTCATTGGTCTGGGTATCAACGTACCGGCTGAGGGTATTGCGGTGCTGTGGAGCGCAATCCGGACAATCCGATTTCAGGGCTTTCTTAGGAAACTGAAAGCGGTAGGACTTTGCCTGAGTTGTCATGATAAGAAAAAAAGTAGTTGGTTGGCTGACCACTTTCACCACTTTTGCCACCAGAGGAGGCCGTGCAAAAAGTGAAAAAAGTGCACCTTCAGAAAACAAATTATTTTTTTTGGCTCCGCTGGGGGCCAATGCACATGCCAGGTAAGCCGTGCAAAAAGTGAAAAAAGTGATGCTCGAAAAAAGAAATTATTTTTTTTCGTACGCTATTGGGTTCACTGCAAGCGCAAATAAAGGGTGGCAAAAGTGGTAAAAGTGAGGGCGGGAAAACCTACTTTTTTTTAGTAGGGCGTATCCGTCCGGTGGACATAGACCACATTACCCACATTCCGGCGTTCCGTCTGGATACCGATACCGTTGAGCCGCTTTTGAAAATTTGGCTTTTTGACCGGGGGCATGCCTGACTCCAGACAATACGCCCGGTAGTCACGGTACAAGTCTTTTAACAACACGTATCGATCGGAACCAACACTGTATTCACTCTCATCCAGAAACAGCCGTACGCTGTCCGACTGCTTTTTATAGATATCCAGCTGTTCCTGTACCGCTTCACATGGCGTAAAGTTGCCCTGAGCCAGGAGTCGGCGTAAGCCCGCTAATACCCAGTTGAAAACTCCGGATAGTTCCATCTGAATGATTCTGTCCGCTAGCTGCTTGTCCTGTTCCGCTTCGGGAATCGTTATGTTAAAGGGCACGATCAAAAATCGGCGAAAGTAAGCATGGGTGTGTTCAGGAGAATTGGGCAGCTCATTGGTGTTGGCCAGCAGTTTGGCGTAGTTGGTCATGGTAAAGGCCTGCCCATATAGCAGGCGAGCTTCTACTGGTTCTCCGGATACCAACGCCTTAAAGGTGGTCGATTCCAGATTACCACTGATTTCAGACGCATAGTTCAACAGCTTGTTTTGAATCTGTGCCCGGTAAGCGGGTTCGGTGGTCAACTTCTCCAGGGTGAAGTTGCTGACATTGGGTTTACCTAACAAGCCCATTACAATCTCAAAAAACACGCTCTTCCCATTGGCACCCGATCCGTAGAGTAGCATCGCTTTTTCGAGTTTCAACCGACCCTGATTGATAAAGACGTAGCCTAGGTATTCGGCCAGTAGCTTTTGACAGTCGCTATCAGGTTGCACTCTATTTAGAAACGTCTGAAACTGGGGAGCCGTCGCAGTGGGATCGTAAGCAAAGGGGAGTTGATGCATCAGTAGGTCGGCCGGATTGGGAGCCCGTAGGATCTGACGATCGGCGCTGATCTCGAAAGTTCCATTTTGCAGGTTGATCTTTACCCTATGCTCATCGACTACCGGAGCGGGTATATACGCCGTTTCCGAAAACTGTTCAAAGAGCTTTTTGGTAAAATCAACCGAGCGGGCTTTTAGCCAGGCAATGCCCATCCGTTCAGCGGCTTCCCCCAGGAACCTACGCAGGTCATCATGATTCACCACTTGCCAGAAGGAGCCGTTATAGAAGTAGAAAAAATCATGTCGACGACAGATGTTCCACTGATTACGTTTGGTCAGCTCCAGAATCTGCTGGGAGACTAGTACATGGTAATCGCTCACCTTAAGCTTAGCATCCTCATCAGTGGGATCAAACCCGGCCAGGGCTCGAAAATCCACCTTCTTAACCTGCTCCAGGAGGCTGGCCATTAGCTGCTCATTAGGCTGAAAAACAAAAGCCGTATGCCTAAGAATGCGGGCCTTATCAGCAATATCCGCTTTTGCCTGTGTAAGGAATGGGTTAGCTGCTCCACCATTGGCTGTGGGGGGAGCTGCCGGACCTGTTGTATTGGCAGCTGTGGGTTTAGCGCTGACCGGTGGAGTAGTGGCTCCGCTTGGGGGCGTAGTCAGGGTGCGTCTCCATTGTGGTTTCATTGACTATTTCCTTTTCTTTTTACGGTGGAAAACTGGTGTAGATCGTAGATCTGGCCGAATGGTGGAAGTAGGCTTTGGGAAAGTAGGCCCCAGAGCGGCTAAAGGTGCAGATTGCATCCCTGACCTACGTAGTAGCGAAAAGAACCAGTTTCGAAAGGTTTCCAGGTCAGAACAGGCAAAGCGAACCGCATCGGGATCATCTTGCTCACCTTGCCGGTCAGCAGTGATCTCGACCGTGATAGTGACGCCACCAACCTCCGAGCGAACTGCATCGAAGGGCCGTTGACGAATCAACTCCCTCATGCCACCTGTAGGAATATCTTTCGCTTTGAGGCCATCATACACGCCCCGGGTAAAGCTGCCATGGGCTTTTAGGATGGCGAATACCTTATCGATTAAGTACCGACGGTAGGCAGGATCGTCGAGCGCGTGTGGAGGTGAAGAAAGTGGACTCATTTTGCCACCTCCTCATTCTGCTTCCGGTTACCTTGCTCAACCCAAGCCTCTAATTCACTTTGGCGAAAGTAAAGGCGATTGCCGCGTTTTTTGTGGGGAATGGCCCTTTTTGATACAAGGGTATAAATTCGGGCCTCACTCAGGCGAGTAATCTTCACTGCCAGCGCTACTCCTCCAACTTCATCAATAGGATTCGCCTGGCTAAGTTTGGGAAAAAGATCGGCTAACTCATCGCGTAATATTTCGCGAATTACTGGCCGGATTGCTTGGTCTGCCCAAGCGCGTAAATGTACTTCTGCCGTGGTCATAACTTTATGTGATTAAGTTCTGACCACAAATAAAATAGCCCAAAACTGGATAAAATCAAGTCTTGGGCAGTATTTCGCCTATTTAAAATGGACAATTTTCGTTTTGTCCAAAATTGCGTATAACCTGCTTATAACTAGCTATTTGCGACTTTTAATTTGTCGGACAAATTGTCCACCATATTGAAGCGGTGTCTCTTGTTTGCCAATGCATTTAAGATATCGACCAAGTCCTTTTTCAGTTGCTGCTAAATTTAAGCCTTTTGATTGCATATACTCCCGGATGGCAGTTTTAACTATCTCTTTATCTGGCATTGGATTTTTTTTGCTTCGTTCCTTGATTACAGCATCACTTAGCAAATTCTCAAATCGAACTACAGCCATGCGCGCTTTTCGCTCTCGCTCCGGATTTTCTTCTCTAGGCTTACTTATTACTTTCTTTGTTGATACTTCTACATTCTTATTGGTTAGCGAAGGTATTGAGACATTGCCGCTAATTTTTCCTTTGATCCATTCAATAATCAACCATTCAGCAGCGAGGTGGCTTGTCTCTACCTTAATCTTATTCCTGGAAAAAGAATTGATTAAACTCAAATCAAATTCAATATCTGTTGGATGACGGTCTACATAAACATATACGAAATCAGAACAAGTACGATTTAAATATTGGGTAGTAAAGCATTGCCAGGGAATAAATTCAAAGTTTATATTGGCAACTGCACTACCTTCAGCCTTTTTCTTATAAATGATAAGCCGAGATTTATACTCAGTTTTCAGATTATCTTCCCTTTCTTCGTTTGTCAGTAATAAGGATAACTCAGCTTCAAGATCCGCAGTTACTGATTTAAATTCGATAACAGCAGAATTAGACGACTTCGTAATAAAAAGCTCCTGTAAATGCTTGATAAGAGCGTTACGGTCTACACGTTTCCGAGCCTGTTGTAAGGCCCTATATTCAATCAATTCGTCTGCCACTTGAACTAAATAATCTCGATAAGCTACTTTGACTTTATCCATAGCAATAAACAAGTATTTGGATTCACGCTCATAATACTTGCCACTGGAGGTGACCTCTTGCGCTACCATTTCACAAAATTCGAGGTAACTTCCATTCTCTTTTATTCGAGCAGCTTTGTAAGAAGCTATTCGGTCGATGTATTCAGCCAGACTTAATTCTGGAGCTTCCCAATCTGTCCCTGTACGCATTAATACCAGTGACTCAATTATCTCTCCTAACTGACGGCAGGTAGAATCTTTTTGCTGCTTGGGATTAAGCACCCAATCATAATCTATTGAAAAATACTCTTCACCTGTTTTAGGATCATAATAGGTAGAATCGTCTACTTTAACTAACTCGTTCATGGCTTGATACCGGTTATGTTAGGAAGAGCATTATTTAAAGTAAAGCATCATAAGCTGAATCGACGGTTTCACTCTCAAAGCTGGTTAGGTACGTTTGGGTGACAGACTCAGTTGTGTGACCCATGGCCTCACTAATAACCCCAGTAGCTATACCTGCCCGTTTCAAGGCAGATGCAAACGAATGCCTGGCAACATAAGTTGTCAGTGGAATCGTAATTCCTACCGCATCAGCAATCGTTTTTAGATTGGTATTTACTTCTCCAAGAACCTTATGGCATCGGTTCTTTATCTGGCTGGCGGTAATATGACGTGAAGTGCTAAGAATCGGAAAAACGTAGTCATTAGGACCAGTTTCTGTGAACGCACGATAAGCATTAATTATGGATAGGGCAGGGGAGGCTAACCGAATGCTAAACCGGCCGCCTGTTTTCTGGCGCATGTAATTAACTCGGTAGTTTCCTGCGGTATCGAGGCCAATATCACGCCATTTCAAGGTGGCAAGGTCAATAAAATTGATTCCACCGACGTAAAAGGAAAACAAGAAAACGTCTTTGGCTAACTGTAGGTGTTCAGTTGTCTTTCTTAAACTAGCATATGGGCCTTGCTTAGCAACTACCTTGTAAGCTTCAATCTTGCGTATATCCTCTCTACTTATAGCCCGCTTCCTTGTTTTAGTAGAAAACTTTCCTAATTGAAACTTATGCTTTTCAGCCGCATTACGGGCAAATGGATAACGCTCTGGCTGAGTGACTTCCTCGGCTATGGCTTTGTTAAGGACTGCGCGTAATACCCTAAACCGTTGGTGTATGGTATTATCCGCGTTACCTCGCTCGCGTAAGTGTGTTTCTAAGGCGTTGCAAAGCTTGACAGTGATCTTTTCAAATGAAAGGTCTTTAACGCCGTATTCCTCATCAAAAAATCGAGATAAAAGAGCGTACAACTCCTTATAAATATCCGCATTGCCATTCTGTCCAGCACGTTTCATTGACTCGCAAAGTCCCTCAATGTATTCGAGTAAGGTAATACTACGGGTCTGCTTGCGGCCTTCAATAGCTTTGATGGCAACATCGTTGGCATCATGGATTGCATCGGCATCAGCTAGGGTGTTGGCTGCATTGCTATATTTTCTTTCCCACTTCTGAAGCTTCGTAATTAAATCTTCTCGGTAAGGCTCGGGGTAGCTTTTGCGAATTTCTTTTTTCTGTGGGTTCCAATATTTCGGATGCAAAGTCAAGCCAGTAGCCAGGTACTTTAGCTTTCTGTCTTTGGTAATACGAACCATAAACGGATGACTCCCATCAGCCATTACCTTACTAGTGTAATAAACAGCTTTCACGGTTGCTTTCCCTTCCTTGTGATCAGTTGTCTTCCCCACGACTAATATTGGTTTAAACCGGATGTTCTGGTTTAAACGTTGGTTTAAACAAATGTAATAATTAATACTATAAGACAACAAACAACAACAAATTGAATTGCATTAAGTTGTTGATTTACAGTGGAAATAATATGGAAGAATAAATGACAAACAAATAAGATATACTTCCTTCTAAGAAGGCGGTCATTGGTTCGAATCCAATCGGGATCACATTGGAAATTAGCTAGTTAACTACATTGTTGGCTAGCTAATTTTGTTTTGGTTTAAACAACTTATACGCTCCAAGCGTAAAACACTCAAGTAGTAGGATAAAATTGGCTTTATGCCTTTTGCCTTATTAAGCCATTCTTCGGTCCGTATAAGCTGCTGTCAGGTACTCGATGCCCACCCAGACGAAAGTAAAGCTATGTATGGGATTACGAGCTGTAGTTTAAGGACAAGAAAAAGAAATTTGTTTTCGGAGCGTCACTTGTTCTGTTTAAAACAGAGAACGTTAACGATTAGTATTCTAATTTTGTAAACAGTAACAAATTCAGTAAAGCCCCCTCACCGCGTTTGCAATCTGGAAGCAATTAATGTCTATTCAATTAAACCGTCTGTAATGAAACGCATTCTGTCAATCGTTCTATCGCTGACTACACTTCTTGCCTTTGGCCAAAACACCGAAATTGGCCGACAAGTAAACCAATCCCTACGCAAGAATAGCATGCCACTTACTGATAGTCTGAATTTGAACGCTCTAAAGACTGATGCAATTAACCAGCCTTACAGCATGACGCTATCTGGAAATGTAACGATAGGTGGTATTAATAAGGTTGGCAAATTAACCTATAACACACTCAATACGGCCAATTCGCTCCACATCGGTATTGATCCTGTGAATGGGGACGACACAAAAGACCCCTCCGATTATACCGTTCAGACTGAAAGTTTTACCAGCGGGGTCGTGTTCAAAACCATAGACAAGGCTATCGAATGGATAAACGGTAGTTCGGGTTATAGCTACTTCGTTAGCATTCGTAACACTACATCAGCTAACCCGGTTGTACTGAGTTCAGACCATGAGGTCAATAACAAATTCGTTTTCCTGTATTCAGCAGCGTATCCTGCCCCCGCCTATATGGCCTTGAATGGGGGGCTGTATGCTAGTCCGGGTTCAATGATCCAATTAACTACGATTGATTTAACCTTAAATGGCTCGAATCGGATTGGATTAGACGGGGGCGATATCGTTGTTCAGGGTTCAACTATTCGGCCTTCAGCGTCCTGTTCAAACCTATATGCTCTTACAGTAGGGAGGATGTACCTTGATAATTCGACCTATGTTTTTAGTGCAAACAATCAGAGTATTTTACAACCATCGGGCGGCTATGGAGCACAGGTGAGTGTTGGGATGCATGGCCCTTTGTTGTTTAGTATGGGTTCGTTCACGGGTATTTCGCTTATTTCGGCAGCGCATAGGGGCTATAATCTTAGTGTGAAGTGTAAGGATAACGCTACATTCCCTACGACCTTAAACATCGAAGGTGGGCTTTTCCAATACGGACAGACCCTTGTGCAGGGACAAGCCATTTTCGACCCTACCAATAGTAGCTATAAGAGCGTATTACACGGTCCTACACCTATCCGAACACCGGATATGAACAGTACCAGTGCCGATTTGACGGGTAGTTTAAAAACGGTGGTCGTTGATGAAAATGGACGTTTTGGGGTTCGTGGTACTAGATTTACCACCGCACAACGCGATGCCCTAACGCCTTATGAAGGCTTAGAAATCTACAATCTGACGACGCACACTAAAGAGTTCTGGAACGGAACTACCTGGAAAACCATTCTTACTAACTAGGCTACTGGTGTTAACCAGGTGGTTACCGGCACCTTATCGCCAGGGCAGTCAACAGTGCCTGATTAGTAAGTAAGAAAGATTACTTACATTGCTTATGCTTATGTAATTTGATGAGATGAAACCACATCATTTAGGGCACAAGATAAGGTTGACAAAGTGGCTACTAACAGCTGCTCTGCTTGGCAGTCTTTTTGCCTTTTTAGGTGGTGGCTTTTTGAGTCAAGACCGCGTAAAAGTCAGCCCAAAGACCGAGCTATCGCTTGTTGCTGAACAGGAGGCCCGTCACCGCGTGTCTGTAAAAAAGACGATAAAGCTGAAACGGTTTTTTATCGCTTATAAGCACGTCCAGTTTGCAGTCTTAAGGTTTTATAACGCTTTGACTAATAGTCATATAAGGCTATTTTGCTCCAGTAAACCAGTACTCACACGTTTGTGTACGTTCGTCCAGTTGAAGGCTATTCCTAGTAGCCCCGACGAGCCATATTTGTCTTCTAGAGGTTAGTGCCTCCCCTATAAGCCTATTAAGTGGCTTTCTCATTATTCTTCTCAGTACTGCCTTCCAGCAGTCTCAACTCATTGATATATGCTTATCAAACGAATTAAGCAGCTTTTAAAGCTCATAGGCCTGGTGTGCCTTATTACACTGGCTTTATGTGGCATAGGTATTGGCGGTGTAGGCCCCGTGTTATCACCATCCAGGGAACGCTATATTGATAATGGAATCAAAACCGAATTCCTCCAAACGAAGGGCGACGAAGGGGATTCTATGGAGGAAGAGGAATCTAAATGTTGAATTTGATTCAATATCGATAAAGAAAAATAGTACAAGATTGTATCCACTTTTAGTGAGGGAAATTCTTGTACCAGTTTCAACTTCGCATGCTCCTGATTTCTTTGTACAGCAATCGGGAACATACAAGACCGGATGCTTACTATGTTGGCTTTATTGGGCAGAGATCTGTTTTAGATACAAATAGTTAGTAATGTAGTGAATGGTTATGTCATACAGGCTACATCAATTTGATGTGGCCTGTTTTATTAATTCATTTTCCGGAGTAACCTTCCAGTCACATGTACAATTGGTCCAGAATCGAACTGGACCAGCATACTGCCATTTCGACCCCGAATACACTTGCTGTCTTCCTATAACACGGCCCTGCATGACAGAGACCCTTCAATGCAGGATCCGTCATGCGGTCACCCAGATACTTGTATTGTCTTTTAGTTTCCATATATAATCTATTTGTTAACTCTTTATTTATTATTTGCGATAATTTAGTATGTTGCATGCATCATAAATCAATGTGTATGAAAAAAGCGCTACCCCCCAAACAACTTATCAACCATATCGAACCTCAGTCCGTCCTTTACCTGACGGGAGATGCTAATTACAGCCGTATCCATTTGATGAACGGAACCGTATTTTTGTCTGCTTATACCTTAAAATGGTTTGCTCAGAAGTGGCCTGAGTTTCTTCGCCCTCACAAACAAGCCCTGGTCAACCCTGCCTACATTCACCGCCTGCAAGTAGCCGCCAGCCTACGATCCCAAAGCTACGTAGTCATGCAGGATCAAGTTCAGCTACCCATATCCCGCCGTCGAGTACCCGTTATGCTATTTCAGCTAGGACGAGCGTAAACACCCATTGTAAACACTTGACTTGAACGTTGCTCAGTTGCACTGACTGGCTTGATTTATGTTATAAACTAGCCGTGTAAAGAGGAATAAGTGAGTAAAATGTAATCTAAAATAGGGTTTCAGATAATCATATGTTTGCTGTTGATCGAAAGGTGAAAATAATTGATTTACAGATTTTTATCTGCTAAAAAAATCATGACATTTTTTCGCCTGTTCGTATAGAAAAAACGAACATTGGCAAGATTTTGGCAAGGTTTCATGTATGAAAGCCATCGCCATGTCACCGCACAAAAACATCTATTTACTGAAAGAGTATATCAAGACATTTCTGGCAACGGAGATCGTTTTTCCCGGTATTCTGCCCCGGCAGTGGGGTACGGACTTTACTCGGTCTGAGTTAGATGGGATTTACTTTGCCCTAAAATTTGTCATCCATAAGGCCCATCCCCTTCAGGATAGACCCATGATTCTGGCCTTTGAGCAAATGGACGAGTTGGATAACCTGAACTTACACTGGTTTTTGTCCGACTACTGGCGGGAACTGGTTGTCATCTTAAGGCTCTATCCTAATTTTGGTGATAGTTATCTGGCCAGCTTAAATTGACGAAAGGATGATAAGCCGCTAGTTGTTTATCATTGTGTCAGCTGTCTTATTATCCCTAAATCGCATTAAAACCTTTTCTGTCTGGAAGAGTAGAAGCCTGCCCAACTCGTATTTCATGAAACCAACCACATGAGTCAGCTTTTAAGCCGCTGGCAAAAAGTACAGTGTAGCCGTTGGCACCATGACTTGCTCCTGGTCAGGATGAGGCATTTGACCTAACAAGGGCGACCTGGCGACTACTACTTTATATAGAACTGGTTTACAGTCAGGACTAAATACTGATACCTTGTGTTCCGTACCTGGCTGGAAGGTTGGCCCAAAAGCAGTATCAAAATCAATCCAGCAGTCAGGAGCTAACTTAGTGGTAGCTTGGCGTGAGCTGTCCTTGTAGAGTAAAAACTGAAGGAGTACTTCAGGATTTAATAAGGTAGCATTACTTTGCAGCGTGTTCATATAATGTAGTTGTTGTAGTATTATATTACAAATAAAATATAAAAAGGCCAAAAAGCTAGTTGTCTTAAGGGAAATGGTCTCTAGTTTGGCGCATGATTAATTATAGTTTCAAGCATACTTGCTTACAATAGGTAGCCGCAAAATTTATGGTCTGTCAAAACAGGGCTGCCAAAGGCTACCAAGACAGTAAGCAATAAAACACGTAGCCAGTTAGGCTTAATTAAGCAGGCAAATACAGTTGGTTGAAACAAATAAAACGGCTTACTACGTTAACTTTGGGTAAACGATAGGAATCATATTCGGTTGAGGTAGCAGGAATAGTCAAGCCTATTCCGATTTAGCGACACGACTTTTACTAGACCGCTTTTTCGGATCACTTATGCATATTGGTTTGATTGGTTGTGGGCTCTGGGGCCAGTTGATTTTAAAAACGCTGACGGAATTGGCTGTGACTGTTACCGTCTGTGATACCGATCCTGACATACGTAGGCAAGCTCTCCAACTGGGTGCTTTAAATGCTACGGCTTTTGTCGATACACTACTCTCTGTCGATGGGTTGATTATAGCCACACCCGCTTCAACGCATTGTGCTGTGCTGGAACAGATTGCGCCATTTGGCAAACCTATTTATGTAGAAAAACCCCTGGCCATCTCTTACCAGGAGGCACTCCGCATTGGCCGATTACCCTTGCCGCCCACCTTTATGATGCATATCTGGCGGTATCATCCTGGTATTGAGCTATTGCAAAAAATTAGTCAATCTGGTGAATTGGGAGAATTAGTACTGCTGAAAACTACCCGCTATAACTGGACAAGCCCACGCACTGATACTGACACGCTTCGAACGCTAACTCCGCATGACCTGTCTATTCTACTGCATATTCTGGGTCAGGTACCAACGCCAAAAGCAGCACTGGCCGAACGACATAATGGACAAATACGAGGCCTAACGGTATTGATGGGCGATAAGCCGGGCTGTATAATCGACGTGTCGACCCGCTATTCGGATAAACGACGGGAGGTGCGGCTCCATGGTACTGCAGGTGTAGCTGTATTGGCCGATGAGCGGGCCAGCGCCGTCGATATTTGGTACGGTACTGACCAGACATCGATCAGCCAACGCCAGCACGAACGTCGTTTATTCGATTCAACAACTCCCTTACAACTTGAGTTGAGCGCTTTTATCGGTTATCTGCAAGGGGGACCTCCACCTATCAGTCCGTTAAAAGAAGGTATTGAATTAATGCGGATACTTGAAGAAATAGAACGGCTTACCTAACTACCTGTCTGCTCGAATGAACGAATCTATTCTGGCCACGATTATTTTACCTACTACCGCCGACCGGGGGATTTTGCTGCCGTTATGCGTAGGAAGTATACAACGACAGACGCTACAGGCCTTTGAGTTGTTTATCATCGGTGATGGGGTTGACGAGGGTACTCGAGCCGTTATTCTTGACTTGATGCGGGAGGATGGACGCATCCATTTTTTCGATCATCCTAAACACCCCCGCCGGGGTGAACTATACCGACATCAGGCACTACAGCAAGCGCGTGGCTTTTTTGTTGCGTATATCTGTGACCGTGATCTATGGTTATCTCATCACCTTCAAACCCTTGCCAAACACCTGAGTATGGCCGATTTAGTGGCCACAAATTATTATTACGTTCGGCGTAATCAGCAGCTGTTCCTGCCCTATTTACCCGTCTCTCCGCAACAGGCAACTGCCCTTAGCATTTTATCGGCAGCAGGGCATCGGCTTGACTTTTACAAAAAACTGCCTTACGGCTGGCGGACAACCCCAGTGAACCGTCCAACCGATCTCTATATGTGGGAACAGATTATAGCCCAGCCCAATTGCCGGTTTGCCATAGCCTGGCAGCCTACTCTCTTATATTTCAAACGAAATGATCATCCTGGTTGGCCTACCGCTCAACGCTATGAAGAACTGGCCCGCTGGACCGCATTGATGCAAACACCAGTAGAGCTACAATCGGCTATAGATCAGGCTTTGGCTAGTTTGTTTTGTGAGAGAAATCAGTTCAAGCGGAGCTGGATACTTGTTCGAGGAAAACGCTTGTCCGATTTGCCTGACTGGCTTAGGGGTAAAGTTCAGCGTTGGCTAAAGAGACCATCAGATCCGTCAGCAGAGGAAAGCTGGCTGCCCGATCCGATAGAATCGGATCGCTGATTCCCCAGGGGATGTTTAGGGCTGGGTCGTCCCAGCGACAACCCAGATTATCATCTTGAGCATAGGTACTATAGCATTCCGAAACAGCTTGTAAATGGATCGAAGGGGTGAGGAAATACCAGCCATGTAAGAGGCCAGCCGGAAAAATAAGCGCCTTCATATCTGCCCCGAATAGCTCGTAAAGGGCGTATTGCTGATAGGTGCGCGAATCGGGGCGGGCGTCATACAGCCCAACCCGGCAATGTCCCTCAAGTAAGCAGAAGTATTCATCATGCCGTTGATGAATGTGCAAACCTCGCAACACATTCGTTCCAGAACGGACTATACTCCATTGCGCAGGGGAAATCCCTACTCCCCATTGTAAAGCAAATGTTTCCGTAAATGACCCCCGCTGATCAGCTATTTCATTGAGTTGCCTTAACTCAACTCCATCCAAAAGTTTTCCTACAATTAATCTGGAAGTCACGGGTAAACTCGGCGAATGATTCATGAATAGGCTTTTTGTCTGCCATTGACACGCTAGCAATACTACTCATAAGTTTGGTGATTTGACCCATAGTTAGCAGGGTATTTTGATAAATAGTTACATTTATTGTAAAAAATATTGGATTAAGGTAGTAGCGTCAACTAATTTTTGGAGATCCAGTATGGAGTTATTGTAGGCTTATCTTCCAAGGTTAATGGGCAGCTCATTAGGTGTCAAAAGATAGTCAGTCTGCAAAAAAAGTAGGCAAATAGAAATATGCTTGCCAGCTAATAACTATTTCCGTAGCTTACATAGGCAGACTTACGGCGGTTTCATTGAGCCTATTTGTAACTCAATTGACAACAAAAGTCCTGCATTACACCTGTTCGCTCCCTATCATTATGACCTGCCAGACCTGCGGCCATCATAACCAGGAAACGTTTTGTCCCAACTGTGGGGAAAAACGTTTCGACCCACACAGTTTAACCCTCAGTCATGTGGCTGAAGAAGTAGTTGAGAGTTTTACCCATGCCGATCATACACTGCTAAGGACGCTAAAAGCCTTACTGTTTCGACCCGGAAAGCTCACGGTTGAGTATGTAGCAGGTCGGCGGGTACATTATATGAAGCCATTAGGCCTATTTTTGGTGGTTAATCTGGTGTTTTTTCTGTTGGCTACTTACAATGCGTTTAACCAACCGCTAAGTAGCTTTCTCAATTATAACAACTATACCGTTTTTGGTACCAAAGAAGCAGTGCAGCAGGCACTGACTAGATCAGGCCAGACGCTGGCAACTTTTCAGCCGATATTCGATGCGTCTATGAAAGCCAGTTCGAAAACCTATCTCATCATACTGATTCCACTGTTCGCGCTAATATTCGGCGTGTTGATGTGGTCTGCCCATCGGACATTTATTGAGCATCTGGTCTTCTCGACACACTTCTTGAGTTTCGTCTTGATCTTTTTTTTACTTCAGCAGTTCCTTATCGTATTACCCTTCATCTGGATAATTGGGCAACTCCAATGGGAGGCCCGGGGAGATCTGATAGCAAGCCTTATTGGCCTGGTTTTTCTAGGCTTCTATCAGGCCCGCGCGTTTAGGCGATTTTACGGCACTGGTACGATCTGGTCTGTCTTTGCTGCCTTATTGAGTACCGTGTTGTTTGCTGGGGTGATCATGGCTTACCGACTGATCCTATTTTACAAAATACTGTACTTGACTCATTCATAAGCGTGCTTATTTTCCATCGTATCAGTATCACATAAAAACTCAATCGCCATGATAAAAAGGAGGTTAGCTTGTTTCTACCTGATAATCGTCATGCTTTACCAGGGAAGGTCGGTTTTACGTGCTCAAAATAATACGCTGAACCAGTGTTTTGAAGAGCAAATCAATGCCAGGCACGCGGTAGTCACGAATAAATTGCCTAATCAATCTGCATCTGCATTGGGTGTACTTTTCGACCCTACACAGCAAAAGCTTCAGCAGATTGACCACGATTGGGCAGAATGCGTGAAAGGCCATCCTATACCTCTATCCACCTTTAAAACTCTCACTGGCGAATCCTATGATTCAGCTTCGTTAGCGGGTAATATTGTCGTAATCAATTTCTGGTTCATGGGATGTGCACCCTGTCGGTCCGAAATGCCCGCATTAAATAGACTAGTAGATGAGTACAAGGGCAAAAATGTTCTCTTTCTCGGTTTTACTCCTGACAGATCGGCTTCGTTAAAACCCGATTTTTTTCAGCAGAATCGATTTGATTTTACCATAGTCCCTGATGCTAAAAACATGGCAAGTTCATTCCATTTCATGGGGTACCCAACTACCTATGTAGTAGATCAACGAGGTATTATTCGCGAAGCTTGGCTAGGAGGGGGTGGACTCAATAAACTTTATCCTTATTACAAAGCTAAAACTGCCATCGACACATTATTGCTGATGAGTAGTAAGTGATCTGCTTATCAGTAATGGAATTGTATACGTATGGTAAATGTTTCATGACTAGCTTACTCTCAGCTAATTTAATCTTAATAGAGCTAAGCTGATGAATAGTGATTGAAATGACAGCAACTCATTTTAAACAGATAATCCGCATAAATTCTAAGCCAGAGCCCGTTTCTCATGTTCCGAATTGATTACCCCAAAATCAATTAAATCATCAATGGGTTAAACCACATCAGGTTGTTTTGTGCCCATACGCCACATATGTGTGGAAAGTCTACTCCTTTTTCCACAACTTCTATAGTATGTTGAGGAATCGCTAAAAATGTAATTAGCTGACTATCAGGAATATTAGGATGATATTAGTAGTTTGGCACAATTTGCGCTATAGAATAAGCAACATAGAATCAGCTAGCTGCCAGCAACCAATGGCAGTGTATTTATAGATTACATACTCAACGTTAAGAAAACTGAAAGAAAGAAGCCTGGCAATAGTCAGGCTTCTTTCGCTTTAAGCAGAGTACGCATTTACTACAGCGGTGCTGATTACGCTAGGTAAATGAGACTAATTACGGATCAAGGACAATACTTGTGGAGGGCGTTGTATTTTTCTAGGTTTGTGCGTTTAATCA
>NZ_BAAHBG010000049.1:0-4901 GCF_054776855.1 Spirosoma migulaei | reverse complement strand
TAGTAAGTTTGCCACAGACCCAGTGTGCCTGCCCACCCGCCAAGTGTGTGCCGTTCGTGATAAAGCGGGTCAAGTAATGGTCAATTAACGATCGATCAATGAGTTAACTAATGGTCAATTTTGGTCTATCATCATTCCGGTAGAATCAAAATTGACCATTTTGACTTCCTAACATCAACCAGAAAAGAGAAAATTGTGTCTTCCTGCAGGCTACTCTTGTAGGGGTTTCACGTGGGTGATGTAAATTCTTTACTTGAGTGCTTTTTTACCCGGCACTGGCCGCCCGGCTAAATCCCCTGAAGGGCAGGCCCGTTAAGTTCTAGCGTTTTCCCCCCCAACCCCCTGAAGGGCAGGGCCGTTAAGTTCTATCGTCTTTACCCCCAACCCCCTGAAGGGGGCGTACTCCGAAGTGGATTTTCTCCCCCTTTAGGGGGTTGGGGGGTAAAATAAGCCAATAAAAGAGGCTGATTAAGTAAAGAAAATTCAGAACTTAACGGCCCTGCCCTGAAGGGGGAGTACTCCGAAGTGGATTTTCTCCCCCTTCAGGGGGTTGGGAGGGGAAAATAAGCCAACAAAAGAGGCTGGTTAAGTAGAAGGAAATTCAGAGCTTAACAGATCTGCCCTTCAGGGGACTTTATCCGCCAATGAGCAAAGTCCCCTGAAGAGGATTTAGCCGGGCGGCCAGTGCCGGGTAAAAAAGCCCAAGTTTAGAATAGTTAAAGTACGTTTTTCACCTCTCCTACAGACTAATCTTGTAAGGGGCGTTTGATAGTAAGATACAGGGTTTTCCTAGAAAAACTTCCTACCCTGAAAGGCAGGGCGGCCGGTGCCGTGTCCTTTTTATAGGAAAGTTAACCTTCTTCTATAATCATTTCATGTCTTCAGCATTTTTATAAGAAATCCCTGTAGTAAGATAAGCCTTCCTAAAGGCCGACAGATCAAGTAACGTTATTTATTGGACGCTACATCAGTGCGAACTGAACAGGTTACAAACTCTGTAAAAAAGAAACAAGGCTCTCTTCTTTTTCTAACTGGAGTTTTTTCTTAATTCGAAAACGCGCCACATTTACACTGTCGGCATTGATATTGATCAATGTAGCCACCTGCTTTTGAGTCAGATTCATTTTGGCGTAGGCACACTGTTTTAGTTCAAGGGCCGATAAGTCAGGAGCGAGTGTTTGTAGTTTAGTGAAGAAAAGTGGGTGAACAGCCTCGAAATGAGCCATAAAATTTTCCCAACTTTCATCGTTACTCAGATTTTGGTCAATGTGTCGAATCATTTTTTTCAATTCATGTTTGACCGTTTCCTCCTCTGTTAATCGTTGGGTTTCTAGCAATCTATTTTTAATATCATATAGAATTTGGCTCTTTTGCTCTACAAGCATCGTATTTGTAACTAATTCACGGTCCTTACTTTCTATATCGGCTTCCGCTAGTCGGCGTGTTTCAATCTCTAACTGGTTTTGTTGTTTTAGTAATTGATTTTGAAGGTTTCGGGTTTTGGCGCGTTGCCAAAATATGCCCCCTCCTACTCCCATAAGGCTAAATAGGGTGACAATCAGTAACCGTTGATTCTTTTTTTCTGTTTCGAGCGCCTGTATAGATTGTTCTTTCTTTTCGGTTTCATATTTAGTGCTGAGTTTAGTTAACTCCTTCATGTTACTCTCGCTAAATAGGCTATCCCTTAGCTGAACATTTTTTTCATAATAGGCCAGGGCTTTAGGGTAGTTGCCTTGTTTCTTATAAAGTTTGTAGAGGGTATGTGTAATTTCCTGTTGATACTGGGCATTTTTGGCAGTTTCTGTACACTGATAGGCTGATTCAAGTAGCTTCTGAGCCTCTGCCAATTTCCCTTTTTTCATATAAATAGAGCCCAGTAAGAGTGGTATACTAATGAGGTGATCAGGGTAGCTATATTGTTTGATTAAAGGTTGTGCTTTCAAGAGCAGAGTTTCGGCTTTATTGTACTGCTTAGCCTTATAGAACAACTCCGCTTTCATATAAAGTAATCGGGCATATAAATCGTCGACCATGTGCATGTTTGGGTATCGCTCAAACCCAACATTGACCCAATAGATTGCACGATCTACAACTGAATAATAACAGGCTGTTTCGGATAGTGTTAGATACCCTCTAAGTTCCCCTCGATCAAATTGATTCTGTTTTGCGAGTTCAATGGCTTCGAGGGTATACTGTTTAACCTTATTGGAATCCGTTCGCACAAAATACCCGGCCATATCCAACAGTTTCCTAACACGGGCAGTATCGGATTTTGCCGGGTTCTCTCGCAATAAGCTATCGCCTTTTTTTTGTTGACCAAAGAGGTTAATTAGCCCACTAATAAGGATTGAAATTACAAATAAGTATACTTTTTTCATGTTACGGTAGTTTTGTAATGCATTTGTAATGAGCATTACCGACCAAGCCTGGCTTGGTAATCCCATTTTTGTTGAACGAAATTAATGCTTGTACTTAAAGATGAAAACCGTAGAGCACGACTTTGTCCAACTTAGGACAGATGACCTTGCGCCCTTTTATAACCTATCCGAGGATGAGCAATTTACACTCATTGAGCTGGCAGCTATAGACGCCCCCATTCAAGTTTTTATTATTGATATTACCCGTAATATAGCTATTGAATTATGTGATCTAATTCCATCAATTGTAAGCTCCAATCACTACTGTTTAGTTAGTGGGGACTTTTCAACTGAAAGCTATTTTGTTCAGTATCAAGATTATGTGTGGCTTAAGCCAGGTAGTGAGTTTTCTGTGTTGTTAAAGCCTGCTATTCGGCAACGTATAGTGGTTATTATGTTACCTAAAAACACGCTAATTTCTTATCTATCCGTTCTACCGGACGATATGTCGACTTTTACGCTAATTCCAGCGTCGAAACCCTTTGCGGATCATGTACGGCTTATCTTCTCAGATCATAACGACCCATTCATTCGGCAATTGCGCCAATATAATGGAATCACTCAGCTTATCCACGATTACTATAAGGAAGCAGAGGACCAGCTTAACTTGAAGCTACACGACATCATTAAAATTAAAGAGATAGAAGCCTTTATATGTCACAACTTATCTAAACCGTTGCCTCCTGTTAGCGAGTTAGCTCAACAGGCTGGAATGAGCGTTACCCGGTTTACCGAACGATTTAAGCAAGTATATGGTCAGCCAATTTATCAATATCATTTAGAGAAAAGACTTGAGTATGCCAAAGAATTATTACAAACGCGAGCCTATTCAATTTGGCAATTAGCTTATATGGTCGGATTTAAATATAGTGCTGGTTTCAATAAAGCTTTCCAAAAATATACCGGGCAAAGTCCTTCTGCCTTTATAGGAAAATCGATGTAGGTGTACAAAGAAATATATAGGGTGCTAGTGTAGTATTAATAACGGCTTTTGAATTATTTAACTTCAGGGACTATTAGTAAATTTATTAAATCATACCTCGCACACCAGCCTGCCGTGCGTTGAAAATTGAACGTAAGAGACTTTCTACAAAAGAAGTAGTGGAGGTAGTAAATAGTACAGATTTTAACAGTAAGAATCTCTTACGTGGCCCTAATAACTAGATGCTTGTTGAGATTGGTTCAATTGCAAAAGCGTTTAATCTCAATCTAAAGCCATGTAAACCAATGAGCAATTTATCAGATAAGCTTGATTGCTTACCCATGCATGCGAAAATTTCGCTTTTCAGCACCACAAGTGGACGAGAAAAGGCGCTGTGTCAGGAAAAAAATATAATCGTTGCACAGATAACAAACTGAGTAGACTTCTTGCAACTCTGGAAGCCCAGAAGAGTCTAAGGGGCGCGAGCGGTTACGTATGCAACTGAAACTAATAGTCCAAATCAGTAAGAATAGTTGAGTATAGTTAAACATAGCCAGCGTGGCTGGCTATGTTTAACTATACTCAACTATTCTTACTTTCCACAAACTCCTTGGTTAAAAAAATCTTCAGAATACTATTGCAAATGATTACCTGCCTTCACCATGCTCGTTCAACTGCAATGGGGAAACATTCGCCGGATGAGCAAGGGGTAGTCTTACAGCTTTGGGGAGCAGTATAGGTCGCGGTGGTGCTGGTACAACCACTCATACTAGCCGAAACTGTATGCACTATGCCATCCGAATTTAGCCCCGTCAATGAAAAACTGGCTGTAGCCTGATTAGCCGCCACCGACACTACCGTCGAGGTACTACCATCACTAACTGTCAGGTTACCAGTTGCCGCATTGCTTAGATCTATAGTACCTGTCAGTGTATACAGGTTGGAAGCCGTATTGCAAAGCCCCGGTGTGACCGTTGCTGTTAACGAACAGATAGGGGCTGTTCCAATCTGTAGCATAGCCAGCGGCATAGTAGCCGAACAACTCTGGCTATCGGTGACATGTAGGGTCGTTGAGAAACTACCTGACGTGGTGGGTACCCCACTGAGAACCCCTGTGCTGGCGTTAAGCGTTAGCCCGGTAGGCCAACTATTGCTGTCCATCGAGAAGGTGTAGGGGGCAGTGCCTCCGGTTGTGATCAGGGTGGCGCTATAGGGTTGTCCGACAGTACCGGCGGGCAGGCTGCTCGTCGTCAGGCCCACCGTACAGGCGGTCGTTGACTGAATCGAGATAGACGTAGCGATTGTACAGGGACCGGTGATGCAGGTGGCCGAGTAGACGTTGGTGCCAGTGGTGGGGGGAACCACAATGCTGAGCACCCTCTCGCCAGTTGACCAGGCAATGGTGCCCGTACAGCCCACCGCAACCAGATTGACGGGGGTGCCCGCGGCTACCAGGGTGCTACTGGTTTGCAGACTCAGAACAGCGGGCACCATGACCGTCACGGTCCCCACAGCGGTAGCGCTTGAAGAGGCAGTTGTGCAGGTGGCCGTGTAGCTGGTGT
>NZ_BAAHBG010000048.1:0-6183 GCF_054776855.1 Spirosoma migulaei | reverse complement strand
TTAGTGTCCCCGTGGTGGGATTGGTCAGGCTGATCACCACGTTGGACGAGTAGGTATTGGTCGCTGTTTGACAGAGTCCAGCAGTGGCTACGGCGCTGATGGAACAATTAGGGCCGGCGGAACAGGAGGTAGGAGCCGTATAAGTGGTACTAGCAGTTGAGCAGCCGGGTAAGCTAACCACGACTGTATGATTAGATCCGTTTGAAATTAAATTATCAAGGGTAGCCGTGAAGGTAGTTGAGCTGCCTGCGGTAGTGGCAAAGGTCAGGCTTTGTGGACCATCTGTTATCGCCAACGTTCCTGCGGTCGGATTGGTCAACGTGATAAGAGCTGTTGTCGAGTAGGTGTTGGTAAGAGGTGTACAGAGTCCGGGAGTGGCTACTATACTTACTTGACAGCAGGTTGTTGGTAGCAGAACTGCTGTTACATCGGTGTAACAACCCGAGGCATTGTAAACCCGGACGGTGTACGATTGAGCTGTAACTGGGTTCGCCAGATTGGCTGCAATAATGCCCCCTGCTGGAATAGCCTTGGCCGCGCCAGATAGAGAAGCCGCCGGGTTGAAATCAGTGCCCAGTGAGTATTGATAGGTGTAACCAGAACGAAAGTTGCTTAAGATAATCTGACCATTTGCCTGAGGTACAGTACCTAGGCACATTGCAGGAGTGGCAATAGCTCCGAAGGTAGGCAGGGTATCTTCTTCAACAATAAAAGGACAGCAACTAAAATCCGGGCACTTTCCTGTTACATTATCAACGGCCAGACTGTATGTGCCTGGTGCGGTTATATCGAGTATGTTGGTCGTTTGACTGGTAAGCTCAATGTCATTTCTGAACCATTTATAGGAAGATCGGCCTGGAGCTGCTGTTAAACGAATCTGATAGGTATCTCCCGCACAAAAAATAACGGGTATAGTCGTACAAACAGTAGCCGTATCACCTGGTATGGTTGCCTGATTGTAAAGAATACCTGAGCTATCGGCAGCCGCCTGATAGGTAAGGCTTACACTCTGATTTACGGCTAGAGAGGCTACTTTCCACAGACGAATAGGTGTGCCTTGTGTTAAGGTAGTACCTGTTGGAACCGTAGCTGAACCTGTTACAAAGTTGAGCCCGGTAGACATTGAGTCTCGGACAACAACATTGGTAGCGGTGGTAGTACCCGTATTCGTCAATACTACCGTATAGGTCATTACATTCCCGATCTTTGCTTTGCTCTTGTCGACCAACTTGTCCAGGGAAAGTTGAGTATCAGTAGATTGTGCCGAGGTTGCCTGACCAAAAAGTAGGAATAGGGCTAATGCGCCTGGAAAGCCGCATTTAACCAATCTAAATCGAAACCAAAACGTACTGAAAACTAAGAGGAAAGTGAATGGGTCAGGTAATAACTTGAGCATATGACAGAGCAGTTGAGTACAGAAGTCGATTTGTTCATAAATCAGAAACTGCATAGCAAAGCCTGTGCCATATATGACTACATATTATTATTGATAAGTTTTATTTTGTATATTATACGTATTATAGATTTATGTAAATTTATTATTGTCTAGTTTTAGTTAATTATTGTATTGTATCGGTAACTTTTATTGAGCCCTGATTAAGCCTAAAACAACTCTATTTAGATCTATACGTTCTTTGTTCAATCGTTTGAGCCCAGAGCCATACAAAGTTGAGTCATCAATTAGGCTCAAAATATAACTCATCAAAGGTCTAGTTGAACTAACAAAAAGACCATCCGAAAGCAGTGCTGAGTCATCAGCAAACTACTTTCGGATGGTCTTTTTGTTGTAGTAGGTGTTTTTAACACCCACCGATTTACAGGCCCTGGCGTCTAACCCCTTTAGTCTGTTTGATTACCAACGGTACACATACTGCTTCTGGGCAACCACACGGATTTGGTAAGAGCATCACCGTCACATCCGTGTAACAACCTGAGGCATTGTACACCCGAATCGTATAGGCCTGAGCCACCACGGGATTTGCCAAATTACTCACGATCACTCCACCTGCTGGAATCACCTTGGCTGAGCCCGACAGCGGAGCCGCTTCGTTGAAACTGCTTCCCAGCGAGTACTGGTAGGTGTAGCCTGTTTTGAAGGTACTCAGCACGATCTTACCATTGGCCTGGGGTGTGTTACCTGTACAGGTAACGGGCACAGCCTGTGCCTGGAAGGTGGGCAGCGTGTCCTCTTCGACGATGAAGGGGCAACAACTGAAGTCGGGGCAGTTCCCCGATACGTTATCGACGGCCAGGCTATAGGTGCCCGGTGCAGTTATATTCAGCACATTGGTAGTTTGTCCTGGAATTTCTACCGAGCCATTGAACCAACGATAAGAGGAACGACCTGCCGGTGCAGTCAGCTGGAAAAGATAGGTATCACCTGAGCAGACTATAACGGGTACTGAGGTACACACGGTTACGGTATCACCGGGGATTGTGGCTTTATTATAGAGAATGCCCGAACTATCGGCAATAGCCTGCAAGGTCATGCTCACACTTTGCCCGGCCGAGAGGGTCGCTACTTTCCAGGTACTGGTCGGTGTGCCCTGGGTAAACGTAGTTCCTGCGGGAGCTGTGGCTGAGCTTACTACATAACGTAGCCCCGTTGTCATTGAATCCTGAACCACCACATTCGTTGCCAGAGTCGTCCCACTGTTGGTGAGAACAAGGGTGTAAGTGAGCACATCCCCGATTTTGGCTTTGGACTTATTAACTAGTTTATCCAGCACCAGCTTAGTGCCAACAGGTTGCGTGCAGGAACCAGGCGCTGTATACGTAGTTGTAGTAGTTGAGCAACCGGGCAAGCTAGCCGTCACGTTGTGTGAACTACCGTCAGAAACCAATCCAGTAAATACGGCTGCGAAAGAGGCTGAGCTAGCAACCGTAGTCGCAAACGTAATGCTTGTTGGTCCATCCGTGATACTCAACGTACCCGCTGTTGTCACGTTTTTAAGGTTGACTACTACTGTTGTGCTAAACGTATTGGTGGCAGATGCACAGACCCCGGCTGTAGCTATCGCACTGACCGAACAGACCTGAGCTACAGAACAACTCGCCGGTGCCGTATAGGTGGTGTTGGTGGTCGAGCAACCGGGCAGCGAAGCTGTTACGGTATGGCTAACCCCATCGGCGATCAAGCCGTTGAAGACGGCCGTGAAGGTGGCCGGATTGGTCGCAGTGGCAGCAAAAGTCAAACTCTGCGCACCATTGGTAATGGTTAACACACCTGCTGTTGGGTTTGATAACCGAACCACAGCTGTGGCTGAGTAGGTATTAGTAGCTGCTGAGCACTGGCTGGGTGTTACAGAAGAGATGCTTACACTACAAGGGCAGTTAACTGTAGCCACTGTTGTAGCAGAGCAGTTGGCTGCATCGGTTACAGTTAATGAATAGGTACCATTTGCCGCGTTTGCAATGACCCCATTAGGCTGTTGGTCTATTATATTCACCTTCCAACCCATATTACCGTGTAAATTACAATTGTAATAAATTAGGTCTGGCGTTGTGGCTGATGGTGTGAAGGTAAGTATACCACTCGTTGCGCCAGCATTAGTGACGCCTGCTGTAATTATGACGCCAGCATTTGCGGCTCCGCCTACGGGGCTAGTCGTAAATTCAAATGGATGACCGGGCGAATTCACATTAAAGCTGTACTTGACCCCGCGCACTAACGTTAGCTCTTTTCCCTGTACACCATTGATAACATAGCCTGCTGAAAAACCAACACCAAAGTAAGGATGAGTTACGTCTTTCGCTGCAACGGTAACGTTCATGGTCGGCCCAATCCAGTTGTAGTTATACGGTGTTGTGCCGCCTGTGATGGAAGGTGTAATCGTACTACATACACTGGAGACAATTGTTGCACTCATGGAACAGACCGGTGTTGCGGAACAACTCGCCGGTGCCGTATACGTGGTGCTGGTGGTCGAACAGCCAGGCAGCGACGCCGTTACGGTGTGACTGATCCCATCGGCGGGCAGGCCGCTAAAGGTCGCCGTGAAGATGCCCGAGTTGGTTGCCGTGGTGGCAAAGGTAAAACTCTGAGCACCATTTGTGATGGTTAGTACACCGGCTGTTGGGTTGGCCAGGGTTACCACGGCGGTGGCCGAATAGGTATTGGTGGCACTGACGCAGTTGCCAGGGGTGACTACCGCACTCAGGGAGCAGACTGGAGACAGCTCGATCTGGAGCACCGCCAATGGTCGGATGGCCGAACAACTCTGGCTATCGGTGATGCGGATGCTGGTCGAGAAACTGCCTGAGTTGGTGGGTATTCCGCTAAGCACACCCGTAGTCGGGTTGAGGGTGATACCGGCGGGCAGGCTGCCGCTGGCCATCGAGAAGCTGTAGGGGGCAGTTCCTCCGGTGGCGGTGATGGTAGCGCTGTAGGGTTGTCCAACGGTACCGATAGGCAGACTACTGGTGGTCAGGCTCACCGTACAGGCGGTCGTTGACTGAATCGAGATAGACGTAGCGGTTGTACAGGGGCCGGTGATGCAGGTGGCCGAGTAGACGTTGGTGCCAGTGGTGGGAGTGACCACAATGCTGAGCACTCTCTCGCCAGTTGACCAGGCAATGGTGCCCGTACAGCCCACCGCAACCAGATTGACGGGGGTGCCTGCGGCTACCAGGGTGCTACTGGTTTGCAGACTCAGAACAGCGGGCACCATGATCGTCACGGTCCCCACAGCGGTAGCGCTTGAAGAGGCAGTTGTGCAGGTGGCCGTGTAGCTGGTGTTGGTCGTGAGAGCCGGGGTCACCAGGGTGGGGCCTGTATCGCCGGTGTTCCAGCTTACGGTACCCGCACACGTAATAGCGGTCAGGGTAGCGGAACTACCGGCACAGATTATAGCCGAAGAGGCAATAATCGAGGCTGCATCTGTGCAGGATGCCGGGCCCGTGTAGGTGGCTGTAGCTGTATTGCAACCCGGTAGACTCACAGTCACCATGTGGCCCAGTCCGTCAGAAGGTAAGCCATTGAAGACCGCCGAGGTAGTAACCGTACCAACAGAGGCTGGCACCACAAACGTGATACTATTGACCCCATCGGCAACCGTCATTGTACCCGCCGTGGGATTGCTCAGCGTCACCAGTACCGTGCTGGAATACGTGTTCGTGGCCGTGGCGCAACTGCCTGCACTGGCTACTGCACTCACCGAACAAGCGGGTGCGCTGGTACACGAAGCCGAAGCGGTATAAGTCGTAGACGCGGTTCCGCAACTGCTGCTGGTCAATGTTACGGTATGGATGGCTCCATCACTTTGCAGGGTGGTATAGCTGTAATTGATCGTGGTTGTACCCGCAGCCGCCGTCAGGGAGCGAACATAGCTGCCATCAGTGAGGGTAAGAGTCTGACTGATGGGGCTGTTGGTCAGTGTGATCGCACCTGATAGCACATATAGTTCGTTGTCGGATTACAGTTGGCACCACTGGCCGTCAGACTGAGGGCACAGACCGGAGTCGTCGAGCAAGACACCGGTGCGGTATAGGTAGTGTTGTTGGTCGAGCAACCCGGCAGCGAAGCCGTTACGGTATGACTGGTGCCGGTAGAAAGCAAGCCAGGGAAAACCACGATAAAGGTGTTCCGGGCAGCGGTCGTCGTGGAGAAGGTCTGGGTTAGGGCTCCGTCTCCAATGGTGATTATGCCAGTTGATGGGTTTTGGACAGTGACAACCACTGTATTAGAGTAGGTATTAGTGGCTGGCTGACAGAGCCCAACAGTGGCCACGGCACTCAGACTACAAACTGGCACTATCGAACACGAAGCTGGTGCGGTATAGGTAGTGATGGTGGTTGAGCAATCGGGTAGCGAAGCCGTTACAGTATGAGTCGTTGCATTGGAGAGCAATCCATTGAAGGTCGCCGTAAAGGTGTTTTGGGCGTTAGCCGTCGTGGAGAAAGTCAGCGTCTGGGCACCGTCAATAATGGTTAAAGTACCTGCTGCTGGATTGCGTATCGTCACTACAACGGTTGAGGAATAGGTGTTCGTAGCTGTTTGGCAGAGTCCGGGCGTTGCCACTGCACTCATGGAGCAGATTGGAGTTACCGAACAGGATGCGGGAGCCGTGAACGTGGCCGTTGTGGTACCGCAACCAGGTAGACTGATGGTCGCCGTATGGCTAGCTCCATCGGAGGTGAGGCCATTAAATACGGCCGTAAACGTACCGGTATTGGCTGCCAGCG
>NZ_BAAHBG010000047.1:8622-43694 GCF_054776855.1 Spirosoma migulaei | reverse complement strand
TGATTAAACGCACAAACCTAGAAAAATACAACGCCCTCCACAAGTATTGTCCTTGATCCGTAGCCTCGCTAATGCCATGCTCCCGACTGATCCGACTTGATCCGATCCATCCTAATTAAGTAGGGGTGAATGGGGTACACCTAAAAACAAAAATCCCTCAAATCTTTGAAATTTGAGGGATTTTAACTGTTGGCGGTCCGGACGGGGCTCGAACCCGCGACCCCCTGCGTGACAGGCAGGTATTCTAACCAACTGAACTACCGAACCAACTTTTTGACTTCTGGTTAACGTTGCCGTCTTCCTTTATCGTGGCACAAAAGTAGGGTTTCAGGCTATTCCATGCAAGCGACTGACGAAAAAAAATGTGATTGGTAGTCGCTTCAATACGTATATCCGTTGGTAATCAACTGGTTTGTTCGGTTAAATTTTTATCAATTAATTTCCGGTAGCCTGCTTTATGGCTGCTACTTCCGCCGGATCAACAGGTGTGCCGTCCTGTTTGAACACCTCGTGGAACCAGATGGCGGGTTCACGACCGTTTACGTAGGGCTTCTGCCAGCTATCCCAGGGTAGGAACGTTTGTGTTTTACCCGCCACAAAGCCCCAGTTGATCATGCCGACTTTGGCTTTCTTCGCTATAGGCAGGTGCGACTGAAATTTGCTGTTGACACCACGAGCCATGTATTCCGTGCAAATAACCGGGCGGCCAAAGGTTTTAAGCGCAGGAATTACTTTCTCCAGGTCTTCGGGTTTTGAATACTGGTGGAATGTAATGATGTCGGAGTTTTCAAACTGTACTTTTTCCATAGGCGTCCATTTAGCTGAGTTCTGCCAATCATCAGGACTGCGATAGATCCAGACACCAGAGGTGAGGGGTTGCGTGGCACCGGCTGCCCGTGCCCATTGGAAAACCTGCGGTAGCAGGTTGGTGATAATGGCTATTTTTCGGTCTTTCGGCACTTCAGTCTTAATCGTGTGATTTTGTCCGTAGCTGTTGTCATTTGCGTTATCCGGCTCGTTCCAGGTATCCCACGCCAGAATCCGGTTATCATTTTTGAAGGCGCCCACAACTCCTTTTACATAAGCTTCCAGGCGTGGGTATTGCGAAACATCGGTCAGGGCCGCAGCACCGGGACTTTGTAACCAGCCCGAGTTATGAATGCCTGGTGTTGGTTCGTGCTGTTTGCCCAGTTTCGGATTTGGGTCCCAGCATGAATCAAATAATACCAGCATAGGCCGGATTTTGTGTTTGGCGCAGATGGTCAGAAACTGGTCGAGCCGTTTGGTGAAACCGGCCGGGTCCTGCCAGAGCAGATCGTGCAGAAACACACGCATGGTATTCATGCCAATGCCTTCGGCCATGGCCAATTCTTTATCAATCGTTGCCGGGTCGAAACTGTCGGCCTGAAACATTTCGAGTTCGTTGATGGCATTGGCAGGGGCGTAATTGGAACCAACCAGAAAGGGCTCTTTAGCATACCAGGCATTGGCCTTAGCGGCTGGCCAGCGATTAGGGGCAGAACCTGGCTGAGCCAGAGAAACCGTGGAAATGAGTAAAAGAACGAAAAACGATAAACGCTTCATAAATGGAAATTGAAAATGGTAAATACTGCGTGAAGGACAAGGGAGTCGATGTTATTGTTCGGAAGGGACAGGCATGGGCGTTTTAGGCATTGGTTTACCAAAATTAGGTGAACCGTCGGTATTCCAGGTAAAGGGTTGAATGTGGGGAGCGCGTTTGTTGCCACAACCGTCTGTTGAGGATGGGTTGGCGTGATAAATCATCCAGTCCTGCTTGCCATCGGTCGAGCGGAAAAACCCACCATGACCGGGTGCCCACACACCATTTTCGGGGGCCTGTGTGAAGACGGGGCTGGGACTTTTTACCCAGTTTCTGGCGTCGAGCAGATCACCCTTCCCGGTATAGGTCAACAGGCCGAGACAGTAGTCGAGCCAGCAGGCATTGGCCGAATAAACGATGAACAGTTTGTTATCATGGCGTAGAAATTCAGGCCCTTCGTTGACGTAGATTTTAGGAACCTCGCCGTTTTTCTGCCAGGCTTGTGGGACATCGCCATGCTGTTCCCATGGCTGATCGGGCTGGGAAATTTTAACGCGATCACCGTCAATGGTCCAGGGGTTTTTGAGCCGGGCCAGATAGATGTCCTGCCGCCCGTTGGTTGTTCCTTCCCAGCCTGACCAGGCGGCATAGAGCTGCCCGTTGTAGTCGATCACGGACATGTCGATCTCCCAGTGATTTCCCGGATCGCCGATCTTGCCTTTCATAACCCATTCACCCTGCATAGGATCAGAGGAGGAGTTTTCCAGTACCCAGACTCGGTGCGATAAATTATTAAGTGAATCTGCGGAGAAATAGATGTACCAGCGAGCTTCGCCCCGGTCCCCAACAAATGAGTGAATTTCGGGTGCCCATAATTCCCGGGAATAGGGTTGCCCGGCAGGTGGCTTGTAAATAACTTTATGTTGGGCGGTAGCCAGATCAGCTATATTCCGGGTCTTCCAGAGCGTCAGGTTCTGGCCGGTAGTATTCATGTAATAATACCAGCCGTCTTTTTGTAACACCCAGGGGTCGGGTCCCGAGTTTTTAATAGGATTCGTAAACGTTCGCTGCTGGGCTAACAGTGTGGGACCGGAAATCAGGAGCAAACCGATAACCAGTAGACGCTTCAGAAAATACATACGGATTGTAAAGGGGTTCTCTCAACAAAGGCGGGAAATGCAATTTTTACCCTGTTTATGGCCTTAGGCTGACTAGTTATTAAAATGTTCCCTTTGCCGTATTCAACGTTGTTGTAGAGCCAGGTGCGGTTGGGGCTGGCGCATCAGAAGGCGTTGGCGTTGGAGGAACCAGACCCGGCGTTGTGCGTTTGCCACCAAAAATGTGATTGAACGAACGGGTATACAGCAAGCTGACACCCCCACCGGTTGTGATGGTGCTGGTCAGGTTATACTGACCCAGGATACTCTGCTGATTGCGATTGTACACTTTGGCGCGCAAATGGCCATCAGGCGTAATAAAATACTCAAGGGTCCACTCGCCAAGTAAACTAGCCGCATTGTATTGGCTTTGCCCATACGTGAACCCGCCATCGCGACTGATCCGCAACCGGTCATTAAGCAGCCTGTAGGAAAACCGTAGCTGGAGGTTATTAAGCAGGTTTTCGTTTTGGGTACCACTCGTAAATCCACCAAATGACACGCCTACATCTAAGTTCTCGTTGAGATTAGAAGCCAGGCGGCTGATCTGATTAGACAGTAGTTCACTTACACTGTTGGCGACTCCCGTATTCACCTGACCCTGTTCGAACAGGCTGGTGCCTTCGGACAGAAGCTGGTTGAATAACAACACGCTACTTACCTGTCGGGTCAGTTCCTGATCGTTGCTCTGAATCCGTGACTCGAAGGCCGTAACGGCCTGCCGGAAATCAGAGGAAGAGGGGTATTCTTTAATGTCGAGGTCGTAGCTGATTGCCGGACTACCCAGCTCACCTGTTAGTTTTATAACCAGGTCAACGGGATACCGGCGGGTCTGGTCAGCCGTGGTTTTCTGGGTAGCTAACAAAGGAGCCAGCGAGGTGTACTGGGTATAGGCTGCTGTTACGTCGAGCAAAGCACCATAGGGATCGCCCGTCCAGGTAATACGACTGTTGGGCCGAATTTGAAACCGTTTGTTAATGATATTCTGGAACGTAAAGGTGTAATCTCCCTTCTGGATTTCGTAGTTACCCGTCATGGTGAAGTCGCCTTTGGTATCCACCTTCATGGCGATCCGCCCCTGACCGTAGGCTTTAATAATGTCGCCGGTTTGGCGATCTAACTGGATCTCGCAATACGCATCGGGCGTAATATCGAAGTTGAAATCCATCTGAATTCGGGATAGATCAATCTCTCCTTCCGACTGATTATTGGCTTGATTAGACGTCTGGCTAGTCGGTTTGCCTGTGCTTAGATTAACGAACCGAATCTGATCATCAGCGGCTACCGTTGTAGCTCCGTCGAGAGGAATGTAAATTCGGGTTCCTTTATTGCTGGCTACATTGGCCCGGATCGTCAGGTTATCCGTTGGCCCATACAGTTCGGCTTTGCCTGTTACAACGGCTTGTCCATAAAAGGCATCGTTGTCTTTGGCAACTGTATTCATGATCTTGAAATTCTTGAAATCCGCGTCGAAACCCAGGGTAAAACTTCGGAATCCATCATGATAAACACCCCCTCGCAATTGGGCGGTATTACCCTGGGGGTCCCGTAGAATCAATTGCCGGGTAATAATCTCGTTTTCGCCAAAATAGATTTTATCGTCAAACGCGAAATCAGCCTTCAGGTAATCGAATCGCCCATGTCCACCCTGGATGGCCACTTCACCTTTTAGTACCGGTACGGCAGGTTTACCCGTAACGCTAATGATTCCACTGGCAATACCGCCCAAGTTCGAGAATAGCCCGATTGTAAAGGGTTCCAGTAAGCTTAAATCGGCGTTATTGACGTTGGCTTTGAGTGCCAGCGGGTTGGTCTTTAATTGGGGGGCGTATGTTCCCAGTAAGGTTACCACATCGGACCCATTTCGATTCACGCTGGCATTTACGTTGAGCCGCTGGGTTTGCTGATCCCATTCACCCTGACCGCGAACATCGCCGATCAATGAGTTTTGATACGACAGGGCCCGAAGCGACAGGGCACTTTCCACAATTGGGGTGTTGTACAGATTGCGTACCGCCAGTGAGCCATTCAGCGTGCCGCCGAGGGTTGTATTCAATACCGAATTTAACGATGCCAGCAGGAAGTTCTGCGCTTCGACATGGAGATTCTCCACAGAGTCGGGCGAGATTTTTCCTGATGCCTGAATCAATTGATTCTCATTCAGCAACGATAGGTTTCTGATGGTGTATTCATCCCCGACTTTCCGGATCAGACTTTCCGGGTTGAGCGTCCAGTCGCCATCCAGAACCCGTATTTTCGACTGGCGGAAGGTAAGATCAATGGCATCTCCCTTAAACCGTAATTCGCCATTGAGGTCGGCACGATTGGTAAAGCGCCCGCTGCTGTCAGCCTGCTCAATATCGCTTGTAAAATCAATATGATCAACATCCCAGGAGGCTTCGATCTGAAGATTACGAGTAGGCAGAACGGAACTAAATAACTGTCGTTTCGACGAAATAATGGCCGATGCCAGTACTTCCTCACCGTACGTAAACTTAGAGGTCGTCAGATCAAGATCGCTTGGACCAAAACTAACTTTCCCAAGCCGTAATGAGTCTGTTTTAACGGTTCCTGTCAGAAAAGAGGTATTGTCTTCCGTAAACCGGCCTTCAATTCGGGTGGATGGGGCTATATAATCCGATGAACCTAAAAAAGCTAGTAGCGGTGCACTGTTCTTTGTGATGATCTGGTAATCGACTCCATAGCGAACGGGCTGAACAGTACCCTTACGCCCGGCAAGACGCATGGCTGCCTTTCGTTTCTGTTCGTAATAGATCTTCATCCCGGCCGCATCCCCTTTAAAATGAAGTTCGTACTCACGTACTAGCCGGGTCAGGTCGTCAATGGTGCGTTGGGGCTGAAAATCGCCCTGTAAGCGAGTCGTCAAAAAGTCGGAATCAAGGTCGAAATAGCGTTGGGTACCCGATGAGTCAGGAGAGCTCCCGGTTCGTTGTTCAATAGACGATAGGAGGGTAAGCTTATCAACAGTAATGTTTCGTTTGTTCAGGCTGAGTGCTGCGTTCGTAAACAAGGCCTTTCCTACGATATCATCCAGCGTTCGGCCTTCCAGTTGAACATCCAACGCTGTTTTAACAACCAATGAATCAGTCAGATACCCCAACGCACGCAAATCGGCGTGTTGGACGTTTCCCCGGAGGTCGTAATGGTTTTTGGGGCCACTCAACTTGAATTCGCCATCGAGATCAAAGGCCAGATTCGGGTCGTTGATGTTCAGTTTCCCCTGAAAAAGACCTTTCTGTAAATTTCCATGCGCTGCCACATGCTGATAAGCGTAGCGTTGCCAGCTAAAGCGTCCAAATTGACCATCGAAGTCAATATCTGCCCGTTTTAAATCAGTGCCTTTACCTGTAATTCGCCCTTCGCCATCGAGTTTCCCAAATTCATCGGGCTGATCGATCAGTTGCCCAAGATCAAGATTTTCGGCCTTTAGATTTGCCGTGTAGGTTGTCTGTTCAGTCTTGTTGGCCAGCTTTAGAGCCAGATCGCCGGTTACGTTACCAATATTGGTTTTGAAGGTTCCTTTGGTTTTGAAATCATCGAAGGCGCCAACAAAGGTAGCCGCAAAGGAAGCTGTCCCCAGTTTCTGGATAGTTTTATTAAACGACGAATCGGGATAGTATTGCCGAATATCGGCCATGTTGACCACGGAAGGCGTAAAGGCAAAATTGACCGTGGTTTTATCCATATCGGGCAATCCCTTCCAGGCAATGTCGCCGGTTAAGCGACTACGTCCATTGGCACCAAATCGAAGATCGGTATTGCGGAGCCGGAAGTCATTGACTGTTCCGGTAAAGTTGGTCGTTAATGACCAGGTTTCCTTAAGACCGCGGAGGTAATCCGAAAAATAACCCAGATCGGCAGATTGTACCTGGCTGTCCCGGAAGCGGGCCTGCATAAGCACCCGGCTGTTGAAATCGCCAAATGCCGACGGTTTATCGTAGTTAAATATTAGCTCATTCCGAATGATGGAGTTGCCAATGTGGGCGTACAGTTGGGCCAGCTCCATTTTGGTATTGCAGTAGAGAAAGTGCGTATCCAACTGCCGGATCTTTATGCGGGAATCGCGGTCTACTCCCGATAGCCCCTTGGCATTAAACGCAATAGTATCCCCCAGAACTAAAAAATTACTGACCTCAGCCGTCAGATGCTGGAGGGTGAAATGGTTATGATCGAAGCTTTTCTTGTCGTGCATAAACGGCTCGCGTGGGTCTTCGAGCGTGTATGCACCATCAACTAAATGAATATGACCAACCGTAAACGGAACATTCTGATTCGGTATGCTGGGTTTGGTCGGATCGGAGGTTAGCTGCTCAATGCGGGCAATAAAATCGTCGAGGTTCGTGTCGCCGTTCTTCGGATTTTTAATCATCTGAACGTCGGGCCGATACAATACAATTTCGTCAATATGGATATTATGAGCCGATGAATCGAGGAGATGCCGGAGATTGTAATCGGCATCGAGCCGTCCGACTCGAATCATGGGTCGGCCCTGATAATCCTTGATCGTGAGCTTCTCGAGGGTTATTGAATCGAACCATTTGATCGAAACTCCCTCAATATCAACGGGAAAGAGCAGTTTTGAGGAGAGCCATTCGGCCCCTTTCTGGGCCAGCCGTGTTTGTACTGCCGGCAGTTGCAGGCTCAGTAAAACCCCCAATGCCGCTACCAATACCGTCAGCACGAGGTAGAGTAGTGTTTTGAGGAATATGGCGAAAAACTGACGCATCCAGTGCGGAAAGACCTAAGATACAGTGAATAACGAAATGGAATGCAGATTAGACTACTATCTGAGGGAACGGTTTAGTCACAACTTCCATTGTCTATTCTGGGAGAAATCATTATCCATTAGTTTTGCAACGTGAATATTTTAGCCATTGAATCTTCCTGCGACGAAACCTCGGCGGCTGTTTTAGTCAACGGGCATATTTTGTCGAACGTAATTGCCACCCAGTTAATTCACGAGCAATACGGGGGCGTTGTTCCCGAACTGGCCTCAAGAGCACACCAGCAGCATATTTTACCCGTGGTTGAACGGGCATTACTGGACGCAAATTTACCGAAAAATGCGTTATCCGCCGTTGCTTTTACGCGTGGGCCGGGTTTGCTGGGCTCACTGCTGGTAGGGGCGTCCTTTGCGAAAGCACTGGCCCTTGGATTGAACATCCCGCTCATCGAAATTAACCATATGCAGGCGCATGTATTGGCTCATTTCATTGAGGACCCCAAGCCAATATTTCCATTTTTATGCCTGACGGTTAGTGGAGGTCATACGCAGATTGTACGCATTGATAGCCCGCTTAACATGGTGGTTATTGGCCAGACAATGGACGATGCCGTGGGCGAAGCTTTCGATAAATCGGCTAAGCTACTGGGTTTGCCCTATCCCGGCGGTCCGCTGATCGACAAGTATGCGAAGACAGGGAACCCACAGGCGTTCAAATTCCCGATGGGGGAGATGCCAAATCTGGATTTTTCATTCAGTGGAATCAAAACGGCCATTATGTATTTCCTGCGCGATAACACAAAAACCAATCCTGCTTTTATTGACGAGAATCTGGCGGATATTTGTGCCAGTATTCAGCATACGCTGATTCAGATTCTGCTGAACAAACTAAAACGGGCTGTGCGGGAAACGGGCATTCATGAGCTAGCCATTGCAGGGGGCGTATCAGCGAACAGTGGATTGCGCAGCGCTTTAACCCAATTGGGTGAAGAACAAGGCTGGAATGTATATATCCCGCGATTTGAGTATTGTACCGATAATGCTGCCATGATTGCAATGGCCGCTCAGTTTAAATACGAGCAAGGTGAGTTTACGGCGCAAACCGTCAGCCCGATGCCGAGAATGAGTTTTTAGCGTTCCCGTTCCAGATACTACTATGACTATTTCTGAACTCCATATCTATCCTATCAAATCGCTGAGCGGTATTTCGGTGCAGGAGATTATTGTTGAAGAAAAAGGGTTTCGGCATGACCGGCGGTTTATGCTTGTTACGCCCAACCGGACCGCCGGACCGTGGGTATTCATGACGCAACGAACTAACCATCAGATGGCGCTTATTGATGTAACTATTCAGCGGTCCGACGTTTCGGATGATACCTTGCGTATCTGGCACCGGCATCGCCCCCATGATGTGCTGGAACTGCCATTGGTAGTAACAACACCAACCGAAACTATCCTAGTGAGTATCTGGGATAGTACCGATGTACCTGCTGTAACGGTAAGTGCCGAAGCCGATCGATGGTTTTCGAACGTGCTTGGAACCCCTTGTCGCTTAGTGTTTATGCCCGAAACTACCCAGCGGGCAGTTGATCCTAAATATGCACGCGAAGAGGATACCGTTAGCTTTGCCGATGGGTATCCCTATCTGCTCATTGGGCAGGCATCGCTCGATACCCTCAATCAACGACTTGCTGAACCAATAACGATGCGTCGGTTTCGGCCCAATATAGTCGTTCAGGGAAGTTCACCTTATGAAGAAGATAGCTGGGCCGAGTTCCGGATTAATGAGCTGACGTTCTATGGGGTTAAGCCCTGTGCCCGTTGTGTACTCACCACCATTGATCCTGAAACAGGGGAGCAAGGTAAAGAGCCTTTACGGACACTGACCACGTATCGTAAATGGAATTCGAAAATTTTGTTTGGCCAGAATGTCTTAGCTAACTATACTGGCCAAACTACCCTGGGGACGCTACGTGTTGGGCAACCCGTTGAGGTATTGCGTCATCAGGAAGCCTGGCTGGCCCCGCCTGCTTTACCTATATAGTCGTTTATGGTCATTTATCGTCAGTGGTCATTCAGCGGTAACCATCCAATAAAAATGACCGAACAATGACTACCAATTTAATGTAAATCCTTTGCTCTCCTATATCCGCAACGCTTACTATTTGAGTTTCCCCGTCGTCATCGGGGCTGTCTTGTCGAATCGGATGGCGACCCGCCTTTCCGATGTTGATCCTATTCATTGGGCTACGCCAATCGTACTGGCCCTTGTGGTATTTATCATCTACACTGTTGATCGACTGCTCGATGTGCGGAAAGACGAGCTAAATGCGTCGAGGCAGCCCTTAACAGCGAGGCATCGATTTCATCGTCAGTATGCTGCTATTCTGTGGTGGGTTGTCATTGGCGCTGCGGGCCTGGCATTTATACTCACGTTTTTTCTGCCGAGTAGTGTCATCAAATTTGGTATTGTGCTGGGGGGCATTTGTATTGCCTATGTGGGTGCGGTATTTCGGCTTCCGTCGCATCATCCAGCTCTATTGCTGAAAGAACCTCTCGTTGCTACACTTTATGCGGCTGGAATCTGGGGGAGTGTATGGGTACAACGACCAACGATCAGTAATGTCGACATTACTGAATGCCTGATGTTTACCGGGATTGCGTTTCAGAATCTGCTCCTGTTTGCTATAATGGAGCAACTTGAAGCGCCGAACCAGCCCCAGTTTTCGTTAGCCACCGAGTGGGGGGCCGACCGCTGTGATGTGATTTTACGCTGGCTAACCTTTTTAATTATTGCTGCGGGACTAGCCCTTTGCTTTTTGACCAACGATCGATTTGCCCAACGGTCGGCGTTGATGCTCGCGCTGATGAGCCTGACCCTGTACGGCATTCAGCGGTATCCCGATTATTTTATCAAAAACGAACGCTATCGATGGCTGGGCGATGGAGTATTCTGGATGCCAGCACTGGTTTTATAAATAAGGGAGAAAGGAGAAATGGGAAGAATGGGAGAAAAGGAAATGGTTGACTATTCTTATCCTCTCGTCCCCTTCCTCCTCTCATCCCTCTTTTCTATGCATATTGAACACCTTGCCCTGTGGGTTCGCGATCTGGAGCAGATGCGAAATTTCTACGAACTATACTTTGGAGCCACGGCCAATGATAAATACACCAATCCCAGAAAGGGATTTTCGTCTTATTTCCTGACTTTCCCCGAAGGTGGACCCTGGTTGGAACTGATGCAGATGCCGGGGATAAATGAACATGTAGCCGATCCACTAATTCAATATATGGGCTTGACTCATCTAGCGTTCTCGGTAGGTAGTGAAATGGCCGTCGATGCATTGACTGAACGACTTCGGGCTGATGGATACACGGTTGTTGGTGAACCCCGCTGGACGGGAGATGGCTACTATGAAAGTGTAGTATTGGACACAGAAGGAAACCGGATAGAGATAACGGCTTAAGGCTGGGATGCTAAAAAAGAAAAAAATAAGAATTAGTTTAACCACAGAGGCACGGAGAGCACAGAGAAAAGTAGCCTATTATCTCTCTGTGTTCTCCGTGCCTCTGTGGTTAATAGCTTTAGGCCTGACTCCTATAAAATTATCTTCTTCTTAATAAATTTATTAACGGCCATTGCCTTCGTTTTGACCGTTTCTTTTACATCGCGTCGGTTCAGAATGTCGAGAATGATCTGGGTCATGTACTCGCGTTTGTTGAATACGATGTCATGACGATTTTCGGGCAGTAAAAATTGCTTTACCCGAGCGTTGACCAGGTGATGTTGCGCAAACGACACATTTGTTGGATACACGAGTTCATCGCGCTGACCATGCAGCATGGTGATGTTTGCCCGGATTTTAGGCCAATCGGGCAGGATCGCTTCCAGGGCTTTTCGGTGCGCTAATTTTTCGTCGTTTGCTAGCCGGAGCAGGGGAGGAACACCCCAATGAATCAGCGGACTGTCGGCGAAATAGCTGATTGAATACGTCCGTTCCAGGCCAGGGCCTAATGCCGACGAAACAAACACGACATGATCAACCCGATCCGGATTGTTCATGGCTAGTCGGGCCGATACTGACCCACCATACGATGAGCCAACAATCATTAAATAAGGTGCTTTTTTGTAGCGGTCAATGAGGGGTTGTAATAGTTCGGCCTGTCGGATAATCGACGTTTCAACCCGACCGAAATCAGAATAACCATAACCCGGCCGGTCTACCGCAACTAACTGAGCCCGGTTGAGAAGCAGGGTATCTTTGAAAAATTCATTGAAAAACGACAACGAACTAGGGGCACCATGCACAAATAAAACAACAGGCAGCGTAGAATCACCAGCAGGCCGTGGCGTTTCTATAAATCGGATAGTTCTGGATTCGTCTGAGTTTGTTTGCCCGCGAACCTGATACGAATGAACCGTTGGACGAATCCGCTGTCCCTGAAATTCTTCGATTAATTCATCATTTGTTTGCCGGGAATCAATAAACCAGGCAACCACTACCGTACCAGCCGCCAGGACAAATAGCGATAGTAACGTCCAGCGAAGGATTTGGGCAATGCGTTTCATAACAGTGTAGCGTGGATAGTCTTCCAGCAAATTACCGGCCAATATGTTCAGATACCGTATTGACAGAAACTGAAAAACAGATACAGAAGTTTTGTTGACTACCCTTTTTTGCCATCTACCGTTGATTACCTGTTGTATCAGGTGGCGTTGTTGCGTCAGGTGCTGGTACTGTTGGAACAAAGGTTGAGTCGCCAAACTCAGAAATATCCGTCGAGTCCGACTCTTCCGTCGTTTCTTCGTCGCCGGAAGGACCGCAGTTCAGGTAGTTTTTCGTAATACTGCCATCTGCCTTCGGAAAGGGCCCCTGTAGACTCTTAAACTTCGGATCAGCGTATACTTTCTCCAGAAAACGCCCAACTAGAGGCAGGGCTGTTTTCGCTCCTTCGCCAAGATCAGTTGATCGGAAGTGAATACTTCGGTCGTCACCACCCACCCAGGCGCCAACTACTAAGTTATTGGAAACCCCCACAAACCAGCCGTCGGAGTTGTTCGACGTGGTGCCGGTTTTACCGCCCATTTCGTTATGATTCTTGAACAGATCGAACGACCATAGATTTTGCGATGTTCCGCCAGACTCCTGCAGACCGCCCTGTAGCATATACCGCATCAGGAAAGCGGTTTCGGGGCTAATGGCACGCTTGTGCTGGCTCGTAAAGGTTTCGATAACGTTTCCATCCCGATCTTCAATCCGCTGAACAATGATTGGTTCTGTCGATTCGCCATCGTTGACAAACGTACAATAGGCACCAACCAGTTCATAAAGAGACACATCCGACGATCCCAGACCAATAGATGGTACGGCTTGTAACCGACTCTTGATCCCCATTCGGTGCGCGTATTCCGCTACGCGTTCGGGGCCAACCTGATCCGTTAATTGCGCCGTAATAGAGTTCACCGAACGCGCCATGGCCCGGCGAAGGGTCATATTCGAGTACGAGTAAAAGCCAGTCGAATTGCGAGGCTCCCAGATTTTATCTTCGCCGTTTTCCCGATATTCTTTTCGAAATGGCTTATCCTGAATACGGTCGCAGGGGCTCAGGTTGCTCAGAGTGTCATCGATAGCTGTGGTGTACACGAACGGCTTAAACGTAGAACCCGGCTGGCGTTTGCCTTGCTTTACGTGGTCGTATTTGAAGTAGTCGTAATCCAGGCCACCCACCCACGCCCGAATGTAGCCCGTACGGGGGTCCATAGCCACCATGCCCGACTGCAAAAAGTGCTTATAATAAGCAATGGAGTCATAAGGGGTCATTTCGGTGGAGTCGTAATGACGCTTATTATTCCAGCTAAATACCCGCATTTTGTACTTCACGTTCTTCATGTAATACATGATCGAGTCCGGGTATAATGGCATGAACCGGCGGCTCAGGCTTTTGTAGCGTTCGGTACGTCGGGCAACCGAGTCGATAAAAGCAGGAATCTCTTTGCCATCTTCATCCGTCCAGGGGTTACGGTCGCGCCAGTGGTTATCGAACGTACGTTGCAACTGCTTCATTTTCTCATCTGTAGCGTCTTCGGCGTAGCGCTGCATCCGGGAATCTATGGTTGTAATGATGCGTAATCCGTCCGTATAGAGGTCGTAACCATTTTCTTCACCCCACTTTTTTACATAATCCTGAACGGCATTTTTCAGGTAACTGGCTGGCCCTGAGTAGGGATTTTCCGGCGTGAAATCCGTTACCAATGGCAATGCACTAATGGAGTCGGACTGATTTTTTGTCAGATACTGATACTTGGCCATCTGCCCAAGTACGATGTTCCGACGTTCGCGGGAGCGATCTGGATTTTTGAGGGGATTGTAGCTGGTAGTGGCTTTCTGTAGGCCAACCAGCACGGCACCTTCCTGCACATTCAGGCTGTCGGGTTCTTTGTTGAAAAATGTCCGGGCCGCTGTTTTTAAGCCAAATGCATTACTACCGAAATCAACGGTGTTAAAATAGTAGGTGATAATTTCATCTTTCGTGAAATTCCGTTCCAGCTTAAGCGCCATCAGCCATTCTTTAGACTTGTAAATGACTTTCCGGATTAACGGAATTCGGGTGAGCAGCCCAGTGCTGGTTTTCCGGCGGGTTTTAAACAGGTTTTTGGCTAACTGCTGCGTAATAGTGGAGCCGCCCCCATCGCGTCCAAACGTAATCACAGCCCGTCCAATAGCGCGGGGGTCAATGCCTCCATGATCATAGAAGCGCACGTCTTCCGTTGCAACCAGGGCGTTGATGAGTTGTTTTGGAATATTTTCGTACTTGATCGGTGTCCGGTTCTCGGCATAGAATTTTCCGATCATCACCCCGTCCTGCGAGTAAATCTCCGACGCCTGATTGAGTTTTGGATTCTTTAACTCTTCCACACTGGGCATGGCACCCGTCAGGTACAGGAAGTTATAGTTAAGGATGAAGACATAAATTCCCAACGCCAGAAAGGCCCAAAGGAAGCCTTTCACGCCATTTTTAAGGTACGGGTAGTACCAGGCATCTGGGTCGATATACTGATGGATGAAGGAGCGAAGACGATCCCGATACCCGTGATAGGTATCCAGCCATGAGTTGACTCGTTCTTCCCCTGCAATTTTTACGATTTGTCGGCCTACTCCGCGTTTGACATTGCCCAACTGTTTCTGGCGTTGTCGAATCCGTTGTCGAAATGCTCCAAAAGCGTGCCGAACAGCGCGGAATCGCTCCCTATATTGACTCATGCCTTTCTTTCTAAGAATACTTTACTTAGCTCCATAATTGACTGTCTCCCGACAATCAGCCTCCTCTACAGGAGAAAATCAACTGGGTCAATCCAGTCCAAGTGTCAAAGATAACGTATTTTCAGCCTCTATGATACATAAAAGCCGGACTGTGTGTGCAGCCCGGCTGGTTATTATGTGATGGGAAGAAAGGAGTAGATGGAGTAAGGGGACGAGCGATATCAAGGAATACAGCTGTCATTGTATTTTCCCTCTCGTCCCCCTACCCCTGCTACTCCTTTTTTCTTCTCGTTCTATTTTTTCTCAAATGTCATAGCTACCCCATTCATACAATACCGAAGGCCGGTAGGTTTGGGGCCATCGTTAAACACGTGGCCTAAATGTCCTCCGCACACGCTACATAAAACTTCGGTGCGGACCATGCCATAGGATTTGTCGGAATCCTCCTTAACGGCCGTTTTCGAGATCGGGGTATAAAAGCTTGGCCAGCCCGTACCCGAATTGAATTTTGTATCAGATGAGAACAGGGGATTGTGGCAACCGGCGCAATAGAACGTACCATGGTCGTGAATATCGTTCAGGGGGCTGGTGAAGGCCCGTTCGGTGCCATGTTCGCGCAGAACGGCGTATTGATCTGGGGTCAGAATCTTTTTCCATTCTGCATTGGTTTTTACCACTTTTTTAGGTGGGGTGTCATCTGTAATACGGAAGCCCATACCTGCCAGTAAACAGGCTGTCAATAAAAGAAGCAGGGTATTTTTCATTGGTTTATGATTTAAATGTGTCGAGCCTGTATGATCCGTAACTAACGCTATAGCTACATACGGCATTACCTTAATATACGTTAAATAAGGAGTATTAAGTTTTGAGATTACTGTATTTATAACAAAAGTTAGGAAAAAGTGATTCTTTTAGGAGTACTGGATAGGAGTAAGTTTTTTTTAGCGTTCATGAACTCAATTGAGTTGTACTATAAATAAGGGGCCCTTTGAGTCTTGTATCCAATACGATGTATTCATTGATGCTGAATAAATTGCTGTGGCTGGAGAAAATAACGTTTGGTAAAAGCTATCTGTATGTAATGGATAAATAGCTATTTTTTTATCTACTTTAGATACCACATAATAATCATTAAAAGCTAGCCTAATTGGATTAATTGTAATGACATTGTTTACTATAAAAGAAAACGTGTTTATGTACTGTTTAGTATTGACTTGCAAAATCATTTTCTTGCATTTTTCCTCTACGCCCTCAGGAGGTATATACTGACCAGAAGCGTATAGTTTGCGCCAATGGTCAGCGTAATAGTTTGCAGTAAAAGGTGGAGATACATCTAGAATATCACTGTACTTCCAATTGAAAAAATGAGCGAATAGTAGGCGTGTATGGCTTTTAAACTGACCATTGTAGCGGCTATAACTGACTATCCAAAAAAGTAAACTGGAGAATAAAATTGCTCTAAAAAACGATCTGTATTTGTAAATATAATCAATTAATAAGCTATATGTTAAAGAAATAGATAAAGCAGAATATATCTTGTAACGGCTCACTACTAAAACACTACCTGGATCTCGACCAAGGCTTATAGCGGCAATGGTTAGAAAAATAAAGGCTAAACAAGATAGGAAAAATAATTGCCTGTTATTGACTTCAATAGGCTGTAGGATAAGCCTATAATAACTTATTGCTGTAAAAAATAGTATTAATAACCCTCCTAAAACTAATGATAGGATAGGAACGGTTTGTGTATAAATAATTCCACCTACTAGGCTAATAAATGTAGCTGTAAATTTGATAATATGAAACGACTCCTGAAATCCTTTTCCGGTGTTTTCGTCTAACGAGAACCCTTGCCAGTAAAAGAAAGCAGTGCCGCATCCCGCTAAAATCCAAATTGCACTACTATACAAATCTCTTTTATAAAAAAGTAAAATTATGCCAATGATAAACACATATAGACCATTTACGCTTGTGAAGGCTGCCAAAACAGCAATCAGTAAAGCTAATAGGTTATTTTTTGTATAGATTAATACGTAAAATGATAGCGATGAAAGAACAAGAACGCCAATATTTTGGATAGACGCCATCCCCCAATACATAAGTTCATAATGCATAGGCTGGAGCGCAAAAAATAACACAGGTATGAAAAATAGGATGTTATAATTTGTAAAGCCAGATTTAAAATATAGATAAAGAACAGGGAAGATTAATGCATTGCCCACTACTATCCACCACATGACATTTACATGCTGACCTTGAATGTAGTGTAAGGCTATAATCAGGAGACGAGGGATAACTAGCCGATGTTCATTATGAAGCGAAAAAAGGGTTTTAACTTTTAAAGTCCAATCGGGTTCGTGATAGATGTCGTAAAGAGATGAAAGTAGGGCTAAATCATCGGTAAAAGGAATATTTTCTGCATTAATTGCGATCATTGAGAAATACAGAACCCCCACCAATGTACATGCAATAAGCCATTTTAGGCGCCAGAGGGAAATAAGTAACTTAGTTTTCATAGAGGATTGGAAGGCAATAATCCTCAATAATCCCCAATAAACCAAATAGTAAAAAAGGTGCACTAAATGCTTAGTTTAGTGCACCTAAATATAAAAACAAGAAAATAGAGAGTCTTACTCAGGAGTTTACAGTTGCCAGGGCTAATAGCGTCGACAGGGTAGGTGTGGGGCTTCCCCCGCGGTTTTCAACTGTCACCGCAAACGCATCGGCCCGACTTACAGAGCGGTTCAGGCGTTGTATAACCGCAGTGCCATTTGTGGCTTCAAACACACCTGCATCGACCGGTTTTCCGTTAACCATCGACCAGAGCTGATATTGTTTATCGGAGGGTAAAGCGGGTAGTGAACGAACATCGACCGCTACCTGGTGCGTTCGGGTATTCCAGAGAACGAGCATGGTTCCCTGCGGTGCTTTCTCATTCCCCCTGAGTTCCAGTGTTCGCAGGCCAGGTTGGCGTAATAGCGCTAATGCCTGGCTGGTCTGGTTCTGATTATCACGAAGTTGGCGCATTTCCGACTGAAGCGTCTCATTTGCGGTTCGGGTGGCGGCCAGCGTTTTTTGATTCGTCCGTAATTGCGAAAGCAGGAATAAGGAAAATAGTAATAACAGTAGACCCATCGATGCAGCAACGACCCAGGTAGCCCGAAACGCTAGTCCTGTAGTAGTTTCGCCCGCAGTCATATCAACTGGCATTGGCCGAATGATCGTTTCTTTTTCGATAGGCTTCTCAAAATCAAGTTGCTTCAGCAACTTATCTTTTACGGAAGCCGGGGGCTCGACACTATGCAACAGGGCGTAGTTTTCGAGTGCTTCTGATAATTGGTCAAGTTCGTGCCGTATATCAGGATAAATAGACGATAGGCACTCGACCTCGCGTCGCTCCTGGTCGCTCACCGCTCCCATGACGTAAGACTCTAAGATACCAGACGCTATGTACTCCGTGACGTTCATAATCAATAAATTACGTTCATTATTTGAAGAGTTGTTTCAGTTCCTGTAGGGCAGCCCGGACCCGGGTTTTAACCGTTCCGAGGGGTAAGTTTAATTTTTCGGCAGCTTCTTCGTGGGTGTATCCGCCAAAGTATACCAGATCAATGAGCTGTTTGCGCTCAGGTCTTAACTGATTCACTACATCCTTAATGCCAATATGCTCTGGATTTGGTTGCTCCGTGTTATGCTGGCGATCAACAATATGTACGTTCTCTTCATCAGTTCGGATTGCTGCGGTAGGTTGAGTTTTGCGGGCACGTAACGAGTCGATGGCTGTATTACGGGCAACGTTCAGCATCCAGGTAAACAAACGGCCTTTGCTGGAATCATATGCATCCAGGTTTTTCCAGATCTTAACGAAAATGTCCTGAAGGAGGTCGGCTGCCTGTTCATCATCGCGCACGATACGCAACACAACACCATAAAGAGCCGGTGAATACTGATCGTAGAGCCATTGAAAGGCCTGCTGATCGCGCTGGATAAGCTTTTCGATCAGGACACTTTCTGACACTAAAGAGGACTGGCGTTTCACGCAGAAGGTATTAAGTTGGTCAAATATAGAGAGAATTTTAAAAAATGAACGGACTGCTATACGTCGACGATCATTATAAAACCAGGAAAACAGTGATTTTTCCTGGTAAATCAAACCGTATAATGAAATCGGTGCAAATGGCGTTGCACCGATTTCATTACAACAATAACTTATTTACACATTGTAAACCCATTATGTTTTTGTTTTAGGTGTTTTTTAACGGAAATCAGCTACACCCCCTTTGGGCATAAGTACGTTATCAACACCATATACCATTCCGTTGGCCTGAGGATAATCGGTATTGTCAATATGGATGGTACCGCCCTGCTCATCCGTTAAGGAAAGTTGCCCATTTTCTGCAATGCGAGCCGTGAGTACACCACCAGCAACTGTTTTTAGCTGTGCCTGCCCATTTCCTGCTTTAATTTGACGGGTTAGTTCATCTCTGCTTAACGACCCATTGAGCAGGTGATAGGACAAGAGCTGCTTTACGGCTGCCCGGTTGTTGCCGTCCAGCAGGCCCGCCTGAATGGCAGGGGGCAATTTCTTGAACGCATTATTCATTGGAGCAAACAGGGTATAGGGACCACTACCTTTCAGCATGTCGAACAAATCAGATGACTGAAGAACATTCTGAAGCGTTGTGTAATTGGGCGATGAGGCCATGAAATCGCCGATGCTGGTATTTCGAACCGTACTGCCTGCTCTAATCGCTGGTGTTTCGGTTGTTCTGGCACCTTTTACCGCTTCAATAGCCCCAGCATTGGCGTTAACGTTGTTTACGGCAGGTTGCCCAGTGGGCTGACTTGTTTTACTACCTGCGGTATTTGGATTGCTGCCAACGCCGGTTGGCGCATTGGTAGCATTGTTGCTATTGTAATTGGTTAGATTACTGTTATTCATCGTAGTGCCGTCGCTGGTAGAGCTCTGCCGATAACGCGCATCCTGGGGCGACGTATTGGTAGTACCGTTAGCAGTTGCCTTCGCATTCTGATTCAGTAGTCGCCGTGACTGTTTCATGGCTTTTTTCTGGCTACGAGATGCTGCTTTTGAGGACATGGAATCCGGGGCAATGGCACCTTGCGGGTACGTTGTTGGCGAGATGGTTCCGGTGGGCGTTGTCTGAGCCCAGGTGGCGGTAGTAGCCAGTGCGATTCCTATCGCAAACAGGCCGGGAAATTGGTTCATTTTCATAACGTTGGGTTAGAACGCTGATGACTATGATTTTTATGATTAGGTATGATTTTTTTAATAAAGTTGACAACGATTCTGCCTTTTTGATGAAATTTTAAAAATCATAATTAATCATATGGATCATAAAAATCGGCGGTCTATATGTTTTATAAGGGTGACCAAGTATCCCATTTCAACCAATTTTGGTGCAAAAAGTTTGTAAGTCTATGTGCATTGTTTGCGTAAAGGCCGGTAGATTTGCCCGCGTCTCAACAAACCACAAACGGATCTTATGCAGTCGATTCTTCCGCTGCCCATGCAGCCCATTAAGCCCGGTACCAGTACCGGTCAGGTTTTCTGGCCAACCGAAACTACGAGTAGTCATCAGTCTCTTGCATCGTACTCGCCTGCCGACGGACAACTCATTGCCCGTGTTCATGTATCGACCCGGGCCGATTATGACCGAGTTGTTGAAGCAGCCCAAACTGCTTTTGCTGAGTGGCGACTGGTTCCGGCGCCACGTCGGGGCGAAATTGTACGGCAGATGGGCGAACAATTTCGGCGCTATAAGCGCGAATTAGGCACGTTGGTTAGCTACGAAATGGGTAAATCCCTTCAGGAAGGCCTGGGTGAAGTGCAGGAAATCATTGACATCTGCGACTTCGCCGTTGGGCAGTCGCGTCAGCTCTATGGCTTGTCGATGCACTCGGAGCGGCCCGCCCATCGAATGCTGGAGCAGTGGCAGCCATTGGGCATTGTTGGGATTATTTCGGCCTTTAATTTTCCGGTAGCTGTTTGGTCCTGGAATGCCATGCTGGCCTGGGTTTGTGGGGATGTATGCATCTGGAAACCATCCGAAAAAACACCGTTGACTGCTTTAGCCTGCCAGCAGATTATTGGCGAGGTATTGCGTAACAACGATGTGCCCGAAGGCGTATCCTGCCTGGTTACGGGTGGGCACGATGTGGGTGAGTGGCTAGCCCGCGATCCACGCATTGCTCTGGTATCGGCAACGGGGAGCACCCGCATGGGGAAAGCCGTAGCCGAAGCCGTGGCCGGACGATTGGGTAAAACCCTACTCGAACTGGGTGGTAATAATGCAATCATCGTTTCAGAACATGCCGATCTGGATCTGGCCATACCGGCTATTGTGTTTGGAGCCGTAGGTACAGCCGGGCAACGCTGCACCAGCACCCGCCGTATTATTGTCCAGGAAAGTATCTATGACGATGTGAAAAATCGACTCAGGAAGGCGTACGCCCAATTGCGCATTGGTAATCCGCTCGATGAGTCATTCCATGTAGGACCCGTAATTGATCAGTTGGCGGTTACTGGTTATCAGGCAGCTGTCAACGAAATACGTGAATTAGGTGGGCGTTTTGTGGTCGAACCCGGTGTGATCGAGGGCCTTGGCTTTGAATCGGGCTGTTATGTTAAGCCATGTATTGCTGAAGCGAAAAATAGCTGGCCCGTGGTACAGCGCGAAACCTTTGCGCCTATTCTTTATCTGCTTAAATACAACACGTTAGCCGATGCCATTGCGCAGCAGAATGGCGTACCTCAGGGGTTATCCTCTGCTATTTTCACCCTAAACCTGCGTGAAGCCGAGCAATTCCTGTCGGCGGTCGGCTCCGACTGTGGGATTGCCAACGTGAACATCGGTACCTCGGGTGCCGAAATTGGGGGTGCCTTCGGAGGGGAAAAAGAAACCGGCGGTGGTCGTGAATCGGGTTCCGATGCCTGGAAAGCCTATATGCGTCGGCAAACCAACACCATTAACTATGGTACCACCATGCCCCTGGCGCAGGGTATTACGTTTGAATTGTAGATGGGTGTAGTAGTGGAGTAGGTGGAATAAGGGCGGTAAGTGCAGTGATCGTGTAGGACTTTGGCTAATTGACTCACCTCACATACTGCATTCACTCCACCTACTCCACTACTTTTCTGCTACTTCTTTTCCCTCGCCTGTGAGTACATACCTCATATTCATGGTTGGGAATTTACTCGCTATTTCGGCCAGCGACTCGCTGCTAAGGTAGGTTTTGTTGCCGATGTGCCGGTAGAATTTTTCCCGGCTATACCCTAATTCTTTCGCTAATCGGTAGACCGTCATATCCTGTGCGGCCAGGGCTTCTTTGAGCCATTTCCCCTGAATACTATTCTTTTTTTCTCGTCGTCCAGCCATAAAACAAAGGTAAAAAATATATGTATTTTTTGTTGTATATAAGTATTGTTTGTAGTATATTTAATACATGAAAATCACCGAAAAAACACCTCAAAAGTGCCTTGATTTAGGGCAAATTCTGGATGGTACGGCGCTATTTCAGCCTCATCCCTGCATCTATTATTTGATGAATGCCAACAATGAAGTTGTCTATATTGGCCAGGCCATAAATCTTCATGCACGGCTATTGGAACACCGATGTGCGGGTATCGACTTCGTCCGATTTCGCTATCATATGTGTGAGGCTAGTGACCTGGACCGCCTGGAGCAGGAGGCCATTGCGCGCTACAAACCCATACTCAGCAAGCCTCCGAAAGCCATATCGACATCTGGGTTTTTGAGCAAACAATTGATCTGTCTGAAACACAACATCACCCCCATTGCCTTTGACCGACTTCGGGAGGCTTTTAAACTATACCCAGCTTGCTCATTTGGAAATGCAAAATATTATAAGCCCGAGGATGTGGAGGCCTGGATCAGGCGCTTCAAAGGGCTGGTGGTATCGGGGCGGCATGTACTGCAGGCCAAACCAACGTATCTGGCCGTTGGGATCAGCACCCGAACCAAGCAGATTCAGCTATACACAAAACAATAGGCAGAGAATATGTGAGCCTAAACAATTCCGTGACGAATACGGGCTTTTGGCGTCCGTGGAACTGTAAAAGCCCGTATTCGTATGGTAACGATTCGTATTGATGATAAAGATGCTTCGTTGTTGGCGGTTTCCTTTCCGGAAGACCCCGTTGGCAATAATCTGATTCGTGAAATTCCCGGCAGACGATGGAGCTATTCGCGTCGATGCTGGCTTATGCCAAACACGCGGGCGGCTGTTGTTCAGTTGGGTCAGTTGTTTGGAAAGGATTATTGCCGGTTCGATGAAGCCGTAGTGCGACTTTATAAGCCAACCGCTACAACTGTCGAGGTTGAGAAAGCCACAAATCCTGCTTGGCCACCGGATGTACAACGGTTACCTTTTCGCCATGTTCCATGCTTGGGGGAGTATGACCGACATCCGGTTATCGTGGCCGTTTGCGATACGTTGCGTGTTCGGGACTATAGTTACAAAACACTTAAAAACTATAAACAGGCCCTTATTGCCTTGATTCGCTACGTTGTTCCTAAACCAATTGATCAACTGACCAAGTTTCAGTATCAAACGTACCTGTTGTTTCTAATTGAGAAGAAACGGTTGAGCAGTTCAACGATTAATGTGCACATCAATGCGTACAAGTTTTACTGCGAAAAAGTCCTTCAACGAGATAAAGAGTTTTATGCTATTGAGTACCCACGAAAGCCAACTAAACTTCCCATTGTATACAGCGTGGCTGAAGTGAAAGCGATATTCAGTGCAACAACCAGTTTGAAGTATAGAACTCTTTTCAAATTGGTGTATGCCACCGGCTTGCGAATAAGTGAGGTAGCTCATCTGCGTGTAAAGGACCTTGATTACAACAGAAGGCTCCTTAATGTCCGGGCTGGGAAAGGCAAAAAAGACCGAGTGGTCATGTTGACGGATAAACTGGAAATCGCTATCAACGAATATTTGACGCACTATAAGCCCACAATCTTTCTATTTGAAGAAGTAGATAACGGAGAACCTATTGCCAACCGTACTATTCAACAGGTTTACAGTGATGCGGTTCGATCTGCTGGAATTTCAAAAAAGGGTGGTATCCATACCCTACGTCATAGTTTCGCTACACATCTACTCGAATCAGGGCTTGATATTCGGTACATTCAGCAATTATTAGGGCATGAGAGTGTCTTGACGACTATGCGGTATACCCATGTGACGGCCGATAAGATTAGTACGCTTAGGAGTCCGCTGGATAATCTATAATTGGCTGCTCACATGAGCTAGATTTTCGGAGAAGTGGCCGAAGTTGTGATAAGCTATAGAATTTACGCTTCAATACATACCCTTGGGTAGTGCCAATAACGACTCGTTTATTAATTTTCACCTGTCCTCGTGAGTCGAAACGGTATAATTGCTTATCGTGTCCAAAGAAATAATTTGGAAAGCCCTGAATATCCCAAACCCGGTCAACCAGGTGCATAAAAGAAACTTTTTTTGCCATATTGTTTGCAAAAATAGAGCAGTGTATCTAATCTTGTGTAACTCTTTTTTGATTATTTGTTTATAATTACATAGGTATTATTTCGTAGGGTAACGCTTAATATTAATTTGCTGGTTATCAATAGTTTGATATTAAGTGGAGTTGCGTACAATACTATGTTAGGTGAACCGGCCAAAATGGGAGTCAAAGGCAGGTTACCTGCGACAGTGGAGCCGACCCGATGGGGAGCTTTTTGGCTTGTTGGGCGGCTCCGGTTGACAGGGATAACGCCCCGTAATTTAACTGTTGACAGCTTGTTTAGGTCGTGTGCGACAGGACAAGCTTTTTCGTAAGTAAATAAACCGTAACTTAATTTAAATTCAATGAAACAAATTGCAATTGGTGTTTTAGGCATTCTTTTGGCCTACTTCCTTATCAAACGAGGGGATAACTCAATAACTGAAGAAGCTTTTTTGAAAAGTGAAAACTTATGCAACAATGCAGTAAAAACCTCAGGTTATTTAGATTCAACCTATACCGAAACAACGATGAAAATTGCAAAGGTAAAAATGAAATTCTACAACTATTCGGCCACTTTTACAGCTCAAGGAAAGGAATATAAAACTACTTTTTCAACGACTGAACCTATTAAAGATGAATTCATTAAGCCTGTATGGTATGATAGCCAAGACCCCGAAAACAACTCAACTACTAATGCTTGTGAGCGTCATGAAGAAAATAAGTTTAAAAATGTAAGCTCGCACAAAGATGCCTTTTCCATCGGAGGCATTCTACTTGGATTAATTAGCCTAAGTATCACCTTTGGGGGAGTAAAAGGTTTGTTCAGAGGCAATAAGTAATGTTCCATCGGCAAGTTGCGTTACCAATCAGTATAGTTTGGATGGGTTGTGCATGGTTGTCCGCTCCGCGTAGGCAGGCTACCGCTGACAAGATGCTCGTCCCGAAGGAAAGTAGCAGCCCAACCTAATGAGTGTGTAAAGGTTCGGGTACATCCGTTCAGTGAAGTGACTCACCCACCATCAACACTCATGGGCGTTGGGTGAACCGGCCATAATGTATTGATAAGGCGGGTTACCTCCGACAGGGCGCACGTCTCGATAGGTCAGTTTTGGGCTCGTTGGTCGGGTTCCGGCTGACAGGACAAACGTTACTGTTAGGAGAATCAGACGATTATTCCACGTCGCGCCCGACATAGGAAATGACTTAGTAGATGAAGTTAAAATTTAAGAGATAGATTGTGGTTGACACAGCGAACATTTTTCAGGAAAAAGTACAATAAGTTTGATGGGATATTTCATTGCCTTACTTATCGGAATTGTATGCCTTGCGGTCTCGATGACACTCGGTTACAGGTCAATTACCCTCATTAAGACCGGTAATCGCACACTGGCGACAGTTGTTAAGTTAGAGAAGGAGAAAGCGAAAAGCGGCTATGTGTACAGACCTATTTTCAAGCTTAATACCGAAAATGGCGAAGAGCTACTACACACATACGGATTTGCCACTGATCCCTCTGATTGGAAAATAGGCGATAAGGCAACGGTATCTTATGATCTTTATGAGCCTGAAACGCGAGTGGTCTTAACGTACTATGGAGCATTTGGTAATGCCGTTATATGGCTGATGGTGTCTTTGCCATTAATTGTTCTTGGGGGCGGACACTTTGTATCCCGCCTTTATCTGAAGCATTATTTGTTGATGCCAAAGTGAAAGGCTGCTTTCCAGCGACAGGGAGCTCGTCCCAAAGGAGACTTTTCAGCCCAACATGATGAGTGTGTAAAGGTTCAAGGTAGTATGTTCAGTCAAGTTACTCGCTCACCATCAACACCTGCGGGTGTTGGGTGGGGCCAAACAGGTATAAAAAAGATGCATGAGTACCAGCCTCCGGTCGACAACTTGATTGATAGGGTGGCTTTTTTTACTCATTAGGCAGGTTCCGGCTGACAAAGTGAACGCCTAGTTAATGTAGGTTTTGACTTGTGGGGTACGCTCTGGCTACAGGCAGTATATCATTTAAAATAGCCCATAAATAGTGATAAGCCTGTCTCATTAATTCAATCAAAAATGGCAATCTGATACATTGATTTCTGAGATAACGATTTGAGACAGTTTTGTGAGATTTCAAATTTCTACTAAAAAACCGGCACCTATCTCTTTAAAAGGGCAATTCTATTCATCAAATAAAATACGAGCCAAGAAGGAATAATCCCTATATGCCTACCATGTAAGCTTACTGAGCTTAGCTTTGTGATCGCAATACGATGGCTCTCAAAAACAACGATATCCCGGTTATCAAGCTGCCTACTGGCATTAACGAAGGAATTATTATTGCCAGAGGGGCATTCGACGGTCCACACCCTCATCCGGAAATTCAGCGTGCTCACCGGGATGGCGGCTATTCATTTCTGTTGCAGCAAAAAGGAAGTTCTCAGATCGAGATTGACTTCCAAACCTACACCGTTGAAGCTCCAGCGGTGCTGTACATGCATCCTAATCAAGTCCACCGCTTAATTGCCTTCAAACAGGCTACGATCAGCAGTTGGATCATCACACCTGAAAATCTCCTGCCTGAGTCTCTACGCATATTGGAAGAGCTTGCCCCGGTTGACCCCTTGCCTTTATCAACAGAGTCGTTCGCTATTCTTGCACAAACCGCTTCGCTATGCATCCAACTTTCTGAGAGAAAGCAGGAGAAACTACATTACCAGCTACTGAAAGAAAGCTGTAATCTATTAGTCGCTTTAGTGGCTTCGCAGTATCTGGCCCAGGCTAAACCAACCCACAGCTACACCAGGTTTGACTTGATTACTAAAGCCTTCAAATCCGAACTGGAACGAGAATTTACAACCATCAAAAGTCCAGCCAGCTACGCCGAACGCCTAAACATATCGACTCCGTATTTGAATGAATGTGTCAAAACAACGACGGGTCATTCAGTGTCATATCACATCCAGCAACGTATCGTATTAGAAGTAAAACGCCTGCTTCATCATTCCGATCAATCGGTCAAGGAGATAGCCGCTGATCTAGGCTACGAGGATTACTCGTATTTTGTCCGGCTGTTTCGCAAAGTTGCGGGTATGACCCCTCTGACGTTTCGAGGCAAAAACCTCGATTAATCCTATACTTACCACGTATCGATATTGCTTGTACTTTCACTAGTCTGTTCCTTTGTAGCCACTAAACTGCTAGGCAAATGAACACTCAGACAGGATTAAATTTACTAGAAAACAAGCGCATAGCCATCGTTGGGGGTGGCCCAGGTGGCCTAACGCTGGCTCGTCTTTTACAACGCAAAGGGGCGCATGTGACCGTATATGAACGGGACTATAGCCCCTTTACACGGGTGCAAGGGGCCACCCTGGACCTGCATTATGAATCGGGCCTAAAAGCCCTTGACAAAGCGGGATTGCTGGATGCCTTTAAACAAACCTACCGGCCAGGCGCCGACAAAGGGCGGGTGGTCGATAAGCAGGCGAACATCCTCTATGACGATCACGGCAAAGACGAGGGAAACGATTTTGGCAACGAATCGTTTCGACCCGAAATCGACCGCAGCGATTTGCGGAATCTATTACTGGATTCGCTTCAGGCTGACACCGTCGTTTGGAATAGTCAGCTTGTTCAGATCTCACCAGGACAGGATGGCTGGCAACTAGCGTTTAAAAATGGGACCACCGTTACCGCCGACCTCGTTGTTGGTGCCGATGGCGCTCATTCCAAGGTCCGTCCTTTGCTGACGCCGATCCAGCCTTTTTATGCGGACACCACTATTGTGCAGGGGAACGTAGCCAATGCGGCCACAACGGCTCCAACCATTTATCAATTACTCCAAGGCGGCAAACTTTACACCCATACGCATGGGAAATTTTTACATGTATCCGCTAAAGGGGATGGTAGTATTGATTTTTACGTGAGTTGTCGAGTGAACGAAGACTGGCTGCAAACCAATGGGATTGATTTTGCTAATCGGCAGCAGTTGGTGGCCTGGTTTAAGCAAGAATTTAGCGGATGGGCCCCGATTTGGTTTGAGCTCTTCGAGTCAGTAAGCCTGCCCTTATTGATCCGCCCGCAATATTGCGTGCCTTTCGACCAAAGCTGGTCCTCGCAGCCAGGCGTTACCCTTCTGGGCGATGCGGCTCATCTAATGCCGCCTTCGGGTGAAGGCGTCAATTTGGCAATGCTGGATGCATTGGAGCTAAGCGAGTGTCTGACGGATGAGCAGTTTACTTCTACCCAATTGGCCATAGCCGCTTATGAGAAACCGATGCTAGCCAGAGGAGCTGAAGAAGCCAAAATTTCGATGGAGGGGGTGGAGTGGATGCATACCGAAGCGGCCAATGATAAGTTGGTAGAGTTGTTTAACGAATAATTCGGGGAAAGTGTAAATCAGGGTTATCTCATAATTTTACCAACCATACAAAGGGAATCGAACAGCCCCAGACAGTGGCTGATCTCACTATAGGCCGCCAAAAACTACGTCAGTCGCGCAACACTGAGCAATAGGCTCATAAACTTTTAGGTGTTGACCTAAGCAACATTCCCGGTTTTGGGCGGGATGCCCTGCTAACATTCATGGCCGAAGTGGGTGAATCCATTACCAAATTTAACTCGGCCAAAGCCTTTGCCAAGTGGCTGGGCTTCACCCCTACTAATAAGGCATCGGGCGGTAAAGTGTTGTCACGGAAGACCTTGATGAACAAATCGATCCTGCCTAATACGTTTCGGACGGTAGCTAACTCGTTGGGTAATATGAAGAAACCAAATCCGATGACGGCCTTCTTCAGCGGATTGCCTACAAGGCAGGTCGTATCAAGGCCATCACGGCTACAGTCCGGAAACTGGCGGTCGTGGTTTACAAGATGTTGACAACACAAGAAGCGTATGAGCCAACGAAACTGATACGGGACATAGCTCAACTAAAGCAAGTACAGATTCGCCAGATTAAGAAAAAGCTGGCTAAATTTGGAATTACCGATCAAGAGTTGGGCTTAAATGCGGCTGTGAAGACCGATTGATTATCAGAATATTAGACAATATTCGTACATTCAAATAGGAGTGAAAAGGCCAGAAGTATGGCAGTTCAGGCAAGTAACTCGCTCACCATCAACCCCTGTGTGTGGGTGTTGGGTGCGGGTCCAAAATGTGCTTGCAAGGCAGGTCACCAGCGACAGGGTTCACGGCTCGATAGGCAGGATTTAATCTTGTTTGGGGCTTATCTGCGATAAAGGGAATGTTCCGACAGGCAAGTTTGAGGTTTCCTGTAACTTTATGGGATGGAAACAGACGTTTACATTCCCATCATTTCGGATTACGGCTTCAAAGCCACCTTCGGTAACGAAGCCGACGATTTATTTCTTCGTACGGCGTTACAGGCACTAATCAAATCAGAATCGCCCATTCGGGAAGTGCATTTCGATAAGAATGCGTTTGAAGCGTTGACTATTGACAGCCGGAGTGGTATTTTTGATTTAGCGTGCACCGACGAAAATGGCAGTCAATTCATTGTCGAAATGCAATGAGGTCTGGCTCCGCATTTTATGCAGTGGATGAAATTTTACGCCCTGCATAAGTTTAACACTATTGTGGAGCGGGGTGAATTCGATTATGCCAATCTGCCCAAAATCTATGCAACCGCCATTTTAGCGAAGAGTATTTTACCAACGGCTCATTTTCATACGGTTGCCAATCTGAGAAGTGAAGCGGGGGAAATCATTGATAGCCAGCTAACGTTTATCACGGTAGAATTAGCTAAGTTTAACAAGCAAGTAGTTGAGATAGAAACCGATTTAGAAAAACTGGTATACACCATGAAGACGCTCCATACAACCGAACCGACGCAGTATCCGGCTTTCTGGAATGAGGAATGGCTACGTAGGGCCATTGATGAGTTGTACACGCGCAAGATGACCCTTGAGGAGCGGGCCTACTTTGCCCGTGTGACAGCGGCAAATGCTGAAGCGGTGAATGCTGAGAAGAAGCGTATTGAAGACATTAAAACAGCAGCTATACATGGTGGCGTTGGGTGGTCCAATTCAACAGAAAAGCGCGTATTCCGTCGCTTCGGCGGCAGGCTACACGTCTCAGAAGGTAGTATTTAGACTTCAATTTTTTGATTTCGGTCGACAACGTAAACACTCCGCTTGGGATAGGTTGGACGCCCGGGTTCGGCTTCTCTGCGACATAGTAAATGCCCCAATAAAGTGACTTTTTCTTAACACTAAATTAGACAAATGAAAAGCCAGAAAATCCAAGAAATGAGCAATGAGGCTTTGCTCAAACGAAAGAAGACTACAGAATTTGTGACAGGCGTATTGTCCGGGATGCTAATTGTAGGGGTAGCTTTAGCAATATTTTTATGGGTTAAGCAGGGTTCTAGCGTTGCTCTCCCTCTACTTGTAACCTTTTTTGCCTTATCTCCTATTGTATGGATTAACATAACTGATTTACGTTCTGTCAAGCGAGAGTTACAGACTCGAAACGTAGCGGTTTAACTTCGCTCCACGCGGGTTAGTCGGGGTTTGGTTAATACAGGAAACGCCTTAACTGAGTCAAATCTAGAAGAAGAATATCGCGAACCTTATTGCTCTTGTTATGGAGCACTCACTGGTGTTGGGCCAATCGGTCAAATAAAAAATTTTGCTTCCAGGGTTACTTGTGCCAAAGCGCACGTCTTAGAAGGTAGGCTTTTAGCTGTCATTTCCAGTTTTCGTACGACAAAGGAGACACTCCGTTTAGGCGGGTTAGATCCGTTTTGCGATTTTCCTTTACTAGCACAGCCATCCCTACGAAAGTATAACCGTAACCATGCAGAATACGTTACTCTTGTTCGCTTTGCTGATGTTTGGCAAGGGATACGCACAAAATCAAACTTCGCCAGACACGATTCAGATTGTTAAGTCTCGATTCATTTTTAACAGATATGTTTACTTGCTAAACGGTAAGCCTATTGATATAGTCAAAATGGATTCGTTGTTCTTGAAATCAGGAAATTCAGAGGCCAGAAAATTTCAGAAAAAGGCAAAGCTGAATGCTTTTCTAAGCAAATCATTTGCCTGTCTGACAGGCGGTAGCATGGTTGCTATATATGCTGTTGGAAACAATAATTCATCTCTTTCCCGAGTCGTAGCCAATATTTTCAGTGGCTCTTTTTACATAAGCATTTATAGTAGTTTACGGCGGACTTATGTCGAAAAGAAGGCTGTGCGGTTGTATAACAAAACCATCAATAAGCTTTAAAGAAATGGCTCGTTGAGTGAACTAAAACAAAGCACTTACTGGGCAGATTTTTGGCTGACAGGGCAAATGCCCTGATTAGGCGTGTTTAGGTCGGACTTATAAAGCAGGCTTCTAATAAATCGAATCTATTGATGAGAGAAACACAATCGTATCGGATGCAATGGCGATTACATTGGCGTATCCTGGGGAAGGCAAAACCAACATTTCAGCGCGTCAAATTTATGGAAGACGACGAGCAGATTTTATGGGCTCTATTGGAACTAGAACCATCCGTTTCAATCCCTACTTCTTCCCGTGAAGCTTTTGTTCGGTCGAAGCCGCTTTTTGATCAGTTTTATCTGTCTGAACTATCAAAAGTGGAATTACAATCTGATAATAGAGTAAGAATAGACATCAGAAGATATGCTAACTTCTTTTCAAGGTTCATTATCAGGTATGAAGGGTTGAGTTTCACCGTTGACAATCTGTCAAAAGCAGATTATGAGTTAATAAGTCAGTATAAGAATGAATGTTTTAAATTTTTCAACAAACGGTAGTTAAGCTACTCGTTTACTTCTTTTAGGATCACTTACCAGCTATGACTGTACATTGGTAAGCGAAAGAGTTGTTTCAAGCGCGAAGGGCACAATCTTTTTGATAAATGAATGTTGAATCTGCACTAAACGACTTTTACCGTCAGCACGGATACGGTGAGGGAGGAGGCATCAACAGAAAATGGGACATGATTAAGTTTGGCCCCATTTCCTTGCCTCTGCCCAATTTAGAATCCCGACGCCGAAACATCTATTTGCACGACATTAACCATCTGGTGACTGGGTTCGATACAACCTGGAAAGGCGAAAGTTCGGTCACTAGTTGGGAGATTGCCACTGGCGGATGGGGTACCATCTATTTTGCCTGGTGGCTGACGCTTTGGGGCATGGCTGTTGGAGTGATGTTCTATCCTAAGCACAGCTATAATGCCTTTCAGGCTGGCTTGAGAATGAGGAGTGCCTTTACCAGCAGCCTTTCAAAACAAGCGATGTATTCCTTGAGGATAGATCAGTTAAGAAGCCAACTTTGCCGAAGCCAGGCCGACATTGTACTGCGGAATTATTATGTATGGGCAGGTCTAAGTTTACTAGTTTGGTTTGGGCCATTCTTACTAGGGATTGCACTGTATAATGTATGGTAATTTGGCTAGGGCAACCCACTGCTGACAAGCGGCTCCTCCCGCAGGAAGATAGCAACCTAATTCAAACAGATGTGTAAAGGTGCCATCGACTCGTGTTTAGCCAGCTTGCGCCCTCATCATCAACACCTGTGTGTTGGGTGATGGTCCAACAGGCAGGGCTCTAAATAAATATGGCAACACAACTACACACCGCACCGGCGGCTCAGTTCGCATTTTGTATTGCTGTATTGAACGTAATCCAATCGGTGAGTCAGTAGCAATTTTATGATGCCCCTCCAAGCCGACAATTCCAACGGATTTTCTTTCAAGCTGAAAAATTTGTGAAACCGAATGGTTGCACGTATATTTGCAATCATTCGGTTTCACAAAGTAGAAGTTATACACTATGAGACGAGATATTTTTCAGGCAATAGCTGACCCCACAAGGCGGGCAATCATCACTCTGATTGCCTTGCAGGCAATGACACCGAACGCCATTGCGGAGAACTTCAACACGACCCGACAAGCTGTTTCCAAACACCTTCGCATACTCACAGAATGCGAACTGGTGAAACAGGAACAGCAAGGCAGAGAGATTTATTACTCACTTGAAGTTGAAAAAATAAAAGAAGTTGATCAGTGGGTAAACCAATTCAGGAAAATTTGGGAAACTCGTTTTACGCAACTTGACGACGTATTATCAACACTTAAAAAATAATAAAGATGAACGATTTTACCGTTGACAAAACAACAAAGACAGTAACCTTCTCCAGAGAATTTGATGCCGACCTTTCGTTGGTATGGGATGCGTACACGAAGCCGGAAATTCTTGATCAATGGTGGGCACCCAAACCCTGGACCTCAAAAACAAAATTTATGGATTTTGAAGTTGGCGGCCGACGGTTTTATGCGATGGTAAGCCCTGAAGGAGAAGAGCATTGGGCAATTCAAAAATACACGTCCATTAGTCCGAAAACCAATTTCAAACTGTTAAATGCTTTTGCCGACAAAGATGAAAACCCGGAATTGCCTGGTTCTGAGTGGGATTTAACTTTCAGCGAGCAAAACGAGAAGACAACAGTACGTATCAGTATTTATAATGAATCGCTTGTCCGCTTAGAGAAGATGATTGAGATGGGCTTTAAGGAAGGAACGGCTATGACAATGAAAAACCTGGAAGAGTTATTGGTAACTTTAGCACAACAAAGCGAGCGCCCCAGTTAGGTAGTTTTTGCTTTTTTAATTGGTAATTAGCCTGGTAAATACTCCATTTATTTGTTACAAATTGCCGTTTGTTGAAGCTTTAACAGGGGTTAGTTGGGGGCGGATAATTTTTATTGGGCTGTTTGGGGCGTCGTTGCGCGTTTCTTGCCCAGTCGTTTACCATCATAGCTTTGATTCGTTGGGTGGGTCGCGTCCGACAAGATAAATGCTCCGCGGTGGAAACATATTGATAAAACAAACTTGTAACCCAATGAAAGAATACAAAGTTGAAGCCCTGATTTACTACTCGAAATTAACGCTTGATTCCGAACATATTGTGAAGAAGTCTAAAGAGGAAATTCAGGCGAAGCTTGATCAATACGCTTCCCAAGGGTACAGATTAACGTCGACATCGTCCACTAATTTTGGCGCTGCAGTCTATATCTATCTGTATTTTGAAAAAGATAGTTAACGATTTTTTTGCTCCTCGTAGGCGGCTTCCTGGCGACAGGTTGCTTGCCCCTGGAGGCAGGTTTTCAGCCCAACAGCCACCGTGTTCGCACGCCAACGAACCCAGAAGTACTGTTAACTTATAATTATAAGTTAACAGTACTTCTGGGAAAGGGTGTAAAGGTCCAGAGTACGTTCGTAATTTTTAGTAACTTGTTTGCCATCAACCATGTTGGGTGTTAGCTGAACAAAATAAGCATTCGAAAAACGAGTGTTCTGGGTGACAATGTAACCGCCTTACTTGGGCAGGTTTTGGTTTCTTTCGTAGGTATTTTTGTTTTTAGAACGATCTTGGTAGGTTTAACGACTGAACTGAATCAAGCAATTATGGATGAAAAGCAATTACTGGAAGATAGTCTCCTAAAGGTATGGAGTGAACGTAACGATGAACAGCGGCTCGAAGTAATGCAACAGATTTATGCCGATGACATCATTTTTTATGAAACCGATAAGGGGGAAGCTATTGAAGGACATCGGGCGATTGATGAACTGATCAAAACACTACAAACCCAATGGCCACCTGAATTCGTCTTTGCTATCACTAAGCCAGTTGTAATCAATCATGGCGTTAGTCACGTATCGTGGACACTTGGCGCAGCTCATGCAACACCTATTGCCAGCGGTATGGATATTGCCATCGTTGAGGATGGACTTATTAAAGAGCTGTATCTGTATTTAGACGGTCCCACTAGTTGATTTAGCTTAGCGGCTCAAGCGTTTTTGTCCGCT
>NZ_BAAHBG010000047.1:0-8449 GCF_054776855.1 Spirosoma migulaei | reverse complement strand
TTGCCCTTGTTCAAGCGCCAAGCGTTTTTGTCCGCTCCGCATAGGCAGGCTGGTCGTTATTGAATATGTTCCTTAATTTCAGCCAATTTTGTTCTGCATTTACTGTGACTCCATAGTTGATGAAACTAGCTTTTATTGCAGATATTCACGCTAATGTTTGGGCTTTGCAGGCTGTGTTAGAGGATATTGAGAAGCATGGAATAGCTTTGATATATGACCTGGGTGATACGCTTTATGGGCCACTCGATCCGGTTGCCACATACAGGTTACTACAAGAGAAGCACGTGCAAAGCATAAGCGGGAACCAAGATCGATTTATTCTGGAAAATAAAACGTCAAATCCAACCTTTGACTACGTTATAAAGGAACTTTGGAGCACAAGTGCCTTGGAGTGGCTTGAATCATTGCCATCTACACGAGTAATTGAAGACGATATTATATTGTGTCATGGTACCCCAGATAATGATAGTGAGTATCTTATTGAAGATATAAAACCTGGACATGTTGCTGTAAAAGAGTCGTCTGATTTAGTTGAAAAGTTGAGGTACCACCCACAAAGATTAGTATTATGCGGACACAGCCATTTACCAAGAATTGTTAAAGCAGGTCAGAAGGTTATCGTCAATCCAGGAAGCGTTGGCTTACAGGCATATGAAGACGATTCTCCTATTTATCACAAAATGGAAAGTGGCAGCCCATTTGCACGCTATTGTATTGTTACGTTCGAGGGTGATTTAAAAACTATCGATTTAATTGCCGTTGACTATAATGTTGAAGCTGCTGCAAGATGTGCTGAAAAAAATAATCGGGCTGATTGGGCCAACCGCCTAAGAAATGGCTTTGTGTAGCATCATGGGCTTCTACGTCATAAGTATGTAGCAAAGGCCTTTCCTTAACCTGATGTAACTTACGCTTTTCAGTAGGTAAAGAGCTCCGTGTGAGCAGCTCATTGTGCGACAGATTGCCCGCCCCCTAAAGAAGTTTTTTAGCCCAGCCCAACAGGGTGTAAAAGCTGGCAATGACTTGTGCTTAGGTACATAGCGCCATCCACCATCAGCCCTGGGGTTGTTGACTGAACCTAGTCATAATGCATGCAATGATAACCTACAAATCGAAAGTTGGTCTTGAATTACTAATTCCACTGGTCATTATTCTGGGTGGAGTCGGGGTAGTAAATGCTTATAACGAAAACTGGCCAGGCTTGCTCATACTTGTATTGGTTGGGTCATTTATAACCCACTTATTTGCCACAACATATTACCAAATTGATGGGACTCGTTTACGGATCAAATCTGGCTTCCTTGTTAATAAGTCGTTGGATATTAACACAATTACAAAAATTACGGAAACCAATAATCCGTTAAGTTCACCGGCTACCTCAATGGATCGACTTGAACTTTCTTACAATAAGTTTGATAGTATACTTATTTCGCCGAGAGATAAAATTTGTTTTATTCAGGAGTTAAAACAGGTAAAGCCTGCCATTGAAGTTCGACTTAAGGATGGTAAGGTTTTATAACTCGACTTTCATAAGTTATTCTGTCTTCAATCGTACTCAATAGACTCTCCGGATGCCAGGTATCTGTGTTACCAACTGGTGGCCCCAATTGCAAACAAGTGAGAAACATGTGATTGATTCTCACCCCAATTGAATCATTCTGTAAATTCGGTGTTTTTTAGGAAGATTAGTTTACGTACTCATGATTGAAAGACCCCTTACAGATTGGTTGCCTCTGACGATGAAAGAAGTCGAAAAAAGAGGCTGGGATGAAGTGGATATTGTGCTTGTATCGGGGGATGCATACGTAGATCACCCAGCTTTTGGAACCGCTGTGATTGGCCGGATCATGGAAAGTGAAGGGTTTCGCGTAGCTATTATTGCCCAACCCAACTGGAAAGACGACCTGCGCGATTTTAAGAAATTCGGTAAGCCCAAATACTTCTTTGGTGTTACGGCAGGCTGTATGGATTCTATGGTGAACCACTATACGGCCAACAAACGCCTACGTTCCAACGACTCCTATACGCCCGGTGGTGAAGCGGGTTTCCGGCCCGATTATGCCACCATTGTTTATACCAAAATCCTGAAAGAACTTTTCCCGGATGTGCCGGTATTACTCGGTGGCATTGAGGCTTCATTGCGTCGGGTTACTCACTATGATTATTGGCAGGACCGGCTGATGCCGTCGATTCTGGTCGATGCTGGTGCCGATATGCTGGTGTATGGCATGGGTGAGCAACCTCTCCGCGAAATCCTGAAACTGGCTCGACAAGGCGTGCCTTTTTCGTCGATGCGGAACATCAATCAAGTGGCATTTATGCACGACGCCAGCACCGAATTGCGGGAGTACAATAACTGGAATTCAGTTGAATTGGCGAGCCATGAGGTATGTCTGGAGGATAAAATCAAATACGCGGCCAACTTCAAAATTGTTGAGGTTGAATCGAATAAGTGGCAGGCTAACCGAATTCTTCAACAAGTAGGTGATCAGATTCTGGTGATCAACCCGCCGTTCAAAACGATGGAGGAGGCCGAAATCGATAAGTCGTTCGATTTGCCCTACACCCGCCTTCCGCATCCGAAATATAAAAAACGGGGACCGATTCCGGCTTACGACATGATTAAGTTCTCGGTCAATATGCACCGGGGCTGTTTTGGTGGCTGTAGCTTCTGTACGATTTCGGCGCACCAGGGCAAATTCGTTGCTTCCCGCAGCGAACAGTCGGTACTGAAAGAGGTCGAGGAGATCACGAAGCATCCCGAGTTCAAGGGATACATATCAGACTTGGGTGGCCCTTCGGCCAACATGTACAAAATGAAGGGTAAAGATGAGTCGATTTGCGCCCGTTGCCAAAGCCCAAGTTGTATTCACCCGGTCATTTGCTCGAACCTCGACACCTCGCACAAGCCAATGACGGAATTGTATCGAAAAGTCGATGCCAATCCGAACATCAAAAAGGCCTTTGTGGGCTCGGGTGTGCGTTACGATTTGCTGGTCGATGATTTCAATAAAAACAACGCCGATGGCAACCACGACGAATACATGGAGCAGCTTGTCACGCGCCACGTATCGGGTCGGTTGAAGGTGGCTCCTGAACATACCTCCGATGATACGTTGCGGGTTATGCGGAAGCCATCGTTCAAGTACTTCAAATTATTTAAACAGAAGTACGACAAGATTCAAGAGAAGCATAACCTGAAGCAACCGCTGATTCCGTACTTTATTTCCTCACACCCTGGCTGCGAGGAACAGGATATGGCTAATCTGGCTGCCGAAACGAAAGACCTGGGCTTTCAGCTCGAACAGGTACAGGATTTTACGCCCACGCCCATGACCGTGGCCGAGGTTATCTATTATTCAGGTGTTCATCCTTACACGCTGAAGCCCGTCAAAACGGCTAAAACGCGGGAGGAAAAGAAAGCGCAAAACAACTACTTCTTCTGGTACAAGCCCGAATACAAAGACTGGATTCGGAATCGGCTGAACAAGCTGAAGCACCCGGATTTAGCCGATCGACTCCTGGGTAGCCCGAAGAAAGAAACTACGGGTGTACCGAAGTTTTCGGGGAATTATGCGGGTAAGAAAAAGCGGTAAGTTGAGTTAAAGCTTATCATCAATCCTTATTCGGGCGTCATGTACAAGCAACATGACGCCCAATTTTTTTTAGGCAAAGCCAATTTGACAGCGTTTTCGTTGAGAGGATTTTTTTTCGGGGCAGTCAATCCTGTTCATCCGAACGTCGGCCCGGCTGTAATCCTGTCAAAAATTAACTTGTTCCAAAATTCGTTTATATTCGTATCTGGCAGACATAATTGCCGCATTACCAACTATTCCTGTATGCCTAATCTAAATACCACCGTAAATAAAACACATACCTACGATGCCATAGTCATTGGTTCCGGCATCAGTGGGGGCTGGGCCGCCAAAGAACTGTGTGAAAAAGGGCTCAAAACGCTTGTGCTGGAGCGAGGTCGCCTGGTCAATCACATCGAGGATTACCCGACCATGAACCTCGACCATTGGGATTTTGAACACCGGGAAGCGCTGTCTCATGCCGATCAGCAAACGTATCATGTGCAGGCCCGAAGCGGCTTCGTTAACGAAACCAACAAGCATTTTTACAACAACGACCTCGACGCACCCTATACCGAAGTAAAACGCTTCGATTGGATTCGGGGCAACCAGGTAGGTGGCCGGTCGCTGCTCTGGGGAAAGCAGTGCTATCGCTGGAGTGATCTTGATTTTGAGGCCAATGCCAAAGACGGTATCGCCGTTGACTGGCCAATCCGTTACAAAGACATTGAGCCGTGGTACACGTATACCGAAAAATTTGTAGGTATTAGTGGTGAAAAACTCGGGCTTTCACATCTGCCAGACGGTTATTTCCTACCGCCAATGGAGTTGAACTGCCTGGAAAAACACGTTCGTACCGAACTGGAACGGAAGTTCAAAGGCCGTCACCTGACCATTGGCCGGGTTGCTCACCTGACCGAACCGAAACCCTGGCATCTTGAACTGGGACGGGCGCAGTGTCAGAACCGGAATCGTTGCTCGCGCGGTTGTCCGTACGGTGCCTATTTTAGCAGTAATTCGGCTACCTTGCCGGCCGCCAATCGAACCAATAATTTCACGATTCGGCCTAATTCGGTGGTTCATTCCATCATTTACGACGAGCAGAAGCAACGAGCCACGGGCGTTCGGGTAGTCGATACCGAAAGTAAGGAGATGGTTGAGTTTTACGCCAAAGTCATTTTCTGCAACGCATCGACGCTGGGCACCACCTCAATTCTGCTCAATTCGACCTCGAAGCGCTACCCGAACGGGTTAGGAAACGACAGTGGCGAACTAGGGCATAACCTGATGGATCACCACTACCGACTGGGCGCAATGGGTGGTTTCGATGGATTCGACGATCAGTATTACAAAGGCCGCCGTCCGAACGGGATTTTTATTCCCCGCTACCGAAACCTGGATGAGGCAACGCGTACCGACAAATTCATTCGGGGATACGATTACCAGGGCGCTGCCGGGCGTGGCAATTGGGGTGGCGGAGTGAATCGGGAAGGTATTGGTGCCGCTTTTAAAGATTCGCTCTTTGAGCCGGGAGGCTGGGGAATGTCGCTGGTAGGTTTTGGTGAGTGCCTGCCCTATCACGACAATCACGTTAAGCTCGATCAGGATAAGAAGGACAAGTGGGGGTTGCCTACGCTTTCCATTGACGCCGAGTTTAAGGAGAATGAGATGAACATGCGGGAGCAGATCAAAACCGATGCGGTTGAAATGCTCGAAGCGGCCGGACTAAAAAATGTGGCTTCGTTCGACTACTCGGGCGGTATTGGCGTGGGTGTTCACGAAATGGGCACTGCTCGTATGGGCCGCGATCCCAAAACATCGGTGCTCAACGGCAACAATCAGGTGCATGGAGTACCCAACCTGTTCGTTACCGATGGTGCCTGCATGACCTCCTCGTCCTGCATAAATCCATCAATTACGTACATGGCGCTTACCGCCCGTGCCGCCGACTTTGCCGTTAGCGAACTCAAGCGAATTAATATTTAATGAGTGAAAGGGCGAATGAGTGAAAGAGTGTTTGCTGCCTTTGCACTCGTTCGCCCTTTCATTCTTTCACTCATTTAAAACGATGCAACGCAGAGACGCACTCAAACATACCGCTTTGTTTTTTGGATATGCTGTTTCCATATCAGCACTTTCCGAAACATTTATAGCCTGTTCCAACGAAGCTACCCTTAGCTGGAAACCAGAATTCCTGACAAATAATCAGGCCAACACCATTGCCGAAATTACGGAGACGATTCTCCCCAAAACCCAAACGCCCGGCGCTAAAGAGCTTGGCGTTCCGCAGTTCGTGGATAAAATGCTGAAAGACCTGCTTTCTGAGGATGAACAGAAAGATTTTCTGGCTGGCCTGGCTACATTCGACAAGGCCTGCGAAGAATCAACTGGAAAGGCATTTGCGGACTGCACCGAAAAGCAACGTCAGGATTTCCTGCTTCAACAGGATAAGGAAGCCGCTAAATTACCCCCTTCGGTTTGGGGAATTCGACTGGCGGCACCTGGCCCAACCGCCTTTTTTCGTCGATTGAAGGAACTTACTTTATTGGGCTATTTTACGTCAGAAAAAGTAGGGAAAACCATATTGGGCTATGATCCAATTCCAGGTCATTATGTTGCCTGTATGCCACTTGCTGAGAATCAGAGGATATGGAATGAGTAAGATTAACCTTGAGGAGTTTTAGGCCGGGTCATGCCTTTATAAATAAATATTCATTCTGACATATATGTTTATCAAGCTTTCAACTCTTGCTTTGCTTGTCTGTCTGGTACGCTCAGGTTTACAGGCTCAGGAACTCAATACCTTAACTTCACAGGAAAAAAAGGACGGCTGGAAACTTCTGTTTAATGGGAAAAACGTGTCGGGTTGGCATAGTTATGGTACAAAAGCCGTTGGATCGGCCTGGCAAATCGATAATGGCGCGTTGCAGTTGAATGTGCCCAATCGGATTGGCAATAAGGCATCTAATGGTGGCGACCTGGTTACCGATGCTGTTATTACGGGTGACTTTGAGTTTAAAGCTGAGTGGAAAATTGAACGGTTTACTAATAGTGGTATTTTCTTCTTCGTACAGGAAGAGCCACCCTATAAAAATATATTTGACACTGGTTTAGAGGTGCAGGTGCTGGATGATGCCATTTATGAAGGCGCAGCTGAAAACAAGCACCGCGCAGGCGATTTGTTTAGTGTGGCTAGTGCGCGTGTTCGGGAGTTGCAGCCGGTTGGTGGCTGGAACAAAGTGCATTTCGTATATAAGAAAAATAAGCTAACGGTCACGTTAAATGGCTTTAGTATTCAGGAACACGATTTGAACAGTGCCGACTGGAAACAGCGCCTTGCCACGAGCAAACTGAAAGATGCCCCCATCAGTAAAGGACGTTACTCGGGCCGAATTGGCCTTCAGGACTGGGGTAGCACCGTTTGGTTCCGAAATATTAAACTAAGGCAATTGTAGGTTAGTGAGTAGGTGGAGTGAGTGGAGTAGGTGAAGTAAGTAAAACCGTTACACCCAATACACTTATTCTACCTACTGCACTCACTCCACTAATGACCAACTCCACTAATCCAGCCTTACCCAAATAGTGCCGGAAAGTGCCTCGCCGGGATTCAGTACGGCTAACCCCTGGCCATTGTTAAAGGCATCCACATTCGCAGTTAGGGGTTCAATGGCAATTCTGTCGCGCCGGGTGGGTGTGTAGCACACTAAATAATTAAGTTTTCCTTCGCCGGTTTGTTGCCCCACAATCAGCTTAACACCTGTACTGAGTGACGTTAATACGGTTTCGGCAAAGGATTCTGTGTCGGCTGGGCCGCTCGTTGGTTCAATCAGAAAGGCCGTATCCAGTTGCGTGTCGTGTAACTCGATCGTTCCCGCCATTTCGGCCGGAAGCTGCCCATTGGGAATCATATGTTCGTCGAGCGAAACGGGGATGCGGGTAGGAAGCGTTAAGGTCATTCCGCCGATCGACTCTTCGGAAGGCTCTATGTCTTCGGTAAATCTGAAATAGGGATGCCAGCCGAAAGCCGCCGGACAACGGGTGGTACCTGTGTTTTGGGCTTCGTAGCTAATGCGTAACGCACACATCCTGTCGGCCTGCGGATTGCTGCCATGTGCCAGTAGGTTCCCTTGTACTAACTCGTATGTGACTGTCAGCGCAAACGGGAAGGGATAACCGAAGGTATCTCCCGTGTAGTCGTAGCGTAACACCAACTGGGCGTGGGTTGACGTTGCTTCCTGACTCACAACCGAAAAGGGGCGTCCATGCACAAAGCCATGCAGCGCATTGTCGCGGTGGGTTTCATTCATTTTTAGAGCGTAATCCTGACCCTCAAAATGATAGATACCGTGTCGAATCCGGCTTGGGAAAGGGTAAAGCAAGGCGCTGGCATAACTTTCATCGGCCATTAAGGCCTGGGGTGAGTCGGGCCCTTGTATCAGCGCAAAAACATGGTTGCCTTTACGCAGTACTAACCGTCGGAGAATAGCGCCGAATTCGGGGATAACGGTAATGAACTCGCCCGTTTCTGTATGTTCGAGCAGGTATTCAGTAAGGGGAGTAGCACCAGTTGGTAGTGGCCCGAAGGGTTGGGTTGTGATCTGAAATGGCATACTATAAAGTTCGTAGGTCGGTACGTTAGTAATCCATTCCGGCCAATTATTGTTCAGTAAGGTTTATTAACGGGCCTTTTCGTAAACGTTTATTAACGCAGAGGCACAGAGAACACAGCGCCAACGAACCGACGTTGCAAGGTTTCTTAAAGCCTATTGGTACGAACAGTAGGTTTTAGAAACCTTGTGGAGTCAGATGCTTACATCCAGGTTAAACGCATTTAAATCTTGAGTAGCATCCTAATTAGGTATTGATCATCCCAT
>NZ_BAAHBG010000046.1:50076-145182 GCF_054776855.1 Spirosoma migulaei | reverse complement strand
CAATGGCTGTCAATTCGAAATTTTCTAGAATGAACTCAGGTAATAGAAACTGGATAATGGGTAAGAAGCTTTCCAAAACGACGCGGTTTGATTAAACGCACAAACCTAGATAAATACAATGCCCTCCACAACTTTTGGATTTGATCCTATGTGAGAGCATGTTTGCAAATCTGTTTGCAAATAAAAACAAAAAGGAGCTGCACTGTTGTGCAACTCCTTGATTTACAGGGCTCCCGAAGCTGGGCTCGAACCAGCGACCCTCTGATTAACAGTCAGCAGATTATTGGTTTAATATGGTTTGATATGATTTATAATGAACTGATTATTAGTATTTTAGTAAATATGTAATTTCACAATAAACCGCTTAAATACGGATCCCTTGTGCAAATCTTGTGCAAATTTTTTCGTATCTTTAATTCATGAACACAAACGTCGTGATTTCCTTAGATACACGCCGGGCCAAAAAGGACGGCACTTATCCGGTCATTATGCGGCTGGGCCATAATGCACAAACAACCGCTATCCCCATTGGGATAAGCGTTGCTGTAGCGGATTGGGATGAGAAAAAACGAGCTATTAAAAAAAGCTACAAGGGCGTCAGTTCTGTTACTCGACTGAACAATCAGATTGAGAAGGAGAAGACCGATGCGATGGACATCATTCTCAAGCTCCATGAATTGGGCACCTTGCAAACTCTATCAATCACGTCGTTGAAAGATCGGATCACGCAGAAAGAAGCCAAGGATTCATTTCTGCAATTCGCCAGTCAATGCATGGATGAACTGATTAAAGCGCACCGGGTTGGTACGGCCAGATCGTATAAAGGCTTAATCAGCGTTTTGAAAGAATACCGCAAGGGCAAGGATTTATTGTTCAAGGAGATTACCTATGATTTTCTTGCCAGATTCGAGACCAACCATAAAAGCAAAGGGAATGGCGCCAATGGTCTAGCTGTGTATATGCGGACAATCAGGGCCATTTACAACAAGGCCATTAAGTCTGGGGTAGCAGATAAGGAATTGTATCCGTTCAATGATTATAAGATTAAGACTGCCCCTACTGAAAAACGGGCTTTGGACGCAGAGTTTCTTAAAACGATTATTCAACTGGACATTCCGGCCAACCATCTGTGCTTCAATACCCGGAATTATTTCGTTGCTAGTTACATGATGTACGGAATGAACTTCGCGGATATGGCTTACCTGGAAAAAAGCGCTGTGGAAAACGGGCGTGTACGGTATCGCCGGAGAAAAACGGGAAAGCTGTATGATATTAAGATTACCCCGCAGCTTGAAAGCATACTGGTTCATTACATGCAACAAACTCCAGATTCCAAGTTCGTCTTTCCGATCCTGAAACGGGACTCGCCAACCCTTCGTGAAAAGGACATCCAATGGGCCAGAAAACGGTACAATAAAAAACTGAAGATATTGGCCTCGCTATGTGGAATTGACTCAAATCTGACAAGCTATGTAAGCCGACATTCATTTGCGACCCAGGCAATGCTACACGATATTCCGCTTACTGCTATTAGTACCATGCTTGGCCATTCCAGCGTAAAAACCACCGAAATCTATCTGAAAGGTTTACCGATCAATATTCTTGACAATTACAATGAACGACTTTTGGGGTGAGTTAAGAAAATGAAGTAAGCAGTCAGTTGACTATTAGTCCGTTAAATAAAACAGCCATAAATAAAAGTCAGTATTTAGGTGGTTCGTATAGCTTTTACCGGTAGACTCTCTATTTTGGTCAAAAAGTACAATGGAAGTTATCTGTCTACACGATGAAGCTTTTTACGCCTTGATCGACAAGGTTCTTGAACGGGTTCAGCAACAGCAAGCGGTCAGGGAGGATAAATGGATTTCGGGCAGTGAAGCCATGAAGAAGTTGCGTATCCAGAGCAAAACGACTTTGCAGAAACTTCGTGATGAAGGCAGTATTCGGTTTTCGCAGCCTGAAAGGAAAATCATCTTATACGACAGCGATTCCATCAACGATTATTTATCCCGCCATTCCAAAGAAACCTTTTAGCCATGACAGAAAACGAAGAAGAACCATCCCCTGAGTTCGTAAAAGGTTATAATCATGGCTACCAACTGGCCAAACATGAGCCGGAGCTATTAGATAAAATTGTGAAGTCCCAGAGCGATAATCCTCCCAACGATTACAGCAGGGCTATAGTGCAAGGAAAAACCCAGTATGAGCATGAAAAGCTCGTTGCTGAGATGAAAGCCATTCGTGAACGACAAAAGCAGACGATTAGAAGAAAGCGATAAATCATAAGTTTTTGTAGTAAGTTATGTTACCTCAGCGGTTGGCTCTCGTGTAATTTATCTGCCAACACATTTTCGCCATACACTCAAACTATTTTCTATTCGGTATTCGTCATTGAATGTACGTATAAAGTGTGTAAGAGCAAGTTTACTGGGGAAGCCCAAAAACTAAATCAGCCACCCAAAAGGTGGTGTAACAATAAGTTAGTATGATTTTAATTTTTACCGATAAAGACGATGTACATGCAGACGCGGTTATTGAACATCTCAAGGTGTTTGACGCCGACTTTGTTCGCTTTGATCAAGATGTTGAGAACCTACAGAAAACAATCGTCACCTACAAGTCTGGGGATTGGTCTATAAAGACCGATAAGGAAACCTATCAGCTAAGCCAAATTTCCAAGGTGTGGCTGCGAAAATCCTATGTCAACACTACTCTACAGCAGGATGTTGATAGGTCAAATAATTTTAAGCTGTGGAAGGGAGAGTGGAATAAGACATTGCAAGGTATGTACTCAACCCTGAGTCATCTACCTTGGTTAACCCCGTTTAGGGAGGTGTTCAGAGCGGAAAACAAATATCTGCAAGCCAGTATGGCGGCTGAGTGTGGATTACAAATGCCACCAACCCTTATTTCTAATGATAAGCGAGAGTTAGTTGAGTTTGCATCTATCTATGGGAGGGTAGCCTTTAAACTAATGTACCAAGACGTATACCAAGTATCGGATGGTACATTTCAGGGGCTATATACTAACGTCATTACGACCGATAGTTTAAGTGAATTTGAGGTGATAGGCGAAAACCCAATTGTGTTACAGGAGTATATAGAAAAGCAATACGAGGTACGTTACACGATAGTTGGTGACCAGCACTTTGTAGCAAAAATAGATTCGCAGATGTCGGAAGTTTCGCGCATTGACTGGCGGAGATATGATTTAAAAAGTACACCTTATATCGCTATCGAGCCGCCTGCACATATCAGAAAAGGGGTAAATACATTAATGATAAAACTAGGTCTGAGCTATGGCGCTTTAGATTTTATTGTTAATCCAAATAATGATTGGATTTTTCTGGAAATTAATCCGCTAGGTCAGTATCTTTGGGTAGAAGACTTGACGGGAATGCCCATTTCTAAGGCAATTGCTGAATGGCTCGTTTAAACATCAAATTACTAGCACAATGCACACATTTTCAACTAGATTTCTTGAACCGATGCAATCGGACGTTATCAACCCATCCGACATTTGGAATTGGCAACCCAAAAACCCAAACGTCAAACACATTTACGCGTCAGGTCATAAGACGGCAACGAAGTCGTCCACTTATGCTGCCGAGAGAGATAATGAAAGCGATTTTGACCGCCCTAACGAAGGCGCATAGATCATTTTTGTGGTAACAGGGCCGTATTAGTATCGAACTAATACGGCCTTATTTCTTTTGAATCTAGGTAGAAATGGTCGACTTATGAAGCAATAACCAGTCTGATAACCAACGGTTTATCTTTTTGTGGCGCATCCGTTTTGTTTATAAGTCTTGATTACTTCATATAAACCATCCCGTATTTACTTCTTTTTGGATGCTTTTACGCGATTCATGCGCTTTGTCAGATCAATCCCAATAACGGCAATCTGCTCCACCTTTGGGTATTTGGAAGATAGATTATTCCAGTGCTCCTGAAGAGCAATAATTAGCTCATCAAAAGTTGCATTATGATTACCGTCGGGTAGTTCCCATCTAGTTCTTTTGCCCCGATATACTAATACATATATACCTCGGTTAGATTTGCAGTCCCGCAAATAATCCCTGCATAACTGGTTTTCTAAACGCTCAAAAAAAGCTGAGCTCTTCCAGTTATCAGCTAATTTAAGTTCCAACGGAACGGGAGCATCAAAGAGTGAGCTCACAAAACGGCAGTCTGGCCGTTTGGCATCCGCAAGCTCTTCTTCTTGGGTCAAGAAATATCTGTCTTTCGCTCTATCGTTACACCACTTGGCAATGAACTTTCGAATGCCGGTTTCTTCGTTTTCTTTGGCTAATGTCGAAGAAAAGCTTCCATCATCCTCTTCAAGGTCATGTTTCAAATCCAGTAAACGTTGGACTCCCAAATCGAAGAGCTCACGATGGTTAGTTGGCCTGCTTTCTAACGTTCTGGCATATTCAACAAATCTTTCAACAGTCCAATTGGAATTATCAGCATCAATTTCTGCACGCTCTTTAGCACTTTTTATCATCCAGTTACGATAACTTTCTACTGGATGCATTTTTGATAGCTCAACTATGGCCAGATATGATTCTTTACCCGGTATATTTTTTAATATAGTGAATAGATTGTTACGTGCTTCCTGCGCGTCATCGCGTAATCCTGGTGAATAAACACCCGTATTAGCCCTTTCAATGTCTTCATTAACTCGAATGTATTGATGCATGAGAGTATAAAGCTCTTTGAGATGTTGCGGTGTTTTAATGCTTTCTTTAAGGATCGATTTAGACCGTCTATTTCCCATCAGATTGACAATAGTCATCATTGCCAGATCCTTTGCATCATCTCTATTCTGCACAAAAAGCGTCGCAAGATATGACTTGAATGATTGTATAGCTGGTTCAGGATCTATACCTATCCAAGTAGCATACCAATGAGAAGTATTTGGCCATGGAATAATCGCATTGCATTTCCTTTCCGCAAAAGCAGCAAGATCATTATCCGATACAGTTGAACTTCTTTCAATTATTCCCAACGCTTCACCCAGATCGTTTGCATTGCCAGGTTCTTTTTCTAACGCTTGAAATAGGGCTGGAGCAATTCCATCCCATAACCAATCACATTGATAGCTAACCTTGCTTAGAATATAAAGCCTAGATGTATTTGGGGTTCCAACTTTCAACTCCCATTTGATTTCATGAATTACTAATTGATGGATGATATCAGGGAATTCCTTGTATAATTTAGGGAACCAATCAGGAAAGCTATTTAGCTCTTGGAAGACATATCGACAGGCTGTTTTGGCATCTTCCAGGCTAAGGGCTTGTGGCCAGTTAGGGGTCTCAGTTGATTCTATTTCAAGCCCAGATAATCCAAAAGAAATGGCATCCGGAATTTTATTATCTATTTCTCCACTTTCAGAGAGGAATGTTGGGATGTATGTCCTCCAAAAACCGACTAGACCATCCCGAAAAGCTTCAGCCACCTCCTTCCCATAGTCTTTTATCAAGCTCTGCCAATTCCCAACGGTTAGACTAAAACTTCCCTTTGAACTATGCATACGCTCAAACATGAAGTATTGAGGATTTGAAATACAGCCTTTTTCTAAACCATTAAATCGAAGCTCTTGATAATTTTTGTTAAGCCATTTTACATTATCAACATGTTCTTTTAGCCGCTTTTTCTCCCGCTCTTTATTCTTGCGCTTCCTTTGAGCGTCTTCCTTTTTTAGCCTTTTTAATTCATCGGGATGGATAGGCGGTTGCAAAAATTCGTTAAACCTTGTCTTTAAATTTTCATCATTAGCAACCGCCTTTTCAATACTATTAAACCATTCTTTTAGACAACCATTGTCTTGATAAATTCGGAAAGCTAGAGAAAGGGCAACCAGCCGGTCATCTAAAAGCAGACGACTTGAGATATCTGTAGTAATAGAATCGAAGTCACTTTTCTCAAAGTGCCAGTATGCTCTCCTTCCCCAGACTTCCCAAAAGTTAGTCAAAGGTCTTTCGTGCTTCTTTCTTGTTTCTTCAATTGTCTTCCAGAATAAGGCATGATTTAATTCTTTCCATTGAGCAATTTGTTCCGATATATCAGAATTCAAAGGGAAGTCATCAAAATCACCATATTCTGTAAAGGCTGGTAACTCTATCAATACAAATAAGCTTTCAGGGCTAAATATCGCTGAGTCCTTATTTAGAATTAATGTTTCGATTGCTTTTGCACTTATCGGTAACAGCCACCCGTATTGTTGTGAAATTTCACAATGGTTTGGTTCAATTACTGGCTCAGACCGTAGAAATTTATCAATCCCGATCACCAATTCGGAAGCAGCATCGCAATCTAAACGCTCAATAAAGTTCACGAGCGCATAACCTAACGGATCATGGTCGTATCGCTTTTTAGGTTGAGTATTGTCTAGCCCTTTCAGGATATACCTCACAGATTCGCTACCTGTCTCTAAGGAGTTGATTAACTCAGCGAAAAAACTTCTATCATGCGGCTCTGATTCATGAATAAATACGTCTATTACCGCGTTCAAATCTCTTTGTATACCTATCTCTTTTACAACCTTCAGGGCCGTAATTCTAATATATTTCTCCGTTTGAGGATTTAAAACGAAGTTTTTTGCTATTGGCAAGGCTTGTTTTATACGCCCATGCCAAATCAAATTTAATAAATAATCGGTGGTACTTTTATTGGATTTATATTTCTCGATTAAATCAACAATAATGTCTGCCATATCAGGCAAAGCAAAACGTGCTATTGATGCATAGTTTTCAATAGATCTGTCAGATAAGCCTAGTGAAATTTTGTGACAAACTGAAATAAGGATTTCTCTTCTTATTTCTAGCGGCAGTTTACTCGGATCTCCGCCTTGTAAGATAATTTCAGGCTCAAGCTCATATACCTTGTACATTACTTTAGAATCAAACAAAACGAGCCATGACAAGATTGGTTTAAAAGAGGGCAATACAACCTGTAACCCATATTGGTTACGAAAAAATAAGCTTTCAATTTTCTGTCGTGAACCTTCGTTTTTCAACTCTTCAGAAAACCATTCTGCAGCTAAATATTCTCGCACGGATCTATGATGAAAGCGAACAGAGCCATAAATCGCTTCATCGAATATTGGTAGGTTTAATAATATTTGGCATGCCTTATCGTCCCAACCGATCAAAATGGATTTTATATCTATACCTTTTGAGTTGTTTGTCCCATCTGGAATTCTTATTATTGACTCGTTCATTACGGCGCATGCAGCCGCAAGAAGACGAACACCTTTCTGTGCCTTTTCTAAGGCTAAAGGCATGCTTTCGGCCCTATCTTGGTCTCTTTCTTTTAACCTCCGTGCCACGCTGTGTTGCATTAGCTCGAAACGGGTACCTATTCGATAATTATCATTCCAAAACTCTATTAGCTCTTCTAAATCTTGGGGACGCGTTGTAAATGCCCAGCCGTCCTGGCTCTCGATTTCCTGTAAGAATTTAGAGCTATCTTCAATTCCCTTCGATGATATAAAAGAGATAATTTGTTCCCTAGTTAAATCGGCTAATGAATATATTTTAAATCCCGCCTTCTTATCTGTGGGTGTTATAGGAGCTTCATCTAAATGAAGCTCTTCGGTACTGGTCTTTTCATGCAAAGATGTAATTGGAAATTGCTCATCGCAGAGTTGTAAATCTGTTTTTGGCCTCCAAGCGGTTACACGGGAAGTGATAACGATATGTACTCTTAAAAGGGCGTCAGATATTTGCGAGGCTATTTTCCGAATTGCTTTTTGAAAGTCTCTCGGATCTCGCAATCGTGCTTCATCTACAGAATCTAAAAATAGCCAGCCCTCTTCATTTGAATTCAACCAACTAGTAAATCCTTGGTATGTCCCAATTTCAAATGCGCTTTCTAAACCATCGCATATGTGCTCAAGACGAATGAAAAATGCATTCTTGCCATCTCTTTTAAGAGCTTTTGTGGTATGGCGAATCTCTTGAGTTTTTCCGGCTCCTGCTTCGGCGAGTATGACGACACGATATTCTTTGACTAACTCATCCCAGTTTATAGATCTTCCCATTCGAGAATCAACAGCCTCTTCTAGATCTATATTATCACTTTTAGCAGCATGACCGAAAGGAGCTGATAATTGGTAAAATATGCGATTGAGCTCTATAAATTGTTCCAAGAGTTAATAGCTGTATTAATTTATCGTCTAAAACCACGCCGATGCTGTTGTTGGTACTTTTGCTCGCGTTTTTCACGGGTCTGTTGCGCTAGCCTTTTGACTTCATCTTCATCGACAGGCTGGCCTTTAATAAGCTGAGATCGTTTGACTTCTTGACCTCCGCCCGTGCTTTGTTGATCCTCGGTTTGAGTTGAAGTTTGTTGCTGTCTGTAAGCCTTGATCATGTCAGCCGCCTTATCCTGGCTCTGGGAAATATCAGGTGATGGTTCCGGTGGGGTTGGCTCTCCTAAATATTCACGTTGTTCCTGTGCAAAACGTGTTTGTACATCTTTGACCTTCTTTTCGTGGAGTGTTTTGAGCCGATCTAACTGGCCATCATACTTTGCCTTATCGTAATGATCGTTTTGCAGTTGCCGGATCGTTGCCTGATCCGCATAATACTCCTGATTGAGCCGTTCAAGTTCTTTGTCCTGTTGGGCTAAAAGGTCGCTGTACGACATATATATGCATCTTAAGTGCCTGATTTGCAAATTTATGAATTTGCAAAGAGAACCGGTACATCAAGAATGGTCTTGTGGAAGGCAAGCTCATGATTTTTGTTCATGCGTGTATTTTTCCTTCCAGTAATTAGCCTCCATTTCAGCTTTATTTTTTTCTGCTGTTAGCAAAGCGATAGTCAAGTTGGCCTTTTCTAATTGATGACGGAGTTCCTGCTCTGAATATACAATGTTGCCTGTGCCAACTACATTATTGTTTGTACAGTTACTGAAGATGTTGGCAATCTGTTCTCCGTGGGAAAGCAGGCTGATAAGATCCATTCCTAGTACTTTTGCAATCTGCTCTAAGCGAGAGTGGCTAATATCAGTCTTATTCCGTTCTATGTTGCTATAAGCAATGGATGAGATGCCGATCAGATCAGCCATTGTCTCCTGAGAGTAACCTTTAATTGCACGTAGGCTCCTAATCTTTTCACCAATAGTCATGATAGTGGCCATATTAGATTATTATAAGTACAGCTTTAAATTCTTAAAGCCAAAATTAGCTTACATTTTATCTTATGCTTCTATTATTGCTAAAAAATTAGCCTATTAAAGGCCCGACTAGAATCTAAACTTACTGCCATGACAACGATAGATCAACAAAGCATCTTATTCGATGATGCCTCTGTCATCAAACAGCTATTCGGACAACATGAATTGATTATTCCATCCGCAAATGCCAATTGCGATTGTATCAGCTATTCTTCAACCGCAGACGATGAAGACATTCGTACCGATCAAGTCACCACAACTGCTGCTTAGAGCTATTGACGATCAACATGCCTTTGCCGTCAACTGTGCTTACCCGAATTCGTTACGGATTCTTAGCCGGGCGCAGTCTGACATTCTAGCGGCTGTTGACAATCAAACTTCGATATCAGCCCTAAGCGAGAAATTCGGTATTGCGGCTGATGTGGTTGAGGAGTTTTTAAACCTGCTGGCTCGAACCGAAATCATCCGGTTTGACCAGCTGTTTAGTTCACCGCGAAAGCCGAATAGCCCCAAATCGCTCAATTTTTGGATTCACACCACCAATCGGTGCAATCTGACCTGTAGCTACTGCTATATCTCAACGCTCAACACCACGTCGGGCATGTCGGAGACGACCCGCCAACAGTTATTGAATAAGATGGTGGAGACGGTTCAGAAACGTGGCCTCAAGTCCATCAAACTGCGCTTGGCGGGAGGAGAGCCCCTTAGTCAGTTCAAAGCCTGGAAACCCTTTATTCCACAGGCCAAAAGAACCTTGCAGGACATCGGTTGTCAGTTGGAATGCTCATTTATTACCAACCTGACTATTTTAACCAATGAGATAGTAGCCTTCTCAAAGGAGTACGGTATTAGCTATGGGATTTCGTTGGATGGGTTAGATGTGGATCACGACAGTACCCGCACGTTTAAGTCAGGGGCAGGGAGCTTTGCACTCATTGACCGGAATTTGCGGACTCTGTTAGCGCAGAAAATTCCGGTATCGACCAATACAGTTGTTACGAACAGCAACCTGCTGGGGTTACCACGTCTAACGCGTTATCTTATCGATCTGGATGTTCCATTTCGCTATTCGATTGTGAAAGGTGAAGCTATTGATGCGGAAAAGCTGGACAAATACTTATCGGAATCCTATGGGTTGATGAAAGAGGCCATCGGACATGGCTGGCGATTTTCCCAGCGTCATCAATTCTGTGATCTAAAGCCCAGTGGGTTAGGCTTTCAGACCTGCGCATCGGGTTTTTCGGGTGGGGCGATCTATGTGGATGGCACAGTCAATTATTGCCATGTCCATTTTGGCGATGACACCCAGCTATCATATAATCTCTTCAACACGGATATGGATTTGGTGGATATGATCGAGCAGGGCAGCCATTATGAAGATATGAAGTCTCAAGATTGCCATTCCTGTCGTTACAGGGCAGTTTGCACCAGTGGCTGTCCGGTATATAGGGTGAATGGTAAAGACCCGCAATGCAGCCTCTATCATCGATTTATTCCATTGATCTATGAATTGCAGGCCCGGGAACGATTGAAATTATTGCAAGATTATAGAATAATAGCCTAACTGGAAAGCACCTTTTGGTAAGAAGGTACTTTCTGCATCATAAGCGTTTGCGTCATGGGAGGCCAACTTGGCAGTTTTGATTTCAGTGCTAGCATTGCTAGCCACGTTTTATCAATTATATCTGCAACGTATTCATAATGAAAAGTCCCTTAAGCCGCTGGGACAGATTGTATTGGAAGACCAACGAAAGACACTTGCCGTTCAGTTGCGCAACAACGGATTAGGGCCTTTAATCATCGAAAAGATGAGCTGTAGTAAGAATGGAATGGTCCATGCCGATTTGGAAGAATGCCTTGCTTTTCTGGCACCCAAATCCTATCTGTTTGCCCCAACCAATGACGCGGTTACGCGGGTTGTGCTGCCGAATTCCTCGCTAACGATTTTTGAAACACGCTTTGATGAATATGAAGATGATGCGGCCATTGAACATGCCCGTGAGCAACTGGCACCGATCACCTTAAAAGTGGAGTTCCGTGACATCTATGATAACAAAACGACTCTTGAGCGTGCTTTTCAGTGGTTTTTAAGGTATGCTGATAAATAGCAAAGCTGTAATCAATATAGAATTACAGCTTGTGTAAATGCTCCTGAACTTTGGCCAGAATAGCTAAAAACTCTAGCTGTCCATTATAATAAAGTGATGAGGTGCCTTCATAGCGACTTTTAAATTTTGCTCTCATGGCAGGATCATTCAATAAAAAAGCCTCGTTTTCGGCTATTGGAACAACCAAGTCTACTTTCGGAAATCGGGTTTGTTTGTGTTGTTCGTAGTCGTCAGTGCCAATGAATGCAAGCACTTGTTCATTGTCTAATAATTGAGCAACGTCATAATATTGCCGCATAAAATTAACACGAACTTCTCCACCTTGCTGCTCTTGGCGAAACTTCGTCGCAATGGTTTGCAGTTTTTCGACGAACGTGTAGCCAGGGTGATAACAAAGGATATCGATGGCTCGATTGTCGATGATACTGATTTTGGGATTCGCAATCGCTTTGTCGAATGCCCATGATGAAATCGTTAGAGCTTGATTGGGACGAACGGTGTCAAATCCAGCTTCGAGCAATATCCCCTCTTTAACGCCGTCAATCGTTTCGGTTTGGCTTTGATAATGTAATCGTATACCTCCGCTACGGTAATGTTCTGTGTCATCAAAATTGGTATCTCGTTCGACGGATACAATCCCATCTATTTTTATGGTCGCGGCCAGCCAGTCGTAAAATGCTTTTCGGCCTTCTACAGCCTGTTTTTTGGTGTTCTTCGGGTTTTCATTAACCCCTAGTGCAGCCGGAGCTTTGATATGGATGTCAATATCTTCGGAAAAACGGTCGATGATCTTATAGCCTTTCGACAGGGATGTTCCACCTTTTAACTCGAAGTCGAATGGTTGCTTTTTTAGCCCATACAGCACGTGCATGATCCAATAATCCTTTTCGATCAAACCGGCTTGAATACCCGTTTCCTCTTCAAGGATACGCAGTAAATCTAGAAAATCCCTGCGTTCGTGCAGATAACTAGTGGGCATAGTGGGACTGTTCGCCAGTTTGGATAAAGGGTTCTAATAATTTCTTGGTTTTCACATGGCCATATTCTGAAGCCGCTTGTTTCAGCTTGTGGGTATCCATTGTTAAGGCCTTTGTAAATACGTTTTTTAAAACATGATTTTGATCCTCGGCCAGTGTGTCCAGATTATTGAGCAGGTCCACTAATAAAAATTCTTGGGTGGCCTTTTTTGGGAAATGGGGCTTTTTACGGAACGAAAAGTTTCGATTGCCGAGTTTAAACTCGCCATGACGTTTATGATTGTAGACAATGCGTTTGTTATAAAGCTGCGTGGTTCCAACTCCTAAGCTATTATAACTATTGGGAGAGGTTAATAGGAACCGATCATCGTTTAAAAATCGGCGTATTAGGATTTCTTCGTTTGGCGGTGTTTGTCCAAAGGCAGTTTCTTTCGGCACATAATACATGCCTGTTGCCAGTTTTTGCAGTGTTCCGTCGGCAACAAGCTGATCTAAATGACGATCAATCGACTTTGACCATTTGGCCAAATCAACTCTCCGATAAACCTCCCCCTTTTTGAGGTGGCTTTTAAGCTCGTCTATTTTCATGATGACCTCTTTATGATGTTGTAATTATAGCTCAGTAGAAACGTAAATGCAAGAATATTAATTCACGATTCATGCAAAATTGTATGGCAAATATCTGATTAGTAATGTTTTGTTAAAAAATAGATAAATGATATAAGATATGGCATATAAGCGAGAATAGGGGTGGTTTATATTATGGGATGATTTGAGCGCTCGAATATTGATAGAGCCGCTCAACCGAAATATAATAGCTTGATTTTGCCGCTTGATCATCATGATTAATTGATATAGGGATTGTGTACTTTAAAGACCCATGTAGCTTATTTTTGTTTTCAAGGCAAAATTATCTTGTATCAACTGGTTAGCGGGTCTGTGAAAGATCGGAAAGAAGGGTTGTCTTGGCAATTTTGATTTCAGTGCTAGCGTTGCTTGCCACGTTTTATCAACTGTATCTGCAACGGCTTCATAACGAAAAGTCGCTTAAGCCGTTAGGACAGATTGTGTTGGAGGACCGCCAACAGGTAATAGCAGTTCACCTACGTAATAATGGTCTTGGCCCTTTAATCATTGACAGAATAACCTGTCGCAAAAATGGTGTGGATTATACCAGTATAGAAGCCTGTATCAACCTTGAGCAAAAATCTTATCTGTTTGCCCCAACCAATGACTCGGTCACGCGGATTGTGTTGCCAAATTCGTCTCTAACGATTTTTGAGACACGCTTTGACGATCATGAGGATGAAGCGGCCATTGATCATGCCCGAAAACAACTGACACCAATTAGCTTGAAAGTAGAGTCCCACGATATTTACGATAATAAAACGACCATTGAGCGTGATTTTCAGTGGTTTTCCCGATATATGCTGGAAGAGAATATTGAACGATAAAACAGGCTTTTGCTAGAGTAGACTGTCGAAACAGATCGAACATCGTACAAACTTAAAACACCGAATAGGGTGCCATAGATATGATTTTCCTTCACTGAACTTTTAGGATCACCCTTGCAATTCTAATATGACATATTAGAATTGCAAGGGTGACAACACGTGAAGATTAGCCGATTTCCAATAATTCCATTTTCGTACTATTCTAGGAAATACGAAAATAAAGATACCAGAAACGCCCAAAACGTCAAGTTTCAGGGGCGGGGAGGGGGGTCAAACGGGGGTCAGCTTTCGTACTTTAAGAAGAAAATTACGAAACCGGCTTTATCTTAAAAATATTATATTACATCTAGAAATTCGGCACGAGGAGAGTCGATTGAGGAATAAATCTCTTTAACAATGGTTGACAACATTAATCGTCCCGCCCTTAATCGCCCTTTCCCAATACTAATTGTTGAGGACAACGCCGATTACCAATTTCTTCTTAAGTTTTGCTTGCAAAAAGCTATTCCACAAGCAAAACCTACTTTTTTTTCGACGGCCCCAGAAGCTCTGGCATTTCTAAAGCAAGAAAAGAGTAGTCACATTGAGTTTCCAAAACTGGTTTTTCTAGATATTTATCTGCCATATCCCGAAGCAGGATGGCAATTACTCAAAACAATCCGATTAGACTGGCCTACATTGCCCGTAATTGTGCTAAGTATTTTTCAAGATCCAGATCATGTTAAAACGGCTTACGATCTAGGTGCGCATTCTTTCTTGGGCAAACCTACCAATTTTTTACGCCTGATTAGCGATTTTGAAATGCTGTACAAGTATTGGGGGGAAGTAGTCACCCTCTACCATTGACTAGCCTTAAATCAGGCCCCTAGCACCTATATAAAACCATAAATTTTTAGTTGAAGCGATCCTATGCTATTTCGTACTTTGGGAAGTAAAGTACGAAATAGCATAATGACGGAAAAGCTGATCAAACTAAAATCATTTCCCACTCATGACAAAGCTCTTATTGTGGCTCTGTTAAAGAAACACCATCAAAAGCTTTGATAGGTAGTGCCATCGGTGTTTCCTTGGTAATTAAATCAGCATGGAGTAATTTCCACCCTTCGTTAGTCATCATGGTTAAGGTTTCGAAACAATCCTCAAGTGTTGAACCTCCATAAAGCAAGCTTCGTGTGTCGACCTTGGGATTGACAGCTCAAAAGTGTATCATTTCCATCCGTTTAGCCATTCGTGTAATGACTAAACCAGCCGATACTATATGTGGAACTAGTTTGTTAGCTAAACCTAGGTAACGGGCTCCCTTCTTGCTTTAGGGGAAGAAAAGTATGAAACGATTTAATGGCGGTATGACAACACAACCGAAGGTATTCAATGTGACAAGGTTGATCAAAGTTAGTCGATCCCTCTAGCCAGTTTGTTTAGTGAATTACTTGATCTAAGAACGTGAAGAAGCTGGCTCGTTCAGTAGCTAAGTTTTGCTGGTGGCGCTTTAGGAGGCCTTCGAGCTGATGAAGCATCCGACCTCGGTGGGGTTCACGATGAATGGTTGTAGCAACGCGTTGAAGACGTTGCTCTGCTTGGACAACAGCTTGCTCTAACTGAAAAATGCAAGTTTTATGTCGCTTGATCCGCTTAGAAATCATATTAGGAAGTTTCTGGGCACAAACGGATCGAATGTTAATGGGCTCACTTAAGATGTGTTGCCACTCCCGCTCGAGTGCTTCGATAACTGGCAAGCTGGCTGGCCCATAAAACGATTCAAGTGGAAGATCACTGGATCGGTCGCCGTCTACAACGCTTGCTTTAAGCAGGATATGGCCTTTTTGGGCGACATGATCAAAGAGTTTACAGGCTACTTCTAAGTCACCTATCAGAGAAAATTCGCGAGACACCCCCTGTTGATCAATCGTCGTTAAGAAAAAAACCATAGCTCAATTGAGTAGAATGACCGGCTTTTAAATCGCTTTAGCGTTTTTGTTGATTGGGCAAGGTAACAATGGAAAGCCAGTAGTCGGCCAGTGCGGCCAATTTCGTTTTCCACTCATCTAAGTCTAAGGGCTTGATCAAGAAGGAATTAATGCCAAGATCATAAGCTTGTAAAGCAAAGTCACCTTGTTGGTCTGTACTAATAAGCACAATGGGTAATTGACGATAATTGGCTTTGATTTGTTGTAAAATCGGCCAATCGACCTGGTCGTATGATCCTTCTACATTCAACAAGAGTAGTCGAGGAAACTTATTGGCTTCCAACGATATATTTTGCAAGTGCTGTAATGTCTGATTGGCGGTTGTGATAAAGCCAATATCAATCTGGGGCATACTGGTTTTCAAACTCTGTGCCAGCAAGGCTTGATCGTTGGGGTTACACCCTGCCAGTAAAACATATACAGGTTTTGATGAACGATTGTCATTTTGCATTAGTTCTGCTGGTTGGATAGACGGCAATCCCTCGCTATAAGCTAAGGAGAGTAGCCAAGTAAACGTAGACGCATTGGTTGATGTCTGCTGGCTAAGCTGTGGCCAAGCCTTCTTGAAGGTGTTGCTTAGAATACGTTCGGACTGCAAACTAGGCAGTTTGGCGCGAAGAATAAGGCCCCACACCTTAGGGGCATAGGTATCATAAAAGCGGGTGAAAGCCTGTTGGTTCGAACCAGACAATTCGTTCGCATGCCGTGTCATTTACTATGGTTAGTAATGAAGTATCCCGACCGACAGCTTAGACGACAGGGGGCGGAGAAGGAGCCTCAGTTAGAAGTGCTTACCTAATAGATGACCAATCTACAAAAAAATATCAATAAATGTTGGTTTGTCAATTTAGTTGCTCCATACCAATGAGTTCATCACACGTTTATCGGCTTCCACAACGGTCATGTTCAATACGTGCATTAGCACCTGAATCGTATCATTTTGGCTAAAGCCATGCCGTTTGAGCTCTGCAATCCCCATTTCAATACTATTGGTCTCTAGATACACTTGCTTGAATACAGATTGAGCGTCCTGCATAGCCTAAGATAGTCATCATTCTGGCGAAGAGATTAAGAAGTGATTTTCGTACTTTGGAAAGTAAAGTACGAAACCGAAAACGGTAATTTCACGTATATAATAACATTTTAAATTTAGGTTGGTTTATCTTAAATTCCTAGAGGTCAATTAACGCATTTTGCATGAACGCTGTTTTGCAAGCGGAAATCGAGTTGGTTCAAGCTCTCAAAGCTAAATCACCTACGGCATTTTCTACTTTATATGACGCCTATTCACCCGCCCTTTTAGGGACGCTTTTGCGATTGGTGAAGGATCAGCCACGAGCAGAAGATTTGCTTCAGGATGTATTTATCAAAATCTGGTCAACAATTGATAGTTATGATGCTCAGCAGGGCCGTCTGTTTACCTGGTTGTTAACCATCACTCAGAATATTGCCTTAGATGAGTTGAGAAAGCAAAAGGTGCGCCGGTCAGCCAACGAGTACTTAGCCAGACACAACGATCAATCATGCTATCTTAGCTTTTCGGATGGTCCGCTGTATCAATCCATGCTTATTTATCTAGAGCCAAAATATCGGCACATAGTTGAACTAACGTTTTACGGGGATTACACAAAACAAGAGATAGCTACTCAACTCTGTTTGCCGTTAGGTACGGTCAAAACACGCTATCGGATGGCTTTACAACTTTTAAAACACCAATTCTGCCAAGATATTCGACACTATCATGTTGTTGGTTGAAAACTGCAAGTATATTCCTTTTGATTTAGAAAAGAAAGATAGGAAACAGAGTAATGATATTGAGCCAACACACCTGGCGATTATAAGATAACAAAACAAACAGAATTACCTTATTAGGTATATAATGATTTAACAAGAATACCAATAAGGTAACAACGTAGGCCGTTGAATAGGTTTATCCAACAAAATCATTCCACAATTATCCTAAAGTGGTTAGCCATTGAAACAACGGTTAAACACAATGGCAATGGTGATCTTTCTGGCTATCAGCCCACAAGGTGAATATCGAAGTTTGGCCTACGGAGCTATTGAACTAGAAATGTGTTTGGAAGCCCTGACGATGTTACCCAAGAAGGGCTGGCAACTGATTCACATTGAACTGATTGACAATGGGCAACATATACTATTACCAATCGAAGCCTTTGATGGAAAGCCAATAAAAGAACCGTTAAAGCAACTCCGCCAGGAATGGGAATTGATCCTGGCTTGATCAATTTATATTCGTTTGATCGTCTGGTTTGTGATTCATCTGACGGCTCGGAGTCTTAGCCAATGTAAACCAATACAAGCGAATCTGTTCGGCTAAATCCACTAAAGCCTGATGATTAATCGGTTTGGTTAAAAATGTATTGGCTCCCAATTGATAGGCGCGATTAATATCATCCTCATCATCAGACGTGGTTAAAACAACCACGGGCACATGCCGATAAAGTGGGGAATTCTTCAAATGTTTGAGCACCTCGAAGCCATTGATGACAGGCATGTTTAGATCCAATAAGATCAGATCAGGTAGAAATTGAGGGCCTTCAATATTTTCTAATACGTCGGTTCCATCCGCCGCAAATTGCAGGTTGTAATGGTGTGAGTCCCTCTCAAAAGCGGCTTTTATCAAATATTGGTCGTCTTCGTCATCGTCCACGATCAGCACGTTAAAGGTCGTTTTCATTCTCGTACGGTGGCGTTTTATCAAGTATCTTGTTTTGCTAAAATACGAAAGATTATGTTTTTTCAATTGTTTTAATCATCGTTTAATAGATGTGAATACTTACAGGGAGGTAAGAAAAGACCACTACAAACAGACTGTGGATTAAGCCAATGGATTTAGGATGGTCAAAGCCATATTACAATTTCTACAATATTACCACCGCATAAAATGTGTTAAAATCGGTATGCTGGAACTTAAGAGGAAGGGTTCTAATCAGAATGATACGACAAGCCGCCACTTAATTAATTCTTGTGTCAATTTGACACAATTTGACTAGGGGTATAATTAGATAAACGTATATTACCCCAAGATAGATCATTCGATGCCATTAGAAACAAGATCTTCATGCCTCTGCGGAAGAATATTTACTTACTCAAAGAATACATCAAAACGCTGGTTACCACAGAAGTGGTCTTTCCAGGTGTCGTGCCTCGAAGCTTGGAACATGAATTTAGCCACTTCGAATTGGAAGCCATCTATTTTGGCCTGACCTTTGTCATCAAAAAGGCACCCCCCAACCTAGATGATGAGATGATCGCTGCCTTTGAGCAGATTGACGATCCCCAAATGAATATCCACTGGTTTTTGATCGACTATTGGCAAAAAATTGTGCCCTTGCTAGCCGAATACCCTGACCCAGCAGAGGAGTATCTGTCGGGTGTGAATTAAGCTGAGAAAAAGGCCGCTGGTCAACAAGGTTAGTAATAAGGCGACTAAGGGACACTTTTATAATTTAGGCAAGCCATTTAGAAGGCTCTATGGGCTATCAATCCCGAATCAACCGTAAAATGATCGCGATCACCGCTATTACCAGTAGGATATGAATGAGACCACTGCTGGCAATACCAGTGCCTAAAACGCCCAAGAAGCCAAGTAGCTAGATAATGATTAAGATAACAGCAATGGTAAATAGCAGATTGCCCATGAGTAGGAATGTGTAGAGTGAAGTTGACTTCTTACCTAACTTATAAGTGCTTAGAAATGTTATCCCTATGAATTAATCAAGAGGACTCGAACACCCACAGAATAGGGGTAAAAACAGTATGTTGATCATCGTGTGTTCCTTACGGGATGACCTCTGTTGGTGTGGATAGAACCAAACATGCTGATTTCCCAAAAGCAGGATGCTTTAACATTAAACAGGGTACTAGTCGGTGAAAAATAGTACGACTATTTACACAATAGTCTATTAAGCGGCTTACAAACGCATATTCGTAATAAAATCCTTAGTTCAGTAACAACCAAAGACCGCTAGCTTCTGGTTACGATGGATAGAACCGAGCATTAGAAATTGACGCGAAGTCTAAAGGCGGGGGTAGACAATTAGTAATGACTTTTCCGACTTTGGAGGTAAAGTAGCAATCAACTAAGCCTGGTTTACCAGGTTGAATTAACTGAATTGCAAGGAGCATTGAAAATCTTCCGCGGCGCCAGTTGGATCCTGAAGTTGATATTTGGTAACCCCCCGGACACGATAGGCTTCCGCATTCGTAGCATCTAACTTCAAGGCTTCTTGGCAATGAAGTAGCGCTTTTGGGTAGTCACCCGTTTTAAAGCTTTGCCGGGCTTCTACCAAATGCATATCGACAAGCGGACTCGGAAGTATCTCCGATGATTGGGGTGAGCTAGGCTTTCTTCCACCCCTAAAAATAGTACTGAATAGGTTCATAACAATAGGATTTTAACTGTTACCAATATACACTAAGTATAAATACTTAGTGTAAAAATATATTGAATGGTATATTGGTAGTTCCAAGTTTTAATCAATCCTACTGCTTCTGCCTAGCTGCGCCACGGCCGTTTTACCCAACGATCAAGCATGAACGGCGGTGAGCATCTCTTCCAGGTTTTCTTTCGTAATCGGCTTGATGTAAAAACGGGAAACGTCCTTATAACTCGCCGCTTTGGCATGATCTGCCAAATCAATCGAAGAGCTGACTATATAGATCGTTATTTTCTTGGCGGGATTACTGTCGACAAACGCATCCAGAAATTGCCACCCATCCATGACGGGCATATTCAAATCCAATAGAATCACATCCGGTAAGAGTTCTGGCGAGGCCAGGATGGGTTTGAGGTAATTCCAGGCGTCCAGACCATGATGAAAGACCAGCAAGGTCTCACAAAAATTGGTTATTTTCATCTGTTTGGACAGGATATGGGTGTACAGTTTATCATCATCGACCACGCAGGCAATATCCAGTTTTTTCATTGGTTATGAGTTGATTGTGACAGTAAAGGTGGTGCCGACATTGACCTGGCTTTCAACCGTAATTCGACCATTCATAGCTTCTACCTGATTTTTAGTCAGAAATAAGCCAATGCCACGTGCATCGGTATTGCCATGAAAGGTCTTATACATACCAAACAGCTTATGACCATGCATCTGCAGATCAATACCTAACCCATTATCGGTTATCTTCAGTAGGGTGAAACACATTCCGGTTGAGGCCACGATGGTGATCATGAGTGGCCGATCTGGATGTCGATATTTGATGCAGTTACTGATCAGATTCAATAAAATACTTTCCAGGTAAGCCGGATCATACCGAATGGCTAGCTGCTCACTGACGTCGATATGCACCTGAGCTTGAGTCGCTCGAAGCGACTCGGACAAACTAGTCAGGACGCGTTCTAGTTCATGACGTAGCTTTACCGTTGTTTTATTTTTTGGATCCGTACCCTGTACCTGAACCACCTCATTGAGATGCACCAGTGTTTCCTGTAAATTAGTGGTATTTGAGCGGAGCATGGCGGTATATTCTTGCCGTTCTTCTTCATTCTGTTCATGGATCAGGATATCCACTAGCATTTGAATATTGCCGGCATGGGAACGGAGATTGTGAGAAACAATATGGGCAAAGTTTAACAGACGGCTATTTTGCTCACTCACGATTTCTAACGTTTTACGCTGCTCTTCTTCCAAGCTTTTGCGCTCGTGAATATCCATGTACGTTCCCAGCATAAACAGTGGCTGATCGGCTTCTGACCAGTCAATGACTTTTCCCCGAATTTCCACCCAAATCCAACGGCCATCTTGATGCAACATACGGCATTCGGAGGCATAAAAATCGAGTGTTCGTTGAAAACATTGCTTAAGTAGTCGTGCATTAGCGGGCTGATCATCCGGATGAATCAGGCTATGCCAGGTCGTCATGTCGCTGCTTAATTCATAGGAAGTATAGCCTAAGATAGCCACTGATCGGTCATTGCAAATGACTAGATTACTGGCCAGATCCCATTCCCAGGTCCCAACACCCGTACTGTGGATAATATTATCCAGCCGTAATCGTTCCCGCTGTAAGACATCTATATATTTCTTTCGTTCGGATATATCCTTCACTTGCGAAACAAAATATAAGGGAGTGCCTTGTTGGTCACGTACCAGTGAAACATTCAAAAGTGCCCAGATCGGCTGACCATTTTTATGGATGTATCGTTTTTCGATACTGTATCTATTGATTGCCCCCACCAACAACTGCTTCATTTGTTTTAGATCAGCATCGAGGTCATCTGGGTAGGTGAGATCCTGGAAGGTGACCTGTAGCAGTTCATCTTCCGGGTAGCCTACTAGTTGGCAAAGACTGTTGTTGACTTTAAGCCAATTGCCTTCCGGTGAAACCAGCGCCATACCCATGGGGGCAAAATCAAATGCCTGCTGAAAGCGTTGTTCTTTTTCTAGGTAGGCATTGATCAGGGTGACTTCTTGGGTAATATCTTCCACGGTGCCATATAAAGCGGTACAGGCACCCGCTTCCAGATGGACATTGGCTCTGATGCGTACCCATTTGATCGTACCGCTTGTCGCCCGAAGTTGAAACGTTCCCGTTTTAGGTTGGCGGGATTCCATCACGTCATGGATCAATTGTTGAGCGGCAACCTTATCCAGATAAAACACCAAATTACGTTCCGCCGATGGAACAAACTCGGGCTCTACTTCATAAATAGTCCGTACGACAGTATTCCAGTAGAGTTCTTCCGTTACCAGGTTTCGTTCCCAGATGCCCAGTTGGGCTAGGGAAACTGCCTTACGGTACAGATCAAGTTTAGTCTGCATGGTTGTCACTGGAGTAGGAGTAGCCAGTGCATAAACGGGTTATTAATTTAATCGTGCAAAGGACAAAAGCACACTTTCTGCCAAAATAGGCAAAACTATCCTTATAAGCATCAATTCTAGAGAATGTTTAAAACTATAATTATACGAACATGAGTAAATGACTCTTATTTGTTTGTATTTATTAAGGTATAGATACTTATAGCCTAACCGATCACAAAGAAGATACAGAGGCCGTTCCTTCCAGAAAGGATAGGCGAGGCTTACACACAAATTAGGCTCTCGACACAAATCAAAATTAGGCCATACTTACTAGTTGCTCGGACTCTGATTGCTTAACTAACTGAATCAACTTTTTAAATAATATCTGGCGGAAAAGGGGGCTTTATTGGGTCAATGGCTGGATGAGTTCAGAAGACTTGATCGGCTTCGACAATACGGATTGAATGCTTATTCTGGGGCCTCTTGGCATTTTCAGAATTAGCGCAAAATCTTTTGTCAAGGAGGGACAGATTATCTATATTCCTATTGTAGCTTTTTGTCTGATTAGACCTACTACTCGGATTTTTTATGTTTGCTTCCAGGTTTTAAGCGCTTTGTCTAAATCTCGTTGCATCTGGCTAATCTGATTTTATAGGTTCACCTGTCCTGCCTCCGAACAGCGTAGCCATTGATAAGTAGAAAACATGTATTTTACATCTAATCAATGGTTTATCATGAAAAAGAGCCAATTCAGTGAAGCTAAGATTGTCGAAATCTTGGCCCTGCCCGCTCAAGGGCAATCGATTGACGAAATTTGTCGTCAGCACAATATCTCCCCAGCTACCTTTTACAATTGGCGTAACAAATATGGCGGCATGGACACTGAAGAACTGAAACGAATGAAGGAGTTAGAGGCTGAGAATGCTCGTCTGAAAAAACTATTTGCAGACAAAAGTTTAGACTACGATATTCTTCAGGAAGCCTACAAACTCCTAAAAAAGATGTAGGCCCTACAGCCCGGCAAACTGTTGAGATGGTGCGTAACGTCTCCATGCACGAAAAATTATCAAGCGAGAAAATCCTAATACGTTAGCAGCCAGTCAGGTAAATCAAGGCTGGTCGTTAGACTTTTTCAGCGATGAGGTCATGGTAGAAAAGAAAACACGGATTCTCAATGTCTTGGATGAATATAGCCGAAAGTTCCTGTTGGTAGTGGCTCAAGGCGCATTTAAGGCCAAAAAGTTAGTAGGTTATCTGGAGCAGATGGTGGCCACTCATGGTAAGCCTGAGTACATTCGTTGCGATAATGGGCCTGAAATGATCAGCATTGCCATGACCAAATTTGGCCTTAAACATGGTATTGAAATCCGGTATACTCAGCCAGGCAAGCCTATGCAAAATGGGCTAGTAGAGCGGCTCAATGGCACGATCCGACGCGAATGTTTAAATCTACAGGTCTTTCAAACGATCCATCAGGTTCAAGAAGCGTTGGATGTTTGGTGCAGCGTTATAACTTCGAGAGGCCTCACTCAGCCTTGAAGTATCAAACGCCTGATAGTGTGTATCAATCGGGTGTTCGATTCCAGCATTCAGTGGTTACGCTTTAGGGGAGGAGGACAGAATCTACTCTAGCAAAAGCTGATGTCCTCTTGAAACAAGGGAAATAACGATATTTTAATCCTGCCCGAATTATTCGGGCAGGATTTTTCTTTTTGCATTATTGCTTCTAGAATTGTTAAAGCATTCATTTGAACATCAAGATATGGGTTGGGTTTGTCTGCCAGATCGACACCCGCTTCAGGAACGTGGAGGACCCCAAAATTTAACTCTTGACACAAAAAACTAATTTTAATACGGCACGAAAAACGAATACACATCCGGAATGTAACCCCGGCGTAACCCCACGATATACTTTGCGATTATAGGATTATAAATAAGTAATTGAATTAAATGGTGGGCCCGGCCAGACTTGAACTGGCGACCAGACCGTTATGAGCGAACTGTCAAGGGTTCTCCGGATAGCTAAGTAGTGTATATAATCAGGTAAAAGAGAGAAGAAATAATTTAGTTTTGATACTTTGAGAACTCAAGGTAACCTTGCTTGGGGCCCAGATATTCATCAGCCGATAGGCACCTGATTAGTCAGTCCCACCAAGTGCATGTAGCCGGGGCAGGAAAGTACTCTTCACTGAAAAATTGACCGCTTAGGTCAGTCGGCTCAATCAACGCATATTTAACAATCCGTTGTACGGCCTCTAGAGGGGCGCTTGTGCCTTGATAACCCGTAAATCGCTCTGCGTCCAAGCGATACGTTATGCCGTTTGTCGAGCAGTTGATCAAGCTCTTAAACAAAGATTGTAGTGCGCCAAGCCGGACCTGATTTATGGGTCTGGCTTTTTGATAAGAGAAAGGTGCTGTGTCCGAGAGTTGGTTACTCCACACCGCTATCAACCCCAACGTAAGCAAAAGCCCTGTTGTGTGGTCTGGCTACCTCGGTAAGAAACGAGGAAAACAGGTATATCAGTTGATTAACATAGTTTGCCGTTTCATTGGGTCAATACAGCATTACCGGTTAGATTGACTCAACCGAGTCGCGTATATTTGAGAGTTGTGGCACATTTAAAAGAGGAATGATGAAACAAAAAACAGGTCGGATTTTGGACTGAATTCAATAGCTCTGTCAAATGTGACATAAATAGTTGAATAATATGTCAAAAAGACATAGAACCTATAGTGGTCTATTTATTGAATTACCACAAGAAACCATTTCAAGATGACTGAATCAATACTTCAATCCTACCTTAACGAACAGCACATCAAAACTGATGTTCAAGAGAATATCGAAAACCTGAAAAAGGCCGTAAAGGAAGTCAGTACCCACCTGACGAAAAAGAAGGTTAAGGCCGACATAATACCATTTACACTTGTTGCACTCGACCCACTGGTTAAAGACAACGACCCTGTAGTGCAACTGGTGGAAAATGTGATCATCAGTAAATGGCCTGCTTTTAAGAACAGTGTGACTGCCACTAAGGATAAATCCACTACCTATATTCGAGCCGTGATCCTGGAATCGCTTAGTCAACTGTCTAAAGATGATGTGGCCACGGCAGCACTGGTCTGGCTGACTGCCCGAGATGTGATTGGGCATTATCAACTGGGTTCCGAGGAGAGCGTGATTCGTAATCTTTTACAGGGGTTAGCCAACCAAACTGAGGAAAATGGACAGGCTGCATGGGGAATTAGCCGTAAACTTCAGGCAACTGAATTTAAGAAAACAGACGTATCCATCTCAGGAGTGAATGAGGCTGTAATAGATGAAAAGGTTCTAAAGAAGCACTTACTTGACGCGATGGTTTATCAAGGATGGAGTCAACATGCTGGCGGAGGAAAAAACCCTCATTATCAAGGTAATAATGATTGGAGTTGGCCAAAATATGCGGCTGAACAATCTGCTGCTAGAATTACTGAAGTTGTCAACTCAGCATTATCCCAACAAGCAAAATCCATTTTCTCAAACTCCACCTCCATTCAAAAATATCTTGATGCCTACTTCTCCCAACTTCAACCGTTTTTCGAAGATTTAAATACCTCGTTAGCTAGCAGCATTACCGCTAACAACAAGCGCAGCGAGCTCCTCTGGTGGAAGCAATCGCTGTATTCTCGTTCACTGAATACCAGCTACCGCAGCTTAGACCCATTGAACGCGGCCGTTGCCATGGCGCTCGATCTTGCCCAACAGGTGGAGGCTATCTACCCAGAAAGTGTGGATTACCTGCTTCGGGAAACATTGAAAGACGTGCACAGAGAGCAAGCAGAGAAAGAACGCCTGCTCACCGACTGGTTAAAGGAGAGCAGCAACCTGCACAAGGACATTCAAAAAGCTTTAAATGAATATGCTGCAGGAGGAGACGCACGCAAACCCGTACTTATTGCCTGGGCCAATGTCGTGCAGTCGGGTGAACCCGCACACTTTTTTAAAGAAACGGGTGTCGAAAAAACAGCCAAACTGACATTGTCCGATCTGGCGGTGTGGTTGTTTCATGGGTTGCAAGCACATAAACTGACAACCACTAAATAAGGCAGGACATGGCAAAGCGAAGATGTAGCAAAGAAGGTTGCTATGCCCCTGACGATTTCTGTCTTGAATTAGCTGGGCCACTGCACGAGCAATGTCAGTATTTCGAAAATGCTGGAGCCGCAGAAGCCCCTGCCAAAACTGCTAAAAAGCTGGCAGCGGCTACCTCTATTCCGTGGACGGGAGAATGGTTGCGACCTGAACAGCTCGACCTTCTGACACATCGGGGTACCCCTAAAATTATTGGTTTGGTAGGATCGTCCGGGGCAGGAAAAACCACCTATCTAGCCATGCTGTACTCGTTGTTGTTCAACGGTAAGCGCATCGAAAACTGGGACTTTGCCGGAAGTTATACGCTGAACGGGTGGGAATTGCAGGCCAAAACGTTGCAGGTGCAGGAAGATGGTACGGTTCGAAATCCCGATGCCACGCCTTCTGATAAGGATTTTTATAGTCTGTATCACTTCGCACTACGCCATGATGGTTTTTTACATGACATTTTATTTGCTGACTCATCAGGCGAAGTATTTTCCAAATGGGCGGACAACGTGAACGACCCGGCTGCTGAGAATGCCCGCTGGATCTATGACAACGCCCATGCGTTCCTGTTGTTTATAGATTGCGAGGCTATCATCAACCAACGAGGCAGGGCGGGGCGTGACATAATTCAATTAGCCGAACAGGTGAAAAGCGGACTGCGAGGCAGACCGGTAGTGATCGTCTGGTCAAAAGCCGACCTAGCCAAGCAGATGCGTGAGAATATTCTAGAAACCATCAAACTAAGCCTGTTCGAAGACTTTCCCGGTGCCGTATCACTGGAAATCAGTAATTATTCGAAGTCCGACTCAGATCAACTTTGTCACATCAATAATTTAGGAGTGACCAAAACAGTGCTCGACCAACTGGCTAGCCCGCAGCCCCTGCACATTGCACCCGCAGCCACTCAAACAGATGATTTTTTCTTTTTATACCGAGGTGGCTATGGTAACAAATAACGAGATATTGATAATTGGACCGCCTGGATCGGGGAAGACCACCTTTCTGGCTCAATTATATGGTCGCCTAGTTGGTAAAAAAGGAAAGTTGCAACAGGCTTCTGCACCTGAAAATATTGATGGTATCAAAAGCGCCTACAATCGATTAGCTGACGGGGAAGAAACTGAATCGACTCCTTCTACCGATAATTTAGAGGTCAAAATCCCAGTTATTTACGAAGGGCAGGAATTTGTATTGCATTGCAAAGATTATGGCGGGGAGCAGGTACGCGACCTTGTGGCCCTAATGGAATACGACAAAACGTGGATTGAACGGGCGAAAATGAACGATCGGTGGATTCTCTTTATTCGCCCGTCTGAAATTGAACACCGCTTCGACTTAAGCAAGAAAGGGTATGCTGTAAAAGACCAAAAAGAAACGAAGGCTACAATCTCTGGTACATCCGATCAATCCCAGTTCATTGAGCTATTGCAAGTGTTGCTTCACGCACGCGGGACAGGCATGAAAGACCCCATCGATACCCCCCGGTTGCTCATTGCCTTAACCTGTTGGGATGAACTGAACACCGATTTGAGCCCGGACGAAATCTTTCGGCAGAAAATGCCGCTGTTCGCCAATTTCATCGTAGGCAACTGGTTGCCAGGAGCCTTCAATATAGTTGGAGTATCTGCTCAGGAATTCCCGCTGAAAACGGAGGAGGCCCGCGATAAATACCTGGACGAAATGCCTCAAAAGTTTGGATTTCTAGTGCTGGACGATAATCCTAGGGAAAAAGACCTGACCCGGCTCATCGAGAAAGTTCTGAAACTATGATAGTTATTCACCAGGCTATATACGGAGAAGTTCCAGGGAAAACGTCTGGACACAATCTGCTGGCTGCATCTGATGAAAAAAACGAATTGTTTAGGCGGGTAAGCGGTTACACCGATTTGGCCGACCGGCCAGAGGGAGGGGTTTTGTCTGGCCCGGTGATACGAGGATTCTTTGCCGAAGATCATTTTCTTCTGATTAAAACATTTCCTGACAAAAGTCCAGGGCTTCGTTCCGGGCGAGTGTTTTCGCACGCCCTGTTCATTCCAAAAGCGGATCTGAATCGAGTCCACAATCTCAGTGACTTGTTTCAATATCACCTTCCCAGCATCCAGAAAGAAACAGAAATTCACCTCCAGGAGTACCACTCGCAGGAGACTATGGTGACAAGTGAAGAAGTGGACGGAATGGAAGCCGCTGCTACAAATGCTTTGCTACAAAACCAGTCATTCGTTTGGTTAGGGGAGAAAGGCTACTGGCAATGGATAGCACGGATCTGGCCCCAGTTACCAATAGAGATAAAGCAGACACTGAAAATCGGAGCGGCATTTGGTCCCTCTTATGCCAAAAATGAATACCTCAACCTGCTTTACATTCCCGAAAACTCTAAAACCCTGTGGGAACGGAATTCCTTTCACGTAATCGATTCGGGAGAAACTGCAACCCTGCAATCCGCAGCCGCACACTGGCTAATGGGAAATACCAGTGAAGCCGCACCTTTTCAAGTTTTAATTGACGACTTTGCCCCGAAGATCGAATCTATTGAAAAGCTCAACCAGTTTCAGAATTATGGCAGAACTTACCACCAAATCGACGAGAATCCGGGGCTAAACCACTTGTTGGTATTGGCACATTTTATTTCCCAGACTAGTCCCAATGAAAAGGTTGGAATCAGAGGCAAAAACAGGTTGTTGACTGCCATTCTTCAAGCCATTCCTAAGGCACCGCTAAAGATGTTTACGGCCCTTATATACCAGAACTGGAAAGGATTTCCGGATGCAATACCTTCTGCTTCGAGTGCGGTGAGTATCTGGCTTACCAACCATCTGCTTCAAGGTAGCCAAGCGGAAGAATGCGGTATTGTGCTGGTAAAAGCCCTGGAAGCTGAAACGAAAAACTGGTGGGTTAACATAGTCTTGGACTATGCAAATAACCGGTTGAGAAAACGACAGCCGAGCGATGCCCACATTTTGTGGCAATGGATGAAAAATGAACCTGTGTTGATAGCCCAACACACTAGCTGGCTGCCGGATGATGCTGAAAACGAGCTGACTTTAAAAATCCCAAAGCTAGAAACATCAGTTGCCGAAGCGGTACTGCACATGGCTGAACAAAAGGGTTGGCTTGTGCTACACGCGAAAGTGGCAGCGCAGTATTATTCTGCTGAGAAGGCCATCGAAGCACAGTTACGTGTAGACACAGACGAAGATTATATCGTAGCTCTAGAAGCCTTGTCCGGCAGCATAAGTGGAAGCTCTTTTGTATCTGTTGCAGCCAGTCACACCGATGCTCGCTTGCACCACATCGCGGGAAAATTAATTGTAAAAAACAACAAGTTATTGAACGGCATAGACATAACTAGCGGAGGTTGGCAGCAGTGCTGGAAAGCAGCAATTCAACAAGGTAGTGACGCGTGGTCGGGTATTTCCAACCCACAACACACCCTGTTCAAAATTCTCGATCACCTGCTGGCAGGAAATGCGTTTAATGAAACGTTGCTGAACACTCTAAGCAGTGGAAACTATAACAGCTTGAAAGAGTATCAGCATCGAGCGTCCATCTGGCCTATGCTTCCCGAAAAAGCACGTACCGAGTTTATTAGCGCAACCCTCACTGAGTTAATTGATGATCTCGCTAGCCGTAAATTAAGCTACAATGAACTCGAATCTGAGTTAAAAACGGGCATGCAATCGCCACAAGTGCAACAGCATGTTATTGGCAGCAAAACTATTTCGCTCACCAAGAAACTACGGCTGTTTGGTGTACTGCCCGATTTAGAAGAAGATCACGCAGCGCAGTTGATACAAAACCATCACTTTTTACCATCAGAATCGGAGGAATTTGGTCGGCTTGTCTCTAAAAACAGATGGAATAAAGTTCTTGATCAATTGTATAATAATCGATCTATTAGAAAGGACTTGGTTTCAGCTTTGTTGCAATCCAGCCACTTGCTCGGGTTCTGGCAACGGCTCAAACTTTCTGCCAGCGGATTGAAACGAGATGCTATCAGTTCAGAAGAATGGTGGAATGAGTTTTTGGAAATAGCTTCTAAACTGTTTCCCGGTGGGCCAGAACAAGATGGTCTTTGGGAAAGTGCAGGTGGCGACTTGTCCCAACTTTATAGATCCGGCTCCGGTCGTGAAAAATGGAGCCAGGCTATTCGAATATTGCGTAATAATGGGTCACCTACAGTAAAAAAGCTAGTCAAGAAAATGCGGGAGGCTTATGCCGGCAACGAAATATTAAAGAATTTACAGGACTTTTTATGAAGAAACCAATCCTGATTCTCACAGCGCTAGAAGTAGAGCGACTGGCTATTGAGCATCATTTAAAAAATATTGAGCAATTAGCACATCCTACAACCGGTACCGACTATACTAAAGGCACTTATACCTGCAACAATGAAACTCTTGAAGTGATCGTTGCTCGTACTGATCAAACAAATGTGAATGCCGCGATTGAAACCGAACGCGCCATCGCCCATTTTAATCCAGAATACGTCTTTTTTGCAGGTGTGGCCGGTGGATTGAAGGATGTAAAAGTTGGAGATATTGTTATCGGTCGGGACGTTTATGGCTACGAGCGCGGAAAGGCCGAAGGAAACAATTTCAAACCCCGGCCACAATTTGGTGCTTCCTCTTATGCGTTGGAAAGAGCAGCCGGTAATTATGCAAAAAGCGAAGACTGGAAGCTGACAGCAGAAAAGATACTGAACTCAGAATTTTCTCCCGTCATAAGAACTTACACCGGCACTATTGCTTCTGGTGAAAAGGTAGATGCTTCTATTGATTCAGCCCTTCATCAATTCCTCAAACAAAATGCCAGTCATGCCCTCGCTATCGAAATGGAAGGTCTCGGCTTTTTAGAAGTCTGCCGCATGAGACCGATGGTTAAAACCCTGTTGCTTCGCGGCATTTCCGATCTTGTGAACGATAAAGGACAAATGGACAGTAAAGGCTCCCAACCATACGCATCGACCACTGTTTCCGCCTTCTTATTCGGACTTCTTGAGCAATTGGATTTTTCAGATGCCACTACCGAACATACCCGAGAGCAGAAGCTAGTTGAAATTATGTGTAAGCTTTATCCAGGTGGATTGCGAGATAATCAAATATGGATAGCGGCAGGTGGGAATTTATCTTTAGTTAATCTAGGCCAATCTGGTAAGGGGCAGTGGGTTGAAGCTATTCGAATGTTAAAGCATGGTGGAGGAGGTAATATAACCATAGACGGTTTGATCAAAACTGTTGCCGAAGAATATGGAGATAATAAAGATGTAAAAGAGTTACTGTAGCATAAAGCTGAAAAATGAGTATTTGCAGGAAAACAGTTTTTTGCCTCGGTTAACGTCACACAAAATCCGGATGGATCAAAAGCGAAATCCTTTATTTAAAGGGTAAAATCTTTAGCTTTGTTGCGTATTTAATTGCCTGTAAATTAGGGCATTATTTTCATTTTTCTATTATTTAAACATCATTCAGCAAAACCCTCTTTTTGAGAAACGATACGGTCATCTGTAGGCAAACAAAAAAGGCTAGCTCAAGCTGGAACCAGATCTGTGAGGCAGAATTTAAGCGGATTATCGGCGATTAAGAGTCGTAGGTCTGGATCGGTTCGCAAGCTATCCAGCAAGGACAGCCATTCTTCTTCATTGGTACAATTGATGAACTGATCGAACGGTTTTCTCAAGGAAAAACAAAGAATTCGTCCGTTTAGCGACAGGTTCGCAAATACGAAATTGATCAGCTTACGCTTCTGCTCAACACTCGAAAGGGTGAATAACTCATGAGCTTGTGATGACAAGGATACCAGTGAAATCAACGAATTCTTGAAACTATCGTCGCCCTCACGATTCGCAGCAATATGACTCTCCACATCCATTTGCTGGCTACGCAAACTGGATTTCTTGGTGTCAAAATCGTGCTTATCGATGGTGCCATCTAGCAATAGATCCATCAGGGTATCTAGTCGATTCTGAAGCATGGCATGTTCGCGCTGCAATTCGCCCATCTGGCGACGCAAAAAAGCCCGTTCAGCTTGATCGGTTTCACGGATATAAGCCAGCACTTTGACCAAGGTCTCTGCCGGAATCTGTATCCGTTTTAAGACCTGCTCAACTTGGGCCAGGATTTCTTCTTCACGCACCCACATCATTTTCGTGGGATTAGCAGGATCGTTACAGCGTAGATAGGTCCATTGAGCGGTTTCACCACTAACATAGGTTTTTTTCTTGGTATCGGCGGTAACCATTCGGCCCGTGGTGGCACAGGTTAACAGACCACGAAAAACATATTCTTTGCCCGCCCATTGAAACGGCTTTTTATGCCAGCCTTGCAAAACAGCCTGACATTGATCGAACAAGTTCTTGGAAATCAGGGGAGGGTACCGATGATCATGAAGTTGGCCTTTGACCTTCATGCGGCCATAGTAGAATGGATTGGTAATGAGCTGATGGAGTTGTGATTTTGTGAGATAGCCTTTATTGCCAAACCGGGTTTTGAGGCCCCAACTAATCGTTTGCTGACGAAGCTCCGCTAATGTGCTCGTGCCGGTCGCGTAGGTTTCAAACAACCGGCGCACCAACAACGCGCGATCAGGGTCAACAATCACATCGCCCCGTCGGCGGGCGTCCTTGACGTTCAGATAGCCTAATGGAGCCAGTGATATGCATTCGCCCTGTCTGATTTTATGATCGATTGAGCGTTTGACATTGTCACGCAGACTATCGACATAGGACTGGGCCATGATCACACCCATTGACCACATGAGCCGTTCCTGACTGACCGAATTTTTATGGATAATATAATTTTCTGAATTGAAATGCAGTTCGATACGTCCATCCTGGATCAGCGCATCGAGCATCGGATATTCTTTAAACGAACGTTGTACGCGGTCCACCTTGTCGGCGACAATGGCAATGGGTTCACGATGGCTTTTGACAAATTTGATCATGGCCATGAACTGTTTGCGGTCTCCCTGCGTCGAGGATTCTACCAGCTCAAAGACTTTCAAGACGGTAAGCCCACGCCGTTCACAATAGAGTTGCAGCCGGTGTTTCTGGGCTTCGATGGAATAGCCTTCCTCCTGTTCTTTTGAGGATACCCGCGTCAGAATGACAGCTTTGGTGGCTGTCGTTTGGCGTTGACTGAGATCGACTATCTTCCGGCTCATAGGCTAATCCTATAAGTTTTGGCTTTTGATTTCAAGCAATAATTGACAAAAACCAATCAGATTGCGAGCGGCTTCATGGGCCTCCCGTTGCGAGATGCTCCCTTGATAAAGCTCGCTTATATGATTCACTATACCCTGATAGGCACTGTTTTCAGGGTCGGGCTGAGAAGAGTTAGGCATAGATGAATACCCATACGGCAGTATGATTTATTACCTTAATGTTCCGAAAGCGGAACGTATTTCTGACCAGTGATCAGCTTGGGGCCACAGAGTTATGGTCACAGATGCGAAAACGGCAGCCCGGAAGCTGTTTCGTATTGCGTCTTCAGCAAACTTCACACCTGATTGCATACCACTACGGCTTGAGAATGCGGGCGAAAAAATTAGTTCTTTAAAGTTGGTAATTGATCACTCACCAAAGCCATGCCTGTTAGTCAGTCGTGTCATGATCGCACAAAAAGAATTACAAAAGATAAGTCTTGTAGGTCATGCGAGCATAATTTCCAGAGATGCATGTTGCTCATTCTTTAATGGAACAGCAATTGAATTGACAGACTCCGCCAAAAGTATTTAGGTAATGTCCCGTAAGGGAAATGTCTTTTGATAGATCCGACTTACAGTTTTTGAACTGCAGCCAGGAGCTTAAAAATGCCCCATCAACAAAGCCGTTTGCTAAACCGAAAAGAAGCCGCTGATTACCTCGGCGTTTCAATCGGCACACTGGCCGTCTGGGATTGTACGAAACGTCGTCAACTCAATCCGATCAAAATTGGGAAGCTTGTACATTATCGTTTGTCGGATCTGGATCAGCTTTTGGATCAACGACTGTCGGATTAAAAAGCGGGAAGGGAAAGTTTTAGGCGAACTTTCCCTTCCCTAGTTCCCGATCACATCCGTTTCAATGGTGAGCGCAATGGACAAAGAACCTGCCAATACGATACCTATTTCCGAAATTCTAGGCAAGCTTGATTTTCGCCCCTTGCGGACCTATGGGCATATCGTCCACTACCCGTCCCCGCTGGATCGTAGGCGAAAAGCCATCTTATCCGTCAATACATTAACCAATCGCTGGTCTGATGCCCATCATCAGGACGGAACCGTATTAGATTTTGTCTGCCAATATCTTAAAATTAAACAGGAGGAGTATACCCAAGCCGATGCATTGCGCTGGCTAAAGAATATGACGCTATCAATCCCTGATCAGCTGACGGATCTCATAGATACTGACAGTCTGGGTGATAATCAGTCAGTCTTGGAGCTTCGACACAAAAAGACGATCCAGTATGCAGGGCTTATTCACTATCTGGAAAGGCAGGGTATTTCTCTGACACTTGCCAGGCAATACCTCAAAGAAATCCATGCCCGTAACCGGCAAACCGGTAAGGGCTTTATGGCGCTTGGCTTTCAAAATATAGATGGAGGTTTCTCCTTGAAAACGGCCTATCTGGAAAGGCACATTGGTCCCTTGGCGGTTTCGTTCATCCGGGGTGTTACGCCTAAACCGAATGCCATTCATCTGTTCAAGAATGTGATGGACTATCTGTCTGCCATCAGTCAGTTGAACGGCCATGCGTTCAAAGGTGATACGATTGTTCTGAATTCGCTTTCCTGTTTGAAACAGATCTTTCCCTACATCCAGAATTACGGTTACCGTACTGCCTATAGTTGGATGGACAATGATAAGGTCGGAGAAAATGTCACCGAAGCTTTGTCCACATTTTTTAAAACGCAGGATTATTTAAGCCATCAGCGGATGAATAAACTCTATACTCCACACAGGGATGTGAGTACATGGCACAGGCACCAACTCAATCTGATCGCGTAGGGGAGAGAGCATGACACAACTCAATCTCCAGTCTTTATTCAAGGTCAGTGAAGTTGAAATTATCTACCGCAACAAAATCCCGTATCAGGACAGGATTCAGATAACAAAATCCACGACCGCCTATGAAATCCTCCGGCAATCCTGGGATGAAAACCGGCTGGAACTGGTAGAACAGTTTAAAATCCTGCTGCTTGACCAGAAGAATAACTGTCTGGCGATTTCTGACATTGCATCGGGTGGTATGGTGTCCTGTATTGCTGATCCTAAGCTTATCTTTGCCACGGCTCTAAAGGCGAGGGCAACCGGTATAATATTAGCGCATAACCACCCGTCCGGTAATTTACAGCCCAGTGAGGCCGACAAAATTCTGACGCGCAAGATCAAAGAGGGCGGCAAATTGCTGGACATCGCCATACTCGATCACCTGATTGTAACGCCCCAGAATTATTTCTCATTTGCGGATGAAGGATGCATGCCAAGCTGAATGTCTAGGCAAATTTAAATCCACTTTTATCACCCTATTCTAACCAGAGCTACCAAGATAACACTATCCATGCTGGCTAGGTCGTGTCAAGAGGATGTCAGACGTAAACGAGAGATCGGCTTTGTTGCATTGTCGTGTTGTATTCACGTCAACTCCTTTATTTATCGGTTGATGTGTGATGTCAGCATAATCTCATCGCCCGTGGTGGCGCTTATCCCTCTTTTTTTACGAGGTAAAAACAATCTGCGACTTCGGCCAAAAATAGACATTGCGCATCGATTTTGGGCCTTTGGGGAGCTGCCACTGTCTCAATGAGCTTTGTCTGCTTCCATCATCAACAACAAACAAAGGAGAATTGATGATGACTACACTAGACGAAAAAAATGTAAAGGCCCCAACTCATGGGGTTTACTTTGTCAAAGACCGTAAGGGCAATCCAGACTGGATTAGAGTCGGTTCAGCTTGGGTAAATCGCGACGGCGAAGGTATGAACCTGTCCCTCGATAATTTAGGGCAAAACGTGATCCTCACCGTCCGGCCCAATAAGCATAAGGTTGAATAAATTATGAGCCGAGCGGGTCATAATCCGCTCGGCTTTGCTATTCTTCACAAATAAATTCCTGCACTTGCTATACAGGCTCTAATTTGTTGAGGGCTCTCTATTGAAAAAGAGAAAAAGTATTTTTTCAATATAAAAGGGTGTTTTTCCCGTTGTCGGTTTCTTGTAATAGGGCGAATATTATAGGCGCTTACCTAAAAGGCATGTTTTATCTGTAATGTCATTTGATACTAGCTAGCCAGGTCGTCAAAAGAGCTTATCCTTAACCCCAAAAAACATGGAAAACCAAGAGCAACCCGCTTTGCCAGATGCCAATGTACTCCGGTTAGCGCATGGCTTTAAACGTACCTTTTTCGGCCTTTCGCCAACATTTGTTTCTGCGAGCCAACAGGATCATTACGGTTACTTGTTTAACAATCGAGTTCGTATCCCTTTTTCAGCAAATAACCAGACACTTCTGGAAAAGTTGGGGAAAAATATGTTGGAAGATTCTTCAGTAGCTGAGGTTTCCGATAGTACGATTGATTCAGGCTATACGTATTTCGGACAGTTTGTCGATCATGACATCACACTTGATATTGATTCAAAGTTTGAAGAAGACAGGGATGCGAAAACGTTGGTGAATTATCGTACGCCAAATCTTGAGTTAGACAGTATGTATGGTGACGGGCCTGCCATAGATACTTTCTTATATGATAAAGAAGGGGTTAAACTGCTTCTTGGAAAGAATAGCATTGCAGTCGGGACAATTCCGCAAACTGACCTCGACCTTCAACGAAACGTCAATAATACGGCCATTATTGGTGATCCTCGTAACGATGAAAATCTGTTCGTCGCCCAACTGCATTTGAGTTTTATAAAGTTTCATAATGCTATTGTCGATAAGCTTAGATTAGCTAATCCTGCATTGCACCCCGATGAATTATTCACTAAAGCTCAATTCGAAGTTCGGCGGCATTACCAATGGGTATTGGTACATGATTTCTTAAAAACGATTGCAGGTGCCGACATCGTAGATGATATACTGACAAACGGGCTAAAGTTTTTTCGGGAATCTCGAAAGTTTTTCATGCCGGTTGAGTTTTCGGTAGCATCCTACCGTTTCGGGCATAGCATGATTCGAAATGCTTATCATTTCAATAAATTTTTTCCTAACAATGATTTTAGCTGGGCTTTCATCTTTACAAAAACGCAAGTTCCAGATAACTGGATTGTTAATTGGAAGAGCTTCTTTACCGTTGATGGTGTTCCTGCAATAAATAAAGCACGTAAAATAGATACGCGTGTTGCCTTCTCGATGAGTAGCCTACCCGGCCCAGGTAATCCGCCCCAAGGTTCGCTTTTTGCTACACTTTCTTCCCGAAATTTAGTACGAAGTATGTCTTTAAGAGTGCCAACTGGACAGACCGTGGCCAAACAAATGGGCCTTACATCACTGACCGCGCAGCAACTCCAAAGTAACCCCTTTACAAATCCAACACCCGCTCAGGAACAACTCCACCAGCAGACAATCGCTATCTTAAATGAATCAAACAGCTTACTGCTTAAAAAGACGCCACTATGGTATTATATTTTAAAAGAAGCAGAGTTGTTATCACAAGGCAATCACTTAGGGCCAGTAGGTGGCCGGATCATAGTTGAAGTTTTTGTGCGGTTACTCAAACAAACAAAAGACTCTATACTTTCAGATCCGCTGTGGAGACCTCAATTCGGTTTATTGCCAGGAATAGACCCGCTCAATTATCGCATTGTTGACGTTCTTAGATTTGCAGAAACGCTAAATGTACCTGGAACAGAATAGCACTGATCTAGCTAACGGCTTTACTCGCTTTTGACCAGAATTTCAGTAACTACTGCAACCTGCGTTTCCCCGCAATTGTGATAGCGCGAATTGGTAGCCGTAATTGTTTTTGGCATGTGATTCAGCAACAGATCGAATAGCAGTCCTAATTGATACCCTTTCAACGTGACAATCTGCCCACTAAAATAAAGCAGCATCACATTTACACTATCCATCGGTAGCAGATCGACCGATACCAGATAGGCGTAATTGAAAAACGCCTTGCGCCCGTCCTCCCAGACAAAGCAGATATTGCGGACAAAACTGTCTGTGTCATGGGGGACTACATGAGCCGTCAAACGTTCCGGCTCACTGTCTACATTCATCTCCACAGAGCTAAAATTGGCCTTGAATTTATGGACGGGGAACATGAGAATTGCCTTTCTGTTGAAGGTTCAAATCAACGGCGGACGTTTTTTCCTTTGCTGGGTTGGCAATCGGTTTGTGGGTACGGATGAGGTGTTCGGTTGCCTGTCGGTTTGCCCTGTTGCGCTTCAGCAGTTCAAGAGCGGATAGCCGGTCGCCGACTTCTGACGATTTTGCTAGCAAGCCGTCCGTGTCATCGGTATAGATATGAACACAATCCCGCGCTCGTGACACCGAGACATATAACTGGTTTAGATTTGTCGCTGTAAACGTTGAGGCCATCTGTGCGATAAAGACTTCATCGACCGTTTTTCCTTGTGCCGCATGGGACGTGATGCAATGTGCATAAGCCAGATGCCCAAAATCATTAGGGAGCGTATAGCTCACCTTGCTGATCGTGTTGCGTAACCGGATCGTGCCGTTCGGCTTAACAGCTAAGACCTCTAACAATTGGCCGTTATTCAGTCGCCGTTTCGTGCTGTCGAAGCCATTGCGGGTAATACGGATCGTATCGCCTTTGGATAAGTTAATCTCCTGCGCTTGATACACATCGAACTTGGATTTCATGTCAAGTGGAAGAGCGGTCAGCGTACCGTTGCTATCGACTATGTTCACCTTTTCATGGTCAATCGACACGACTGACCAGCGCGTACCCCGTGCGATGCCTGGCACATTTTGATTAAACTGGATAACCTGTCCATTTTGGTAATTGCGGCTATCGCCTTTTTCCGCAGTCGTCATGTTGCGATTGACTAGTTGCTCGGCTGTAAATTCAGCCTTGCCGAGTTTACCTCCCTCACGCAACTTGTCGCGGATAGCTTGCGTGACGCGTTCACCGTCACGGTGGGTGGGTGAAATCGCCAAAGCCGTTTTGCCACGCTTGAGCGCATTCACGTAGTCGGTTGCCAGCAAGTCAAACGGATTGGCCGCGTCAACCGTCTTGATCGCGCCCATACAGTGCAATGTCTCAAAGGCTTGCTGGACATGGCCGTCTGACAGGGCTTGCACGGCCTGACGATAAGCCAGATAGCGTTGCCGAAATATACGGCTCACTTCAGCCGATTTTATGCCAGCGACGGTGTTCAAAATGCGCAAGGCATCACCCCGTACGACACTGGCATGTTGCCGCGTATCGCCACTTAAAATAAGCCGTGCATTCTGTCTAATGGCGAGTGCCAGCAATTGGGTCATATCATGAGTATTCAACAATCCGGCCTCATCGACCCAGAGAACGCCGTTTTCTAAGGCTGCTTGCAGGGCAGGGGATGCCAGCAATTGGGCCACGGTCTCAGCCTCGGTGAACCCTTCATCCCGTAGAACGCCACGGGCTGCTTGAGCGGTCGGGGCTACAACCGTTACCCGTCGTCCAGTCTCTTCAATCAATCGAACAGCCTCTTGCATCAGAGTGGTTTTGCCGGTTCCAGCTTTCCCTCGAATAATCGACACGCGGTTTGTGGTGGTCAGCACATGCGCTATGGCCTCACGCTGTTCACCGCCCAGACCAATTGCCGGATGATTTGGATAAAGCGGCTGTAATGCGCCTTGCTCTTGTTGGGCCAGTCTAACCATGTATTGTTCTTCGTCCAAAATCTCTTGGGTGGTGCAAAGCGTTTTTGTCCCTTCCTGAATCCTGAGGATGCGTTGATCACTTACGAAGGCGTCGGTGATTTGACCAACCGTGACGGAGACATGGCCAAGGCTATGTCGGTAAGCAACTTCCAGAATACGCCGATCCTGGGCGACAGAGGCCCGTTCAAATCGCAAACTAAGCGCATGATCAACACACTGAGCAGGGGTTAGGGAAGACAGCTCTTTATTCGGGGCATAGCGGATTGGTTGCTCTCCCTCACTAGAGCCAATCATACCCAGCTTTTGAATTTGTGTTCGCCATTCCTGCTTGAGCTGGGTCATGGTCAGACCCTTTTGTTTCTTGGCGCGTGTCCGTGCCCCAAGCTTATCCAGTTCAGCTTGATCGGTAATGCCGAGTTGGTTAGCAATCTGGCCAATCTCATTGGTTCGTTTGGAAAACAGGCCAATGATGCGCTCTGGCACACCCAGGATTTCAAAGGATTTATCGGTACGCCGGATACGATAACCAAGATCGATCAATTTATCGGAGAGAATTTTATGAAACCGGGCCTGATAATAGGGCATGTCGCGTTTAATATCCCGAAACTGCCCGGCCTTGAATTCGCCCTCGACTTGATCCCACGTCGCGTTGAACACAAAACAATGGGCATGCAAATGCGGGTCAGGGACTTGACCATCAACCGGTCGGGCGGTTTGGTGGATAAAGTCGGCCCAGAGCAGTTCACCGGTTGCACGGTCTGCCACATGACCCTGTTTTCTCACCCGCGTTTGGGCGTCCTGCTCAATGTCCTGCATGGTTTGTTGAACACTTTCCTGAAACGCCTTTAGGATATGATCGTCACTAGAGAGCGCATGCAGGATCGAAACGCTTTTAGGACAATGAAAATTTATATCATAACCGACGGTGCGGGTATCCCCCGTGCGGGGTGTAAGGGATTTACCCGTTGTCGGATTGATGTTTTCACACAGGGCGTAAAAGAGGGTAGCCGTAGTCGCTTGACCATCCAGGCCAAGCCTTTCGGCAAGGCGACCATGCAAGCCGCCTTGAAGCTCCTGATCATCCAGGTAATAGTCAGAGCGACGCAAAGAGTCGTTGAAATACTCTTTGGCCTGACGGGCAGAGGTGCTTTGAATCATGCGGATCATGCATGATTTTATACAACAGAACGGCGATGGTCAGACTAAAAGCTGTGTTTTGTTAATGACAAACAGTAAGTGGTAAACTTGTCCGCACAGCCTGTGATCTATTAATGTTAATCCGTCAGACATCTTCCCTATTCAGTGCAATAGTTAATTATAAGAAGAGTTTTTTAATAGTAATCAAAATGGCTCAGGTGCACATTATGTATACAGAATATTCTATTTAGCCTTGATGAATATTAGATCTTTTATATTATATAAAATGTTGACATTTGCGTAACCTCTAAGCAAGATAATTTAAGATTAAGTTCTGGAGATGTCAATGAATGATATATTTAAAAGAAATCAATTTGAGAGAAATTTTTTACTATTAAAGAGTGCATGCTTTATTGCTACTGCTTTTCTATTCAACACAATTTTGAATTTGGAACATAGAGGAATAAACAAGATTGATTTATTGGATGATCATATTGTGAATACAAAGAATTCAAAATACTTAATTAATAAAGACACAATTACAGTTAACAAAAAAACAATAAATAATAGTGCAACTAAAAGTTCAAAAAGCAATAAACTGAGCTTTTAATTTAACGCATAGGAAATTAATATCCTTTCATTGGCGTAATTGACAGCTTCAATCAATGGTTCTATCCAAAATCATCTATTTTCCTTTTTGATTTACCAAAGAAGTTTTGAGACTCGTAAGGATTATAAGTTGAATGTGCTTTCTTAATGACCTTTTTAATGAAATCATCATCACTATCGCAGTTACTTAGAAGATTTATTGAATTTAAATATGTTTTAACATTTTCTACAGTTAATTCGCCCATTGGAACGGGAGGCTCGAATGGTACGCGCTGGCAAAACTTAGCTGTAAAATTGAAGTTTTTCTTTGCATTGTAATAAAATTCAGATACGTCATGTTCTCTATCTTTATTGTAGTACACTACTGCCGAACATTTTGGATCTACTTGAGTTCTAAATACTACACTTTCATTAATATCTTCTCTTACTAAGTTAAACTGAGAATTTAAATAAATTTTTACGACTAGATCATGATCAGTGGCTTGATTATAACGTTGTGCTACTAGTATGGTTGCAAAAAGCTCTGCTTGAACGTCCCTTACATTGTCAATTTCAATATCTATATGGGAGATTTGCTTTCTATACCTCATATATAAAGTACAAACATCGTTATCAGTTGGATTTAAAATAATTAATTTTATCTCTGTAGTAATACCGTTTTCTTTTGATAAAGTTGCTAAATAAGGCATAGCTTCCGTACGAACCCATCGTCCAAAATGTCCATTGTGGAGCCAAAAATGGGTTGTTTTCAGAGTTTGATTATGAAGAGATTTTGTCGCTCGCGAATCAAGGGCTTCTATACTGCCTACATGCCTTTCAATAGGTATTAAATAAATTAATATAGATAGAAGTATCACAGCTGAAATGGTAGCAGCTACCAAATTAATTAGAACTTCCTTTACAATAGAGGAGTACGGCTCTGGTACATTTTTATAATGCTCATGTGTTAGCACTAGTGCAATTATTTCTATGATAAAAATTAATATAGATACAAACAAGAATACCCTTCTTGCCGTTGATGTTTTCAAATTGCCTAAGTCAAACATAAATTATATATTTTATAAAGATTTATTTTTTTATAGAGAAAATACTTCCCCTTCGCTGCCGTAATAATCAAGTATATTCTGCCAAAGTGATAAATTTGCTTGCGCCCAATTAATGTATTTTTTTGCTGAATCACTATAAAAATATATTCCCTTTTCCATTAGTGGAATTTGATATTTAATGATTTTTATTGCAGTATCATGAATAGTTATATCTTGCTCTATACAGTATTGCTTGGCAAATAGAATAGGAGTAATAGGTAGAGATTTAAATAGAGTATCGGCATCGCTAAGCGCTTTTGCATCGCTTGATATATTTTCGTGACGATAGCTTGTATCTGCTTCAAAAATTATTTCCTCTATCCTACTGATGTCAGTAGATTTTATTTTATATTTCTTGAATAACGCTCTTCTCATTTGTTGCCCTTCGCTAGGCTTTGATTTTACGTTAATCAAATAATTCATATCATGCGTTAACGCAGCAATTGAGACGAAAAATAAATCTGCATTTAATTCTATAGCAAAATCTCTCGCTTTGGTGTAAACAAAAATTATGTGCTTCCATCCATGATAAGGGAGGCTTACATCACTTGATTTATATATTTGTTCAACTTCCTCTTTGATGTGAATTATAAGTTCATCTTTTCGCATTTATTCTAATACTTTTAAGTAATTTTTTATAACTTTTTTTAGGCTAGATGAATTAAATCTAACCGACTTCGGTAAGCTTTCCCTTAATTTATTTTGTGAATAAATTAAGGTTTCTCTTTGGCATATTGGACTTTGTAGGCATAAAGTTGATGTGCATATATTTGGTGGCGCTGATACAAAATGTAATGTCTGATGATCGAGTAAATATTGGCTTCCTGAACTTAAATTAACTTGCAATTGCTTCTTTAATGCTCTGGTGCCAATATATTCAAAGATATATTCGTCTTCCTTTAACGGGTTAATATATTTTTCCATTGAAATTCCATTGTCGCTTTCGGAATATATATCAAAATTTAAACATCCTGTAATAATACTTGAGGAAAAATCATACAAGTGATTATGGATTGTAAACTCATTGCCATTCTTTATATCAATGTTGATTTTGGGTAAATTCCATATATGCAGCTTGAGCATATAAGATGATACATCCCATCCAATAATGTTTACTCTTATAAATCCTAAATTATGTATAAAACTACTTTTGGCAACTCGATCTAATTCCTTTTCCTCACACATTATAGATTCTAGTATATTTATCAAAGATGAGGGTTGGCTTATCTCTGGTAAAAGGCAATTACTCAGGCAAGAGAAATCATTTGATGTTTTTTTAGACATTATACTCTTTAATTGTACTATGTTCATTAAGTCGTTTTTCATCCGTTTAGAAGACGCTGTTAAAGCCATTATTATAAGTTGTATTTAATTGAAATAGGAATTGCTATACGTTCTTCATCTTGGCAAATTTAAGATGTATTTTCTTGTAAATTCTTGATATATAGCTCTTTCGGCTATATATCATATATAAATCCTAAAAAGTTCACATTGCTTTTGAAAAATCATTGACTTCTAATAATATGGATTATCATCTGCTCTATTCAGTATTTCAGGTATTTTATAATAAGCCCTTTTGGAGAACGTTGTCGGTGGGTTACCACCCAGAAAAGCAAAAATATTTTCAGCCGAACCACGCCGTACTTCATCCGGTGTTACAAGCGGCCTTTGATTGGCATTAGCATCTTGAACACCAAACCAGTTACGTGTTGTAATCACATGTGAGGTTTGACCAATAGCCGCACTCACATAGTTTGCGGTAAAATTGTCGTTGATGGTAAAGAACTGCCGAATAGCGGTGTTTGCCGTGAATGTTTCCCAATTCTCACCATATAAACCCTGTAGCTGAATGAGTGATTGCAAGATCGGCCAAATAGTGATTTCAAATCCGGCATAGGTGCTTAATGCGGTCTCAATTTCAGGTAAGTAGCCCAAAGCTGCAAATTCATCGAGTAAAAAAGTTACACGCTTATTCGGGTTTCTGACAACGGCCCGTAATGTCGTTGTGGCCATGAGCCGCAGCCACCGTGCATGACTTTGTAATTTGTCGGCGGGGATGATGATATAGAGTGCTGTATCGCCTTCCGATAAGGTGGCTGGATCATAGCCAGAGCGTAATGCCTTTTGCAGTGATGGACTTTTGAGAAAATCTGTTGCCTGTAAGACAGAAGAGAGAATACTACCAAATGTCTCTTCACCAGCTTCCATCAATTTGACGATTTCATTGCCGGCATTGCGGATGATTTCTCCGTTGACTGGATCATTATTGAGCCGCATACGGGCGATCAATTCATCCCAATCATCACCTGCCAATCGTGCCCATCGCCACAGCGTAGTAAGGGTTCGATCATCGCCTTCCTGCGTGGTGGCAATTTGCATGATGAGACCAGTAACGACTGAACGCGCTGTATCGGTGAAGAAGCGGTTCTTATCGTCGCGCTCGACTGGGACGAGCATTTCTGCGATCATGTGCGCATCATCAACTAAGTGAATGCTGCTGGTATCGGCCAGTATGTCTAATGGATTATACGATTCCGCTTCGCCGATATGGTCTTCCAGCAGACCCCACGGATTAAGAATAACAACCTGTCGTCCGCTCTCGCGTTGATACCGCGCTGTGATTGCGGCATTCTCACCTTTTGGGTCAATGACGACCCAGGATCCGGTATAGCCACCAAGACCGAGCAAGTTCGGAATAATTAAATTCGTGCCTTTGCCACCCCGTGTACCGGCAACTGTTAGAATGTGCCCTTTATCTTTGAAGACAAATCCACCTCCGATATAAATGCCTGGGCCTTGCCGGTACGGATTCAGTTCGTCGGGTCTGGCAAACCGCGCCGTACCAAACCGGTTGCCTTCGATCAGCTCGTTGTTAACACCAATCTGCCAGCGCCGGAAAATAAAAAATACGACGAGTGAAAAAAACAGATTGAAGCTCATGAAAACAAGAAACGCATAGCCCTGCATCCCCATCAGTGATGCGACGAACCAGAGAACGAACAAAAGCCCAAACAAGACGAACCAACCCAGTATCGCCCAGACAACCATCGCAAACTTAACGATGGGCCGCAGAGGATAGAGCAGGGGGTATTCCGCCAACGGCTTCATAAAGCGCAGGTAGGCTTGCGTATAGCCGAATAAGGCTCCTGCCAACGTGATAGGGGTTAGGAAGAGACCGACCAGAAACAGAATAATTCTATTCTGTAGCGAAGGGCTTGGGGTGATATTGAAAAGCTGATTGATTTCATCTGAGGTCACACCAAACCCGTTTGTGGCTGGTTTTGGTGCGTCTACCATTTGGGGTTGGGCGGGATTCATCAACGAGGAGGTTAAGGTGGGTGGAAACAACCCACAAAAACGGAAAAAGAAACGCGCTCTACAACGGGATTTTCCCCGTATTTGAAACGGGTTTTTACACGTATTGAAAAAGTATTGCCTCAAAAAAGAAAAGCAGTTTGCCTTGAAACCCAATGGTTTCCGTCAAGTATTGCAAAGACGAGATAGATCATAACGGCCTCTACAGGCCATGAATGGAAGTATAGTCGAAGAATCGTTTGGTTTTCTGGTCCGCCTGGACAATCGCTAGGGAGCTTGTCAATTACAATTGAGCAGTGATTTAAAGTAGGAGAAGTTGTCAGTCAAAGCTGCGCAGACGATCCGGAAGCGAGAGGCTTGGCAGCCCTATGACGATGAGGTCCATCACGTAACGCAGTTAATTGTAACGATTTGAGGGAGAGACTTTGTATCGTCACAATCGGGTATTCGTATGGCGGGGTCAACGATCTCGATGAATACTGGACAGAAAAGTAGGCAGAGCGTGTCATCTAATTGCACGCGGCCATAGCCGCTCTGTGCAACTGATCCACAAAAGCTATAACACCAGTGCCAGTGCAGAAGCACGGCGCACCCATGACGTGCGGCTGAAAAACAATCCGCCTAAATTATTTTAAAGCTATATTTGTCGCCAATCCTTATACAAGGATGACTTCAAGGTTGGCAGTCTATCACTTCTGATCCTGAATGGTGTGGATAGAAACGGAAAGTCGGCTGACTCTGTTGGCCGACTTTTTTCCCTTTCGCAGCGTGTAAAGCAGGTATGACTTTAAACGTACGGGTTCATTAATGCGTTTATAAGCTCAATTGATTTACTCAATGTCAAGACTTTTATGGTTAGGTGTGCAGCGCACAACTAAAAGGTTATGAACGATGGCGGAAACATACAAAACGGAACTGCATTGCGGTTCCGTTTTTTGTACGGGCCTGTTATGGCAGTGGTGCCAGGCTAAAAATATTTCTTATATTGAGGGTTACTGGTTAGGTTAAGCTTCAACAGGCGCAGTTTATGGCTGTGCCGATTGAATGATTTCGCAATGAGCGTAAGAAAATAGGCTGACTTTGTTAGCCTATTTTCTTATCTGGCACAGTCAACAAAAGCGTTGAATGAAAACAGTCTCCTGTTTTTTGCTAAAAACAAGGGGCTGTGACAAGGCTTAGCTATTCCTAAGCACAGCTTAGGGAAAGTGTTTTAATATGGATTAAAGGTTTTGTCCGATCTCACGCAATTTCTTAGCAATTGATTTTAGCTGTTCCCTGTTAAATTTAGGTCTTTCAGAGCTATCAATATGATTTGAATAGAATTTATCTTCAAGCTCTGGGTACCAATCACCTGGAGCAGATAAATCTCCTTCTTTTCTGGGTATAACATGCATGTGTAGATGAGGAACGCTTTGACCAGCAGGAGCACGCTCTTGAATAGACCAATTAAACGATTCTACATTAAATGCTTTTGATAATAGTCGTCCTGCTTTCTGACCTAAAACCATGAAATCCTTTAATTCTTCTTGGTTGAGTTCAAATAAACTCAATGTATGTTTCTTAGGTATCACTAAAGAATGCCCAGGTAAAATAGGTGCTATATTATAAACTACGAGGAAATTTTCGTTTTCAAGAAACGAAATATCTGAGATGTCAAGTCTACAGAAAGGACATATCTCTATTTTTTCTGCGTCAATCATAGTTATTTTCTGTAAGTGTAATGATCAATCTTCGTTGAACGACCAATTATCAGCATTAGACCACAATTTGTCAAATTCATCTTTAAATGCAGAAAACCATATGTCTCCTTCATTTAAACGAAACATCGGTCTATCCCTTGATATTCGGCTATGCAAGAAATAAAATTGAATAACAACAAAAGATTCCCCATTGTTTTTTTTAATATAAATAATACTTAGAGTTGGAGCATGATTAATTGTTTTGACTGTTATTTGTTTCCCAGTTTCTTGCCTAATTCTTTTTAAGTGATATTCCATTTTTTTAGCATTGCTAAAATAAATACTAGAGTCATCCCCATAAATATATTTTACTGCATCCGAAGTTGGGCCAACGAATAATAGCCTAACATCTGTTCCTGATCGAACACTTTGAATTATTTCTCTATCATAGTTTCCGAGTAAATTAACAGCAGTGCGAGCAAGAACATATACTTTTTTAGCATTTTCTATCAAATCAACAAATGTGGAATGGGTTTTATACGCATCATCAAGTGTGTAGAAATAATCATTTATCGTATGATTTATTTCGGATAAACTTTTTTTACTTTTTAAATTTTTTAACCACTGTATAAGTTCAAGATGACCCCGTTGTTTTTTGCCTTCAGAGAAATCAATATAATTTATTCCCCCTAAGTCTGATGCAATTTTTGCGCTTCCTACTTTTAAAATAATAGCATTTTCAGAACCTAGGACCCCTGTAAATATACCATGCTCAAAGATAACATTATCTCTGGGCTGTGTAGTTATATCATAACGATACCATACTTTATCATCTTCAGCAAAAATTATGATGGAAGCATCAACATCATTTGCAATTTCAACAAGTCGATTCAAAATAAAGCTGCCGGGCCTGAATAGACCTGGCTCATCCCATCTAACTGGTATATGTCCATTACTTTCTACAATATTAGCTATCTCGACCAGAGTATTATATTGCTCTTTTGAACTGCCTATAAAAATCTTCATTTTATAAAATTGTGGATTGGGTTTAGAAGCGTTGTAGCATTTGCTAGCAAATTAATCATTTCCTGCATTTTTGCTCGCATCAGCAACGTGTAAATACCGTACCAGCAAAAAAATCAGCTGCGGCCTTGCTTCTTAGCACTCAAATCGCGAACGTTGTAGAACCTGAAATTGATGAGTGTTGCAAGACGTGGTTTGTAGCTACAAAAACTCCGTAATTGTAGCCCTCAAACCGTTCTTGTAAGGGTGGGGATTCTCCCTCCCTTAACCCTCCCTGTAAACGCTCCCGCGTATGGCACGACCCTCAAAGGACGATGCGGACAAACGCGAATTCACCATTCGCGTTCGCGTTACGGCATCTGAGAAACTCCGTATCTGGCAGATGGCAGCCGAGAACGGCTACACGCCCAGCGACTTCATGCGCTTGCGTACAATGGCAGCAACGCAACCGTTGCGGCATAAGCCGACACCCGATCGTGAACTGCTGCTCAATGTCATGGCCGAGCTTGGCAAGATCGGCAGCAACGTCAATCAGATTGCACGTAGCCTCAACAGCCGTGATGAAACGGGGCAGTTGGTTGGTATCAACGCGTATGAGATCAATCAGGCCATGCAGGGTTTGGATAGTCTCACGGCTCAGGTTCTCAAACTCCTCAGCTAGTGGTTATCCGAGGAGCGATACGGGGCAATGGCCAGCAATTAGCGCATTATCTTCTCTCTGGGGAAGCTAATGAACGTGTCCAGATTGTGGACGTTACCGGACGCTCAAATGCCACCGACGCTTATTTGCATCAGACCCTGCAAGGCATGTCGCTGACTAGCGAACTAACGAAGAGCCCCAAAGGACTGTATCACGCTCAAATCAATCCGGCCTATAGCGAAGACCGGAAGATGAGCGAAAAGGACTGGTTGAAAGCGGCTGATATTTTGGGTAACGAGTTAGGGTTGCAGGAGCAACGGCGCGTGATTGTCCTGCACACCAAAAAGGGGCGGACACACGCGCATGTGGTCTGGGAACGCTACGACCATAAAACGGGCAAAGTCATTGCCAACAAGTTTAGTCGCTTAGCTCAAGATCGCGCTCGTAAAGAAATGGAGCGGGTGTTTGAGCAGCAGCCTACGCCCCATCGCAACCAGCATCGGCCTGAACTCAAAGAAGCACTGACCAATCTGTGGAAGGAAACTGAAACCGGAAAAGAGTTTGTCAAAGCCGTTCATGACAATGGGTATCTGTTGGCCGAGGGTGTACCGCGTCATCCGTTCATGGTGGTCGATGAAAATGGGCGGTCGTTTGATTTAGTGAGGCAGCTAAAAGGAGTACGGATCAAAGAGGTTCGTCAGCGTTTGCGCCATGAAAAACTGATCCCTGAAAAAGAGGCCATCGAATTGATGCGGCAAAAGCAGGAGGGCAGCAGTGACGCAAATAAGGCCGATCAACAGCGTGACCAAGACAAAGCGAAACGAACGGCTAGCGACTTCTGGGATAACCAACAGGCAATGACTTTAGAGGACGCAGAGGTTCAGAGCCGCAGGCGAATGAAAGAATTGGCAGATAGTTTTATCCAATCAGGGCAGGAGTTGACGGAAGCCACTGACCAATCTGATAGCTTTGAAAAGAAAAAGAGACGGGTAGGGGAGTATTTTCTAAACGCCGATGAATTGACGGGCAAAGACGAGGAAACGATAGCCGAAGAACCTACAACACAATTAGCGGAAGATTACACAGAGACAAGTGAGGACATTACCACGAAGTCACAGAAATTAGAGAGCCGACAGAGACAACAAAGGATAGCAGAGCAATTTGCGGCTAACGAAGAAGACACAAGTCAACTGAGTGCAAAGCCGAATAGCAAACGACATCAGCAAATTCTAAAAGACTTTATGCGAGCAGAGGATGAGTTGGTTAGCCAAGATGAAGCCGTGCAGCGACAACAAACAACCGCATGGCAGTTTTTTGAAAATGAAGAATTGGTGACAGGCGAAGTTGCTGACAACGAAAACGAGATTCAACGACTGATGCAGGAGCAGAGGGCAATCCGAGAGCGCAATCGGCAGAAGGCAAAAAAGCGGGTTCGCTAAAAATATTGGTGAAAAATTTGGTTACACTGATGTCGATGAATCCCAATAGTGTCTACATCGTGCGCTACGTGTTCTGAACCAATTTGAATTTCTTGTGCAAATCTTGTGCAAATAAAAAAGCACTTACAAGTTTTATCTCGTAAGTGCTTGATTGTCAGGCTCCCGAAGCTGGGGAGTGGAAAATTGCGTTTTCAAGTCCTATACAGTGTTTTTGCTAACTTGTAGCGGAAATCTGTAGCGAAACTAGCGAATTTTCCGGTTTTATTTACCACTGGCAGCAGTGTTGCTACCTACGTTAACAGCCCAACTACACTTCTATCGACTCAGCAATATCAACCTCACTTGAAAGTCCAAATTTCCAGCTACTTGTATTTACTGGCTTTTTCTCACCTCGTAAATTATAGGCAGACTCGAAATCTATGTCTTCAATTCGTGTTGGCGTCAGCTTTGGCAATGGGAATAGTGTGTCGGTGGCTTGACTGTTAACGCTGCTGAAATCCCGTTGCTGCTCATGCATATTCTCCAGCAGCTTCCAGTAGTTGGCTTTATCCGTTGCGGCCTGATCGCGCTGCTGCTTTAGAAATTCATTCTCAATCCGTACCCGTTCCAGTTCCGATTGAAGCTGATTAAAGATAACTGGATCTACCGTTTCCCCAGCAGGTACTACACTTGGCCTGATACCCATAATCATATAGATCAAATCATACTTGCCAGGGTAGGCCTTTGCCATGCATCTATGAACGTCAATAGATACGTCACGCTCCCCCTTAGTAATATAGTAGAGCGTATTTCTAAGGATGCCGGTTTTATCGGCTAGTTCGGTCAGGTCTGGCTTTTCGCCAATAAAGTCCAGGAATCGTTTTCGTTCCTCTTCCTTTTCTGCATTCAATTTGGGGGCTTTTTCCATCGTCAAGCTTAATTTATTTAATATTTATTTAATTTTCTACAACTATTGTTATATTTGTGCTATTGGTGCTGTTAGCACTTGTTGAACAAATATTAAGCAAATATAACAGTAATATGAAAATTCCTACCAAAAAGTACAGCAACGAGAAGTATTTGCTATTAAGCGGCAAAATAAAGGAGTCGAGCTACATTCGTGAAGTTCAGGAAATTCTAGCTAAAAAGGGGATTTTCAAGCGCGACAACTATATAACCGTTGTAATAACACCCAATAAGGGTACTAACATCTTTCGTACTTATAATGAGGACGTATGGGACGCTGTAGAAGAGGTTTTACACAACCGGGAAATAGCACGTAAGGTAAATGATAAGCTTTTAGATAGGCTATTAACCCAAACTGGCAAGGCAGTAGCTGAGTGTACCTAAAAAAATTTAACTTTTGTTTTAACAATAGTTATAGATTTCATTAATATTTATTATGTTTGTGGTGTCACTCAGGCAAAAAAGAAAAATCCCGGCTTGCTACCAACAAGGCCGGGACATAAAGTCACTCATTAATCAGGTACAAAGCTATGACTTTTAACACCACATTACAAGCCGCCTTACTTGCCATTGAAACGCCAGTACTGGACCTAAGCCCTAAGCCGCTGACAGTTTCCCACATTCTGGAAACAAACGAGACTGACGAGTTAGATTATCTTATAGGCCGGGAGGTTTCCGATTGCTGCTTTGAGTTTAATGACATTAACCACAAAGGGGCAACGCTGCAAATCGAATACCGTATTGAAGCTGCCGACAACTACAAAGAGATTGTCAAGGTTGCAACGCATCCAGAAATGACAATGCCCCAACTGGCTGAACTGCTGATCAAGGCAATCAAAAACGTTACAGACATTTCCTAACTCCCAACCAAGCCCGATGCCGCCAGCGTCGGGCTTTAACCTTTACCTATATGAAACGAATTTCCGCTAGTTGGTTAAGTCGCTGTGCTGAGGTTATTGGCCGGTTGGCTCTAATTGCCTTTATCTTTTTCCTGTATTGGGTCGCTTCCGTAATCCTATTCCCTTACTAACATGACTAAGCCTCAGAATGATGAAGTTGGCGTACTGATGACGCTTGCCCTAATGGGTGCATTTGCGCTCTGTATGCTGGTTTATGTGGTCAGCCCCTACTGGCCGGTTATTACAGCCCTTTTTAAGTAAGGTAACGCTATCTATGAAGTACGACATTCACGTAAACCAAAAGTCAATAATAGACTACGGCTATGACATTGACATAGTTGATGGGGCTATAATTGACTTTTGTAGATTCTTTGCCTCTAGTCGTGCCTGTCGATTCTTCGTTGAGGGGGATAAACGCTACTACTGGATTTCACACAAGATCATTTGTGAACAGCTGCCTATACTGAAGCTAAAGCCAGACTCAGCCTATCGTCGGATGAAGGCGCTTTGCGACAAATCATTTATGGAGGCACACCCAGAGAATAGGCGAATGAATGCTAGTTGGTATGCTTTTGGAGTACTTGCCGATAGCCTATTTTCTACCATCGGAGAAAGAACCGTACCTACGGAAAATAATCCGATGGTTCCTTTATCTACCAGCGGAAATAAATCCGAACCATCGGACGAAAATCCGGTAGCCATCGGACGAGAATCCGTAGCACCTACGGACGAAAATCCGATGTATAAAGGAATACCTGATAAAGGTATTAATGATAAAGAAACAAAAAAGGGTGCTGTCGCTTTCGCGCCAGTTTCTGAGGCTATAGCAGCTGTTATTGTAAAGACAGAAAAAAAAGAAAAAGCCCCCAAAGTTGCGCCAAATCCCCCCACAGTTGTAACGATGCTTCGAACCATAGTAGAATCAAAAGTTGATGGTTACTACTGGGATGCAAAAAACGGCGCTGCTGCCAAGTCAATAGCTGACAAACTACGTGCTGCCATCAAGCAAAAGTCTGGTGAGTGTTCAGATGAAGACATAGCTAATGCCTTCACGGTCCTGATTGACGAGAGTAACAAACTAACAACCTTCTACCAGTTTACAGACCTACCAAAACTCAACGGGAATTTTAACGAAATCATTACGCAGATCCGCAATGGGAAATCAGCAAGTAGCCAGAGCAACAGAAACCGGAGTCGCCAGGATCAAACCGACGACAGAGCAGAACTTGATCGTCTCGCTTCAGAAATGTTCCGCTCTTGACATTACTGAAAAGCTGGAAGAGAAACCGTTCATGTTTCTGCTACAGCTGCAACGTTCGCTGACTATCGAGGTTGCTGCTACTTCGCCTACCGTCACTCAGGTTATTGCATATCAGGGCGAAGAGACAACAACGAAGGTCGTAGCAGCTGTACTAAAGCTGTTTAATGATGGGCTTAATACCAGCCTGCAAATGACTCCCAGGCAGTTGTTTGAATATGCAATGATCTGGATTGAATCTTTCCCCAATGAGACCGTAAAAGATTTGATTCTATGCATGAAACGAGTGAAGGCGGGTAGGTACGGGCCAATTTTTAATCGAGTTGATGGTACGGTTGTCAGCGATTTTTTCAGAAAGTACCTGCTGGAAAAGGCTGAATGGGGTGAGGCTGAAAACAAAAAGTATGTCTCTGAGCAGGTTAAAAAGGGCTTGCCGGTTCTGAGTATTCTGGATGACAAACAGAAACGAGCCATTGAAATGCTGACCCTAAAAGGCAAGGCACTAAAAACGCCTGAAATAACCCCCCTTAGCTCAGATAGACATTACTCTGATTATCTGGCTAAGAATGCTGAGGACATAGAATTTGAAATACTTGAGGATGTTGAGAAACGGGCAAAAGCCCAAAACATACCTGAAGTGCTGGAAATAGTAGTAGCCGAAAAGAACCGACGTATACAGAAAGCCAATGAAGAATTTAAAGACTATGAAGAACGATACCAGACCTACCCCAAATTACCGTAAGCATCTGGACCCTTCACAGCTGCCGATTCAGTCACTCAGAATTAACTACGTTGTCGGCATTGATCCTGACATAGATAAATCAGGGCTGGCTGTCTATTCGAGAATCAGTAAAAAGCTAACCTACTGTGATGCCGTACCTTTTTACAAGCTGCTGGAAAACCTTGCGCTGATCAAGCCAGGGGATGCCATTTTTCGAGTTGATGCCGGTTGGTTGAACAAGGGTTTTCACCATCAGAATGCACTGCCTGACGGATTTGAGAAATGGGACGTAGAAAGCAAACTAGCTTACTACTTCAAATTAGGCACTCAGGTAGGCCGGAATTTCGCCGTAGGTCAATTGATCGTCGGTCTGCTGGTGGCTACTCATGGGCAAGATAATGTTAGGGAGGTTCGGCCATTGCCCAGGAATCCAAAATGGTCAGCTGAGGATTTAAAGCGCTACACAGGATGGGATGCCCGGACAAATGGAGACAGCAGGGATGCCGCAAAACTTTGCTATAGATTATAATTCTTCACTTTTCTTCACTTTTAAATCAGTTTCATTATGTGGTTTTTATCAAAGATTAATTACCGTGTTCAGGGTGCTAAGGGCAAATGGAAAGCCATTTCTGAGCAGTTCATTCATGAAGGCGTAACGTATGGCGAAGTAGAAGCCCAATTAGCTACGCTGCTCGAAAAAAGGGTTTCTCAGTATGAGTACGACATTGACAAAATCAAGTTTGGTGCTGTCTATGAACCTCACAACAAAGGCGCTTTTCACAAAGTCACTATTGACGAAGTTAGTGTAAATGATAGTGGGGTAGAAACCAAAACTACGTATACACATTACGTTATTGCTGCCGATGTGCCCGAAGCCTTCGCAAGAGCTACCGATTACATGAAAACGTGGGGTTCTAGTACTACCATTGTAGGTGTAACAGAAAGTAAGGTTTTAGGCGTCTGGCATCCCCATAACCAGCAGTGGAAAGATGACTTTATGTCTCGTATGGCTGATCTGGCTGAGGCTGGACATGAAAAGAAAAAGAAAGATGATAGCCCGACTACCATTTTCAATAAAGACGGTTCAGCTAAGAAAGTAGCGTTTGTAGTTCCTGCCTCTGATGAACCTACTGTCTACCATCGACTCATGTACAATGAGGTTAATGGTATATTCCATTTTGAGGATTCAGAAAACGAATTGGCCGTTGATGCTGACTGGCAAGTACTAGTCGAGTCGACGTACCCTGATTTGGTGGCTGGCTTCCTTGCTGCCAATCCTGAACTGAAAGGCACTTTTGACGAAGTTAAAGCAGTCTATCAGGATTACGTTTCTGTATATCTGACTAAAAAGGCTGAAGATGAAGCCGCTAAATTGGCTGAGGCTAATGAAGTACCAGCTGAGGGACTGGAGCGCTTAGAATACAATGAGGTTGATTGGGTGTTTCATGCTGAAAATGTTGCCGTTTCTCGGGGTGACCGTGAGAATGATGAAAACTGGCAGATTGTCTGTGAATCAGAACCGGCAAGAATCATTCGTGGATTCCTTGCCCAATACCCTGCTTTTGCTGGATCTCTTTTGCAGGCACAAAACAGCTTTGACTGGTACAAAACTCAGGTTTTGCTAGCTGATGCTGAGGCTGAATTGAAAGAAGCAATTGAGCGTCGGCCTGATACGGATACCGCGGACTCTATGCAGGAAATGATTCAAAATTTTGTGGATCGGCATTCTGTAAGAGACGAGGTTGTTACTCGTCCACTGTGGGCTGATGACTCAGTTACCGAATCAAAGCAGCATGCCGATACGGTGTTTACTTCGGTAAAGGAAATGGCAAAGGGTCAAATGCCCGTAGCTAAAAAGGATATCAAGCCAGCTGCTGTAGAAAAGCCTAAATCGAAATCGAAGGCTAGTTCTAAGCCTAGCTTTAAAGACGCAATCGGTAAGGCTGAATAATTAACAGCATGCAGCCCCGGCTATCGTTGGGGCTGCTTCATTCTCTCTCACTCATGCTTTACAAATCAGCTGCTGACATTGCTATTGAAATAGGATATCAGCTAATGCCTCACTGTGAAAAACTGAACATTGCTGGTAGCATTCGACGCAAAAAGCCACAGGTTAAAGACATTGAGCTTGTCTGTATTCCCCGCTGTATTGCCCCTACTGATCTATTTGGCAATGTAATAGGAAAGCCTGAGCCAATACCCGCCTTTGTCGAGCTCGTTAAATCGCTCGGGGTTCCTGTACGGGGTCAGCCAACAGGCAAGTATACCCAAATAACCCTGCATCAGGGCATTGCATTAGATCTATTTATGCCTGACAGCTTCGACTACTACCGTACCTACGCTATACGCACAGGGTCAGCTGACTACTCAGCTAAAGTGATTGCAGGAGGCTGGAAAGCAAAGGGCTGGTGTGGATCGGATAAGGGACTGAGGCTAATTGCTGACTGTCAGAATCGGGCAACAGGGGGTAAGATGGATTGGATTTGCATAAACCCCAATGCTGAGAAGCCGCCCGTATGGGAGAGTGAACAAGAATTTTTTGACTGGCTTGGTGTCCAGTGGATTAAGCCAGAACTAAGAAACCTTTAACCCTAAAGCAGTATGTATGATTACCGTGAAACAGTAGAAGGCAAACGACGCTTTGCCAACCCTGAGATTTACGAGAAAACTCTAAAGTTTCAGCAGGAAATGGCTAAGCATGGTATTGCTTGGCATAATCACTTTGCTAATGAGTGTACAATAGATTTCTGTTGTTGTGAGGGCAATAACTTATCAGATACAAACTACCACACCTTTATTCCATCATTTAGAACAGTTGCTAAGCAGGCATTAGAGGAATTGAAAGGGCAGCTAAGCATCATAGACAATATGCGTGAAATCAAAAGTAAAATAGACAATCTGGTAAAGGACTTTGATTGATAGCAGTTCAACTAACTCTTTAATAGTAATTCTAATGACTAATAAAACACAACTGGCAGTACGAACCCTTGTAGCTGCTTTACTTTCAGATACTGAATTATACTTTGCCTATCAGTCAAATATTGCAATGGCCATATTTGATACCTATAATAAGGAACATGGGGGCTATTTCGATGCAAGGCCAACACAGCCAGAAATGCACAAGATTTGTAATGATGGGGCTAAGCGGTTCCTTGATCTGCTATGCCGAGAAATGCCAGACAATACGGATGACACTACGTTTCTGGAAAAGTTAACTGAGTTGCAAAGTAAAATAGGCTATGTAGCTGGACATATTCACCCTGTAGCCTTTTTAGGGTTGCTCGGTGAAGCAGGTGAAGTAGCTGCCGAAGCAAAGTTTAATACTAGCGAATTGACCCCATTTGACAAGAATGACCAAACGGGCTATCAGGCTAGATTCCTAAACGAGAAACTTGTACAGTATTCCCATTTGGCCGAAAAGGTTGATAGTTTAAAGAAGATTATTCGCAATGAAAAAAATCCCTACCTGTGCATTGTGGTGTCAGATGGAGAATTATTCAACAAGGAGTTAGCTGACCAATTCTATTACCTCAAAGCTGTTGCTGCTAATCAAGGCCTGACAATCGAGGATCTTGCCCGTATCAGTTACGAAAAGGTTGTTGCTCGTCGGGGTGAAGTTAAACAGGGAGACCCCGCCAAATAATGTTTTGGCCTGGGCTGTGGATATCTGACGGCCGTAAAAATAAAACTGCTGCCTAATTCATTTAGGCAGCAATAAACTTCTGAATCATGGTAACAAATCCAGCCCTACGCTACTTTGGCGGTAAATGGAAATTAGCAGATTGGATACTGCCCTTTTTCCCTGCTCATAAAATTTACTATGAGCCTTTTGGTGGTGGAGCTTCAGTGCTATTGCAGAAATACCCCTCAGCAATTGAAATTTACAACGACCTGAATAATGAAGTTGTAGATTTTTTTGAGGTATTACGTTCGCGACCGCAAGAGTTAATAGACATGCTGTTGCTTACACCATATAGCCGTGAGGAATTTGATAGGTGTGGTACTTATTCAGGATCGCGCGTCGAAGATGCCAGACGGTTCTATGTTCGCTCCTGTCAGGGTCGCACGTTTACCGGCACAATTAGCAACAGTAATAGTTGGCGAATACAGGGCCGAATGAATAAAGGTTCTGGTGTACATCGGCTCTGTAAGACTTGGAATGATGCCGACAATTTACGGGCTGTTGCTGATCGACTCAGGCAGATTTATATTGAAAAGCTTGATGCTATTGAATGCATCAACCGCTTTGATGCCATCGACGCACTTGCCTACGTAGACCCTCCCTATCTACATTCTACAAGGTCTGCAACTCGCTATGCTCTTGATTATACCTATCATCAGCATCAGAGTTTGGCCGAATCGCTGAACCAATGTAGATCCATGGTAATACTATCTGGCTACCGATGTGATGAATATGATACATGGTATGCCGATTGGAAACGCGTCGATCGCAAAACCCAAACCGGAGCGGTCAATACGGGCACAGATAGAGCCTCAGCAATAGAATCTATCTGGATTAATCAAGCTGCACAATCTAAACTACTCTCACTATTTTAACCATGGCCACAATAGAAATAGTAAAACCCATCCGAGTGCAGCGAAAACGAACAAAGGGTTTCAAGCTGCCAGCTGGTACGGTGTGCGTTACGCGCCCCGGTAAATGGTCAAACCCGTTTACTGTCGAAGAGGAAACAGTAGCCATAACTCAAAAAGCTAAAGAGGCTGGATTTGTACCAGTAAGGCCAATTGAAAAGCAAGCCAGAAACGAGGTTGTAACTAAGTTTCATGACATGATTGCTGACCCCTATTCTCATCATGTAATGCCCGAGATTCGGGAACGCTTTATCTATATGCGTGAACATCTGGAAGATTTAACAGGCAAGAATTTAGCTTGCTTCTGTAGTCTTGATCAACGATGCCATGCAGACATATTACTTAAACTAGCCAATCCTGAATAATGGCCATACCTACTAATTTCATCGAGCAAAACGATATTCATACGCCTATCGTTGGGGAGCCTTACCCCGTTTGGATTTCAGAAACCAAACTAGGCAAAGAGCCGGTTCATCAGACTATTTCCCTTTGGCAACTATCAGATATGGAAATAGAGACAATCAAAGATACCGGCGTTGTCTTTTTGAAGGTCTATGGGTATCAGCCCCCAATTGAAATTATTGGCGGTGACCCTGTGGAGTTCGAAGGCCAAAACTTTGTTTACAAGCACCCTGACTGTCGAGACCTGCCGGTATATCGAAAATATATAAAACTTGCTGGAGCTAAGACAATAGAAATTACGTCAGCCTGGGCATTGCAGCCGGGAATGCTTCAGCAGATTATAGGTAATAATAAATCGGTTACTCTTCGGGTAATTGGCGCTCAGCCCCAGGTAGAAGTATTTGCTAATTTTTCAATCGATTAATCCCTTTAAATCAGAGTAGTGATGAACACACAAACAGTACAAAAATTTGAGACCTGGGCAATTCTGGAGCTTTTTGGTCATCAGCAAATGGCTGGGCATGTCACAGAGCAAACATTTGGCCCTGCAACTTTCTTTCGTGTTGAAGTGCCACAAACGACAGAAAGCCCATCATTTGATAGGCTGCTGAATCCGTCTGCTATCTACGCGCTAAATCCAGTAACCGAAGAGGTTGCCAAAGCCAGGGCTGAACAGATTAAGTTTAAGCCTATTACTGCCTGGGATATTCGACAGATTCTAAAGCCTGTTGACGAAACGTCACAGCGTCGAATTGAATCAGCAGGACATAATGACGACGACGATTTAGAATATTAAAACAAAACCCCCTTACTGGTACCAGTAAGGGGGCAACTATAGGCCGACTAGCGAGGAGATTTTCAAGATCATTGCGCCGAAGCTGAAGCAAATATAAACTTTTTAATTAAAATCTTATGCCAGCCCCAAGCTTAGATATTACCCACATTAAGACGAGCAAACAGTATGCCGGTGAAGGTCTCCGAAGAAAGATAATCTTACGCTACTGGCTACAATGGTCAAACCGTCGTGACTTGAGCCGTACTGTATTGCGGTTAGAGCTTTATGATGAAGCAGGCAACAAAGCAACTGAGGCTAATTTGCAGCTGCCTAAAGTTAAAGTAACAGGCTATGTGCCAGCCAGCGAAACTAGCCCCGCAATGCCAATCTATGATAGCGCTGTTGTTATCAAGCTTGATGACATGGATAGAGAAAAGCCGCCTGTTTCCTTTCGCTATTGGACAGTAAACGCGTTATTTACAAATTCTGATATTGTCGAGGGGCAAATGTCAGGAGTATTTGACGATCTAACCGTTTTTGAATAAATTATAGCTATGGACTTAATTTCATCTCTGATTGATGTTGCTGCGCAAGAACAAGTGCGTAAAATTGATGATCTGCTATTAGACCGACTTCGCCAGCATATACCGGATATTACAAAGCAGAATATAAGCGAATATGCTCACCGCCTAACCTCTGTCTCGGTTGAGGGGAGCGAATACCCAAAGCGATTATATCTTGATTCGACTATCTTGATTTTTGAGCAACTAGAGCCTGAAATGAATGAATCCTTTGATGAAAAGGGAATTTTTACAGTAACTATGACTCAGCCATTTAGATAGCATTAAATTCTTGCTCAATAAAAAAACCGGCCTCATCTATGAGCCGGTTTTTTTGCATTCTTAACCTAAACTAATCTTCACTGAATAAGGGTGCCAGTGCCTTTTTACACTTGGCTAATAATATCTTTCGCTCTGCCAGTCCATTATAGCCGCCGTTAATTTTTCGGGTAAGAGCATCTGGATTATCAGTATCAGCCAGGGCATTCAACTCGTTATCTTTCCAGAAAACAAACGCTGACATCATACCATCATCAGGCCGTTCCATATACTCAGGGTGCGTTACGTAGTCGATACCCGTTAGCTCAAAGAGCCGTATATACTTATCTTTAAAAGTATTCTGCATTGGCCCTCTGCCTCTGTATTTCCAACCGTCACCCGATTCAGGAGGTCCATTGCCGCCCCGATTGGCATACACATAGTTGGCTATTTTCTCAGGCTGTCTCGCATACAGCTTGGCAAATTCCAATGTAGGAAACCGCTTAGGCCAAGTGTCACACAATGCCTTTGCTGAATAGTTTAGATTTTCAACCGTTGCTGATAGCCCGATGCTTTCATGCAGGATCTGGGAAAGGAAATGTGCCAGCCTGAGAAACGTATTTACTTTATAGGTTTCCAGCCGGCTATTTATGGGCGCTACGTACTTAGAAGCATGAGCAGGAGACGCCCCGCAAGTAACTAAAATAGAGGCTGTTAGCTCATTTTTCATAGTTATAATGTTAAACTATTGTTACAATTCTATTAACAATTGTTAACAGTAGGGCTAAAAAAATACAATAGCCCTAGCTGCCAGAACTACAATTGTAATTGCGCCAGTGCCTGCAAGTACGTTTTTAGCCGTTTGGCCGACATTCCTGATAAATTTACCTGCCTTCGTTTTGGGCTGCTTTCCCTGACAATCGGTTAAATCCTTTTGTAAACTCTCAGCCCTTGCCGACTCCGTATTTCTATCCATCGTCAGCACAGCATTGGCAGTATCCTTTTGGGCTATGACTTTATTCGCTTCTACCAGACTTGCCTGATAGCCAAGAATAGCCGTACGGCCTGATTTTTTTAGCTCCTTAATCTCTGCCTTCAAACTGTCATTTTCCGTATGTTCAGCCTGAGCCCGGTTGTACCAGTAGCCAGGGTCTGGATTGAAAATTACGGGTATGGGCTGAGCCTTGCCCGTAATAGCCAGCAGATACAATGCCGCTACGGTCATCAGGATTAAGAGCGTATGAAACAGGTTCTTTCTCATTTCTCAGACCGCTTTAAAAAGTCCGTTGCTGCCTGGGCTGTCGAATCGCCAATAGTTATAGTTGATGACCCTACCGGCGTTGCTGCATCTTTTAGCTGTAGCTCCTGCCGTTTGGTATCTGAGCAGCTGCCGATTAGCCACAGCATAACAACAACCGCAAATGCACCCCCTGAGACCTTTATAACAACTACATCAATCTGATTGGCTATAACCAAATAAGCAACGATGACCAAAACCATAATTGCGACCACTGAAAAGGCAATAGCAGCGGCATGCTCGTACACAGCTGGATTATTGACACTAGCCCCTGTTACACCAATAAACGAAGCCGCTAACCCTAAGAGCCCATACCTGACAGTGCCAGGGGTTTTATCATCCAGTACGTAGTAAATGGCCAGCGCCCCAATAGCAGCCGCCACACAAATAATCTGAGCAAGTATGATCCACATGAGATTACGGTGTTGTTTTTTTAAATGTTAGAATTGATTTTACCAGTGAAGCAAAAGCACCTAATGCCCCCTCTTCCTCAATTGTCTTACCATTTTTGGTTAGGCCTGCAATCCAGCTGTTACCCAGAAAGCCAAATAGCCCCCCAACAGAAGCTAACGGCAAGGCAGGGATAACCAGCGAAAACCAGCCTAGCACCCATTCGAATATATAGAGGATGCACAGGACAATAAAAAAAGGGGGGAACGCCAGCGCAAACCCATGAAATACCGGTACTTTTTCAGGCTTCCCAGCCCGAATATTGACAGCGATAAATAAGACGAGGATAACAAATGTATCCCTACCTAAAAACTCTATAACTGCATCCATATTTATAATCCTCGTCGGTTGAGTGGGTGTATTGCTATTAATTCTGATTCACTATGCCTGAGTAAGCAGGTATCGGCTTTGGAGCCGCGCCGTAATAGGTTTGGTTTTGATCGTCTGGCGAAACATCAAACTTGAATAGGTGTGCCCCTGGGCCGTACAACTGAATCTGAAAGGTATTACCTCGTAAGCCTCCGCCCGGTAGTTGTACCATATGCGTAGACGATTCAGTATACCCCTGACCCATGCCAGCGATAATATAAACTGTAGTGCTTCCGTCTGGATTGGCCTTATATCGTAACATTGCTGCCAGCTGTGCAGGGTCACGAACGCCATCATGATAGCCGTAGGCCTGGGGTCCGGTTAGCCGTTTCCAGTCACCAGTACTGTTGGTTTTTACGTCTGGATCTTCTACAAGCGTCGACCCTTCGTACCAGTCTTCAAGTGGTTGCATGTCAGCCCTAGCCTGATACATGGCTGTGTAAGGGTGTAGCAGCTGAGCGTACCAGTCATTACCATCAAGCCCCCTAGATGCTCCAGCCGGGAAAACGTGAAAGCCCCAACCATTCTCATTGCCAGCAAAAAAGCGGGTTACCATGTACTGAGCGTAGGAAATATAGGGAGCCTCCCAGACTTTGGGAACGTCACCCGAATTACGTACCGTCTGGCTCAGCTGAACTCGAAAAGGGGTACGGGCAAATGTTGGGTTTTGCTGACCATTGACTACAGCCCCGTAATTCCCTTCATAGGGGGGTTCCCTGAGTCTGAAAATAGGGTGCAGCTTACCATACTTGCGTAGCATGATTTCCCGGTTAGCCTGAATGTAGGCCTTTTCATCGGCTACTATTGGAATCGGTTTAATCGCTTTCCAAAGATCCTGATACGTATACTTGTCAGGATTATTCCAGATTGCATTAGCGTCAGCTTCGGAAATATCATAATGAAATTGATAATAATAGCCCATCATGATATCCTCATTCTGGTACTGACTGCCCGTTAGCTTATAGGTAGCCTTGCCGCCGCCTGGGCGATTTAGTGTAATCGTACCATCAGCTGAGCCGCCAATGTTTGATACATCAGCGAAGGACTCAATAAAGGGCTGTGTCTTCCCTATCTTATCTAGGTCAACCTGCCCTTGCTGCATGGACGAGCCATAGCTAATCATTACCTTCTGATCTTTGGCACGTTCCCGAACAACGGCAAATGCTAAGGCAAGCCTATTGCCCCGACGTACATTCTGCTCAGCTTCCATTAATCCCGAAGCGTCCAACTCTTCGAGTGTTCGCGTTCTGCCGTCGAGCTCACAAACAATACGTTTATTTTTACTTGACTCCCAGCTAGCCCAATGCCCTTTACCTGTATAGCATGACTTATTCCAGAAGTTAGACGTTTCATTGTTGAATACTACCAGCCCTACCCCTTTGTCTGGGCCATCCTGACCCGCTCCAATGATTCGAAAGTAGATGTTGTTGTAATATTCCTGTAACGATGCCTCATAAACCCCGTTGCCTTCTAGGGGTCCATTATAAGCTGACTCCGTGTAATACAGAACAGCGTCACCCCGTTCCAGCTGGCTTTTTTGATCGTCGGTCAGTGAGCTTATCTGTATTAGATTTTCCCCAACGGCTTTACGGTCTGCTACCGATCGATCGGCAACAAAGTCAACCGAATATTTGAACGTATTGCTGTAGGCCTTTTTGCCAAACTGTTCAGGCCGGAATTTGCCAATGGGCTCCAGTGTGTACGTGCTCAGCTGCTGGCTAGCCTGCCGGTTGTTGACACTGCTTGTTTTATTTGAGTTGTCAACAGGGGTAACTAGGGGAGGTGAAGGGTCAGAACTGTAGTAAATGGCGCCATCAGCAAACCTGCGTTGTGAATAGCCAGCAGGAGCCGAAACGCCAGCCGGTTCAGAAAGCCCATCAAAGGACGTAGCACCACCTGACAGCTGATCAATCAGCCCCAGGTAGGTAGTCGTTACATCTTTACGAGATAATAGGTTTGTGCCCCGAAACAGGAAGCCGTTACCTATGTCTTCAGTAAGGTATAGTTTACCCCCAACAGATCGAACAATAAGCAAGTGATTCTCCCTTGTTCCCACTACCTGACTATCGTACAAAATCCCTTCAGGACGAACAGGAGCTACTACAGGAGGAACAACTACAGGGGGAACAACTACAGCAGGGGCCGGTATGGTATACTTAATCGAGTTGGCCGTTGGGTCTCCTGGTAGTTGAATGCTGATACTAATTTTAGTGCCAGCGGGTAAACTGTCCCGAGGAATTGCCAGCGCCTGAACCGCAAAGAGCAGCCAGAAAAAGGATATTTTTTTAAATAGATTCATGTTCGTTAGTATAAAAAAACAGGTTGCCCGACCGAGCCCGACAACCTGTTTTTGTTGAATGTAAATCTGATTTCTACTATGCCTGATACCGAGCCCCTACCGTTACCTGTGTGTTGCTCACATCGACCCGCTGAACATCAATCTGCGAGGCATTGGTAATTCCTTCAAACGTGAAGAACATACCCGTTGGCAAGGCAACTGCCGTTCCAGCTGCTCCCTGACGTACTGAAATAGCCGTACCAGTGCCATTGAAGATTGTTAGCTTACTACAAACTGTTGAGGCAAACGCTGCCCAGTTGGAGCCGGTTGCTGCCGTTGTTACGGCAATGTTGGCAACCTTTGGGTCAAGTAGAGCATCAAAGATTTCCTGTAGTGTATCAATGGCTGTCGTCGTTAGGCCGTTGATGCTGGTAACATTGCTCGTCGTCAGGTAAACTGAGTTGGTGCCCTGCTTAATCTCAACGCCAGCCGCGTTCTGTGGGTAAATGGGGTTTACCCGTTGTGTAATTGTAGGGGCCGTAAATACTATAGTATCTGCCCCTGTTTCGACCACCTTTAAAGATGATCCAATTCTTGTTATAACGTACACGGTAAAATCGGTTTAAGGTGAAAAGTCTTAATTGAAGAATAGACTATAGCGAGTAATGATTATCTAATCAATACTCGCTATTATCCAACTAGAGAATCTTCACCCGGAAGATGCCCGTTACTGTTTCCCAGCCATCGTAGTTTTTTGTAAAACCAGCAGGCTTAGCGAACGTGCCAAAGTGAATACTTGGCGTAATCGTGTATTTTGGGTAGGCTGTATCCTGCTCACGAACACGAATGTCATGATCAAGGGTAAAGGTTGGCGCTGCTGTGTTGGCTACGCTGAGCGAAGCAGTACCATACGTCGTATTGGCTACTTTGGTAGCAGCCAGGACACCCCCGTTTTCAATCAACTCATGTTCCATGATCGTTTCCATGCAGAACGAACCGGCATCCATTACAATCAAATGATCCTGACCGCTCAGCGTGTCAATGGATGGATCATAGTAGAACTCAACGTCTAAAAGCTCAAATAGCTTGGCATAATCGAAACCCAAAGAAGCCGCCGAAGCAATTTTCTTCCGGTTAAAATACCGCTGCCATTTCGCGCCACCCACACAGATAGCCTTGCCTTCAAACTGGTGAATCTGCATCAAATCCGTCAGCCAGTCCCAGACATACGGATTAACCGAGCCATCGGTATTAAAGCCCTGAATCGTGGGTACGCCTGTATTTGCCGAAGGTCCAAGCATCAGATTACCGCCAGCCCCTGCAACGAGTGCTGTAGCAATAACGGTATTGATGTTTTGCAGCACATAATCCGCTTTCTTCATGATGTTGTCACCCATGTCAGATAGCAACTGAAAGCCGGAAATATTCACGCTCAGGTTACCCGCATTCACCTGCTTCAAATAGGCTTCCGTTTCCTTTTCTAGCCGCATTAAATCGGTAGTCAGGTACAAGTAATCCTCTTCACGGTGCAACGTGTAATCAACGTTCAATGCCGTTGCGTCGGTTGGCCGGTCGCCATCAGCTACCGTACGGCTGGTTTTAACCGTTGCCGTTTCCTGTGGCCGGTAGTTCAGTGTAACGCGTGCCTGTGGAGTCGTTTGGCCGGAAATGATTGAAAGGCGATTGCCGTTTTTGGCATTCTTTGGATTCATTTCAGCAATCAGGGCTGCATTCTGTGGAGAGCGCGAAGCCTGCAAAGAGCCATAAGGCGAAAACTTCTTTCGGTTTCCCGAAGTAAGGCTAATCGCTGCCATTGCAATTCGGGCAACGGCCAAATTGGTATTAGATGCCATGTTTCAGTTTTTGTTGTTTACTGTTCATTGTGCCTACTACGCATCAGCATTCGTACTTTCAACCCTTACCCTTTTGCCCGTTCGATATTTCGGCGCTGTGCTTCGCTGATCTGTACCTCTTCACCGGTTGGCCCTTTGGTTTGGATTGGCGCTACTGGGGCAGGATCTGACTTTTTGATATACTCATTATCAGCTAACGTTTTAGCTAAAATCGCATCGGCATCAACCTCCTTGTTATCGATAAAAAGGGGCAGCGTATTATCGTCTTTACGCATTACCTTGTTAGTCTTCAAGTCCAGCACTCCACCAACGGCATTGAGCGTGTCATGAAAATCAGCAATTACCCGTTTTCCTTCTTTTGCTTTCGCAAAGTCAGTAACATCTGTTCGGGCTGTTACCTTCATAGCTAATCGATCAAAGTAGCGCTCACGCTCGTGATTGCTGGTAATCGTAGCTATTTCAGTATCCTTGTCTGTTTTCAGCTTGGCAATTTCATCATTCAGGGTTTTTAGAGCAGCAGCTGTATCGGTCGAACTGCCGCCTGCCAACTTCAATGCCTTTGCCTTTTCAAAAAGTTTGGTAATCTTTTTGGTTGTCATCTTGTCCCCTTTCAGGGCTTCGATTTCAGCAGGCTCAAGGAAATCAGCTAGTGCAGGATCTAATAGCGCGTCGATGCCGTTTAGGGCTTCAGCCGTGAAAACACCTTTAATTTTTGGATTGGCTTTTGCTTCGGCTTCAGTGATAAGATTGGCCGAAAGCGGGTTTGCAATCAGCGTATCATCAGCATCTGCATCAGCAGGAATCAATTCCAACATACTGGTAAACTTTGCATCTGTGATGGTAACACCAGCACGGGTAGCCATTTTTGTAAATAGTGTTCTTAATAACATAGTATTTGCCCGAAGGCCGGTTTACTGTTTGTTTGCCCGAAGGCCAGGAAAAAAAATGAATCAATAATTAATTAATCTACAGGCTCGGACTCCTTTTCAGGTTTAGCCTTAAGGAAAGGCACGACTACTGGAGCCTCGAAGGTGTCACCCGAATCTGTTTTCTCCTGGGTATACTCAGCCGTACCCAAAAGCTTAACATAGCGTCCAAGAGGCTTGCAGAATCCCGTTTTTGCGTTGTACTCGTCTTCGTGCTTGGTGACAGCCAAATAGTAGGAGTAAGGAACGTCGGACCGCTTCTTTTTTTCAATTACAATTAGTTCGCCTGAGTCTTCATCATACGATTGACGAGGGCCGAACTCTACCATTACTTTGTCAGATGGTTTTAGGTCTTTAATTGCTTTTGCCATTAGTTATTGTTAGTTAAAATTGAATACGTTCTTTTTGATACGGGTAGCAGCCGATGCCGACAGTTAAAGCCCCCGCAATACCAATAGATTGTCTGTTTATTGGTACCTGGGATTTTGCCAGCCCATGACTGATCTACCCAACTTTCTACCTCAGCCTGGGTAAAGGTTTTGCCAAATCGCTCAGCGCAAAAACTACGGGTAGTTGTAATCTGGGTACCCATGTAGTAGTAATGCTTTAGGTTTAACCCTTCCGCAATCGTCTGTGAATAGCCCCTTGAAAATTGATACAGGGCGCTGCTGGCAATCGTTGACACTCCCTTTGTTGACAGCCCATTGTCATTTAGCACTGCCGTAAGTGTGTTTCTTAGTTCAGCTGCTGTCGACTTTGTGAGTACAGCTGAGGTTAAAACATCGCCAACAACCCGGCTATACGTTGCTTCCATTGTCGATGTGAGCAGCGTTTTGGTTTGCTCGGTTAGCTGCCTGATTGCCTCAGCATAGGGCTCTGAATCGAAATCAGGAACAGTGCGCGTGAAATAGACATTAATTCGCACTGCACTTTCATTCATACGGGCAATCAGCTGATTGAGCAGCGTACCAAAACCAATGCGAAAAAGCAGGTTAGGCATATCAGCCTGCCAGATGGTTACCGCCCTCATGTTAGCAGCCCATTCCTCTTTTGTCGTTGATCGACCCCGAAGAAACAGCCCATCAATCAAATTGCTTAGTTCAGTCAACAGATTTGCATTTAGGGCTAGCAGCAATAACAACAGTCCAGCATCCCACTGCTGAATGTCGTTATCAAGTTGCTCTATGTCCTCAATTTCATCCATTGCCCTACAATTGGTTATTGTTTTTAATGTCCGCTATTGGCCCTAATACGCCCTCTGTTTGTGTTGGCAATCCCGTTTTTGGATCAATCATTACGGGCTTTGCATCAGCAAGAATTTCCCTCACTCCAGCCAACAACCGTTCGTACTGCTTATCAGGTTTTAAATCCCAAAATCCCTCACCCTTTCTTAGTTGATCGGCTACCAGTCCGTCAAAATTGACCGACAGCCAAACCCGTTCCGCTAGTGCTTTGTACTGAGGGCTCTGTACGTCCATTGTCAAACGAGCAGTCGACAACAGGAATAGCTTAGATTCCATGTTGTAGTTTTTATAAAAATCCATTCGTTCCCGGATTTCATAGCTACGGTAGTAATCTGAGTTTTTGCCCGACTGGTATTCGATTAGCTTTTTTTCAAGCGGTGCCCGTAGGTTAGCGTCAAACTCATTTTTAACAGCTTCAGATAGTTCCGCCCTGGTAATCTCTGAATTCTCAATGCTTAGCCGAACAGGAGACAGCACAGTAGGAATTTCACTTGCCTGATTTCGCTGATAAGCCCCGCATTCGTAGCCAAATTGCAACAGGGAACAAATATGCTTTCCGTGTACAATCAGCGTCTTATACAGTTCTTCACGGTCCAGCGCCTTCGCTATGCCGCTCTGATTGTTAAGCGATTCCATCAGGAACTGCATATTAGTCACCTCGTAAGCCGCTTTTTTCTCCCGGTCGAATTCGCCAATAAATACTTTTATTGGGTCAATATTTCGAGGAATAAAGCCGCCTGGGGGAATTGGCAAATTGCTTGGCCTGCCTTCATCCTGTGGATTGTTGGCAGACGGTGAACTAACGATTATCAAACCGCCAACGCCTGAGCCACTGGTAACGTAGCCGCCTTCACATTTTGGACATTTAGCCTTACCAATCATTTCGTGACTGGCATTCTTTATAGGTATATAGCCATCAACACATTCTCCAGCGCCCCCCACTGCCGAATCAGGGCATTTCTTAGGGGCAAAACGCCATTCCTCACCGCTAACGTGAAAATTACGCTCTACCTGAATGTCACTGCCAACCTCCTGCGTACCTTCAATGTGTGGCAAGGCATCCGCCAGGATTGATTCAAAATATTCCTCCCCGGCATCATTTGAACTGACGAGCGTATACGTTGATTTCTTGGCTGTTTTCTCTTCAGCTTCATCCTCATTGATTTTGCCAATCTTTCTGGCTGGCATCGTTGGGCAATTGTGAGCCGGTGCCTTGAAATAGAAATCAAACTGCTCAGGATTTTCAGCATTGGCCAAATACTGAGCACCTGTAATATCCCATAGCAAACTAGTCTCCTGATTGGCTTCTTTCTTGGCTAACTGACGAGCTACACAATAACTGTCACCATCAACGAAAATCAGAATCTTGCCGGTTTTCTCCGGACCTTTTTCGGTCTGTATCCAGGTACGTTCTGGGGATTCCAAAACAGCAAACTCGCCTTTGCGGAACTGATAAACGCATTCGCATTTAATCAGCACGGGCATAGGCTTCACGCGTTCGGTGTCGCTGTCTGGCTGAGTTAGTGGCAGAACGACGAATACAGCGTTTGGGTCATCGACGTACTTTTTACGAATATTGGCAAAAAACCAGTCAACAAAATTGCCATCCTTCGTATAGGTACTATCAGAAACAAAAGCCTTGAATGAATCAGTAGCCTCTGCCGAAATCTTAGGATAGGTAACGTCAAAATCGTCCGCCTGCTTGATGTAATCAAGTGCCTCAATAACCCGACGACGTAAAGGCCGCATCGGGTTTCGGTAGATTTCTTTCCGGTAAATCTTGTAGGCTTCGCGCTCTTTTGGCCGGTTTATGTCCAGATAATCAGGGTACTGCTTTCTAAAAACAGTACGTAGCCGGTCCCTGTGGTCAATGCTGGCCTGATAGAACGTATGCAGTAGCCGAGCTTTCGGTTTCCCGCTTGCGTCTAGCTCCAGGTAAGGTTCAATATCTCGTTTAAAATCCAGCATAGTTGTAAAGATTCCACCTGAACAGCTGCCTGTCCAGATGGAAGAGATTAGAAATTAGGAAGCGACCACTTTAAACGCCCATTCACCCATAACGCCCGTAACGTTTTCGGCAATAACTTTCAGGCTATACGTACCCGCTGTCAGGGCGCCAATCGTTACAACTCCTGTGCTAGTGTTGATCGATGTTAAGGCAGGAGGGGCTGACCCATCAGCTGAAAAGAGGCTAAACTTAACAACTGAGGTTGCCGTAGTTTGTACCAGCGCTCGGGTAATGGTGCCACCACTGCCAGCGGTCATATTGAACTGAGCGCCTGACAGTACGTTGACAAGTACCGTCGTCGTAATGGTTGGCGAGAACGTGTATTTAAACTGACTGACAGAAAGCAGCTTTTCAAAGCCCGATGACCCGGAAATAAGGTCAGGATCTACCTGCCCATCAGAGCCAAGTGAAATCTGAAAACCACCGACAATTTCTTCCGTGTTGTTACCCGCCGTTTCGTCACCGATGTTGAGGAAAACCGGCTCTGCCAGATCGTAACGATAGGTTTCTACGCTACGGTCCGTAAAGGCGTAAATATCATACTCGCCAAAGTTGTAGCGAAGTTGATTGAAGAACAGCCGGTTTAAATAGAAGTATTTAAACGTAAAGTCGAGGATTTCTTCAACTTCACCCGTTGGCCGTGCCGACCGGCGAGAGCCGAACACAACCTTTTCCATGTCCTCTTTGGGCTTGCCGCGTTTGCCATTGACAACGCCGTTACCAAATGCCCAGCACTGCCCGTTCCAGGCTAAGGCTTGCAGCATAGTGACAATATTGTCTACTGTAACCGCTACTGGTGACCCCGATGGGGGAGGGGTAAACGTGGTTGCTGACCCAATGTCTGGCAAGGTGTTTTTAGGCACGAAAAACAGCCCGATATAGTTGCCTTTGGGTAATTTCTTGCCCGTAGCCGCTATACGCAAAGGAGCCCCGACAGCGTAGGGGTCCGAAACGAAATCTTTTAATGATGCTCCCATTTTTTAAGTTGTTGTTTACTTGTTCACTGTTTACTAGTCACCCGACCGGGTATTTTTACAGAAGCCTGACGATAGGCTCAGCAGAAAGAGAGCGGTTTAGATAAAACCAGATCTGGCCTTTGTCAGCAGTAGCCTCTACCTGCTCCTGATCGATCATTGCGTTAAACTTGGTTCCGTCTGCTGCATTGGTTTCAAAAACAACCCGCCCCCCTTGCTCGTCAATGCTGATACACTTGGTTTCGATTGCGTCTGATTCGCCTGCTTTGCTTTTCTCCTTTTCCTCCATTGTCTTAGATTTAGCCATTATAAAACTGTGATTAGATACGTGTAATAGTTAGCTGAATCCTCTTCCCCAACCACCCGAATATTGCAGGTATAGGTTCCTGCTGGCACTGGACCTGACCAATCAGCCTCCTGAAAATTTGTTTCCCTGGTAATGGCCGGAATCCACGTTGAGGAGTAGCCGACCAGTTGCGCTTCACAGGGCTTTAGACAGTTGATCATTGCCCGTATAAAGCCGTTTCCATAGTTGCGCCAGCAGCTACTTTTAATGTCCCCCGCTGCTGGTGCTGAGGGGTAGGTAGGTTCCGGTAACACAATGACCGACAGCGACCGATTTAGAATTATGCCAGGGTTGTCATCCCGCTCTACAGCTACGGTAATGGTTGCCGATGTAGTCAGTACCAATGCCGCTGGACTTGTTGGACTTGCCCCGTTCCAGCCAACCAGTAACCCTTCATTACCACGAGGAACAACGCGAATGGTGGTAGTGCCTGCCTGCTGGGTCGTTTCTAAGTCGAACCCCAATTCAATTAGCGGCTCTTTGTCATAATCAGCAGGCAGCAGCGTTGCCCCTGCCGTTACCGGATCATAGATTGCGCCAGCAACTTCACCAAACGATTCAGCGTAGGCATCAGCCGGAACATTTAAAACCGTACCATCTTCGAGCGTCGTTTCGAGCATATCAGGCTTTACCCAGCCCGTAGCCGATAGCGGGTTTACGTCGACTCGTACGGGTATGCCTGCCTGATTGCCCCGCTCGGTTACCGATGCCTGAATAATATCGCCAGACGCTAAGGGCGTTACTACAACATTGGCAGTTCCATCGGTTACCAGCCCCGAACCAACAACAAATTCACCCCGACAGACGACAATCGTAGTGCCGTTGTCAACGTCAGCCGCTACGTTAACCAGCACTGAACTGGCATATGCCCCACCCGTAATGTCTGCGGTTACTATGCTCATAGGTTAGGCGATAACGACGTATTGAAAATCAAATGAATAGGGTTGTGAAGGCGAGACCGAGGCGCCGGAAACAACAAAGCCCGATGCCGTAATAGACGAGACATAAAACCGAGTTCGTTCATCAGCGGCTTTCGCATTAGCCGGACTCAGGATTATTGCCCTGGGGGCTGACCCATAGGCAACGTTAAAGGTGACTGTAGCCATGACTGCCGAAACACCAACACCCGCCGTTGTTGTCAGTGTCATCTTGCCTGCCATATCATTGCTACCGGCTACAATTGCTGCTGTCGTGCCCGTTGTGCCAAGCCCAGCACCTACCGCAATTGTTGGAGCACTACCGTTCGTTACAATACCTCTTGTTTTGATTCGACCGGCTATATCTAGTTTTTCGCTTGGGCTGGTTACGCCAATACCTAACCGTCCATCTGGGGTAATTCTGGCAGATTCGGCATATGTTCCGGCAAATGTTGTCCAGAAAGCCAAGCCTACAGAATCAGAAAAGGCACTTACAAATCCTCTAACTGAAGCACATTTCTGTAGTCCCACAGAGGCAATAAATTGAAGTTCGCCAAAGATCGTATTAACAACTGTATTATCTGCCTGATCTAGTAAAACCCTTAAAGCAGGGTTTGAGGCATGCTTTGCAGTTAGGTTGCCAACAAACTGACCACTGCCAACAACATCTAATTTTTCCGATGGGGCAGTTGTACCAAGTCCGAGCTTTCCTGTACTATCGATTCGAAGAAATTCTGGAAATGTCGCCCCAGCAAAGCCCTGAATAATAAAGGCATCAGCCGTGCCCCCCGCTAATCCTATTCGCCATTCATTATAGCCAGCTTTTGTAAAGTCAAGCATTGATCCCGTATTGCTACCGTCAATGGTTGCCGAGTTAATAAGTTGTGCTAGTACGCCGACGCCCGGATTAAAATTAGTGACCTGAAGCAGTGAACTTGCCGATGCCGTGCCCGATGCCCCTGTAGCACCTGCTGCCCCCCGAATATCAACCGCCAGTGCTGCCGTAGCGACGTAGCCAGTAGCCCCAACATAAGCAGGAACAACAGGTTTTGTACCTACTCCGTTAATCCAGTCAATAACCTGTAAAACCCTGCGCTGAGAATCACTGACAACCCCAAAAATTGGCGTCCAGGTTGTTGCAGCTTCCAGCTGGTTAGCACATTCAAGCAAAGCCTGCTGTAGCTCAACCCCGGAAATGTTGCCGGTGCTATTGGAAAAAAACGTGGATACTATCCAGGTACGAAAGGCTGCTAGTGTCATTTTAGTTGAAATCTGGATCGTAGAAATCAGGACCGAAATCGCCAGAACGCTGCACTGTTTCAGGATGCTGCGTTAGTACATCGGCATCCTGCGGGTCATACAAATCAGGCAGCAGGCTCGTTGCCTTAATCGTTACTGGTATTGCGTTAAGTCGAATACACCCCGGTTCAAGTCGAATGTTTCGCAAATGATTTAGCCTGTTAGGTGTAAGGAAAAGCGTTGTTACCAGTCTGTTTTCATGACTAATTGTTAGTCTCAGCGGGTCTGCCCCGGTTCGTATCAATAAATCATACTCAGCTGCTGGTATTGTTACCCCTTCCGATATTGTGCTTACAAAATTCAATCTCTTTACGGCCAACCACAACCCCCCCAGTCCGGCAACCTCATTTATTGAGCAGTAAGTGATTGACAGTGAATCACTTATTGGGTCGAAAGTTGGTCTATAATCAAGCCCTGTTTTAGCTGTTAATGTAGCCTGTCCCTGCCTGATTCGACCCTTGCCCTGATTCTCGGTTTCGGAGTACGGACCTTCACAGAAGTAAGGTTTTGAATCAATGTACAAAGCAGGGTGCTTGAGTGCCATTCGCATATTCCAGTGAAATGCTGCCCCCTGCATGGTGGTTGTTAGCGCCCGTTTTGGTTTCACGGTCATACGCCCCCGAACGTCAGTAAAATCAAGATCTGAGTATATATTCTCCGTTTCCTCACCTCTTGGGCTGTCCAGATAAATTGGCAATCGTATTTGCTGCATGAGACCATCTTCGGCATAGGTCAGGCCAAAAACCGATTCGGGCTTTAGGGTGCCGAATCGTACGAGGGCTGTTTCTCTTTTGTCCGAGCGAAGTTTTATATAATTACTTCGCCCGATTTCGACTAAGCCCCGTTGCAGTACCAGCTGATAGGTTCCCGGCGCTTTATCAAAAGGAATTGCTACCTCAGCCACATAGGGTAAATTTCGATAGGTACGCGACGAAATCAGGGTAACATTAGCCAGATTGTTTTCCTCATTATACAGCGGTCCTTTTCTGGCTAATGCCTTCGCTATTACCCCAGGCTCAACGTCGACAATAAACGGGTTAGAGTCATAGCCCAATGCAGCCGCAATACTCAGCGGTGTGTCATCAGCCCCCGCGCTAACCACCTGGGTAGTTTCCCCAATCGTTAAACTAAACTCATTGCCCTGAACAACGGAACTACCCACAAATACAGTGTAGCGGTCGACCGTTCGAAGTGGCAGGCTCAGCGTATTTTTTAGGCTAACACTTGGGTTGTTGGCATTGGCAACCCGCTGAGTTCCGGTTAGGACCGTAATGACTGGCACTGATCCAGCAGGCAATACAAAATAGCCGCCTGTCGTATTGAACAGGCTTTCAATGGTTGCCTTTGTGTCTGAACTCGTCGCGGTAACCGTTCGCGTAGTTGATCCTGCTGCTGCAACCTGATAAACATTGCCCGTTAGTACGTCAGCCGAAACAACCGCTGTATATTGATCATTGCCGCCCGATGTAGCCACGTACAGCAGTTGTAAGGTTGGATGGTTTGTATTTGAAAGCACCTGGGAGCCTGTTTGGGCATAGGCTACAACGGTAGAGCCGCCAGCCCTTGAGAAAGAGCCTGACGATACTCCGAGCGCCCGTAAAATGTCGCTTGGTTTCTCGGTGCCGATAGCGGTATAGGTTAGTGTTTCAAGTCCAAAAACATTACCCTTCTGGATATCAGCACTAACGCTGAGTGTGTACCTATCCTCAGCCGCTAGGCTTAGGCCTGCTACTTTCTGAGCCAGCAAAGCAGGGGTATTAAGATTACGCTCTTTCACCGTACCAATGCCTATTCGCATTGGTTCAGAGTTTAGTTTAAATCGATCATTAGGATGTACCCGTATGCGTATTTCCTGATCAATCCTATCCGCTTCTACCAGCGCAAACCCAAAGTCAGTGTAGAATTTTTTTATGGCGTTACAATACTCATCGATCGATTCAAGCTGAGCCCGAAAGGTACCCATTACATTTTTATTGCCGACCATGATAGCAAACTGCGTGTAATTGTCAGCCGTTGGCGCCGCATTAACCCGCAAACGTATTTCTGTATACGTAGCGCCTGCCTGATGCCTGATGTAGCCACAGATGCCGATTGGTATTGAGTCATCTGGTGCCGGTTCTGAGGTATCCCCTTTTAGCCGAAGGCAGATAACCAGCTGCTCAGGCTTTATGCCGCCACAGTCAGAAGGTGGAACCAAAAACCTGAACTTATCCCCAGGCACAGCGGGTAAATTTGGGTATAGGGTGTCAGGCAAGGCTGTGTTTTTCGGCCAAACCATACCACTATCAGCCAGTGTAAAAAAGCGATAAAAAGCGTCAAATGCGTTCATTAAATAGAATCGTTTATCGTTCGAGTAGTAATAAGGTGCCGGTTTCAGCCTCTTTTGTCAGCTGCCATGTTGCATCGAGTAAATCCCCCTCATGCAGATTGCCCCTGTAGACATATTCTATCGTATCCCCCAGATTAGCGTACTCAATCATGCTGAGCGGAACAGTAAGGCTTATCAGCCTGGGAACCCGAGCCGGTTGGCCCAGCGTTGGCGTTGCTTCATTAATCGTTACTCCTGCTGATGTGGTTATAAGCGTAGCAGATCCCTGCACAGATTGCATAGCAAGAGGTAAGGAAGCACTAAGCCAGTTTTCCCACCTGTACAGGCTTCGGCCTGGGCTCATTCGGGCATTGTAGAGCGTATTGACATCATAGTTACCCGTAGCGAAGCTGATCTTTTCGTAGGTCTCCGCTTTCCAGCCCGTTGCCCCAGGCACGGCATTGATTAGAAACAGCTTATCATCTAGGCTGTCAGCCGTATTGCTGCTGGCTGTTTTAGGGTCAAACTGTTTGCGCCGTTGCACTTCAATAATGCCAGATGCCGTAATGAATTCCGATACTAGGTTTAGTTCATTGATAACTGTACTAATGCCCGTTGAATACGTACGTAAGCCATTTGGCTCATCAGCTGACAGACTGGAACCGTCAGCCTGCCACGTTGAAAAACCAGCCTTTACCGAGTTATAGACAAACTCAGTAGCCATCTTTTCCCGACGATTTAAAATTGTATCAATGTGGGTTTTACTGGCTGGCTTTTTATCCTTTGGCTCAACCCTGATCGTCTGCCCATCAACCCATAATGCTAGATTCCAGATAGCTGTAAGCCCCTGAAATAAGGAGTTTAGCGATACGGATAGGTTTTTATTGATATTCCGGATACCCGCCCCATTTGCAACCATTAGCCCATAGCCCTCACCTTTGCTGAGCCAATCTGAACGAAAGCTTAGTTTACCATCGGTCAACTTGCTCACAAGTTGCTTAAAGGCATCAAGTGCCAGCATACTATAGGCACTTGATGCTGCATAACTCTTTTCGTCACTCAGGGCAATGGTTGTCAGTGAATCATAGGTGAATGTCCACTTTGTAGCCGTACTGCTGCCAATCCATTCCAGTTTTAGGCTTGCGCCAGCTGCTACGTAAACCGAAACATCAACCGCTACCTGAAACAGGGTAGGAGTTGAGGTAATAGGACGCTGAGCAATTACAGATACATTCGCTAGGTTATCTGAGGGGACAGCCCGTAAGGTTATTGCCTGATTGGTAGATGCTGATGCTGTTACCGATATCAGCCCCTTAAGTTTCACAAGCTGAGTAAGTGCCGATGTGTTACGATAGCAGGGGTCTGATGCCAGTGGAGTAACAACAGGGGCTAAGGTGCCTGATATGGTGTCATCCGTATCAGCCCGACGCGTAAAGGGTACTGAGTGGCTAAGAACTACGGCTGAGGTTTCCGAGCGCTGTACAGTTAGGTTATTGGGGTCAGTAATGAGCCCCGGCAAACTGCCTAGCCTACGCTCATGCAGGCTAATAAGTTGATTGGGTGCCAGGGCATAGGTAGTTGATGCATTGGTGGAAAAATCATAAACTGCCTGATCATCCCGAAGGCCTATTTCAATTCCGTCACCGTCATTGTCATACGTAGCATAATCAACAAACCCATCATACAGGATTTGTCCCACCTGCTCAATACGAAAGGCCGTTTGTGCCTTTAAGCCCGAGCGCAATAAGGCTGCATCCATTGTTGCCATTGCGTCAGGATCTTCAAAGCGTAAGTTGCTTGGCCCTTTCAGGTAGCCTAGCTTTCGATAGACAAAACCCCAATAGGTTCTATTCAGCGATTTGTTCAGCGTAAGCCCATCAACTTTCAATGGACCTGAAACCGGCTGATTATCTAGGAAATAACTAAGCATCGGTATCGGGTTTGGTTGCCTTGATTTTGTAGTAGCTTTTAGCCGCTTTTATTTCAGCCCTTGCCTCTTTAAGAATTAAGGAATGACGAGACTTTACGGCTAGTTGCTGATTCATTGTTTTTTGATCCAGCATAGCGATATCTGTCATGTGGTTAGCCAGCCGTTCAAACTGAGCAAGCGGAATGACAACTACAGGTTCATCGACGTAATAGCGCTGTCTGGCTTTGGGCAACTGTTTCTGTACTTTCATCCTTTTTGCTGTTGTAGGTAAATGCCTAGTCGATTGGCCATTTTATGCCGCTAGTTGGTGGAAAATAAAGAGGAGGTAACCGAAGAGGAGGGAGGCAAACCAATTGACTACAGTATTGGTATAGTCGTATAACAAATATTAATACAATTATAACAAAAGTTATTATTACCTCAAGCTCATGCCGCCTACTGAGGTATTTGAGTCAGTTTACGGCACACTTATTTCTGAATGGTAGAGCGTTTTGGCTTCTAGGGTGAAAAAGTATAAGTGTACTTTGATAGGTTACTGACTGGCACATTAGTTGTCCCTTTCTAATTATGAATAAGGGGCAAAAACGCACTTGGTTTGATCCAAAAAAGAAGCTGCCAAATCTTGATTGTGCCGTTGAAATTAAAGGCGAAAATGAGGTAATTATAGCATGCTGGTATGATTCAGAAGAGGAGGTATTTATTACCGATGAAGATAGGCTAATTGAAGATGTGATTTTTTGGCGATTCCGCTAGCAAAAAACAAAATGCCTCAACTGAGAAAGTTGAGGCATTTTGTTGGTGGCAGAAAACTAGGCACTTTTGCGCCCATAATTGTCGGTTTTCTTATGGCATGATTTACACAGAGTTCGACCATTTTCTATGTCCCACAACCTGCTACACACTAAAGCATCTTCGAGCGAATTTATATTGAACTCCTTAATGATTTTAGCAAACCCATAAATGTGATCTGCTTCAATTGTTGCCCTTGATTGCTTTGTCTTTGAATGGCAGTGTTGACAAATAAAGTTGTCTCTTATAAACACGGATTGCCTCCAAATTCTATACTGAGGTAAGGCGCGAATCAGGTTGTTTAGCTTTGAAATACCCCCCTTCCATAGGTGGCAGTCTTGCCCACTCCTAGCACTGTCCTTTAGTGTTCTAGTCTTGCCAACACTCCGAACGATAACCCTTACCTGTTGGGTTGTAATGTTGAGCCTCTTGGCAACTACTGCTGTCTGCAATCCGCTAACGTAAAGGGAAACTACCTCATCTCGCTCTTTTTGTGAAAATACCCTACCCTTTCTAATTTCTACGCCCTCCTCTTTGAGAATTTGGGCAATATGAGTGGCACTAAGGTTAAAGTTTCGGCCTATTTCAGTAGTAGGCAATCCGCTAACGTAATTATCAACAATCACTTTTCGCTGAGATTCATTAATCTTACGTCGACTAACCGAAATGCCAATTTTCCTTAATTGTGAAGAAATAAACCTCTGACTACGCATTCTCTCTTTGGCAATGGTAAGACAAGTTTTTCCGGCCAAATATTCATTTGCAATTTCCCGCTTCACATCCTCGGTTATTGATAATTGGGTTGATTTATTTATAGCCTTAATGCTATTATAAATCGCTGATCGAGAGTAATTAAATTGCTTGGCAAGTTCGGGACATGACTGCCTATTCTTTAGATAGGCTTCAATAATTTGCCCCCGCTGCTCTTTGTTTAGGTGTTTTCCGGTTGGCATTTTGCTTTCCCTTTTTAATAAACTGCTTTGGGTAACTATCGGTCTTTTCATGGCAGGAGTGACAAAGCGTACGTCCGTTATCTATACTCCACAATGACACACATACCTTTGCATCCTCTATAGTTTTAATGCCGCTTTCTCGAACTAGCAAGGATAGGGCTTTTATGTGATCTGCCTCTATTACTATCTTTCGGCCATTCCTTGTTCCGCAATGCTGGCACTGAAATCTATCCCGAATAAATACAGCCCGTTTCCACTCTTCGTATTGCGGCAGCTTACGAATGAGATTAATAAGGCTGGTCATGCTGATACCAGCCTTATTAACTTTTGCTACCACTCCCATTGTAGATAGGTCGTTTCGGCACAGACTATAGAATATAACTCATTCAAAAGCCCGTTTTGCTCAGCCACATCAACCATACATTGACTCCCATTTTGGGGTAATTGACAGATGTTTACGCCAAAAACCTCACACAGTCGATTGGATAGAAAGCTGTAAACTTCCCTCTGTTCTGATTGCCTTAACTCGCAGAGAGTAGCAACGGACTGGATAGCCAATTGCCGCAAGCTAGTGGTGATATTTTGAGTTTTCATGATTTAGGCCACGCGCCGAAATGGTTGATAAGCAGTTGGAGAAACGAAACGCTTTTGCATTACCTTATCTACAGTATGTCCGGTTGTTTTCACGTAATACCGTTCCGTAATCGTCACCGACGAATGGCCTAACATTCGACTAACAGCCCCTACATTCTCGTATTCGATCATGAAGATATTTCCGGCTGTTTTTCGGCCTATCTTACAAGTTAGTCGATGCTGAAACCCTATTAGGGCCTGCACTACTTTCATAGCCTCGTTTATCTTGTCACTTGAAGGGGCTTTACCCTCTGGCATTCTCTGCAACAATGCTACCAATTCCGGTAACATTGGTATGTGGCACTCAGCGAGGGACTTTGCGCGACGAATAACTATTTTAGGCCCAAACGGTGTTTCTCGTTCATACTTCTCTCTATTTTGTACGTATTGTACTACGTCGGGATAATCCAGCCCTGTTAAAAATATAACCCCCATCCACCAACACGCTACACCCAAATCACCACCTAAATCGAGTTGCCAAAATCGCGCTAAGTGCTCGGGCTCTAAGAAATAAACGTCCTTCGTTTTTCCCCTTGATAGCTTTAGGTTAGCCAGTGGATTTTGCTTAATATCCCCCGATTCTGCAACATAATTAATAGACTCAATTAGTCGGTTTACGTAGCGCGTTGCCGAATCTGCCGACATTGGCCCCTCTTTCATTAACCAACGATGATAAGACTTACCCCAAAACAAGGTTAATTCGTCTGCAGAGCCAATGCTAAGCGGGTTGGCCTCTTGCGTTTGTGCCACATAGGTTTTTAGATAGGTTAGCCCATATCTCCACTTGCCTAGGGTTGTCTTTTCTAATTTCTTTTCCGAAAGTTGACCCGACTCAAGCTCTATCAGGTATCGCTGGTAGCAATTGATAGGTGACCACTTTTCTGATTTAACAAGTACCTCTAAATCGACATTATAGAGCACCCCGGTTTGGTATTCAGTCTTGACGCTCGTAGCTGTAGGGGTAAGTCCGGCAGCTATTTGGCGATCATAAACGGCATTAAGCTGGGTACGTATCGCATCAATGGATACATTAAATTGTCGAACCTCACTGCTACGTCCAGTAGATTGCTGTAGGGCCTGATTCCAATTGCCTTCAAGCTGAATTGGTGAACTAGCCGCTAGCCACTTCATGACAGCTTTCCCGTTTTGTATTGCGGCTCGAAATTCAGACTTCACAGGAGAAAATAACCCGCTTTCGTCCCCATCGACACTTATCCTGCACAATAGGGTATTGTATTTTGGGCGAACCGTAAAGCGAACACTAATAGGTATTCTCTTTTTGGTAAGTAATTTTGGACATTGCTTATTCATTGTCTTGCCCCTCCGTAGCTGCTTTCCCCTTTGCGATTTGCGCTATATTAACTTTTACCCGACTCATAGCCCTGTCTATTGAGTCGGACTTCACTTTTACATAGTATCGTTCTGTAGTGCTTATTCGACTGTGCCCCAGCATTAAGCTTACATCTGCAATCCGATGTCCAGCGGCTAGCATAAGACACCCGAAGGTTTTACGTGCTGTCTTATTCGTTATGCGCCAATCAATACCTAACTCCTCCTCAATGAACTTAGTGTACCGATTGATGCAGGTATTCGTAACGATTATTGGCCCGTTGGGGATCATTTTAAACAACGTATCAACTTCATCCAAAAGTGGCAAATGGTACTCACTATGTGGGGGCTTGTTACGCTTGCCTACAATCTTATACCCAGACCTACCCTTAACCTCAAACGACTTACGATTTTTGGCGTATGCAACTGCATCAGGGTAGTCTAATCCAGTGCAGCACATCAGGAGAAACCACCACAAAGCAACCCCTTGCGTTCCCTCCCATTCGAGATTTAAAAGCTGAAACACATGCTCAGGATCAAGAAACTGAACTAATTTATCTGGACATTTCGGCCAAGTGCCCCGGCTGATCGGATTACCGGAAATTATATCATCGTCAATCATCCAATCTAACACATTGGATATTTTAAGCACAAACCGGCTAGCCTGTCCAACACTAACGGGCTTTGGGTTTCGAGAGCCGCCCATTTTGGTCTGCAACCAAGTGTGATATCGCCTTGCCCAGTTGGTTGTAATTTTGTCTACCGTTGGCAAGGGTGTACCTGTCTTCTTTGCGTAAGTCAACAGGAGGTTTAGGCTGTAATTCCATCGAACCAAGCTAGTCCGAGACAATCCCTTGTGAGTGCCTTTCTCGGCATGCAACTGAGCAATATAGGCTTGGTAGGCATCCACTAACGGACTTTTAGCGGTTAACTTTTCCCTAAGCCTAGTTGCAGATGCTAAATCATGCTCAGGTAGTTTTTGCCCTGATTTTCCGTCAAAAGGCTTTGGCCTCTTGCCTGTATTAAGCTCAGTAACAACTGTTTTAGATGTAGGTACTAGTCCCTCACCTTTTTGGAGTAGATAGATAGAATCTAGCTTGCTTTTAATTTTCTCAAGCTTCTGATTTACTGGGTCTGCCGCCAACTTACTAGCCTGTGCATCTTGACACCAATTTGCCGGATTTACCAATAATTTTTTATCTAGCGTACTGGTGGTTATCCCTGTCCTAATTCCATCCGACACACGAACAACAGCAAATAGCGGATGAGGATTACTGAACTCTTGCCCCGGCTTAACTGGTATCAAACCAAAGCGTACACTTAACGGTATCTCTCTTTTGGTTAGGGACTTTCTACTATACTTTTGTGGTCGGCCTGAAAGATCGGCTTTGCGCCGTTGGCTCTTTTGCAGAAGTCTGGGTGCGTTACTCATTGTGCATAGCCCCCCCCTCAGCCTCAGCCCTTTCAATGGCCCTTTCTAAGATTCCCAATATTTCAGCCAAAGCGTTAACCTTTACCAAAAAGGTACTCAGTGCTAGAACTGTGCGAACATTTAGCTGCTCCTCCTGCAATGGAATACTGTTAGCGCCAGATACATACGCGCTCATCATTTCATTGATAGCAGGAATAGCATTTGTTGTTCTGCTGTATTCGCAAACTAATAGAGATAGTTCACCCTGAATTTTGGCCTGTTCCGCCAGCAAATCAGAAATCTTTTTAGAAGAGTCAACTTGCCGACGATTGGCAATTTTGGTGCTTTTGGCCCTGTTTTTGGCCGCTTGTGGAGAGGTACTTGCAGAATTCCCCCTACCCACGTAGTTTTGCTCCGTGTTCATTTTTACTTAGACGTTAAAGTGTGACACATCGCCCCTTTGCTAGTTCCGCCAAGAATTTTAGCATTGGGGTTTTCTTTTTGTTGTCAACTCGGTTATTTACTTTGCTAGGCAACCCGCTTAGGGTACTGTGTAGCTTTTCTGTTCCTGATTGGCATTACAAATATAGGCATAAGTTGCATACATGCAACATTAAATTCACTTTTTATTTTTCCCTATATTTTCAGGAGGAAACTTCTCTGTATCTATATAGTCCTTTAGTGCCCCTGTCGGGTCTGGAATTTGCACCTTTTCAAGTGTGCCAGCGGCAATTCTTTTATAGATTGCCTGAGTGGAGACATTGCAAAGCTTTGCGTACTGGTAGGGAGTTGCGTATTTCATAATTAGTATGATTATGCCCAAACATACACAAATGGTTGCACACATACAACATGGATCTATTTAATGGTATCTCAAATTACATGTAGCTACATGTTTTTTCTACGTTGCTGTAACGGCGAATATCTTTCTTTTTTAAAAGTCTTTTGTATTTTCTGATGCTGGCTTAGGGGTTAACCTAGATGCATAAGCCAGTCCATGAATATCACTTTGCATAAGGTGAACTATTGATGTTCGCTCAGTTATCCATGTTGTTGTTAAAGATAGGTCACCTTTAACAACTGCATCGGAATAGCCAATGGGCTTCTTATAGTCACTCTCGTTGCCATACCACTTTTCTTTAGCCTGAATTGGCTCCCCATATCTTTCTGTTACCTTTCGATCAATGGCCGAAAAGCTTATGTAAGGCATGTATAGAATGCCACCTAGTTTAGTGTAGCTATAGGTTAGGCTTACCAATTTATTGCTATTAAATTCATATTTCAATGTAGCATAATCGTCACCAACCTTAATGTTTTTATAAATAAGAGCCTCTTTACTTTGCTCTGTTGGTTTTCTTTTTTCAGATGCCATTACCTGTTGCTTGCTCATCCACCACCTGACAGACCTAACGTCAAATGTCTGAGAAAAACACAATGTCGATGAGGCTAAAGCCCACAAAAACACTAGATAGCGGCTATAAATAATCCTATTCATGTAATTGATAGTTAATTGGTGGCTGTTGTCACAAAGCGACGATTGGCCAATTCCCTACCCATTTGTCCGCTTTTCCTTTAATCCTAACCTGTTCCTGTGATTTTCCAGAAAATTCATAACCTTATGAATTTCGCAACTTTTGTGTTTCTTTGTTGTGTTATAGGTGTGTAATAGATGTGTTGTTATTGTGTTAAAGATGTGCTATTGACTGCAATCGGGCAGTTTAAGTTGTAAATAGATGTAGGGTCATTATATATAGGTGGTTATATTTATGGAAACTATAGTTAAAAACCAAAAGAGTGTCGCAAAGCAGATGCTTGAGGAAAAAGAGCAGATTCAAGAATATCTGAAAACTAACGATGAGTCCCAGAAGCCAAAAGGAGTCAAATTTGTTGGACTTATCCCCCTATCCGCTTGTAAGGGTTGAGCAGGGAGATGATATTGTGTACATATTTTACACAAACCAGGACGTTCAATACAAAATAGTATTTAAGCCCGACAATACATATTTACAAAACGACAATCCTGTGTCGTTTTTAACTTTCTCCTTTATTTTAACAAGGCTAGACGAAAAAGTAGCTGTTGTTGATCCCAGAATCAAAGCTACTGTTGTTTATGCAATACGTGCTGCACTTGAGGCTAACCCTCATCTCGTAATTACCTACCAATGTAGTTCAGTGGATAAAAAGCAACGGGCAAGAAATAAAATGTTCGGTAGCTGGTTTGCTGAGAATGGTAGCGGGTATTGTCATCTTGATTACTCAAATGAAGCAGATGCATATGTGACCGCTATTTTCAGGGAAGAACATCCAATGAAAGAGCTAATAGGAGAGACCTTTGGTGAGGTTTTTTATCAAAAATAACCCCAAAGCCCCGACACTCATACTATAGAGGCCGAGGCTTTTAGGCTGTTACCCCCTCTGCTGCTGCAAGTTAGCATAGTAGTTGACTTTTGAACCTGCTGACTCAATAGAGGAATAGAAACCAGCATTGTCTATATTGACAGCCAGTAGCTTTTTATTCATAATAGCAGACTCTACCCTTTTTAATCCATCCTGAATGCCAGATATATCAATACTAGTCCCCTTAGACATGAGACTATCTGGTAATCTTAGTTGCGAATACCCGCCCTCTGGCATTATCATAGACATTGCCCTGTATTTTGGAAAGTCGGACATAAATCTATCATAAGCCTTTACCTTTTCTATTAACTGCTTATTGCTTAGTCCGCGCCCCCCGATTTCCAGATTATCAGCAGTCGGAATAATACGCTCACCCTCATTGAGTCGAATTCGTTGCCCCCCTAAATGTGCCGGTATGGTATCCCTACCTGCTGGATTTTTACCTAAATCAAGGTAAGGTGTGCCAAGAAAAAAGGGAATACCTTGCTTTGTCATCTCTTTTTCTAAATCGGAAATTTCCTGTTGAATACGAGCGATTTCACCGGCCAAATTTGGATGGTCATTATTAATTTTGTCAATCTTTGACTTTGTTTCATTGTAATAATCTGATCCAACAGCAGCAGCCGAATTCTCTCTAATCAGAATAGTCAGCTGATCGAGCAGTGTCTGATCGTCAGATAACTGCGTTTTCTTATATTTCCACTGCTTTTTAATTTGGGGTTCATTATCAACTGTCACCAACTCGCCTTTTTCATTTTTGTACTGCGGATTTCCGTTAGCGTCAAAGCCGTAAATGGGCTTACCTGTTGAGTCAAATGCTATTGCACCATCACCATTTACGCCCCCCAAATTGCCCCCTGATGAGGTTGAGCCATCATAGGGGTTTGGGATTTCGTTTAGCTTGCTAAACAAGTAAGCGCCAGCCCCAACAGCGGCAAAAGCGCCGATAATGCCAAGTATTGGATTTATGGCAAACAATTGAGCCGCCCCCTGAATCAATGATACAGCAATACTTGCCTTTGCCATGTCGCGCTGTGCATTAAATTGATCCCGCTGCAATTCGCGTACCTTATTATTATAATCGTCATCAGCACTCTTTTTAGCTGCATTAAGCGTTTGCTGTAACGTTACCTGTGCATCTTTACCCTTTTCGGCAATTGTTTTTTGTTGCGCTGTATAGTTATCTAAAAGTGCGGTTTGTGCTTTCCCGGCATCATCTTTGGCCGTAGTTATTGCATCATCGTACTTTTTATTGATACTCTGTAGCTTTTGCCCTTTTTCATCTTCGAGCCGCTGAATCTCAGCACTATTGCCAGCCGCTAACCTTTCCTTTTCGGCATACTCAGCATTAACATCCGCTATCTCCTGATTTCTGGCACTCGTTAGCTTTGTTAGTCTATCCGTTAACTCTTCGTCAAGTATCCTTTTTGAATTATTGAACTGAGTTGTAGATGCATCTAAATTGTCCTGCGTGGTTTTATCTAATACGGCTTTTTCCTTTGCGTATTTATCTTCAAGCAGTGCTATTGTGGCATCGTGAACTTTCGTAGCAGACTCAATTTCAGCTTGATCTGCCTGTATTCTCATTTGCAAGCCCTGCTGAACAATACCTCCTACAAAACCGGCTACTGCCGAAACCTGTGCAGCTATTTTTTGCTGAGTCTTTTCGTTACTAGCCGCCTTTTGGTCATCAGCTGCAATTGCATTGGCAATCGACTCTGTTTGCCCGTTGGCAATGCTGAGGTTTTTAATAGTTTCAATTTCTTGAACCTTTAAACTATAATTTTGATCAATCTGAGTTTTTGCCGCCGTGTAGCCTTGAAAAGCCGTTAACGCTGAGGATAGAAAGTTGGTTACTTTTGCAAGTGCGTTGGCTGAGTAAAGTGCTTCCTGAACATGAGCGTCATACTGATCAATAATTTGTTTACGCTTTTCAAAGTTGTCTCCTGCCGCTGCCAACTCAGCCGTTAATTCTGTTTTTAGTCCATTCAGGCTATTGTCCCGTATTTGCTGGGTCGACTGCTCGAAGGTTTGCAAAGCCTGAACCATGCCTTGAATTGCTTCATTGAGTAGCTGCTTTTTGCGCTGCTCCTGCTGCTGCCAGATCTGTACAAGTTTATCAGAAAGCTGAGTTTGTAAGGCAGTAGCAGCTACCGAGTAATCTTTGTCCGCTACTAGTTTCAGATCAACAGCTTTGCGATAGTTTTCGGAATCAAGCCCGTAGGTAAACTGAGCCCGTTCTACAGCTAAGCCAGCCTCGTACGCTCTGTCTTTTAATCTGGCTACTTCCATAACAGCCAGATCGTCACCCGTTTTTTTGCCTAGTTCGACAATGATATCATGCTTTTTCTGCTCGGTATCAGCGGTTAGAATATAGGAGGCTATTGCACTGGCATTTTGCTGTTTAGCCTCAACCTCAACTAAGTCAGCCTTTAGCTTGGTTGTATGCTCATACGCCTTTTCTAAATCCTCCTGATTTTTCTTGATTTTCTTGGCACTCTCGGTATTGAAATTAGCTACAGCACTAGCAGCCTCTTTCTCTAAATCCGTTTCGGCAACAGTAGCTTTCATGACTGTATCTACTGCCGCTTGCCGTAAGGCATCCTGTTTGGCCTGATACTTTTCATGGATAGCCAGGATATCAGCCTTAGCTTTTTCCTCTAATGAGGCTAATTGCTCAGCACTGGCTTTTCGACTAACAACAACTTTGTTCACGTTGTCAATCTCTACTTTCTCCTGAGCCTGTAGCGATTTGATTTTAGCCGCCAGCGTATCAGCATCAGCCCCCTTGACAATCTCAGCTATTTCATTGGCCGAAACCAGCGTTACCTGCTTGGTTTTCTCGCTATGGTCAATGGTATCTTTTAGGGCTGCTGCCTGATAGGTGCCATTGATCTTAGCCAGTGCTGTCGTATGGGCTGTCTCAGCCTCCTGATAGGCTTTTGAGCCAACCTTCAGCGCTGCCTGCTGGTTTTTCCAGCGTATATTTTCAGTTTCAACAGCAGCAGCAACCCGCTCTTTGTCGCTTTGCTGCATGTTGCTGTTTAAATCAGCGTAGCTTTTCTTAGTAGCGTCAAATTTCTCAGCTGCATTTTTGGCTACACCGCCGAAGAAATCAGCACCGCCAGGGGCAAAGTCATCTAACTGTTTTCTCAGCGTTGCGGCTGCTGTGCCGCCTTCTTTCAGCGTATCGACAAACTTTTGAATATTGCCGCCAAACTGTACGCCTATTTCTTTAGGCAGGCTATCAAAGAAGTTTTTCTCAAATTCAAGTAACTGCTTTTCCTTTTCTGAAATGGTTTCCAACTGGTAGGCCTGACGAGCAAGGGTTATCCGTTTCTCATAGCTATCATTAACCTTGTCGAGAATTTCTTTCAACTGGTTATTGGTAATTTTTTCGGAGTTGATACCGGCGAAGTATTCCGGATACTTTTTTATCAGACCATCGATAGCGTCTTTACGCTCTTTGGTACCCATTGCTGCATTCATAGCAGCATCAGCCATGCCGTTTAGCTCAGCCTTTTCAGACTTCAGCTTAATTTCCTGCTCACCAAGCGCCGTAGTGACTTCATCGGTTATTGCTTTGTAGGCATAGAAAGCAGTAACTAAAACACCGACAGCAGCCGCTACTGCTCCAATAGGATTAGCCGCCAGCACAGCCCCGAAGGATTGAGCCGCTACAATACTTTCTGTCTGAGCAGCTGTATAGACAATCTGTTGGGCCGTGACAGCCCGAAGGGTCAGTAAATAAGCACCATACAGAACGTTTTTAGCGGCTTCATAACCTGCCAGCAGGGACGAGGCAACTGCTGATGCATTGGTAGCAACCTGATACGTAATAAAGGCTGAGGCTACTGATTTGATAATGTCCAGGCTCCTGCTAATTGCTGAATTGCTGCCAGCAACAGCGGTTATCAGGTCATTAAGCCTACTGGTACCGCCCCGTATGGTAGTCTCGAAGAAATCCCCGATTCTACCTTTTGCAATGAAAAACGTATCGGCAAGGTTCGACACCTGACCGCCTACGGTTTTACTTATTTGCTCCATCAGTCCGGCATACTTGCCCCCCTCAGCCGAAGCATCAGCAATTGCCTTTTTGACCATTGCAAAGCTGATTTCGTGGTCAGCTGCCATCTTAACAACGGCATCTTTGGTTTTTCCGTAGCTAATAGCAATCAAATCAAGCAGGGGAACGCCTGCCTCAGTGAACTGCTTTAGTTCAGTACCCATCAAGCGCCCTGCATTAGCTACCTGACCGTAGGCTAATGTCAACTGTGGCAGTTTCTCCGAGCCAACAGCAGCCGCAATGTTACCAAGCGCCGTAATGGTTGGTATAAGATCCTGAGTTGAGATATTGTAGGCCTTTAGCTTGGCTACCTGCTCAGAAACCTGTTCCAGCGTGAAGGGGGTTTCTTTGGCCAGCTTGACAATTTCTACGTAGAGTTCAGCCGATTCTTTCTTGCTACCAATCATGGTATCAAGGGCAATCTTTACCGAATCAATCTTTGTTTTGGCGTCTATAATATCCAGACCAAAGGTTTTGATTTCGTTAAAGGTGAATGCAGCCGCTACCAGCGTAGCGAAGTTTCTAACCTGCTTGCCTAGTGCATCTAATTCGGTATTGGCCTTTTGTCGTGAGTTGCTGGCTTCGTCATCACTGGCTTTTTGTGCCTTTTGCTGATCCTTTAACGCCTGGATAATGCCTTCAATGGCCGTTACCTGCTGGATAGATCCCGTACGGGCTGACAGTGCGGCCTGTTGGGTAATCTCAGCCTGTTGCTTGGTAAGTTGTATGAGCTCTTGTAGCGCGGTTTTGATATCATCCGACTCAATTACCTGCTGTAGCCTGACCCTGATATTTTCCTCCCTAAAACCTGACATTTTCAGTATGTCTAAACAGTGGTATTTGCCGATGTTGGCCTGTTTGCTGCCTGTGCAGCCGGTATTCTAAGAGGAGGCACTTAAAGAGGAGGGGTAATGCGTTTACTCTGTTTCTTCGTCTTTCTTTTTAGGTGGATCTACCGGTTTTCGCTGTTCGGCTCTGACCCAGGCAGCGCGATAGTCGAAGTAGGGCTCAATACACTGCTCAGTAAGCCATCTAATCCGAATAGGGTCTCCCTCCGAGATTCGATAGTGGTGGTCAGTACGCTGCTTGTCCCATTCATTCTCAACTGTAATAATATCCTCGTCCAGTCCAATATTTCGTTTATGTTGAGTTCCTTCAAAAAGCTCAGCATACTTTTGTCGGACAGCGAGGCTAACGGAATGTAGTTGCCGATTGGCGAACCTAAAAAAAAAGCGTAGAACTCACCTGCTCTGTCATCTTTCAGCCAACTATCCTGATTCTTTCGGCTTTGTGCCCAATCGACGGCGCCCGGATCTTCAAGCTCGGTAAAATGAAAGATGCTGGCAATTTCATAGACCTGTTCGACCGATAAGCCCAGGCTCTGACGCTGCCGCAAGCGGTCAACCATGAGCAGCCCCTCACTGGCAGCATCCAGCACCTGCTCAGAATCGGTAGTAGCCTGAGCCCGACAGCGTTTAAGCATGGTTTCGATAGTAGCTAGGCCTGTAGCGAACTGATCCCCGGTTAGCTTTAGCTCATCATGCTTTCTAAGCGTATCCCCGAAGGCGTGAAACCGGCCAATGAGCATATTAAACCCATCTTCAGTAGCCTGATAGCATTGCAGGCCGTTAGCCAGTAATGGGCTACCATCGGGCAGCATCGACGCAACGATTAGCCCGTTTTCGAGGGCGTCTTTAAAGCTTTTTTTCATATTTATAATGTATTACAATCGAAAATGGGGCCAATCTCTTTAGCGACTACCAATGAGCCTGTATCATTCCAGTGTGTACCGTCACTAAGTAATGTTATGCCATTGTTGCCACTGGCAACGGTTGCGTTGTAGTAATTACCAGCAAAGTTTCTGTCTGCATACCGCTTGAATACTGGGTACAAATCCACGAATGGCAAATCCCCTTTTTCCAGAAATAGAGATTTTACGGCGGTATAGTAATCGGCAACTGTGTAGCCTACACCATTCACAATCAAACTACCATCCGAATTATAAGCCGCATTGGGTACGTGTGGCAAGACTATAAGTACCTCGAACGTAGTCCAGTTGCTAGAGAGGTTTTTCAGGCTATTACTATTCAAGGCTCCCGAACGATCCCCCCAAATAGTATCTTGAACCGAATTGACAATTGCAGACATTGAATTCGTCGCATTAGTCATGTTGATAAGTGGAATCTCAACGATTACTAAATCAGGTTTACGGTCAATCACATCATCTAAGAGGTAATCAACTAAGTTTGTCCCGGCTGTCTGATTGAAGGTATGAGCTCCACGCCCCAGGTTTAATAGCTGTAAATACGGCTTTACACCTACTATTTTCTCAATACCCCAGTACAAAAAGAAATCTGTTGTTGCATCCTTTGTAAGCGTAACGGTAGTACTTGCACCAACTGCCGCCCCTATCTTCTTAAAATTAGTATGACGTTGGTATATTGTATTACCCCGCAAAGCTCCTTCGTCTACTTCGCGCTGACTAAACGTTGCGCCGTTGGCCTCGACCCATGTAGTAGTTCCCGGAAACTGCACTTGTAGTAATCCATTGCCCCCCGTTACTCCTATGGTAATAACCTGGGCTGCATTAGTCGCCGTTCGGTCAATAAAGTTGAATCGCCCATATGCTGCCTCTACTGCAAATGAAACTACTGCTGAAGCAGTAGGCGAAGAACGGGTTTCAGTCGGCCTGTCGGTTGAGTCGTCCCAGGTTGCATTAGTCGTAACCGTGCTCCATGTGCCCGTTTCTGTAAATACTCCTGCCACATCATAGCGTGCAAAATCGGGCCTTTCCAGTGTGGTTAAATTACGCCACAAGTAAGCCGAAAAGTTGTTGCTGGTTATGCCTGGGGGATATAGAGACGGATTAACCGGCCCTAATGTAGTATACCCTTCACGCACGAACAGCGAATCACTCCACAGCAGGATTCGCCGGGAATCGTCTGCTGTTTTTCCATTCAGCGCGGTAAAATTCTTTCTGAAATTGGGCAGCTTAGAAAGTATATTCGGGTAGTTATTCCGCCATACTCCATCAGGAATCAGGCTGTTTTTTACCTTCTTGGGTACAAGTACCCCGGTCTGAATCACCAGGTCAGCGGCCGCTGCGTTGGCTTTTGGAAAGTAGAAGCCAATAAAGGCTACCGTTGTCGCACTGTAAGGTACCGTCACCAGCCAGCCCCCCGTCGTAACCGATACACTACTGGCGGGAATCTGATTAATATACGTACCCACTGAGGTGTAGTAGGATGCGACGTTACCGCTGCCGGGAACGCTCACCAGCCCCTGAATATAGAATACCTGCCCCGGCGTAGCGGCAATCAGGTTGGTCGCAAACGAACCTGCCGTGGGCGTTACACCCAGCCCCATCTTTCCCGATGACCCCGGCCATGCAGCTTCATCAATCGTCTGACTAACCAGATTTGTGCCAACAAACGTATCACTCACCTTCGCTACATCGGCGGGCAGGTGCTTGGCCTTCACCTGCATCACATCACCAGTGGCGATAATAAAACCCGAACGGCGCTTAACGGCTAGCTTGGCTTAATTTGGTGATTAGCTTTTTCATAAACCGATTCCGATAGAATCGGTTGGCGGGTCGATCGAGC
>NZ_BAAHBG010000046.1:0-49974 GCF_054776855.1 Spirosoma migulaei | reverse complement strand
CAATCGTAGCACTCATGTAGAGAGCTACCCCGGCAATCAGCGGGTCGGTGTTTACCCGAAGGGCAAAGCCCGTATCGAACACCGTCTTTTCATTCGTGAGTATATCGCGACTAGCCCAGGTACCATCAGCCTTGTAATAGCGACCCGAAAACGCGTTGCTTGATACTCCCTCAATGGTAATTACCTCACCCGGCGAAACTGCTATTTTATTGACTGCGTAATTGCCAACGCTGGTCGTCTGAACAATGCTGGTACTCCAGGTCTTGTCAACCCCAATAGGCAGAGCCAGATTAGGCATGACCTCCGCCTGAATATCCATCAGGGTTTTGTTCTTGACCTGGGGGAGTAAGGTGGCATCAATCTTGGGCTCGGTAACTGTATTGTCAGCGGTACCACCACCAAGTGCAAAAAGACCCCAATTGGTCCCAATGCCATCAAAGGAGATTCCTGAGTTGCCGACTGTTTTTCGGTAATAGGACGTACCGCCATTTTCAACAACATCATTAATAGCATAATCCGTGTTTGCTGCCCACGCTCCCCGTATATTCACCCCAGCGCCATTGGCTCCGGGAGCGCCCCGAAAGTTAGTGGCATTGGTAGTGTCGGCAACTAAGCCGCTACTACCCAGATATTGTCCGACATCGGGTTTTGTTCCTTCGCCCCCTGTCCAGTCGGCAACCTGAAAATAGCTATTAGTACTTGTGTTGACAATGGCATAGACGGGTGACCAACCTTTGTTTCCATTGGCACCAATGATTGATACCCCAGCAGGCCATACGCCCCCGACTTTTGGACCAAAAATACTTGTTCCTGATTTTATGTAGTAATCGCCATCTTTCCCGACTGAATCAACTGGGTTGATTGAGCCAGAGATAATAGTTTTGCTGGCAAACTCTAAATCGACAAGAATACCATCCAATGCAGCAATAGTGAGTGCTTCTGAGTACATGATTAAAAAGTTATACCAATGGCTGTATTAGGGCCATAGCGGGTGTCTACGATGGAGTAATTTGGATTGTTGGGGTTCCAGCTAATAATTAAGGTATTGCTGGCAGTAGCAAAAACGGTAACAATGGAATCAACAATATCTTGTACCGTTTCCATGTTTGCGGCAACCTGACTAGCCTTTTCTACAGCAATATCTTTAGCTGCTACAGCTTCATTTTTTGCTGTTTGGGCATCCTGATTTGATTGCTCAGTTGTACTGGCAAGGCTAGCTATCTCGTTCAAGATCTCAGTATTGCCAATCTTGTACAAAACCCCCTCTTTGCTCGACACATACCATTCTACATAGTCACCAGCAGGGACGAAGTAAACAGCATTTGCGTAGCCAATGTCTGGCAACTCATTTACCTTTAGAAAAATTAGCTTTTCGATCATCAGTTAGTTGTTTACCATTCTATTGTTGTCCATACATCAATCGGCTCAATCGGCGGTGGAACTTGATCCAGGTCATCTTCCGGCTTGAGCAGGTTAGCGACTATTACCTTAGCATCAGGTATCATGTAGCGAATAGCAACAGCTGACAAAGCAGGATTGTAGTTTTTATCCTGATCCATTGGCTGAATCCAGAGCCTACGGAGTACGTCGGATGTATCAGCTATTACCTCTTCGATTCGGATGTGAGTAACAAAGCCAAAGGCATCCGTTACAATATCTATCAGATTAGCAGCTGTGCCTGCCACGATGAACGTAACAGACAGATCGTACCTGTTTTCAGTCACTGTGCCGAACGTGTTAGACAGCCCCTTATTAAGCAGCAGCCGACCGATGACATGCACCGACTGAAATACAAATGAGTCATCCAGTGTCAGCCGCTTTTGCTCGGTGTCATCGACAAAGAGCCTCATGCCCTTTTCCTGTTGATCATACACAAGTTTGGCCGTATCCAGAATCTGACAGTTGCCAATGCCTGATATCCGTTCAGCAAGTGCTGTGTTAATGGCCGTAATACTGTCGTTAATCATTGTCTATTTGTGGATAGTACACCGTGATAATTAGCGCACAGATTAACATTATCAATACTGCTGCAAATGGATGATTCAGTATAACCATCCAGCAGAAACACAGAAGGCAAATGATAATGAGTATTGGTTTTATTAGGACTACCATAGCATTTGTTTAGCGTAGTTGTAAATCATCTTCAATTCGTGGTATCCAGCCTTCTAATACAAAGTCCTGCTCCGAGGTGGAAAGGACAAATACCTTTTCCCCTTGCTGCTCTTCCAGCCCTGTAGCTATATCAGCCTGTTTATTATTAATAAACCCTACGCTTGCCTCTGTTTTTGAGGTGCTGGTTACCTGCCAAGCCCTGAATAAATCGCCATTGTGACTAAAATCCATGTAGCCAATCTGTTCCCCTCGTTCAAGCCGTTTCTTTGCCCAGGCTTTGGAGTAAGCGCCATTGCGAACAATTGCTTTAGTGCGTAACCTGCTACCTTCGGCATTTTCCCCCTGTTGCTGGATACGATGGGCAATAATAGCCAGCGAGTCAACAGCAGCACGGCGTAAGTTTTCCTGTGCATTATCCTCAACCCGTTGCAGGGAGCGAATAATAGAATCAAATACAGATTCGGCGTTAGATTCGATCTTGAGAGAGAACATAGCTACTTGCTTAGAAGGCTGACAGTTAACACAAGTTGCTAACTGTCAGCAGGTTTTTGCTTCACTACTCAGCTACTACCTTCTTAGATGGAGTAATTACAATGTCGTACTCATCGCCAAGTACAAACATGTCAGCAACGGCCTGATTAACTGTACACAATGGCAGGTTAGTGCCGCCAGAAAGTTTGTGGAAGTCTGACTTTGGGTCATAAGGAACAACCAATTCAATTTCTGTTCTGATTGGATGCTCTTCAATGTAACTTTTGCTCTCTTTCTTCGAGTTGCAGGTAACTTTTACTAAGGTTTTCATGCTATAAAGTTGTTTAGTGAACAATGCTGTTCTTCACCCAAAAACCCGCTCCATTTACGGTAGCGGGGTCTTGTAATCGTGCTCAGTTACAGTTATACAAAGCCATCAACACGATAGCCAGGGTCAAACGGCCTGTCTGCTTTATCGGTTACTACATTCTTGACAGCCAGTTCTTTTAGCATATCCCGAGCAATAGGCTTTGCCAGTAGTATAGCCTCATCCATGAACTTAGCTTCAAGCTCCTCAACCGTATCGCGTAGGGTATTGGTAAACAGGTTGACGTTTGTTGAGCCCCGACGCTCACCCATGAGCAGCGAACCGCAAACGTTGGCATATGCCCACTGTAGACGAGACTCGTAACTAGCAATTACGTCGAGCAATGAGCGTCTAATTACAGCGTCGAGCATAAAGGCGGTACTGGTTTTGTGTGCCAAACCTACTACGGCATAAGGTCCAGCAACAGAAGCTGATGCACTAGCAAGGTCGAACGAAGAATCACAGCCTAACCACTCCTGACCCGTTCCCTGAACAGTTAATGGCAGGTTCGTTGTGTCAATTCCAACAAACACAGTAGCACTACGGCCAAACTGTGAGCGGACGCCATAGCCGATTGACAATTCATTGTAATCAGGCTTAACCGTTACCGTTTTGCTGAATAGCTCCTTACCTGATGCACTGAATACCTTTATTGTAGTTGTTACATCGGTCAGGCTGGCAGAATTGACAGCAAAGGAATTGAGCCACAATTCATCTGTAGCCTTGATTGGCGCTGTGACAATGTAGCCAGCATAAACAGCCGATGCAGCTATTACTGAGTCGGATGCTTCGCCTATCAAATCGCCCGTTCGAGTACGGATATATTGAAAATCGGCCGATTTTGTTAGCTCCCCTTCAATGATGTTGCGTAGCTTATCAAGTGCCTGACTCTTGATACTTGCCCAGATAGCAGCTGTGCTACTGTTATCAGGATTGATCAATGCCGCTACCATCTGGGTAGTTATGCCGGTCAGGTTGTTAACCAGTACAGCAGGCTCAGGACTGGTAACCCCTTTCAGGCCGACAGTAGAATCAAATGGGTTTTCCATATTATTTGCCAACGGCTGTTAAATTCCCGTAGATAATTGTTAGATCCTGAATGATAGCCAGGGTAGCCGCTGAGGAATTGAGTTGCAGGATAATAGGAGGTGAAGCCATACCCGTTTCACTCATCAGCCTGCCTACTAAATCGCCATCCTGTACGTCATTTACAGGCACGAAAAACCAGAGCTCGTTAGCTTCACAGTCATCAGACACCTTAACCCGACAACATTGCAGGTTCTCCGTTTCAGTAGCATTAACCTCTACTACCTGAGCTATAACCCCCTTTCGCAATTCAGCACTGTAAATCGGCATCGTCGTACACGTTATAGGTTTCACCAAATATTAAGTCACTACAGGCTGAGAATTGACCCCTACCCATTGCACGTAGCCAGAAATGAGGCTTTATGAATATTGTCCGCTCTTCATCCTTGACAATTGATGTAGTCCAGGCAATACCGTCAATCTCTATACGTGCTGGTTTGCCGCCGTGAAATACTAGAAAAGCGTTTAGCTCTTCGACGCTGGTATACTGAACTACAGGCCAGCCCTTTTTAGGGATACAATACAGCATAATTAAGGTGTTAAGGTTTGTACTATAAATTGTTAGGTTGATAAAAAGGGCAGGGTTATACTGAAGATCGTTGTATTATTCTACGACCGACGGTGTTTGCGTCGGGCATTACGCCCATGCTTGATTTTGTTGAACGAACGGCTAGTATTTGGGCTCCAATTTGCCGACTTACGAACTACAGCCCGTTTTCTGGCAGCATAGGCAAACCGCTCGTCAGGCCAAACCCAACGAGACACAACGGTAGCATCTGGCTTTACCGCTTCCTGCTGATCCTGCTGTTTAGGCGTTGATGACTGATTGCTCTGTGCTGAGACATTGCGGCTGGTATGAGTGTCAACCTCTTCAACGGCTGTAGCACTCAACATTGCGCCAGCCATTGCCAGCATACTAGCGCCTATCATTGCTGATTTTCTCATAATCGTATTAAACTAAAGATGTGTATTTGAACTGATGTATGCATTCGACGGTACAGAGTGAGCGAAGGATGACAACAGGTTTGCCCAACTCCTTAGCCCAATCCTCTGCAATGACTTTCGCTGTTTCAAAATCGACTTGCTTATGGTATTTGTCGGCTGATGGAGCATATACGAAACGGTCAGCAGTACGCTCCTTTGCGGAATCAATCATTCGAGGAGGCTCCGGAAAGGCTGTTGGCTTAATCGCTGGCTGTGCTGCTAACTTCTTATAGCATCCATCAGTAGCACAATCCTCAGCAAAACCATCACAGCCAATACAGCCCTGATTAGATGGTACAGGCTTTGCTACTGGCTGTTCCTCCTTTGGGCTGTGCCAGTTAATTGCTGGCTTCTTTGAACGGGCATTGCTACTGACAGCAGTAGATTCTGATTCAATAGCTGTCAGCTTGCCAATAGCTTCTTTTTGAGCAGCATCAGCCGACAATCCTATGTTATTACCAACCCACTTAATAGCCTGCTGAGGAGTTACCTGATGCAGTGACTTTGTGACACGATAACCGGTATACTTGCCTTTGTAGCTAGACTGAACAAAGCCCATTTCAAGCAGCACCGTGAACAGGCCTGTTGCTATACTGTGCTTGTTACAGAATTCGTCAACATTAAATGACTGAAAGTCAGTAACAGATAAGGTGCTGCATAGCTCATTGAGTGCCAGCATGTAGCTGTCATTAATCAGCTGGTCATCAGTCTTTAAGTGGTCTGTTCGCATTATTTTAGGTTTTTAAACGTGGTATACTCAAAGTTGCAGAAGTAGTAGCGTAGGCAGTCCCCCAGGTGACCGTAGTTGTATTTGTCACAATCCTTTTTGTCTAACCCGCCATCACTACTTGATTTCATTCGCACGACGTCACCAGCCAGCACAGGGCATTCTTTGCGGTTAATGCCGAAGCTGGGGCCGTAATGCTTGATAAGGGAATTGCAGATAGTACGACTGTTGACGAGGGGGGGGTTACTGGCAGGTACAGCCTCGTAGTTGCAGAACTTAGCGCCGTATTTGAACATAAAGCGCTTAATTTCCTGCCATGCTGACCGGTTGCCTTTGCTTGTAGCAGATCCTGAATTACCTGATGCATCCCCCGTAAAATGAAGGAAGTTCTTACCGTACTTCTGGGCAATCTCTTTACAGGTTGCCTCTAAATCCTCCTCTTCACTGCCGCCCTGGTGAATCTCTTCGAGTACTACAGGGCACAGTTTGCCGGTTTTGTCAGGCTGCTTCTGTACGACGATTACAGAATTGATTATGTTAAAGTCAAAAGCCAGATAAACCGGTAAGGCAGGATTGTAGCGCCTTGTAGTTTCCAGTTCGAAGAAATGAGCCGAATCTTTAAAGGCATAAAAGAACTTCTGACCGCCAACCTCAACGAAGTCAGCCATGTACTCTTGCAGGAATGTAAGCTCATCCAAATCAGCCCGAGCATCGTCTACCTCAGCAGGATCTATGTACGGGTTATCGGTTGTTTTGAAATGAAACTCTTTCCAGTTGGGTTTTTGCGCCCTGCAACGCTCTGACAGCTGAAAGAAGTAGTTGAGCCTGCCTTTTGGAGACGACATAAAGAAGGCATCCCCCCTGTAATCGGTCAGCGTTGGCCGTATGCACTGAGTCCAGGCAGTTTCTAAATCGTCAGCCATTGCTGCTTCATCGACAATAGCCCGTTTGTACTTACGGCCTCTACCTGCATTCTTATCCTGCATTGACCAAAAGTCAACGTGTCCACCTCCTACAAACCACAGTGTTTTTTGCTGCTCGTCCTTATCGATCGTAATAGGAGCAACCATGTCTTTAAACTCATCCCAGAACTGAGCCATGAGTTTGTAGGTAGCATTGAAGTAGGAGGCTGGCAAATGATAATCTAATGCTGTTTCTATCAGCAGATCTTTGGCTAAATCACTCTTACCAAACCGACGCCCACACCTGAGCACGTTGAAACGAGCCCGACTATCAACTATAGTCTGCTGTGCTGCATGCAGTTCAGGTAGTATGAGCTCTATTTCAGTCATTCTTTGGCTGCTCTTTCTTCTGACGTTTGACTGTTACCGTTACCTCTGTTGTCTGCTCTACATCAACCTTGTCTCTCCAGTGTTTACGCTGCCTGTTTTTAAGCCAGAATATGGCTGACGTTGGGTCAGGAGGATAATACTTGGTTGTTGGCGTCTGAATGACATTGCCCTCGAAGCTGGTAAAATGGGTGTCAGGGTGTGAGTAGCCAATTGCCCGATTGTACAGACTATCAGCTACTTCTGCATCAGCCAGAGTCTTACCCTTTTTTATGGACTCAAAAAACTCTTGGTGTGCATTCTTCCAATTGTTTATTGTCGTCTCGGTAACTTCGAAGAAATCAGCTAAGTCAGCGTCTGTTGCTCCAAGAAGGCAAAGCTTATAGGCTTGCTGTGCGTAGGTTTCGACGTAGTTAGACGGTCGACCACCTTCATTACCGGCTGCGTACGTATTCCCTTCTGGTGCTGGCATTGTTGATATAACAAATATTAATACAATTATAACAAAAGTTATTGTTACCTCAATGGGTAGGCTATCAGTAGGAGCGTACTGGCTTTTGGTTTGGGGCTTATTTATTGCTTATTGCTGGAAATAATAACTAAACCACCATGCTAAAACGATTTACAATTCTTGCCCTAGCCGTACTGCTTTGCCCTTTCCTGTGTTCTGCTCAGATAGGAGGCAAGAAAGTATTTGAGCCTATAACTGTGTCAGGCTACACAGTAGCAATAGGGGATACGCTATACTTTGGTCAGGGCACAATGCCTAGTGGCTCGTTTAAATACGTAGCCAGGGCAGCTAACTTTCTGCTAGGTACGCCTGAGTATCATTTAGATAGAAACTACAGCGGTCGATTTTTAACAGTGCTGGAGCTACGGGATTTAAAACGGCAAGGGGCAGGACAGAAGTATTTAGCTATTATTCTGCCAAGAGGTAGTTTAAACTTTGCGGTCGAATTAGAGGATGCTATAAAAACGGGTGAACTAACCGCTATTAATCAACAGAAGGTTTTTAACCCTTCGACAGCAGCTGTTACTACCAAGCCTGTAGCCTCAGTAGCCGATGAACTTATTAAGCTAAAGGGGCTATTAGATGCAGGGGCTCTTACACAGGCTGAATATGATGACCAAAAAAAGAAACTGCTCAATCAATAATGTAGCAGGGTAATTTATAATAATTGTTAAACACTAAAGCCCGAACATTTTCGAACGGGCTTTAGTGTGTTTAATTCGATGGTTATTGTTTTACTATCAATCAAGCCCCGCAAGTCCCATTACAACAAATCCTGATTCTATTCCGAACTCTCCACCATGAAGGACATAGGTAACCTCTCTGTACAGATACTGATTACCAAAAGTATCAGTTAAAGGGTCATATTCATGCAAAAATAGAATATCCCCTGCTTGAAAGCTCCTATCATTCTTGCGAACCTCAAAGGGCTTTGTACCATCGTCTAAAGCTTTGAAATATTTGGCCCAAACCTTCAGCTCATGTACTTTCTGGTCTGGCATCAACTCGTAACCATGATCTAAGGCAAGTTGATAATTATGATTAGGCTCTGTATTTTCCGGCATATACTAGGTATTTAAAATAAGTGCTTGATAAAACATAACATTGCCATTTATGCCATAGTCAGTACTGACTGAGCATAAGCCGCCTATTGGGAAATAGCCATCAGCTATTAGTGCATTAACTTGGTCTGACATTATTAAGAGGTCGCAAGTCTTTACTATAATGTATCTTGGTCTCATAATTAATTTTTCTGTGTTTTTTGGGCATTCACATAGTGCCACCCTTTCATTTTTAGACTTATTTTCAAAGGCGTTTTCCGAATTCTAATTGGCTTATTATACACTCGAACATCAGGCACTTGATAGGCGTCAGGAAATGTCTGATGAAAGTGTTTTTTGCAAAGTGGTACGTAATAGGTTCCAAGTGTTCGGGTAGTTTTCAGAATAGCATTTGCAATATTGCCACATCGATCACAGTCAACGCTATTCCCATTCTTATCGACCAACAACCAGCGGATAGCTCCACCATAGTAGAAATCCGCATTCAGGTATGATTTTAGCTTAGCAAATCGAGTCATATCTCAACCTCCTGCCTGCTCCAGCTGCTAGGTACAAAATTTAGCTCTTTGGCTTTGCTGAGCAGGTAATTTGCCTTTTTCATTCCGTATAAAATAAATTCATGGGACTTGTGAAACGATACACGGTATACGTTATACGGTGCTACCTTCTGAATGCCTATAAACTCAAAGAAGCTAGCCTTTGGGTCTGATGATAGATAGAATGCTGCCTGCCGATCATAGTCATAATCATAGCAGGATTGAACAAACGCACTATGAGACGTACAGGACGTTGTTTTTAGGTCTACATAATGGTTTGCCTTCGGCTGTATAATGGCATCAATCTTGGCTTTGCACAGTAAGCCGGTAGGCCCATCAACCCACTGTACAACCTGCTCTTTCTTGGCATCAGCCAGCATTGTATAAATGTCAGTGCAGTTTTTTAGCCGTTCTTCCATTACATACAGGCTGATCATTTGCTGTTGACCTATGCCAGCTGCCAGCAGAATAGACTGCCGTTTCTCAGGCTCCAGAATCAGCGTGTGAAAGGCAACACCAAAAGCCAGGGTTTCAGGCTTTGGCTTAAATCCTGATCGATTAAAAAGGGTATTGGCCAACTCTGACAAATCGCTGTTTGCATAGCGTTTGAGGCCTGTTCTATATTCGTGCTCGTTCATAATGTTTGCTGGGGGGTAAAGGTGTGTAAGTAGTGCTTTAATGATAATTTTCGGGCGCCATTCATTGGACCCAGGCTTATAATGATGATGGTACCACAAAAGGAGCCGCAAAATCCCTGTTCCCCCTTGCGCTAAGCAGGCCCAACCCATTCCACCTTTTGGCCAATGCTGCCGACTATCAAAGTATTGCTGATAATCGTATTTTGTTGGGGCTTCATGGAACAGAAAATGGTCAATTCGCTTAATCTGCCCAGGAGTTAGCTTTAATCGTGCTTTTTTCATGGTTTCAGGCATTTAGGCGTACCCCCTGCACATACATAGACCCCACAGATACGACATTGAACAGTAAAAGCGCTGCCGTTCCCTTTGATTTCCCAATTAGCGCTACAGGTTTGGGCAAATACTATTTTTGCTGGATCTGGCTTATTCATGCTTTCAATTCGTCTTTTTTTATTACTTCATTGCGGACTTACCTTGTGACTTCCAAAATTTATTTGGATCGGGCGTTTGACAATAGAAAAATTCGGCCAAGAAATTGCGAACTCGTTCCACATACTCACAGAATTCAGAGTGTGGCATATCGTGCGTATCGAGAGTAATCATAATCACTCTGCCCGATGTAGTTTCATGTTCTACCTGATTACAGTTCTCTTTCAGTATCTCATGAATCTTTGTTTTGCCATAGGTAGTACCCCATGCTTCATTAATAACCTTTCGAGCAACAGGGACAATGACACCAAAATAGTAGCGGTTTGCTGGATTGGACCTTATGGGCTCCAGTTCATATAGATCAATCCCTACCTTACACCCAGCCCATGTACTGTACGCCGATTGGAACTTATCTAGCTCATCGACGTACAGTACTCCATCCTGATTAATTGACCCGTAGGCCGTGAACTTTCGAGCCATTTTACAGAGCTTCTACTTTGGCCGAAAAGTCATTAATCAGAACTTTAAGCGATTTCTCAAATTCAATATACAGATCAAGAGTTTCTGCCTCAGTAAGAGCCAAGTTGGGAGTACTGCCAACAGTAGTAATGTAATCGAGGAGCTTTGACTTGTCGGATTTTAAACGAGCAGTACGGGCTTTGTCAGCCTTCATTTTATCATGTGCAGCCTGTGCCTGCGCTTGTTTGGCAATTTTAATAATGTGTGCAAACTCATTATCTGGTAGGCTGGAAATATCTTTTACTGTTAACGATTGCTCGCCATAGAAGTAGAAGCCATGACTATTTTTAGTAAAGCCAGCATCAGCCACAGTACCAATACGAAGCTCAAACGTAGCCGCTTCCTGTTCTCGCTGAATACGTAAATCAGCCATTTCCTTAGTTGTCTTAATGAATCTATCAAATTCATCATCATCAGGATCAAGAATGCTTTCATCAGTCAAAATATGGTCAGGATTTTCTAAGCCTCTATTGCCCTGCTCAAAACCGATTTCTAACAAACGAGCTTTGCGCGATTCCAGCAACTCAGCGATAATTTTCATATCAGCAACCCAGTTGCAGTGTGAGGCTACATATTCCTCAAATTCTGCTGCTGACATATTCCCCAAACCTTCAACCGAACTTACTACCCTGCCATCAAACAGCATTGCTGGTCCTGTCGTATGTACACCACGAACAAAGCCCAAACCTTCTAATCGGCTAACCCGAGCATCAAGAATCAGTTTATTTAATTCATCCTGTTGCTTCTGTGCTGCTTCAGCCTGTTGCTTTTCTTTAGCTGTACGCTGCTCCTCCTGTTCACGCTGCTGCTGTTCAAAAGCTGCCTGCTGCTGCTGTAGCAGTAATGCCTGAGCAGCCTGAGCAGTCGCTACTGCTGCCAAGCGCTGACGCTCGGTTTCCTGCTCAGCGGCAATACGCTGCTTTTCCTTTTCCTCAGCCTTTGCAACTTCAAGCAATCGATCCTGTTCATTTTGGAATGCAAATTCAGCAGATGCATACAAATCCTGCCATTCAGCATCTGGAAACTCCTTAATCTCAATCGCATCAATCATGACCCCAAACACATCGAAACTACTACCAACGGGTTTAGCGCCAATTGCATGCAGGCTATTAACCCGAGCCGTAAACTTTGCTGCTTCATCGGCCAACTTTTGAGCCTTGATAGCTTCACGCTCAGCCTCAACTGCTTTAATTTTGGCATCAAGAGGTTTTTCAATTTCCTCAATCAATACAGTCAACTCTTTAGCCAGGGCGTTATTTGTACGCTGAGTAAGCAGGGCATCAGCGTTTAATTCTTCACGCTTTTTGTCAATCGAGGTACGGGTAGTAACAAGCGTACGTCTGGCTTTTTTTGCCAGTTCTTCACCTTCTTTGTCATCAGGTCCAGCAATAACAAGGCTGTTATATTTGGCTGCCTTTTCCTCAATCATAGCCCTGGTAATACCCATAGACACAAGCTGAGTAGATAGGGAATTAGCGGCAATAATTTTAGGCGTAATCGCTTTTGGTTCAAGGGTATCAACGCTCATGATTTTATCAGTTTTACGTGTTCTGGTGAATAATTATTACGGGTAGTCTTTTGGTCCTCAGCAACTGTTATCAGGTCGTTTTTAGTGAAGCAGATAACAGTACCGTTGAAGTTGCGTAGGTGTCTGCCGTTTCGGTGTACGGATACTCGTACCCTACTTTTTGGCTGAATTTGGGGATTCATTTAGCTGATTAGCTTAGTTGATATTAACAGCCTTACTTATTAGCTCAATCCTTTTTACATTCCTGATATCATACGGCCTACCACTATCCAGCCTTGAAAGGCGATACATATACTTGTGTGGCGGGAATCCCCTATAAACATCCTCAATTAGACATTCGACATCTTCCGTTTTAACTTTAAATGCCTTGTGAACTCTCACAGAGTCTCCCTTTTGGAAGGGGCTTAGACGCAAGAATGCCTGATTAAGTATCTCTCTTTTCTGATTGACAATTAAGTAAGCTGCCTGCGCTGCCTCGTGAATCTTATGATCTTCGTCCTTTAGAAGTTGAAGCTGAAATTCAATTTCTTCTTCAGTCATTATGTTGTCATTATTCATTGCCAAATATTTAAGGTCACCTACCGGCATTGATGCCGGTAGGTGAAAAGGGTGAAGAATTAACCGGCAGACAGCAAATCAGGCTCATCAGCAGGCGCTGCAAACGGATTATAGAAATTCATAGCCGTTTTAATATTGGCAATGTCGGTCAATGTTTCCTGCCGAAAGATTTTATGATCCTGAGCAAACGCCTTTAACTCAGCCGTTTTCGCTGAATCGCCAATCTTATAGCTGAATGACGCAATGTAATAGACCCCTTTCGTAGCATCTTTTGTGTAATCTTTCTTTTCGAGTATAGCCGTAATGACAACATCAGCTAAGGTTAAGTCATCATAATACAGTGGCTCAATTAACCGAAACAGGTTATCAACCGAATAGCCGTGAAACAGCAGAGCCGAAACACAGTTTTTTTCATCAACGAAAAAGATTTCAGCCCAATTTTTTGTACCCATGTTCAAAATATTGTCTGTAAAAATCCTCCAGGCAATAGGCTGGAATGTGAAGGCTGGGCCAATCTTGTCAAGTCCATTAATATTAAACTGACCGGCTTTAGCATCACATCGGTACTGCTTCGGATGACCTTCGAGGTATTTGTACTTATCTACTACCTCACCTATTGAGTTCATTTTCTGATAAGGCTTAAGCATTGCCTGAGCATCAGCAGGTAATTCAGGCATTGTTTCAGTGTTGGTTTTCATGATTACTGTTAGTTATAAAAAATGAAACAAAAATTAATTAATGTTGAAGGGGTTTACTGCTGTTTGGCCCTGACGGTTAATCAAAGCCTCGGCAACAGTTATCATGTCAGGCACATTAGCCAGACTAACCTTTGCAAATGCAGTGATAATTTTCTTTCCATCGGGCTCAGTAGCTACAATGCTATACCGCTGCTGCTCAGTATGTATAATTGTAATCTTGGCATTTTTAACAGCAACTGACTGCCGTTTGCCTTCTTTGTGAGGGAGTAAATCAAAGTTCATGAGTGCTCAGGGGCTGGCTGTTGGTAGCAGATGACTAACTGAATTGTTAATCATGGATCAAATGTAATAAATATTAATGAAATATATAACAATCATTAAAATAAAAGTTAAAAAATAAATCACTCCCATTTTCGAGAGTGATTTACTGGATTTGGTAAACAGAAATATACTTATAGTAGCTCCTGCAAAAACTCCTTTCGAATCTGGTACAGCTTTTCCAGTTCATCAGGCGTAAACTCTCTGCCCTCTACACCATACAGTTTATTATGGAGCTTGGCCCTTGCTGTTGACTTATTGCCACCGTATAGCCTATGAGCTACATAAGATTGCCTTACGCCAGGGTGCATTAGGAATCGCCTTATTATTTGCTCTATCGTACTCATTAAGGGCTGCATTTGGCTTAATGTAAGCCAAACCATACCCTGAGCATCTTTTCGTAAACAACTGTTTACAGAGAGCTTACAACAAATCGGTTTCCTGTTCAACTAATTCGCTTGTCACTTTTACGTAATAACGCTCAGTAACTGCTATGCTGGAATGCCCCATAATACGACTAACAGCCCGTATTGTATAGCCTCGCAAAAGGAAGATATAGCCGCCTGTTCGCCTGCCAGTCTTGCAGGTAAGTCGATGCGGGTAGTTAATCATTACCTCAACCCCTTTCATATAATCGTTAATCTCATCAGCGCTAGGTGGGTCTCCTGCTGGTATATGTTCAAGTAGTGCCGTGAGCTCTGGCCAAACTGGAATTCTACAGAGTGCCTTAGGCGGCTTATCTCTATGAATAAGGATGCTTGGCCTTGTATTACCTTCTCGATCATATGCAGGCCTATCTTTTATATATCGTACAGCGTCGGGGTAGTCCATAGCAGTCAGGAATATTAACCCCATCCACCAAATACACTCACCACCCTTACCCCTGTTATCCAGCTGCCAGAATTTTGCCAGATGGGGTTTTTCAAGAAAATGCACCTCTTTACTTTTTCCTCTACCGAACTTCATGCCAGCAATGGGGTTAAAGGCTTTTTGTCGGTCCATTGGCGACAAACGATCATTATAGCCGTCTATAGATTCACTGATTCGCTTAAGGTAGCGCGTAGCACTATCAGCAGACATTGGGCCGGTTTTCATTAACCAAACATGATAATCGACAGACCAGCCAACCCCAACATAGTCCACTATCAAGCCCTCTTCACCCTGGGCTTTCAGGTATGTTTCCAGATAGGATAACCCATATTTCCATTTCTCAATTGTTGAACCCGACAATTCGTTATCTGTGCCTTTATAAGCTTTTAGCCTTACAATATGGGCGCGATAAGCTTCTATAAGTGTATTTTTTGGCGCGGCTGGTGGTTTAGCTGCCTGGGGCTTTTCTCCAGTTTGAAACTCGCGCTGTATCGTTTTAGGGGAAACAACAAAACCCAATTTTCGCTGCTCACTGTAAAGCGTTTCGAGCGTGGTTACCAATTCTCGAAGCTGCTTATTGAAGTCCGTAGCCTCATTGGTACGATCTGTACGCTTTTGTTGCTTTTGATTCCATAACCCTGAAAAGATGATTGGCAATTCTCCTTTTCGAGTAGGCGAGAATAATGAACCCTCAGCACCATCGACACTTAGGCGGCACAAAAGCGTATCATAATGCTTGCGAATGGTAAAACGTACACTAATAGGCATTCTTTTTTAGTGATCATTAATAAATAGTTTAGCATCGGCCATCGTTGACCGCCTACAAAAAGGTACATATTATGTCAATAAATTCATATTCCAATATTAGGAGAGGATAATTTTTTAACAATAAATTAATATTTTATTTCATGGGGGAGATTCCCGCTACAAATTGGGTTGTAGCAGGGAATTGTAGCGAGAAATAAAGCGCTGGACCTGAGAAGGAGAAGACTAAAAACAAAAACAGGCCGCTTTTCAAGGCGACCTGTGGTAAATAAAACCGTTTGTTGCTCCCGAAGCTGGGCTCGAACCAGCGACCCTCTGATTAACAGTCAGATGCTCTAACCGACTGAGCTATTCGGGAATCGTGGTGCAAAAGTAGTGCGTAACCCGATACTACGCAAGTAATAAGTCCTAAAAAATATCGCTGACCAGGACAAATTTTTGATAACCTGATGGCAATCAGCGGTAAGGCGTGTGTAAATTTTACCGAAATTGATCGGGGCGATGGCTGGGCACATTCTCCAGAATCAGTTCTTTGATCCGTCGGGCATCGCCTTTGGAGAAATTCGTGATCACGATCTCAGGCCGAGCGCGCGGAATGACCCGTACCGTTGCAAAGAATAAGCCATTGTCGATCTCAACACCCGATATGTCGGAGTAGAACACAAAGTTATCCGTACCGCCAATCAATTTGCGGGCACGAAACGTAACCCCCTTGTCGTTGAACACAACCTCGTCGGGAGTGAGGGGGTCTTTAAAGCTGCTGGATCGGAATTTTTCGTTTGGCATAGTATCTGAACCGGGATTTAGCCGATTTTAGGATTGAACAGATTTTGTTAGTCGCTTCAATAAGGCTTAAACCCCTGATAAGCAAAAAAAACCTGAAAATCCTCGAATCTGTTAAATCCCGGTCATTTTTTAGGTATATAAATTAGTTTCTTGGTTTCGAAAAAAGGCTCCTCAAAATAGTCCGACAGATCATAAACCCGGTAACGATCCGTTACTTCGGCCAATTCCTCGGTGAGATCTCCTCCCTTGAGGTACAAAACACCATTCGGTCGGTCGTTGTTGCCCGCTTTATGAATTTTATACCGTACCCAGCCTAAAAAAGGCTTCAGACGTGTAACGGCCCGGCTTATCACAAAATCATAGGTCGTATTCAGTTGCTCTACGCGAATCTGCTCCGCCTTTACGTTCTTGAGGCCCAGCGCATCCGCTACTTCCTGTACCACTTTTATCTTCTTACCGATGCTATCGACCAAATGAAAATCGACCATCGGAAACAGGATCGCTAACGGAATTCCTGGAAAGCCCCCGCCTGTGCCAACATCCAGAATTTCGGTGCCGGGTTTGAACTGCACAACTTTGGCGATACTCAGCGAGTGCAGAACGTGCTTTTCGTACAGGGCATCGATGTCCTGCCGCGAAATTACATTGATTTTCGCATTCCAGTCGCGATATAGCCCATCTAAAGCGGCAAAGCGTTCTTTCTGCTCGGCCGTTAACGTTGGGAAGTAGTTTAGAATCAGATCCATGTTCATTGAATGAAATGAGGAATAAATAATGGATAATGTACAATGCATATCGTATAATGTGGGCGCCTACATTATTCATTGTACATTATGAATTCTACATTCTACATTAAGTTTATCGCCAGTAAAGTCGTTTTTTACGGCGTGTGAAAAGGGTTTTTAGACCAGCCAGACCATAATAGACGGCAAGTACCAGATCCATAAACGGAATGAGCGCCCAATGGATCGTATGGGCAAGCCGGTAACTGATCCGCCCGACGATTCCCCAAAATGCGAATTCCCGAGCCAGAAAAAGGCTCGTTCCAATCAACAAAAGTAGCCATTCATTGGCGGTAAATGAATACTGGCGTAGCTCGTAGACGAGAACAAGCAAGCCAACCAGCAATGCCAGCAGCCAGGTTAACACGTGCGACCCCGTGAGCAGGCCGAGCCGAAACTTGTTTCCGGGCTTATAATATTTCCCTACGTTCAGGTGCCGTTTTTTTTGTTGTCGCCAGTCAGCCCAGGTTTCTTTGGGTTTCGACCACATAAATGTATCCGGGTCAAGACACACCGCTGTGTTCTGTTTTGTCGCGACCTCATTAATAAACAGATCGTCGTCGCCACCTGTCACGTTCATGTGGGTATAAAAGCCTTTGTTGGCAAAGAACAGGCTGGTTCGGTAAGCCAGATTCCTACCGACACCCATATACGGTCGGCCCGCTAAAGCCAGCGAAAAATAGTTTACAGCCGTAAACAACGTTTCGGAGCGAATGAGCAAGTTGAGAAAACCCGGCCGATGTTCGTAAGGTGAGAAACCGAGTGAAATCCCTTTCTGGCCGTTGACCAGCGGAGCTACCATGCCCCTCAGCCAGTTGTCGGAAGCTGGGCGGCAGTCGGCATCGGTGAGCAACACAATCGGATACACTGCCTTTTTCAGGGCAATAGTCAGGGCATATTTTTTAGGCGTAACGTGCTCATGCTCTTTATCAATGCGGATAAACCGGACGTTTGGCAGGTGTACAATGTCGTTTGCCAAAAATAGGCTGGTGCCATCGGTTGACCGATCGTCCATGACTAAAACCTCAAAAAGGGGATAATTCTGAGCGCTTAGTAAGGGCAATAGTTCCGTTAGATTGTCCAGTTCGTTGCGAGCGCAAACGACAATAGTGATCCCTGATTCGGAGGTGATACGAGATGTTGCCGGTACTTCTACACCGGTTTGCTCAGGTTGTCGGTAGAAAGCCGTTTGGGAATAAACAAAGAGGATGTAAATGAGCTGAATACTGACCACAAGTAGCCAGGTTATCAGTAATGCTATAATCACCAGGAGGAAAAGTTTACTCGCTACTGCGTTGGTTTTGAACGAAGTTGCAAAGATAGGGGAAAAAGGGGGAGGAAGGAGGAAAGGGAGGAAAGGAGGAGGAAAAACAAAGAAAGCTTTCACTACCTATTCTCCCTTTTTCCCTCTCCTCCTTCCTCCCTCTCCTCCCTTTTCCTCCTTCCTCCGTATCTTTGCCCCATGACATTTTCGATTACTGCCCATGATCCACAGTCGAAAGCCCGAACGGGAACGCTGACAACTGATCATGGACCCATTCAAACCCCCATTTTTATGCCAGTCGGTACGGCAGGAACGGTCAAAGCCGTTCATCAGCGCGAGCTCGAAGCCGATATTAATGCCGACATTATTTTAGGTAACACCTATCACCTGTATCTGCGGCCTGGCCTTGAGGTGCTGAGCCAGGCGGGAGGGCTTCATGGTTTCAATGGCTGGAAACGACCTATTCTGACGGATTCCGGCGGGTACCAGGTCTATTCGCTGTCGAACACACGCAAGATTAAAGAAGAAGGGGTAACCTTTAAATCGCACATCGACGGGTCGAAACACACCTTTACGCCCGAAGTGGTCATGGATATTCAGCGCGTCATTGGTGCCGATATTATGATGGCCTTCGATGAGTGTACGCCCTATCCCTGTGAGTACGGGTACGCCCGTCAGTCGATGGAAATGACGCACCGATGGCTTGATCGATGCATTGGCCGCTTCGATGCTACAGAAGGGCACTACGGTTATCGACAAACGTTGTTTCCTATTGTCCAGGGAAGCACCTATAAGGACCTTCGCCGTCAGTCGGCGGAGACAATTGCGAGTAAAGAGCGTGAAGGCAACGCCATTGGTGGGCTGGCGGTAGGCGAGCCTGCCGAGGAAATGTATACTACAATTGAACTGGTGAATAGTATTCTGCCTGCCGATAAGCCACGTTACTTAATGGGGGTTGGAACGCCCGCTAATATTCTGGAAGCCATTGCCCTGGGTGTGGATATGTTCGACTGTGTCATGCCAACACGCAATGCCCGACATGGGTTGTTGTTTACAACAGAAGGGATTATCAACATCAAAAACGAAAAATGGAGCCGGGACTTTAGCCCCATCGACGCGGGACTGGGCGGTTATGCCAGCACATTTTACTCAAAAGCCTATCTTCGTCACCTGGTCAAATCGGAAGAATTACTGGGTGGGCAGATTGCCAGCCTCCATAATCTGACGTTTTATCTGTGGCTTGTCAGGCAGGCGCGCGCGCATATTGAAACCGGGGATTTTGTTTCGTGGAAAAATGAAATGGTTGTTCGGCTTATGCAACGATTATAATGTGAACAGCTTGTTGAAAAAATTCAGATACTACTAGTCGTTAAATTACTGTTTTTAAACTTTCTGAAAACCAGTAGTTTAAAGCTAATTTGACTAGTAATAGCCCTATTTTTTTGGATTGGAAAGCCCTCATTTGTACTAGTAAAAGTCTCCTAAAATTAATTTTAGGAGACTTTTTTGTTTTTTGTCGTCATATCATCACTTGTCGCCACTAAATGAGTATTAGCTACAAAGTATTTATGTGTTGATATGGCAACACCGACCGAATTTAGCCCGACTCTATCCGCCAATCGCTGGCTATTTTTGCCAACGGATAGGGTGTTACGGTCGATTTGGCAAGCTCGGTTTCGGCTCGTAATGGTAACCGCATCCTTTGGTTTATTAGGCATTGTGGTGGCGTTGTTACTGCAACCGGAATTTCGCTCAGAGGCACGTATTATACCTGAAATGAACACGGGAGCGAGCGATTTATTTAAGCGGTTGTCGTCTATGGCTGGTTTTGTGGATGTTGATTTCTCCGATACAGAAGGTATTGATGCCGTTCGCCCAGACTTATACCCGAGTGTACTACAGAGCACACCATTTATTCTTTATCTACTTGATCAGCCAATTGTTACGAATAAAGGACAAGCGAAAACGATTGGCCAGTTTCTGTTGGCTGTTAATGCGGGTTGGTCATGGAAACAGCTGGTTTCGATTGGTCAACCGGACGATGATAAACGGACTACTGTTCGTACGCCTAAAGGGGCAATTCGCTTATCGATGCAGCAGCAGGAACTGGCTGAGGAAATTGGTGAGCGGGTTGCTGCCAAACTCGATACGCGGTCGGGTGTCATTACGGTCACCGCTCAAATGCCAGATGCGCAGGTAGCGGCTACAGCAGCTCAATTGGCTTTAGATTATCTGACAACGTATGTAACAAACTACCGGACGGAAAAAGCCCGTCAGGATTTATCCTTTTATCATCGGCAACTGACTGAAGCGAATCAACGCTACCAGGAGGCACAGAGGGCTCTATTTCAGTATAACGACAATCATAAGTCCATTATCAGGCAGTCGGCTACCATAGACAGGCAGCGTATGGAAGCTGAACTGACGACTGCCCAAACCGTTTATACAGAACTGTCCCGCCAGTTTGAGCAGGCTAAACTGAAAGTTCAGGAACGAACCCCCATCTTTAAAGTACTCGAACCACCCAACGTACCTCTAAAACGATCATTACCGAAACGAATGCTCATTGTGCTGTTTTTTACGCTAACAGGATTGATTACTAGCGTTCTGACTATACTAGCCCGGCAAGCCGATGTTGCCGGACGATTGAAGGAAATTGTAGCAGAAGAAACGTAATTCCGTAAACGTTGCTTCTGTTGAAGCAAACTAGTGATTGTCAAAATAATGCAATCTGTGGTGTATTGAAAAATGCCTGAGAACCCCTACATCAACAGCATCAAAATCTGGCTAACTAACAACCTTAACTAAACGCAACCGTTGGTAAACGCGCTTCGACATAAAGAAAAGACAATTGCTGTTGTTGGCCTGGGGTATATTGGTCTGCCTATTGCCCTTGCTTTTGCCCGGCAATTTCGGGTTGTTGGTTTTGATACCAATCCTGATCGTGTGGCCATGCTACAGCAGTCTGAAGATCCATCCCGGGAACTTTCGGCCGATGCGTTCATGGATACGGATATTGTTTTCACCGCTGATCCCAATGAGTTGAAACGGGCCCATTTTTTCGTTGTGGCGGTTCCTACGCCGGTGGACGATTATAAAGTGCCCGATCTAAAAGCACTGCAGCTGGCCTCAGCAGCCATTGGGACTGCCCTGAAACCGGGCGATTATGTCGTGTATGAATCCACTGTTTACCCGGGTTGTACCGAAGGAGACTGCCTGCCTATACTGGAAGCCTGCTCTGGACTGACACTGGGAAGTGGGTTTAAGCTTGGCTATTCGCCCGAACGGATTAACCCGGGCGACAAAGCCCGAACGCTGCCCGATATTCTTAAAGTTGTATCTGGTAGTGATGAGGAGGCTGCCCATACAATTGCTGAGGTATACGGGAGTATCATTCGGGCGGGTATCTATATCGCACCGAGTATTCAGGTTGCAGAAGCGGCTAAAGTGATTGAGAATGTTCAGCGAGATATTAATATCTCGCTGATGAATGAACTGGCTATCATCTTCGATAAGATGGGCATCGACACGCAGGAGGTTCTTAAGGCAGCCGCAACCAAGTGGAATTTTATGCCATTTACGCCCGGATTGGTAGGAGGCCATTGTATCGGGGTTGATCCCTATTACCTGCTTCATAAATCCCGACAACTGGGCTACGAGCCGCAGGTCATTAACTCCGGCCGACGTGTGAACGATAGTATGCCTGCTTATATCGCTACGAAACTGGTGCAGATGCTGCTCCAGCGTTCTAAAAATCCAGGCGAAACCAGTGTTCTGGTTATGGGTATGACATTCAAGGAGAATATTTCCGATATCCGAAATTCAAAAGTAGCCGATTTGGTGCGGGAACTGATGGGGTATGCCATCAATGTACATTGTGTAGACCCCTATGCATCGCCAAATGAAGTAGCACGTGAATACGGGCTGAGCTTGCTGGACAAACCTGCGGGCCTATACGACGCAGTAATTGTTGCTGTTGGGCATGATGCTTTCAAAGGACTGGATATACCCTATTTCACGTCTCTAATGAATCGTAAACCTATTCTACTGGATTTGAAAGGAATATACCGGCCTAGTAAAGATGACGAAATAGACTATTGGCAACTTTGAGCAGGTAAACGGGAAATAGTATGAAAGTCGTCGTTGTTGGTAGCCGGCTAATTGATTCGTTGGAGCGACACCTGTGCGATTCGTTCCGGGCGTTAGGCCATACTGCTTTACTCGTCGACGTAGCGGATGGATTACCTGTTTCATCCAAAATTAATTACTGGATATCTCGTTTCGTCGATCTTTACGATCGGGCCATAAGCCGAAGCATAGCGGACCAAATCACGAAACTTCGCCCTGATCTGGTCGTGGTTGTATACCGGTATCTGCATCCGATACTGGTCGAGCGATTGAAAAAGCAGCTATCTGGTGTACTCGTAGTACAAATGAATCCCGACCCTCTCTCGAATCTTGAAAAACAGCAGATCATAGCCACTGATTTTGACTACTACTTTTCCAAAGAACCCTATATCGCTCATACGCTACGGGACAAAGCCGGTTTGAATGCACATTATTTACCGGAAGGGTTTAATCAACGCATTTATCAAAAGCCACCTGTCGAAAAAGCTGTTGCTGAATGGCTCACGGATATTGATGTGTTAGTAGTTGGCAGTCTGTATGCGTATCGTGCCCGTATGATTGAGCAACTTATGCGGGCAGGCATCCGGGTAACTGTCTATGGCACTCAAAGTCCGTATGTACGTTCGGGCGTACGCACCGCAGTTCGACCTAACTATCTGATTGAATCCGAGAAGAATCGATTACTCTATGGGGCCAAAATCGTTTTCAATAATTTTCATTATGCCCAGGTAAGCTCGGTTAATCAGAACTATTTTGAAATCAACGGTATTGGGGCGTTTCAACTCTGTGATTATAAGGCAACAATAGATGAGTATACCAGCGTTGCAGCCGAGCAGATTACCTATCGGACTATTGATGAGGCTATTGATAAAATCCGGTATTATCTGGCTCACCCTGCCAAACGGCATGCGATTGCAGCGCAACAATACGCTCATTTTCAGCAATATCATACGCTCGATCAGCGAGTTACGCAACTCCTGCAAACGGTAGGGTTGGCTCCATTATTGGATGCGGAACAGCTTAAACTCGATGACTGGTGGGACGATTAATTGTGAGCTGTCTGGCTTTCCTGCTTTCCTTTTGGTTGACAACTAGCTCATTTTATGAGGCAGTAGCTGTATCGTTTTCGCTGTATACATTCCTAACGTTCATTAAGCAAATTGGACAGCGGATTGCAATTCCAGCGTGTATTTGTTTCATTGCGGCCCTCGAGATTTTAGCCGTACCAGCCTTCACCTACTGGATATTGCCAGCGTCGATGCCTATTGAATCGACTGCCTACTTTGCGTATGCACTACCGGCCTATGTGGCATTCTATACAGGTCTGTCGGGCTTTTCGACCCAGACTAAAGCCTATACACATCAGCACTATCTTCAGTCCGCAGGCAAGTACCTGAACGATCGAAGAAGCGCTGGTATTGTCTTGTTTACCATTGGTTTATCGGGTTTTCTCGCGAAAACGTTTATTCCGGTTGTACCCGCTTTTATGGGTACGTTGCCCATGTACTGTCTGCTGATAAGCGCACTATATGCATACTGTTCGGGAAGCCCCTACCGTGTTCTTTTGATTGGGTTCACTCTACTGGCACTTCTGATAAATACAGTTCGGACAGGCATGTTTAGTGATCTGTTTTTCTGGTTTTTATTCTTATTGATGTTTGGCGCAGTTCATTCCACTAAACTGGGAACGATCCAGGTAAAAACCATCCTTATGGGTTGCGGCTTTGCCTTTCTGCTACTGATTCAGTCCATCAAAGCCGAGTACCGCTATAACACCTGGGGAAGTCAGCGTAACGAACGAACGGCCAACGTTAGTCTGATGGTTGAGTTACTAGTTGATCGCTTTACATATCCTGAAAAACTGCTGAATACGAGACATTTTTTCGCTTCGTTCGGCCGCTTCAATCAGGGTATTATGATTGGGAGTGCAATGGCCAAAGTGCCTTTACACGAATCGTATGCCAGGGGCGAGGTCCTGTTGGCCTTGATTTATCCGCTGATCCCCCGCCTGCTCTGGTCGGGCAAACCCCAAACGGGTGGCTACGAAAATATTCGACGTTTCACAACCTTGCCGCAGTTTGAGAATACGAGCATTAATCTATCGCCAGTGGGTGAAGGGTACGTGAATTTTGGCTACGGGGGAATTCTTTTCGCGGGTTTGTATGGCTTGTTGTTACGGGCTTGTTTTCAGTATGTGTTTAACCTGGCCAATAGAATTCCGTCGATTATTCTCTGGTTGCCAATGCTGTATATCGGATGTCTGACTATGGAAACCGACCTGCTATCGACCTGGGGAAGTTTAGTTAATAGTGCCCTATTTATTGCGTTTTTGTTTTGGTCGCTAAAACGCGTAGGCATTGAGCTGTAGCCTATGATTATTACCTATCTATTCCGAAGCCCCGGCACTGGCTACAGCATTGAAGAGCTATTTACGGGTATTCAACGTGAAATTGATCGACAACCGGCCATGCTGACAACCCGCATGCAACTGCCCTACATCAGTAGCGGCTGGCGGAGTGTCTGGCGGAATCTCCGTTTTCTGCGGGCCATTTCGGGTACTATTTTTCATGTTACAGGCGATGTTCATTATGCAGTACTGGCCTTGCCTGCAGCCCGCACAGTACTAACAATTCATGACTGTAGTGCGCTGGAGAATAATCGGAGTCGTCCACTTCGATACGCCTTTTTCTGGCTGATCTGGTACTATCTGCCTATTCGCCGAGCGGCCGTTGTCACAGTCGTTTCGGAAAAAACACAACAGGAATTGGCAGGGCATATAGGTCGGATGGCCCGGAAGGCAGTTGTTATCACCAATGGATACGACCCCGCCTTTATGTATCGGCCTACTACGGCTAACAAGGACTGCCCGGTAGTACTACAGCTAGGCACGGCACCGAACAAGAATCTGTTACGACTGATTGCCGCTATTGAAGGGCTTCGTTGTACGCTTATCCTTGTTGGTCGCTTGTCTGAAGAACTTATTCGTGAGCTGAAAAAAAGCCAGATTGAGTATCGGAACTATGTCGACCTGAGCCGGGCGAAGGTGCTTCAATTATATGAGGAGTGTGATATCGTCACTTTCGTGTCGACCTATGAAGGATTCGGTATGCCCATTCTTGAAGCCAATGCCGTTGGACGCGTGGTTATTACGGCAGACAGGGAGCCCATGCGTACAGTTGCTTCCGATGCCGCCCATTTTGTTGATCCCGAAGACGTACTGGCTATTCGTCAGGGAATTCTACGATTGGTTGAGGACGACGCCTACTGTCAATTACTACGAGAGGCTGGCAGAAAGAACGCCCAACGTTACACGCTATCTGTAGCGGCTGCTCAATACGCGGCTATTTATCAGAAACTTGCCGAAATTGACGTTACGTCTGATAAGGTCTTATGAAGATTCTTCTATCGGCAGACTGTTTTTATCCCGCTCAGATGGGTGGGCCCAGTAACACGATTTACTGGCATGCCAAGGCGTTGAAACAGGCTGGATATGAGGTAACGGTCGTAGCTGATTCGCAGTACTTGCCAGCGTCCGTACCCCTCGGGCAATGGATAACATTGGATTGTGGGCAGGTGATGTATACCCGGAATCCATTTTTCTACCTGCCCCTCAACCATATACGACAGGGTTGGATGGCCATCCGAAAAGCGGACATCGTACATGTAAACAGCTTGTTTTACCCGGCCTCACTGGTTTGGGTACTTATGAGCCGATTGGTTGGAAAGCCTGTTGTCTGGTCGCCACACGGTGAGCTAAGCCCGGTAGCCCTACGGTTTCGTCCGCGCCTTAAGCGCGTATTCCTGACGATTAGTAAACGGCTTCGTTTAACCGTCCAGTTTCATGCTACCAGCGCCACGGAGGTAACCCATATTCAGCAGCATTTTGGAACAGATGCCCGAGTAAGTGAAATCCGGAGCATAATGGAACTATCTACCTTCCTGATCCCCAAACCGGTTGACCAATCAGCTCATCCTTATTTGCTGTTCATAGGCCGATTACACCCCATCAAGGCCATCGACCGCTTGATTTCCGCGTTGGGTTCATCGCGGCTATTTCGGGAAAGTCAGTATAGCTTAAAGATTGCCGGGCCTGAAACCGACAAAGCGTATACGCAAACACTTACGGAGTTAGTACAGACGTTGGGACTTTCAACGAAAGTGTCATTTATAGGTCAGGTACAGGGCCACCCGAAAGAATGCCTGTATGCCAATGCCTGGCTAACCATTCTGCCATCTCATTCGGAGAACTTTGGAAACGTGGTTATCGAATCACTGGCACAGGGTACGCCGGTTGTTGCGTCGATCCATACACCCTGGCAACTGCTCGAAAGAGAACGGACAGGTAGTTGGGTATCGAACGAACCTGATACGCTTCGGGAAGCCATTGAAACCTACCTGCGAATGCCACTTCATGAGTACACTGGCTATCGGGAGCGGGCAATCAGACTGGCTCGACAGCAGTTTTCGATAGCCACGACTACAGAAGAATGGAATCGATTGTATGGACAACTGATGCACGCACCTACTGCGGTTGATTTTCATAACACAATTGCCGCTGAGTTTAACCGTAAATATGAATCATCGAAGGCATTTCGGGAGCGGTTCCAGGTCTGGACAGGCTTATTTGACCGGTATGTAAACCCGCTACATCACGTTATTGACCTTGGTTGCGGGCCGGGCGTTTTTAGTGATTATCTGGCTCATAAAGGCTGTATCGTGACAGGAGTTGATGGCTCAGAAGCCATGATTGAACTCTGCCAGAAGAAAAAAACGCTGGCTAATGTGCAGTATATCTTACAGTCCCTACCGCTGACAAGCCTTGTAGCCTATGCGCCACAGGATGTTGTTCTCCTGTCGAGCGTTCTCGAATATGTAGACGATATGAAAGAAATACTTGAACAAGCCTACAGCCTGCTGAAACCAAATGGACTCTTAATCGTCTCTATACCAAATCGTACGAGTGTGTATAGGATAATAGAACGGCTGCTCTTCAGGCTACTGAAACGCCCGGGTTATTTTGCTTATATCCGCCATACCGCTACGAAAGCAGGCTTTAACCGACAACTAAACGAGCTGGGATTCGAGCCGCTCGAAACCGCCTATTTTTCAGGTCAGGATCCTATATCAAGGTTGATAAAACCAATAGCAGCGGAGCGATATGTTAATAATTTGCTTGTTGGGGTCTACCGGAAACGAACTGGTTAAACCAGACTCCACTGTAAAAACAATGGAATGAAAATTCTCAACATTGTCGGTGCCCGACCCAATTTTGTTAAGGTAGCTCCCTTACATCGGGCCTTTCTGAGGTATCCGCTCATTCAGTCGAAAATCATACACACGGGGCAGCATTATGATACCGTCATGAGCGACATTTTTTTTGACCAGCTCGACCTACCCCGGCCTGACTACTACCTGGGAATGTGTGCAGGCACAACTACCCAGCAGACAGCCGACATCCTGTGCAAATTCGAGAATGTACTAACGATAGAGCAACCTGACTGTGTACTTGTGGTAGGCGATGTGACGAGTACGCTTGCCTGCGCGCTGGCAGCCGCACAAACTGGGATTCGGGTGGCTCATGTTGAAGCCGGACTGCGTTCGGGCGATAATCAGATGCCCGAAGAGCGCAACCGAATCCTGACGGATGCTTTGTCGGATCGTTTATTTGTGACTGAGCAGGCTGGGATAGACAATCTAAAGCGCGAAGGGATAGATGCGGATAAAATTCACTTCGTTGGAAACGTGATGATTGACTCGTTGGTAGCGTATCGGACCAAAGCCAGCGAATTGAATACACTGGGCACGTTGGGACTATTACCTGAACAGTATATATTGATAACGATGCATCGCTCTGCTAACGTGGATAGTGAAGCCGGGTTGAAGAAGCTTCTACAACTGATTGATAATGTGGCAAGTCTTAAACTTGTACTGTTTGCCATACACCCACGGACCCTTACTAGCCTGCGTAAATTTGGCCTGATTTCCCAACTTGAGGCTATTCCGAATGTTCGAGTACTGGAGCCTCAGGGTTATCTGGAATTTATAAACCTGATGGAGAACGCGGCTGTGGTTATTACCGATTCGGGTGGTATTCAGGAAGAAACGACCTATTTACAGGTTCCCTGTCTGACCTTCCGTCAATCCACTGAGCGACCCGTAACCGTTGAGCTGGGTACCAATCAACTCATCTCCGATTTAAATCCAGAAACAGTAACCCAACAAGTCCGTGAAATTCTGGCGGGACGCGTGAAAATCGGTAGGATACCCCCCTTGTGGGATGGGAAGGCGGCCGAGCGAATCGCCCAAATCTTTCTAAACACAGAGTAAATAGAGGAGTAACCGAGACCACAAAGAAAAACTCGCTGTACTCTGTAATTCCTCTGTTTACTCCGCTTCGGTGGTCCGATGTGTTTTACAACCCTATGAAGCAACTTATCCAAAACCTCAAAACCGGCGAAACACTTCTGGAAACAGTACCAACTCCACAGGTACGTCAAGGTCAGGTATTGATTCAAACCCGACGGTCGCTGGTGTCGTTGGGTACGGAACGGATGCTGGTTGGGTTTGGGAAAGCCAGCCTTCTTGCCAAAGTTCGCCAGCAACCCGACCGGGTGAAACAGGTACTGGAAAAAATACAGTCGGACGGTTTGCAACCGACGCTGGAAGCCGTGGCCCGAAAACTTTATCAACCCATACCGTTAGGTTATTGCAACGCAGGCATCGTGATAGCCCTGGGCGAGGGCGTTACCGATCTGCGCATTGGCGATCGGGTTGTCTCAAACGGTTTCCATGCCGAGGTGGTTTGTGTTCCACGAAATCTGGTTGCTCCCGTTCCTGACAGCGTCAGCGACGATGAAGCCGTTTTTACGGTCGTCGGGGCTATTGGCTTGCAGGGAATTCGTTTGCTGAATCCGACGCTAAATGAGACAATCGTGGTCATCGGACTGGGGTTAATTGGTCTGTTGACGGCCCAATTACTGCGGCTGAATGGTTGCCGTGTCATTGGGGTAGATATCGACGAGACCAAATGCCAGCTAGCCGAACAACAGGGTAGTATAGCGTTGAATTCGAGTGCTGGGATTGATCCTGTAAAAGCGGTCCTGGCGTTCACGAATGGACTAGGGGCTGATGGTGTCCTGATTACAGCGTCGTCCCGGACAGATGTGCTGATGTCACAAGCGGCCCGTATGAGTCGCCAGCGGGGACGAATTGTGCTGATCGGCGATGTGAGACTGAACCTGAACCGGGCGGAGTTTTACGAAAAAGAGCTGACATTCCAGGTGTCTTGCTCGTATGGCCCTGGCCGATATGACACCGTCTATGAACAACAGGGCCACGACTACCCGTTGGCCTATGTTCGCTGGACTGAAAACCGAAATTTTCAAACCATTCTACACTTTCTGGAAACGAAACAGCTACTGGTAGATCCGCTAATTACGGATAGGGTTCCGTTGCTTGACTACGCTCGAATCTATAGCGACCTAAAATCGACACATCGCATTGCCTCCTTGCTTACGTATTCAGAGGAGGTTAACCTCAAGCCGCTGATACAAGTAAAATCATCACGATACGAACGGAGTGGGTGTGTAATCGGTGTCATTGGCGCGGGTAATTTCACCAGTTCAGTCCTGCTTCCAGCCTTGAAATCAGCAGGTGGCAACCTCAAAACCATTGCCAGTACGAGTGGACTCTCGGCCACGTTACTGGCGAAAAAATACGACATCGCCCAAAGCACAACCGACTATCGACAAATTCTGACTGATTCCGACATCGACCTCTGTGTTATCACCACACGACATGATAGTCACGCTCGCTTAACGGTTGAAGCCCTACGAGCCGGTAAGCATGTATTTGTGGAAAAACCGTTGGCCATCTATGACCACGAACTCCCTCAGATTATGGCTGCGCAACAGGCATCAGACCGGATGGTGATGGTCGGGTTTAATCGGCGCTTTTCGCCGTTTACCGAGAAAATGAAGGCACTACTGGGCCAGCCTGATATGCCGATGAATGTAGTCATAACTGTAAATGCGGGAAGTGTTCCTCCGAATTCATGGGTACACGACCGAGCCGTTGGCGGTGGACGGTTTCTGGGCGAAGCAGGCCATTTTGTTGACCTGATTACCTTTCTGACCGGTAGTCTTGTGCATCGTGTTTGTATGAACGCAATGGGTCAGTTCCCGACAGAAACGAGTGATTCGGCGTCACTGCTACTCCGGTACGAAAATGGGTCTACAGGTGTCATCAACTACTTCAGTAATGGTAGCAAAACGTATTCCAAAGAACGAATAGAGGTTTATTCCCAGGAACGGACAATGGTGTTGGATAACTTTCGCCGACTCACTACCTACGGCTTTTCTCGGTTTTCGGGCATGTCTGGTCGACAAAATAAAGGCCATGCTCAACAGATGACACAATTGATTGACCAACTACGAACGGGCGGAAGCGCGCTAATTCCATTCACCGAAATCATGAACACAACGCAAACCACCTTAGCGGCTCTGCAAAGCCTACGCGAAAACCGCTGGGTCGATGTAGCTGGTATTGGCATGGGCCAGATAGATTCACTACCATGAGAAATCTCGGATTGATCTGGCGCACTGTGCGGCAGTTGACGTTGCGCCAGATCGTGTATCAGGTTATTTACCGACTGCGCGGTCGGGCCAGATTACACATTCCGGCTACAACACCACAAGCCTACTTTCTGGCTACTCATGAACCTGACAAGCCGCAATCGTATCAAAGTAGGGTAGTTACGTTTTTGAATCAGTCTCACCAACTTACGGCTGAACTTGACTGGAACTACGCCGGTTTTGGTAAGCTTTGGACCTATAACCTCAACTACTTCGATTACCTGAATCAGCCGGATATGACCGTTAAAACGGGTCTGGAACTGATTCGTGATTTTACGGCCCAGACTGTTTCGTTGCGGGATGGTCTGGAACCTTACCCAACATCATTGCGGATCATGAATTGGGTACAGTTTCTGAGTCGCCACCAGATTCAGAATGAGCCTATTAACCAGCATCTGTATGCTCAGATTAGGTTGCTAAGCCATCGCCCGGACTATCATCTAGGAGGAAATCATCTGCTCGAAAATGGCTTTTCACTGCTTATGGGCGCGCTGTTTTTTCGTCAGGCACGCTGGTTTCATAAAGCCAGCCGACTTATTCGGCAGGAACTAACAAACCAAATTCTGGCGGATGGTGGACATGACGAACGTAGCCCGATGTACCATCAGATACTCCTGGACCGCCTGCTGGATCTACGGCTGGCTTTACAGACTCAGAGCTGGCATAACGATCCGGACTTACTCGACTGTTTAACCGAAAAGGCAACCCAAATGCTCGGTTGGATCAATGGCATCACCTTTAAAAATGGCGATGTGCCCATGGTAAACGATGCTGCCTGGGGAATTGCGCCTACCAGTTTCCAACTCAGGAAGAAGGCCGAACGAACAGGCATCCAACAACTGCGTAATCCGTTGGCATTGACGAGTAGTGGCTACCGGGTGTTCCGGCAGAAACGATATGAGTTTTTTGCCGATGTTGGCCCAGTTGGTCCCGATCATCAACCTGGTCATGCTCACGCCGATACGTTTTCGTTTGTGCTCTATGTGGATAACCAACCTATCATTGTGGATAACTCCATATCGACCTATCAGCCTGGCAGTCGGCGGGCGTGGGAGCGGAGCACGGCTGCCCACAATACCGTAACTGTTAACGAAAGCAATTCATCCGAAGTATGGGCCAGTTTCCGCGTCGGTCGCCGGGCAGGGGTAACCCTACTAACCGATACCGGAACGGTGCTGACGGCTCGCCATGACGGCTACCGAAAACAAGGGGTCATTCACGAACGGAGTTGGGTAGTTGAGCCAAATTGCGTTGTTATAACGGATCGATTGCTAAATGCAAAAACCGAAGCTGAAGCTCAGCAACCAGGGATTGCCCGGTTTTATGTCCATCCAGATGTTTCCATCCAACTTGTAGATGATTTCATTCTGGCTGGCTCGTTAAAAATAGTGGTACGTTCAGAGACTAATCCAACGTTTTGCGTCATAAGCTACGCTATGGCCGAAGGATTCAATCAGCTTCGGTCAGGGCACTGCCTGGAAGTAGCATTCATAGCCAGGCTGGAAACCACACTACTTCTCTCAGGATGAACATTCTTTATCTTACTTTTTATTTCGACCCCGACATTGGCCCTGGCGCCTTTCGAAATACAACCCTGGTCAATGCATTGGCCTGCCAATTGACATCCAGCGATTCAATTCATGTCCTGACAACGCAACCCAATCGTTATGATTCCTACAAACCAGTAGCTTCTGAAGAGGAAGAATGGTGTAGCGGAGGCTGTCCGATTACCGTTCAGCGTATCGCGATTCCGAAGCACAAAAGTGGCTTTATTGATCAGATTTGCTCGTTTTTTGTCTATTACGTACGTGCTTGTCAACTTGCCAGAGCGTATGAGTATGACTTAGTTTTTGCGTCTTCCTCCCGATTATTTACCGCTTTTCTGGGTGCTTGCCTGGCGCGTAAACGGGCAGTTCCATTGTTTTTAGATATTCGTGATTTATTCCGGGAAGCGATTCTGAATGTTATCAAAAATCCACTGGTTCGTATAATCCTGAGTCCATTGCTGCGTGCTGTTGAACGGTATACGTTTGGCTACGCTCGTCACATCAATCTGGTATCGGAAGGGTTTCGGTCTTATTTTGATCCGTTTCGGCAGGCGACGTACAGTTATTTTACCAATGGTATTGACACTGCCTTTCTGGGGATTCCGGCCAGCCAACCAACGCCTGACAAACCGTATAGAACCATCCTCTACGCGGGTAATATTGGCGAAGGACAGGGGTTACATGACATTATTCCAGAAGCGGCCCGGCAGTTGGGTTCGGCGTATCGCTTCCTGATTATTGGCGATGGAGGAGCGCGAATAAAACTGGAAGTCGCTCTTAAGGCAAATGATAGTACGAATGTTAAACTTCGTCAGCCTGTCAATCGACGGGAATTACTGGCTGAGTATCAGGATGCTGATTACCTGTTTGTGCACCTGAATAACATTGATGCTTGCAGGCGAGTGCTACCGTCTAAACTGTTTGAGTATGGGGCAACGGATAAACCGATCATTGCTGGAGTAACTGGTTATGCTGCGTCGTTTGTTCGTGATTACCTGCCGAACTCCATTTTGTTTAATCCGGGCGATGTAACAAGCTTAATCCGGCAATTGCGCGAAACACCGTATCAAACACAATCCAGAGCCGCCTTTAGACAACGATTTAGACGCCAAACCATTAATGCCGAAATGGCCAGTCAAATTCGGGGGGTACTGGAGAGCGTAAAATTCGTTCAAGAGCCAGTTACGAACGTGACACGGAATAGTTATTAACCACAGAGTCACAGAGAACACAGAGTTATAAGGCTCTGTGTTCTCTGTGACTCTGTGGTTAATAACGTTAATCAATCCTACAAAAAAGGATCGGTTTCTCCAAACCGATCCCATTGAGCTCAATTGAAATCTTAAAAATCATTCAATCTGTTAAATCCCGGTCGGTTTTACGCTTTTGCCAATGGCAATCAGGTCTTCGGGTGTTTGCAGTCCTAATACCTTTTTCAGCACTTTGCCATTGCCATCAATGAACAACAGTGTTGGGTAGGCTTCGAGCGGATAAACCTGCGATAGAGCAGGGCCTTCACCTTTCTCCATGTCCATTTTCACGTTGATGAATTTGCTATTGTAGAAATCACCAACGGCTTTTTTCGTAAACACTTCTTTCTGAAGTTTTTTGCAGGGACCACACCAGCTTGCATAGGCATCCAGGAAGATGATCTTTTTTTCAGCTTTTGCCTTTTTCAAAATCTCTCTCCAGGATGTTTCCGTAAATTGAATGCCTTCCACATCGCTTTTTGGAGCGAGCTTCTTGTTGGCAACAGAATTTGGCCGGGATGGGTTAAGGGCTGCATGAGTTGATTGGGCATTGAAGCCAACAAAGAGGATGGCAAGTAACCAAAATACTTTTTTCATAGTCGAACCGGCAAACCGGTGGTCTTTAATGGTTTTCTGAGTGTATAACGCGCCAGCAAGTGATTTTCGTTTCTTCTGCAAACACTTGTTTATGAAGCAAATTAGTGGGCAGCATGACAAATTGCAAATGACGTGCCATTCTCCTTAATCTTTCCGAACTTTGCAGCCGTTTTTAGTATTGTCATTGGGGTTATTACTAGTCATTCGCAGTCCTTTATCGTTCCTGCCAATTAATGACTATCTAATGACTATCAATGACCACAAATGACTCATTACGTGTATGCCTGTTAAACAAGCTGAATTCTTTGTCAGTAACTCCGACCCGGCTCTATGCCCCAAGCCCGACCGGCCTGAGTACGCCTTTATTGGCCGCTCAAATGTTGGCAAATCGTCGCTGATCAATATGCTAACGGGCCGTTCATCATTGGCTAAAATTTCGGGGAAACCCGGTAAAACGCAGTTAATCAATCATTTTCTTATTGACAACGAGTGGTACCTGGTCGATTTGCCCGGCTATGGCTATGCGCAGGTGAGTAAAACCGATCGCGAAAAATTTGCCGCCCTGATCGATGGCTATCTGACGTCCCGGCCTAATTTGCTGTGTATTTTTGTTTTGGTCGATTCCCGGATTGAACCCCAGAAACTTGATCTCGATTTTATGAGCAATTTGGGCGAACGAGGATTACCATTCGTGATTGCATTCACGAAAACGGAAAAGCTCGGTGCCAACAAATTGCAGGCGACGATCGATACGTACCGGACGCGGCTGCTCGAAGAATGGGAAGAAGCACCCGAATTTTTTGTCACCTCAGCCATGACGGCAGCGGGCCGAGAGGAGATCCTTTCGTTTATACGACCGCTAAATGAAGACTATTTAAAAGCGAAAAAGAATGAAAAAGTGAAGGGTCGATGGTTTGGGAAGTAGATCGGTCATACGTTCATCCTTTCGCGATTTCACGGTTAAATGGGCAATACGCCCACCAAAATACACGTTACCAATTTACAAAGTCTCTCTATGGAAGCATTAAAACAGATTGCCAATGTGGCTGGATACAGCGGCCTTTACCGAATTGTGAAACCGGGTCGGGCGGGCGTTATTGTCGAATCGTTAGACGACAAAAAAGCCAAAACGATGATGGGGCCAACGGCTCGTGTATCGGTACTGAACGATATTTCCATCTACGTCGATGATGACAGTGAAGAGCAGTCCACTTCGCTCAGCGCTGTATTACTGGCAATTAATGAAAAATACGGCGATACACTGCCCATTGATTCGAAAGGATCAACGGATCAGTTAGCTGATTTTATGGCATCAGTAGTACCAACGTACGATCGTGATCGGGTGCGGACTACCGACATTAAAAAACTAATTAGCTGGTATGGTATCCTGCGCCAGTATGCCCCGGAAGTATTTGAGGTAACGGCTGAGGAAACAAAGGGAGAAACGCCAGAGGTGGCCGCAACACCAGAAGTTACTGAAGTAGCCGAAGCGCCCGTTTCTGAAGCTCCTAAGAAGCAAAAAGCAGAAAAAGCGTAAACAATTGCTTGCTGTGCAGGCTTTAGTAGTTAATAGCATATTACAGTTCTTCATTTTCAGTGAGAACAGAAAAGCCGCGATGACCATTGGTTTCGCGGCTTTTTAGTGTGCTCTCTCAGATCGGTACTACATCGACTGCTACCTGAAAAGCATGTTTGCCCGTACTGAAAATGATTCCTTTTAGGGGCGATACATCCCCGAAATCGCGTCCCCAGGCGGTGGTAATATGGCGCTCCTGCGGAATTAAATCGTTGGTTGGGTCGAAATCACACCAGCCAATGTCAGGAACATAAACCGATACCCAGGCGTGCGTAGCGTCGGAGCCCTGTAGTTTAGTTGTACCTGGTAAAGGTTGTGTTTCGAGGTAGCCACTGATATAGCGAGCCGCAAACCCCATACTCCGCAAACAGGCAATAGCCAAGTGTGAAAAATCCTGACAAACTCCTTTTTTCTCGCGTAATACCGTTTTGAGTGGTGTATGAATGGTGGTGGAACCCGATACGTAGGTAAACTCTGAATAAATTTTACGGCACAACAAGCGGGTACTTTGATAAAAAGACTGATTATCACTGAAACAGTCGGCCCCGAAACGGCTTATTTCATCATCCCACTGAACAAATGGGCTCGGAAGCATGTAATCTAGGAGCATACCTTTTAGGGCATTATCTGTCCTGATTTTTTCTTTAGCTTCTTTTGAGGTGATAAAAAAGTCGGTAATGGTTGATGAGCGAGTTTCAACAACGCTTTTGGCTAGTATAGTAAGTTTATTATGTGGTTTGTAAATTGAAAAATAGTGAAGGGTATTGCCAAAATAATCCGTACGCAAATAAATGTCATCGGGTGTAGGTGAAATAAGCAGCGAAAAGTCACGACAAATTTGCCGTGCTGAATTTTGGGGCATTATACAGGCTAAACCATGATAGTTATTCACGTTTTCACTGTAATTGTACTGGGTTTTATGAATTAGCCTATAATTCATTTTCAATGTCAATAATTGTTTCTGTAATCGAATGCTGAGGAGCTGTATGATTGAAGTACTGACTTGTGGTGTAATCTGATACCGATAAAATTAACTCGTATACATTGGATAAAATACCATCTAACTTTTTATACGCCTGAGATTTTGTCTCTACCACCGAAATCTCAGATACATCAATAAGTTTTATTTGGGTAGATGCTTCTAGAATAGCTTTTCTGGATTTACTCAATCGTACAGACGATTGAGGTAACAGGCTTAGATTATGGTCGAGTGAGTCTAATAAATAGGCCAGCGAAGCTGGTATTTGCTTGTCTAACAGGATCATATCCAGCACATACTCCATTTCGAAGTTTGTTTTATACGTTGCCCGATAATGCGATAGTGCAAAATGGTTCATTAATACGACTTCCATCAATTCATTTTCTATAAACGGCTCGGTCTTAATGCTGAAAATGGACTTAATGATGATAATTTTCGATAAAATTCGCTCTACTAATTTACCCGCTTCAAATAAATAATAACCGTTATTGCGAGGAATAGCTTCGCTGACTATGCCATAGAATTTAAATAGATTATTTTGTAAGCTAGTCAATATATTGTGAATGTCATTTGGGTTTTGGTCGGATCGAATTTGCTGGAGTTTTTCATTAATATTCTCAATGACATCAATCGTTCGCCAGGTTACATTATTCCAGCGTTCCCGAACGGCGATCATGGCTCGCAAAAAGGATTGAATGGATGACGTAATTGTTCCGGTTTTTGCTGCATTACCAATACTATCCGCCATGATTGGATAGGGATTTTTAAAGTCTTCTTTATGTTCGTCCGAAAAGCCAGGCTCAATTTTTATTAAATTCGATACGGTTTTCAGGAGGATGTCTATGTGCTGTGTTTTATTCTGGCTACCAAAGTTTCGCTGAAAATTTAAGGCGTTCATCGTAATCATTAAAAAAGTAGTCGCTGTCATGCTTCGCTCACTGTATCGAGCTGCCCAATACATATTTTCGGCACTACGGCTTGGTAACGACGTCTGCGATTGCTGATACGAAATGCCCGGCAGCTTAATGCGTTCCCGTATTACTTCGGCTTCATCGGATACAATCCATGTATCTTTCGAAATACTGCCGTACTGGTTAGAAAACGTGAACTTATCTTTCTGGGCCGAACTCCGTGTTAATCCGCCATCCATGACCTGATAGCCATTGGGCGTAGCCGTTAAAAAGGCGCGAATGGCCGCGTACCGAGGTTCAATACGATTGTCGACGAAGGCGGGTGTGGTTGAAAAACTGACCTCTTCCTGCGCTACATAGTCTGTTGGATTTTGCAGTATTTGTGCCCGTAACTGTTGTAGTTGGTCCTTCGATAGCTGTTTTCCATACACCGAACGGAAAACCTGTTTCCTATTTGCCTTTTTAATGATCAGTCGATCCAGATTATCCAGCGTATTCTGTAGTTCTCTGGGTTGCCCGCACCACCAGGTGGCTACAGAAGGCAGGATTAATTCTTCACGTAAAAAATAGCGACACAAGGAAGGTAAGAACGCATTGAACGCCGTGTTTTCAACAGCGCTGCTACCAGGTGGGTTAATTACCATGACGTTCCCGTTTCGAATCACCTGCAATAAGCCCGGAACGCCTAATTTTGAATCCAGCCGCAATTCAAGCGGATCACACCATTCGTCATCCACCCGCCGGATAATAATATCGACCCGCTGCAACCCGTCGATGGCTTTAATCCAGACAAAGCCGTTCTTCACAATTAAATCGTCGCCCTGAACCAATGTATAGCCCAGATAGGAGGCTAAATAGGCCTGCTCAAAGTAGGTTTCGTTATTAGGGCCAGGGGTTAAGTAAACAACGTTTAAAAAATCGGATTTCTCTCTGAATACTTTAAAGATAGATTGCTGAGCCTGGGTGAAAAAAGGAGATAACCGGCTCACATACATGTCCTTGGCAAGCTCCGGCATTATTTTGGTGAGTATCACCCGATTCTCCAGGGCATAGCCTGACCCTGACGGAGCCTGTGTCCGGTTATCGACAACCCACATTCTGCCATCTGGTCCTCGGGCCATATCGGCGGCATACATCACCAATTGGTTCTGGGTTGGCAATTTTATATCCTGACACGGACGGAAAAAGCCTGTATTGTTATACACTAACTCGGCAGGCAGAATCCCCTGTTTAATGAGTGTACGTTCTCCGTAGATATCCCGGAGCAATAGATCGAGCAATGTAGCACGCTGTTGTAATCCTTTTGAGATAGCCTGCCATTCGTTTTGCTCGATTAAAAAAGGAATCAGATCTAATTTCCAGGGGGTATTCAAACCGCCCGTGGCCTGGTAAATGTTATACGTGACCCCGTTCTCGCGAATTTTATTCTTTATTTCCTGGGCGCGATTTTGGAGTTCTCCATTCCCGATTTTTTCTAATGAAGAAAATAGTTTTTTCCAATGGGGTTTTAGCTCACCATTAGACGCTACAACTTCATCATACGAATTCAGTTTACTCCTGTATAAATCAAGTAGGCTGCTAGCAGATTCTGAAACCATAATCTTAGTAAAAACAACGGGTACATTTATTTGGAACGCCAGAACTAATGTAAATCAAGCATGTGTGTATACTCCTGATCCACTAACTCTACGGGCGTATCCATCCGTAGGTCTTTCTTGCGTTACAGATCGGTAAATACTCGGGGTGGACTTCACCGTAACCAGAATCTCCTCCTTTGGCGATGAGGTATGTCCAAAATCACAAAACGACTAATTCTGCTTAACTCAGCTTCGGTGCTATTGATCGGGTAGGTATCAAAATTACGCTCGCTGGAGTACGATCTAAAATACGTACATCCGCCCAGAAGATTATAGGTCGTTTTACGAGAGAATGCAACTTTAATAGGCATGGAGATACGAATTGTAGCAGTACGTGAGATGAGTTGCTGTTAGTACAGGTAAAATTATTGTCTTATTAGGCTTTGCCAACTTTTTTACTTGTTTTTATTGAATGAGGTAAAACATTCTTTGGGATAGTGCAATTTTTGCCAATTAGGCTATTGGTAAAGATCACTTAAAAATAGAGAGTTACTCGTTTCTGTAAGTAGAACAAAAGAACTATGAGACTCTTATAACTCGGTTAAAAACCATAGCAAACAGGGAGAGCATTGATACGAATAAAATAGGCAAAATCCGCTATATACGCGCCCGCCACTTGCTATGTGCTTATAGTAAAAAGCTGAAAATTGAGCGAATAAACAGATCGACCTACCTAACAACTTGATTGATGCGTAGTTATTGAAAAGGGCATTGAGCCTATACTTACGTTATAAGAACTTTTTGTACTAATGAGAATGTATCCATGCCAGTGTGGAAACACCTTACACTTCGAAAACACCTCCTGTGTTGTTTGTCATAGAGAAGTTGGTTGGTGCCAGGCATGCGAAGGAATTCGTTCGCTTGATGCTGTAGATGATTACACATATTGTTGTAATTATTGTCAGTCTCATGTAACAAAATGCTCTAATTGCCGTGATTATCAGGTTTGTAATCGTTTTGTGGAAGTAAAAACGATCTGGCAGGAAGCGAGCGCCTACTGTAAATGCTGTAGTTTGAATCGGATTGTTCCCGATATGACGGTGCCTGGTAATCAGGGAAAGTGGGCTAGTCTCGAAGCGGCTAAACGCCGACTGATTTATACACTGGATTTGCTGGGTCTTCCGTACGGTTCAGTATATGATGGTTTTCCTTTGCCGTTAACGTTCGATTTTAAGGGTAATGTGGTCCAGTTAACTCAGGCAGGAACGGATGCAGTTGTTGCAGAAAAGGTAATTACAGGCCATTCCGGGGGTGCAATAACAATCAATATCGAAGAAGCCGATCCTGTAGAGCGGGAAAAGCTGCGGGTGGATTTTGGAGAATCGCGCCGTACCTTAATCGGGCATTTTCATCATGAAATTGGCCATTATTACTGGCAATTGCTGGTCCAGAATACCTGTGAGGATGACTGTAAAGCCGTATTTGGCGATCATTCCGGTATCAACTACTCGGATGCCATGTATCGCTATTATCAATATGGTGCCCAACGCAACTGGCAACAACACTACATCAGTGCGTATGCCAGTATGCATCCCTGGGAGGATTTTGCGGAAACATTCCGTGCCTATCTCGAAATGATCACGATTCTGGATACGGCCGAAAGCGTCCACCTGCTGCTGGAGGCCGAAGAGGCTGTTGATTTCCAGGGCACTCTATTTGAGAACCTGCTTATTAAGTATGAAGAGCTAGGAATTAAACTCAATGAAATGAATCGCACGCTGGGCTTGCTGGATGCAGTTCCTGAAGTATTTACGCGGGCTGTCGTTCAGAAGATGCGATTTATTCATAAACTGGTTCAGCAGGGACGCCTGCTGAAGAATAGCTCACGGAGACAGGCTGTTTTTGCTTAATAAGAATTTTAGAAGGGGCGTTCGATACGCCATATTTTGGAGATATGGCGTATCGAACGCCCCTTCTAAAATTCTCGTAGTTAGCTTAGTTAATCTACCGTGCTCAACTTCACGGTATTAGTACGGCGAGACTGGGTTAAGGGCATACTCAACGTATTTACGAAGATATCGCCCGATACCAGTTTTCCTTGCCCGATGAGAGTTTGTTTGATACCCTCAACTGTCTGATCAACGGTCAGGCTCAGATCGGGTTCGTACGGAAGCACTTGAACACCCCAGTACAAGCCTAAGGTATTACGAAGCTGTGCATCTTTCGAGAAAACGTATAAATCAGCTTTTGGGCGGTGGTGCGAAAGCCGTACGGCCGTATAACCGGAGTTGGTTATTCCAATAATGGCTTTCGCCTGTGTATCGCGGGCTAATCGGCAAGCGCTCATCACGACGTTATCGTTCAGCACATTCTCCGTTGGGTGCTCGTTGACATACGCATGGTACCGGTAATAAATTTTGTCGGTAGTGGCTTCAACCTGTTTAATGGTATTAGCCATTGCTTCAACGGCCAGGATCGGGTATTTGCCCGAGGCCGTTTCGGCGCTGAGCATTACGGCATCGGCACCATCCATTACGGAGTTTGCAATATCATTGATCTCGGCGCGGGTTGGGCGTGGTGCATCAATCATGCTTTCGAGCATTTGCGTCGCCACAATAACGGGCTTACCCGCTTTGTTACACTTTTCAACCAGCATTTTCTGAATCATCGGTACCTCTTCGGCAGGTAATTCAACGCCGAGGTCACCCCGAGCCACCATCAGGCCGTCTGTAGCGGCAATGATTTCGTCGATATTCTGAATCGCTTCGGGTTTTTCGATCTTCGCAATTACGCGACTCTTTTTCCCTTTTGATTTGATGTACTCTTTAATTTCGATGATTTCAGAAGCTTCCCGTACGAATGAGAGCGCAATCCATTCGGCATCGTGTTCAAGACCAAATTCGAGGTCAGCCCAGTCTTTTTCCGTCACAGCCGGCATCGATACCTTTGTGTTCGGCAGGTTTACGCCTTTTTTCGACTTCATCGAACCGCCATACACAACTTCTGTAACAACATCAGTACCTTCTGTTCGGAGAACCTTAACTTCCAGTTTTCCATCATCCATCAGGATGCGTTCGCCTGGGTGTACATCCCGGTACATGTCTTTGTAGGGTGTGCTCACTCGCTGGGCGGTACCAATAATATCGTCGTTGGTGAAGACAAGCTCCTGACCCGGTACAATCATGACGCCGTCTTTATGTTCGACGTTGCCGATACGGATTTTGGGGCCTTGTAAATCCTGCAATACGCAGAGATTAAGGTTGTATTCTACATTCAGTTCGCGGATGCGGGTAAGGCGCATCAGGTGATCTTCGTGCGTGCCGTGCGAGAAATTCAGCCGGAACACATTAACCCCAGCTTTGGCTAATGCCAACAATTGTTCTTTCGTATCGGAAGCCGGGCCTACGGTGGCTACAATCTTGGTTTTCTTTGACATGGGACGGGAAAAATTGGGCAAAATCGGCCAGTAGCCGGTGCAAAAATAACCGGATGGGCTTATAAACAGTCGTATTAATGGAAATTTTACCGGAAACCTTACACGATTGTCCTTACCAGATGGTAGTAACAAGGTCGGTGTAGAGGGGGAAATTGTGGTCGGAGGAGACAATTGTCAGATCATCGGCAAGGGCTGTGGCCAGAATAATCCGGTCAAAAGGATCGCGATGATTTTCGTAGAAAGGGAGTTGTGTATAGGCTTCAATATGATTGGCCGATAGGGGTAACTATATAAAATCGGATAGTAAGGCTTCCTGTATAATGTCATAAATCGGCCATTTTATACCAGGATCTCTCCCCAAGGCAGTTTTTATCGCGATCTCATAAAAGTTAATAGGACTTACATAAACTGTATCTGCTTCCTGAATAAACGTTCGTGCTGTCTTTGTGAGTTTATCAGAATCATTAAGGGACCAAATTAATGCCTGCGTATCCAGTAAAATCTTCATTACATATAATCTTTCAGGTCATCAAGTGGGTCGTTAAATTCCTTTGATGACCAATATGGGTGAGTGAAAGTACCTTTTAAACGTCCAAACTGGCGTTTGGGCTTTTCCTGGTTTTCGACGGCATCTTCCACAACCGTCACAATCACCTTGGCATTATTACTTTTTACGGGCAGTTCTTCATCCAGAATAATCTGCCCGTTTGTATAGGTTCCAGTTACCGTTGCCAGCATAGTTGTAGGCGTTTTTTAGCAATAACGTAAAATACTTACAAACAATCCACATCGGCCACTACGCTTACCTGCCGTAATCCCTTGTCGGTCAGGATGTCGTTGATGCGATCCTGAATGTAGGATTTTACGGCCTTTACATTCACTTTGTCGCGTTCGAGTTTGATGAGAATATCGAACAGAAACTGATTCCGAATCCGCTCAACTAAAGGCTCCTCGGGTCCTAAAATCCGGCTGCTGCCCAGAGCATCGGTCAACTCGGCGGCAAGACGTTCGGCGGCCCGGTGACTGGTGATTTTGTCGGTATGCCGAACGGTCAGTTTTATCAGCCGACAGAAAGGCGGGTAGTTGAAATCACGTCGCTCCTGAATCTCTTCTTCGTATAATCCTTTGTAGTCGTTCTGAATTACTTTTTGCAGAATTGGCTGTTCGGGATTACTCGTTTGGATGAGCACGGTACCCTGCTTTCCAGCCCGCCGACCTGCCCGGCCACTTACCTGCGTAATCATCTGGAAAGCCCGTTCCGTAGCCCGAAAATCGGGAAAGTGAATGAGTCGATCCGCATCGAAAATACCAACCAGACTAACATTGTCGAAGTCTAGTCCTTTCGTAATCATCTGGGTACCAACCAGAATGTCGACCTGACCCGTTTCAAATTCCTGGATGATTTGCTGATAGGCATTTTTAGCGCGGGTGGTGTCTAAATCCATCCGCAATACCTTCGATTCCGGGAAGAAAATCTGCAACTGGTCTTCCAGTTTTTCGGTACCAAATCCAATGGTACGTACTTTCGTAGAACCACAGGTGGGGCAGGTACGGGGCACTAGTTCTTTATGGCCGCAATAGTGGCAGCGAAGTTCGGCGTCGCGCTGGTGATAGGTCAGGCTAACGGCACAGTTGGGGCATTCGGCTGTCCAGTCGCAATCTTCGCACTGCATGTAGGGCGAATAACCCCTGCGGTTCTGAAACAGAATGCTTTGCTCTTTACGCTCGATGTTCGCTTCAAGCGCATCATGCAAAGCCGACGAAAATTCATTCTTCATCGTCTTCTGCTTTTTTTCCTTTTGGAGATTCACCAGCAGAATATTGGGTAATGTGGCATCGCCAAATCGCTGAAACAGTTCTACCAATCCATAACGACCCTGTTTGGCCTGGAAATAGGTTTCGAGCGAGGGCGTGGCTGACCCCAGCAATACTTTGGCTTGTTGCCAGTGGGCCAGCATCATGGCTACATCTCGGGCGTGGTAGCGCGGGGCCGGGTCATGTTGTTTATAGCTGGTTTCGTGTTCTTCATCAACGATAATCAGGCCCAGATTATCGAAGGGCAGAAATACCGCTGAACGCACACCGACCACAAACTGGTACTGCCCCGACACCACACCTTTCCAGACTTCCACCCGTTCATTATCCGAAAATTTAGAGTGGTAAATGCCCATTTTATCCCCAAAAACCCGTTGCAGACGCACCACAATCTGGGTCGTTAGCGCAATCTCTGGTAATAAGTATAGTACCTGCGACCCACTCCCAAGGGCTTGCTGAATAAGTTCAATGTACACTTCGGTCTTGCCGCTCCCGGTTATGCCATGTAGCAACACAATGTTCTGGCTTTCGAACTGGGCCATGATCTGCGACGAAGCCGCCTGCTGGGCATCCGTTAGTTTTATCTCCGCCTGCGGGGCGGCATTATCCGAGAAGCGAGGCTGGATAACCTCGAAGGCTTCGAATACCTGATTTTTAATGAGGGTCGTTAGGGAGGACTGCGAAAGCTCGTCGTCCTGATTCAGGATCGTCTTGTCTAACCCTTTCTGGTTGAGTTCCGGGTTCCGCTGCATGGGTACATGGCTCAGGTAGCGCATGACCACTTCCTGCTGTTTCGGTAGTTTTTCGAGTCGCTGCAGCAAGACCAGCAGCTGTTCCCGCTCTTCATAATTGGGATGCAGCCGAACCTTACGAATCATTTTCGGGATGTATTTCTCCCGAACTTCTTCAAAAACTATAACCGCTTTCTTACCCACCAACGACTTGATGAGCGCAGGCACATTGGTTCCTTCGCCTGCCAGCCGACCAAGTTCTTCGTAGGAAAGAGCAGGGTGTTTTTTGAGCTCAGCCAGTAAGATACCCTCAAATTCGGTGAGTAACTCAGGGTAGTCAAAATCAGGGTTGAATTGCACTTTAGACTGGCTCGAAATCTTCAGTCCAGAGGGTAACGCTACGTTCATAACGTCGCCTATGCAACACATATAATACTCTGCCATCCACCGAAATAGCTCCAGTTGGTAGCCCGTAACCAGGGGGTACTCGTCCAGTACTTCACTGATATAACGCGCCTGATAAGCCGTTGGTGGTGAATTATGTAGCTTGGCTACAACGGCTGTAAGTACCCGGCTATTCTTTTTGCCAAATGGGACAATCACTCTGGCACCAATTTTGAGTATGTCGGCCATCCCACGGGGCACCCGGTAAGTGAACAATTTTGGTACCGGAATTGGTAAAATTAAGTCGGCGAAGAAAGTTATTTCTTCACTCTCCAAGGATGAAAACAACGTGTCGGGTTGGTTTTTCACAATTCTGACGGGTATGGACAGTAAATATACGCATAAAAGCTCCCGCCATCTGGCAAGGCTTTTGTCTAAGCGATGCTTGTCTCTTTGCTTTTGTGAACATAAAAAAATAGTAAAAAAGTTAATGTTTTTTTATGTATCCTAATGAGTATTAGTAGTTTATTTATTCGGTAGTGCTCAGTACATTCCTTTTTCCAACAAAATAATTCTCAATCTATGAAACAAGTCTATGTATCCACAGCAGACCCATACAGGAATTGGCTGGTTACTTTTTTGGTAATTTTCGCCTGTATGTCAACTTCTAGTGCACAGGTAAAAGGCGTTGTTTTTCGCGACTTCGACTTGAATGGTATTCGCTCCGACACACTACCTATTGAAGTAGGGGTAGGGGGAGTAACCGTTTTGGCTTTTGTTGATTTGAGTAAAACGCCGATTTCAACCACAACGGCTGCCGATGGTAGTTATTCATTTAGTAGTGCAGATGTACCCGCCGGTAAAACTGTACGCGTTGAGTTTGAGGGTTTCTCAACCGGCGACTACAATGGTCCTTACGGAACAGGGAGTGGAACAAGTGTGCAATTTGTAAAAGCGCCCATCGACAATGCCAATCTTGGTATAAACTACCCTTCAGACTATTGCCAGCGAATTGGAATCAATCTGGTTACCCCTTGCTATGTCAATGGAAACACACAGCTGTCGGTAGATAAAGATGGAAATCCCGTACCGGATGACAAGCTAGCCGCTCATTCACCTGCTCTGGTTAGCTTTCCGTACAACGCATCCGGCGTGGCTGGATCGGGTAATTTTCCGCCCAGCGAGCTGGCAACAGCTGGCGAAGTGGGTGCCATATGGGCGCTTGCTTACCAGCGACGAGCTAAAAAACTCTTTAGTGCAGCCGTTGTTAAACGGCATATGAGTTTCGGTCCCGGTGGCCCAGGTGGGATTTATATAACCGACATGGTGTCGGGTACAACCGCAACATTTATGTCGGTTAGCGCTTTGGGAATCGATGTGGGGGATGATCCGCATAGTAACCCACTGGCCAATTTATTTGGTGATAAAACCCAGGCCAGCACCGACCCCAGCTCGATGAACGCTGCGGGGCGGACGAGCTTTGGCGGCATGGATATATCAGAAGACGATAGAACGCTGTATTTTATCAATCTCAAAGACCGTAAGCTGTATAGCCTGTTCGTTGATTCCCCAGCGGTTGTCCCAACGTCGGCTACCGCCGTGAAATCGTGGGATATTCCAAACCCGGGTTGTTCAAACAGTGATTTTCGTCCGTGGGCACTTAAAGTGCATCATGGTAAAATTTACATTGGGGTGGTTTGTTCTGCCGAAACATCGCAACTGCAAAGTGATTTGAAAGCTACTATTTATCAGGTTGACCCAACGGCTGCTACACTGGTGTTTACGGAAGTGCTGTCGTTCCCGCTTGATTACCGGCGTGGCCCAACTGATGTGACTACGGACCCGCTTCATCCTGAAAATAGTTGTGCTAAATACGATCACTGGCTACCCTGGACGGACGTTTGGCCTGCACCCTGTGGTTTAGGAAACAATCCTACGTTTGTGATGTATCCTCAACCCCTTGTGACGGATCTGGAATTTGATGATGATGGCTCTATGCTGATCGGATTTCTGGATCGTTTCGGCCACATGGCTGGCGTAGCTAATCATGATCCTAACGGAAACGGCTTGTATGATGGATTCACGGGGGGCGACTTATTACGGGCTTCTAGGACCAATGGGGCCTTTGTTCTGGAATCGAATGGGAAGTCCGGTACCTATACAGGTAGTGGAGTCGGTGATAACGAAGGGCCCGGAGGAGGTGAGTTTTTTGCTAAGGATAGCTGGTTTTTTATTGACCACGTAGGGCATGCTGAGGTAACGAATGGCGCCTTATCCTTTATTCCAGGCTACAGCGAAGTGATCACATCGGCTTTCGATCCCATTGAGAATGTGTATCAGGCAGGTGGCCTAAAAGTATTCAATACGAAAACCGGTGTCAATAACCGTAATTATGTTCTGTACAGTGTTGCACCTGGTTCCTTCGGTAAAGCATCGGGCCTTGGCGATAACAAAGCCCTTTGCGATCCGGCAACGGTTGAAATTGGGAACCGTGTTTGGTTTGATGATAACCGGGATGGTATTCAGGATGCGTACGAGCCAGGTGTTGATGGTATTGTACTGACACTGCATGACATGGAAAATGGCGGTATTCAGATTGGGGCACAAACAACCCACGATGGTGGCCAGTTTTACTTTAACAACACAACCGTACCGGGAGGGCTTCTGTACAACCATAAGTACGAAGTTCGGATGGATACACTCCAGTTGCCCGCGTTGGATATAACGCTGGGGGGCACGAAACCAGTAGGTGGAAAAGCACCAGCCAGTGGCCGGGTTGCTGCACGGGGCGCTCGCCAGGGAGCAGCCATTCCACAACGGTATTATACGCTCTCTCCGGCTAATCGCTCTAACTTTACCGATCCTGACCTGCGCGACTCCGATGCCAAACTCGTTGGTGGATCAGCCGTGATTGCCGTTACATCACTTGATGCAGGACAAAATGACTTTACGAATGATTTATCCATTTATTCCTGTCCAGAACTGGTTGCCGAAAAAGATACGATTGCTGTATGTGCCGGTATTGCCATAGACTCGATTGCGGCTGATGGTACGTATTTAAGCCGTGTCGATTCGGTTCGGTTCGTTGTGTTTAGCACTCCTCAATCGGGTACAGCCATGTATGGAAGTGGGGGTGTTGTGCTGGGTACCGTTAAGCCCGATGCTAACAACCGAGCTGTCATATACAAGCCAACAATTGATACAAACAATAACCTGCCAACTATCAAGGACCAATACGTTTACGCGATTATTTACCCAACTCCCGAAAATCTGGCCTGTCGTCAATCCAGTGAAACGGTCATTCGAGTTACTCCATCGTTATCGGTTACGGCTGCCGGTGGAGAGCTGAACTGTACCGTGAAGGAGGTTACGCTGACTGGACAGGCGCTTTATGGAGATGGTTCCCCAGCACTTAAGGCAACCTATTCCTGGACTGGCCCGGCCAGCTTTACCAGTTCGCAGCAAAACCCAATCGTATCCGTTGCCGGTACTTATACACTAACGATCGGCAATCCAGATTGCCCAGGCACATTCACACTGGCTACTGCCAGCGTAACTGCCGATACAACCTTGCCTGACTTACAGGCGTTTGGTGCTGCACTACCCTGTGTTAATTGTACGGCAACCCTCTATGCCGAGGCACCGGGTGCTACCTTACTCTGGACAGGGCCTAACGGGTTCACCAGTACAGAGGCCGAACCTGTTGTCAGTACTCCAGGCGAATACACGGTTACCGCAACGGGAGTAAAAGGTTGCAAAATATCGCTGACGGTTGATTTGTTGCCAAGTGAGAGTGATGATCCCTGTTTGAATCACGTCCCTGTTTGTGTGCCTATCGCCATTAAGCGAATTAAATAGCTTGTTAACTTAGCTGAGTCAGTTGTTAAACAAGAATGGGGGCATACTACATGTCCCCATTCTTGTTTAACGGAAAATGGGACGCTGGTGGTAGGATACCCTTATGGGTACATAGAGGAAACGGTGGCGATATCCGTTGCAGATAGACCAGTGCGCTGCCCTACAAAGGTGGTGCCGTCTTTTTTGGTCATCGTAGGCAGGCCATTTTTAGAGAAATCATACGAACCATACAGCATGACCGACCCAAAATCCA
>NZ_BAAHBG010000045.1:167937-177164 GCF_054776855.1 Spirosoma migulaei | reverse complement strand
TTTGATTAAACGCACAAACCTAGAAAAATACAACGCCCTCCACAAGTATTGTCCTTGATCCCTAATAATTGCTCTTCTAATAGCTCTGCCCAGACGCTCATATAGGCAATGACATCTTCCCGTATGTTGTGTCTTAAAAAACGCTTCTCAAGAGGTAGACGGACCAGAACCTGACGGTCATCAAGTCGTTCGAGGTGTTTTAAATCTTCCAGCATCAATCCTGCATTTAGCATTTCATTGATTAGGAGATCAATAGGCATCTGACTAGTTGAACAATAGTCCTCTGCCTGTTCATTCCAATCCCCATGCCGTTGCATAGCGTATTGATGAATCTGATCTTTGGTAAGTTTGGTTAACTCTTGTGCCAAATTACCGCAATTGCAACCTCCCATATGTCCCCATTGGTAAGGGGCTCCATTCTTTAAGCTCTGTACAGTTCGGCGAAGGGCATTAATTAATTCAGGAGTTGGACGGGCCATGGTTGTGAGGATTTATCCTGGTTTAGTGTCATCTAATATACTGGCGAAACAGACTGTATTGCCGTTTTGTTCGGCTGACAAACTAAAAAGCCCGTCTTAGGAGACGGGCTTTTTATTAGCGGATCAATTCCATTAAATCTTTATCATTCACTTCTTTACGAATATCGGCCATATCGAGGAAGCGGGTGTAGATTCCATCGAGTGTTGGTTTGTCGTAGCGGAAACCGAGCAGTTCAAGTCGGTGCTTTAAGGCGTGACGGCCGGAGCGCGCAGTGAGTACGATAGAGGATTTTGGTACACCAACATCATGTGGATTCATGATTTCGTAGTTCTCCGAGTGTTTAAGAAAACCATCCTGATGAATACCTGACGAGTGCGCAAAGGCATTACGACCAACAATGGCTTTATTGGCTTGAACAGGCATACGCATCATCTGAGATACTAAATTACTTACAGGGTATAAGCGAGTCGAATCGATATTGGTATATAACCCTAATTCTTTCTTGACTTTTATCGCCATCACAACCTCTTCTAATGAGGTATTACCGGCACGTTCACCAATACCATTCATTGTTACTTCAACCTGCCGTGCACCGTTCATAACGCCCGCGAGCGTGTTTGCTGTCGCCAGACCCAGATCGTTGTGGCAGTGAATTGAAATCGTAGCTTTATGCACGTTTGACACGTGTTCATAGATGTACGCGATTTTCTTTCCGTATTCGTCCGGTAGGCAATAGCCTGTTGTGTCAGGAACATTAACGACCGTTGCCCCAGCATTAATTACAGCTTCCGTTAATTGAGCCAGGAAGACGAGGTCAGCGCGGCCAGCGTCTTCAGCGTAGAACTCTACGTCTTCTACGTAGGTTTTAGCATGCTTGACGGCAGCAACAGCCTGTTCAAGAATTTTTTCCCGTGTACTACCGAATTTATTCCGGATGTGAATGTCCGACGAGCCAATTCCCGTGTGAATACGCCCGCGTTTTGCCCATTTGAGCGCTTCGCCAGCCGCATCGATATCGCCTTTTACAGCCCGGCTAAGTGCGCAAATCGTTGGTTCTGTAACGGCTTTCGAAATTTCAACAACTGAGCGAAAATCACCTGGGCTGGAGATGGGAAATCCGGCTTCAATAATATCGACCCCCATTCGCTCCAGTTCTTTAGCCACCACAATCTTTTCTTCGGTGGTTAACTGGCAGCCTGGCACTTGTTCGCCATCGCGCAAAGTGGTATCGAAAATATAAACTCGTTGGCTCATGGTCCGATAAATATTGAATACGTAAGAATTCGTTAATTATAAAAAAGGCCCTTTCCTGTGGAGAAAGGGCCTTTTTTGTATGGCATATCCTTCGCTCCGTTCTTAGAAAACGTTTAGTTTTTGCAGTCGGTAGGGAAAGGAATTGGTCATAAATTATCTGCGAAATTTCGCTGATCGCGTAAATACGCTACAAAAATAGCCATTTTGAAAAAGTTTGCAAGCGAATAAACAAAAATTTTCAATGGTTTATCGTGCCTATTACGCTTGTAAGCGTTGCAATAACTGTTCGCCCATAGCGCTAGTACCCAAAAGTTTATCGGCTGGTGTGCTACTATTCGCGATATCACGTGTACGGAAGCCTGCTTTTAAGATAGCATCTACGGCGTCAATAATAGTCTGGGCTTCTGTTTTAAGACCAAATGAAATATCCAATAATAAGGCTACGCATAGAACCGATGCTAGCGGGTTTGCTACGCCTTTGCCTGTAATATCGTGTGCCGATCCATGAATAGGTTCATAAACCCCCGTGCTGTCGCCAACCGAAGCCGAAGCCAGCATACCCATTGACCCAGCAATCTGGCTAGCTTCATCGGTTAGGATATCGCCGAAAAGATTACCTGTTACTACTACATCAAAACGCTTGGGATCTTTAATAAGTAGCATTGCCATGGCATCAACAAACTGGTGCTCAACTGTCACATCCGGGTATTCAGGAGCAAGTGCCTGTACAACCTCGCGCCATAAGCGACTACTTTCTAACACATTGGCTTTATCAACCGAGCATAGCTTCTTGCCACGCGTACGAGCCGCTTCAAAGGCTTTTCTGACAATACGCTCTACTTCATATTTGCTGTAGATCATGGTGTCATAAGCAGTGTTTCCATCGTCAATCCGTTCGCGTTTGCCGAAGTAAACATCGCCCGTCAATTCCCGAAAGAAAAGAATATCAGCCCCACGCAGGATTTCAGGTTTAATACTGGATGCATCGAGTAGCTCGTCAAAGAGTTTAATAGGGCGCAGATTAGCATATAGCCCTAGTTCTTTGCGCATCTGCAAAAGCCCCTGTTCAGGCCGTACTTTCGCCGACGGATCATTGTCATATTTGGGATGGCCTACTGCACCAAATAAGATCGCATCGGAAGCCCGCATTTTTTCCAACGTTTCGGCGGGTAGAGGTGAGCCGGTAGCTTCAATAGCCACGTGACCGATTAATGCTTCGTCGTACGAAAATTCATGCCCGAATTTCTGCGCAATGACTTCTAAAACCTGTTTGCCAACGGCGGTTACTTCGGCGCCAATGCCATCGCCGGGTACTACAAGGATGTGTTTTTTCATTTGGAAAACGAATGAGTGAGCACCTTAGGCTCTGCCATTCTTTGAGAATAAGTAATTGGACTTGTTTAAATGAATAATGAACACTGTACAATGATAATGAGTGTACTGATAGTGAGTTGTGTAGCTATTGTTCATTTTACAGTATTCATTATCCATTGTTCATTTACTGGTTGGCTTGCTATTTGGGACGGATTGCTTCAGCAATAACATTTTTTCCAATGATCTGACCAACCGTTAACTTATCAAATACGCGGCTCACAGGGAAAATAACCCGATCGTAAAGAATAACGGAATCTTTTGTAATTCGGCCATCTTTACCCATCCATTTGTAGAGTAACGAGATGAAGTATCCGGCGAAATCATAATACCGACAATCTGTAACTTTCAGTCCGGCATCTTCCAGAATCTGGCGAACCAACTTTTTATCGTAGCGCCGGTAATGACCAACATGATCGTCCATATTACTGAAAATTTCCTGACGGGCTGGAACGAACACTTTCAGGCGGCCCCCTGGCTTGAGTTTGGAATATAACTCCTTTACAATTTCGCCGTGATGTTCAATGTGCTCCAGTACGTTGATTGTATAAATCAGGTCATATTTTTTAGCGAGCTGGCTGATATCGGTATAAACGGGTTGTTTGATCAATGGCAATAGATCCGGGTCAATTTCGGCTGCGTCGACACTTCCTATCGGAAATCGGTTCGCATATTCGCCATTTCCAGCCCCAAAATCCAATATGGCTTCACCAGGTCGAATATCTCGGGCGACCCACTTGTACAGACCGCTGTTATAGTTAACAGCGTGGCTCATCATGGCCAAATTGTCGGACCCATTGTATTCAACTTTTTCCGCCGTTTGTTTTGCCTGATTCATAAGGACGAATTGAATGTGATAACGTTTGGTGCTTTAATTTATAAAACACGAAGTTATTAAGTAAATGGACAATGTAAAATGAGCAATGAATAATGAAAATTAGCTTGACAAGCAGGGTATGTACATTAACCATTATTCATTTTACATTGTCCATTCGCTTAAGTGAATTGTCATTTTTAATCCAGCGTATTCAGCATTTTTTGGGTTGCCTTAATGGCCGATACGGTCTGGTCGGAATCGAGACCTCTGGTTTTGAACTCACGGTTGTTTTGCTTCCAGGTAATAATCGTTTCGCAAAGGGCGTCGGTTCGGCCTCCGGTCGGAATTCGGACGGCGTAATCGGTCAACAAGGGTAGGGTTAACTTTTTCTTACCGTAAATCTTCTTGAGGGCATTCATGAATGCATCGTACTGACCATCGCCCTGGGCATTTTCTTCAAACAGTTCCGTATCGATCCGTACCCGTAAGGTAGCCGACGGTTTAAGGTCTTTGGAGTGTGTGAGTACGTAATTAAGGACTTCTACCCGAGAAGCGATGGCATTGGTATTCAGAACATCGGAGATGATGTACGGTAAGTCTTCGCGTGTGACAGCCTCTTTCTGATCGCCCAGCTCGATAACCCGCTGCGTCACCTTTTTAAGGTCGCCTTCTGATAACAGGATACCCAGTTCGCGGAGGTTGTTCTCGATATTCGCTTTTCCCGACATTTTGCCGAGTGCATAGCTTCGTTTGCGACCAAACCGTTCGGGCAACAGGGTGTTGAAATACAGGTTATTTTTTTTGTCGCCATCGGCGTGAATACCCGCAGTTTGGGTAAACACATTGTCGCCAACAACAGGCTTGTTATCGGGAATCCGAAGCCCGGAAAATGTCTCAACAATCTTACTGACCTGATACAGCGATTTCTCGACTACACCCGTCCGTACATCCGGCATAAAATCCCGTAAGGCTGCAATGGCGCTGGCCATGGGTGCGTTGCCAGCGCGTTCGCCCAGGCCGTTAACGGTTAGGTGTATACCGTGTGCGCCTGCCCGAATCGCTTCCATCACGTTGGCGATACTGAGGTCATAGTCGTTGTGGGCGTGGAAATCGAAATGTAGGTTTGGATACCGGCTTACCAACGGGCTAATAAATGCATAGGTCTCGTTTGGCGTGAGTACACCCAGTGTATCTGGTAAGAGTACCCGACGAATGGCCTGGGTTTGCAGGAAATCCAGGAACTGACGTACGTAATCGAGCGAGTTGCGCATGCCGTTGCTCCAGTCTTCCAGGTACACATTCACTTGTAAACCTAGTTGCTGAGCGTCGCGAATGACTTGCTGGATTTCACCGAAATGTTCCTCAGGCGTTTTCTTAAGCTGGTGAACGAGGTGATTCAACGAGCCTTTTGTGAGCAGGTTCATGACCTTTGCTCCCGATGCCTGCATCCAGTCGAGGGAAGCCTGTCCGTCAACGAATGTCAACACCTCCACTTTATCAAGCATACCGCTTTTGGCAGCCCAGGCGGTAATCTGCTGGACGGCCTCCAGTTCCCCTGCCGATACGCGTGCCGAAGCTACTTCAACCCGATCTACTTTGACTTCGGTAAGTAGTAATTGCGCCAGAGCTAATTTCTCAGACGCTGAAAACGACACTCCGCTGGTTTGTTCACCATCGCGGAGCGTCGTATCCATGATTTCAATATAACGACGTTTCATTCTTAATGAGTAAAAGAGTGAACGAGCGAAAGAGTGGCTGGCGCATCTGTTTTCGCTCGTTCACTCTTTCACTCTTTCACCTTTAAAATGGTCTCGCTTCGGCGAAGGCTTCGATTTCGGTTTTCATCGACAGCAGGTAGTCGATGTCGTCGTAACCATTAATGAGGTTGTGTTTCTTGTACTCATTGATGGCAAAGTTTTCGTTATCGCCCGTAGCCAACAGCGTGATCGTCTGTGTAGGCAGGTTAATCTCCAGTTCTGTTGTTGGATCGGCTTCGATGGCTGCGAAGATTTTTTCCAGGAATTCGGGACTGACCTGTACCGGCAAAATGCCGACATTGATCGAGTTGTTCCGGAAAATATCGGCAAAGAAACTCGATACCACGCAACGGAAACCATAGTCATAAATGGCCCAGGCTGCGTGTTCGCGGCTCGATCCGCTGCCAAAGTTTTTACCGCCAACCAGAATCTTACCGGAGTAAGTGGGGTCGTTTAGTACGAAATCAGCCTTGGGCGTATTGTCGTTGTTATACCGCCAGTCGCGAAAGAGATTGTCGCCAAATCCTTTGCGCTCAGTCGCTTTCAGGAAACGGGCAGGGATAATTTGATCAGTGTCAACGTTCTCGTTCGGCATGGGAACGGCACTGCTACGGAGTATAGTGAATTTGTCGTAAGCCATTTTTGATGAATGGATAATGAATAATGTGTAATGGATAATGTTTGAGTAATGTAAAGTCAGGCTCCAGTCAAAGAAGCCATCATTGTACATTATTCATTACACATTATTCATTAAACCTCTTGGATCTGTAACAACACCCGTAACGGCGGCAGCGGCAGCTACTAATGGGCTGGCCAGCAGTGTGCGTGCGCCGGGTCCCTGACGACCTTCGAAATTTCGGTTCGACGTTGATACGGCGTATTTACCGGCCGGAATCTTGTCTTCATTCATGGCCAAGCAAGCCGAACAACCCGGCTGACGTAGTTCAAAACCAGCCTGGGTCAGGATGTCCAGAATACCCTCCTCCTGAATTTGCTTTTCAACAACGTGCGATCCCGGTACTAACCAGGCCGTGATGTTATCGGCTTTCTGACGACCTTTCACAATAGAGGCAAACGCCCGGAAATCTTCGATACGACCATTCGTACAACTGCCGAGGAATACAAAATCAACGGGTTTGCCAATCATGGATTCGTTTTCGGCGAAGCCCATGTATTGCAGTGATTTTTTGTAGCTCGCTGAACCATCTTTTACGCTCTCGGCGGTCGGAATCTGGTGGGTTACACCCGTTCCTAGCCCAGGGTTTGTACCATAGGTAATTTGTGGCTCAATGTCGGCCGCGTCGAAGGTCAGGTCGAGATCGAACGTAGCGCCTTCGTCGGTTTTGAGTGTCTGCCAGTAGGGAACCAGTTTGTCCCACTGCTCGCCTTTGGGCGATAGTTCGCGGCCTTTCAGGTAATCGAGTGTGGTTTGGTCGGGCGCAATCATGCCGCCCCGAGCACCCATTTCGATGGTCATGTTACAAACCGTCATCCGGCCTTCCATGGTCATATTCTCGAACACCTCACCAGCGTATTCGACAAAGTAACCCGTAGCGCCACTAGCCGATGTTTGCGAAATGATGTATAGAATCACGTCTTTCGGTAACACGCCTTTGCCTGTTTTACCGTTGACGGTAATGCGCATTTTCTTAGGCTTGGGCTGCATAATGCACTGGGTCGCCAGTACCATCTCAACCTCCGATGTACCAATCCCGAATGCAATGGCTCCGAAGGCGCCGTGGGTTGAGGTGTGTGAGTCGCCACAAACGATGGTCATGCCCGGTAGGGTTATGCCATTTTCGGGACCTACTACGTGTACAATTCCGTTTTTGATATGGCCAAGTCCCCAGTGGGAGATGCCATATTTAGCCGAATTGCGCTCCAATGCATCTAGCTGATTAGCCGACATCGGATCGGCTACAGGTAGGTGCTGGTTTAGGGTTGGGGTGTTGTGATCGGCGGTGGCAAACGTGCGTCCCGAGAATAATACGGGTGCATTACGACCCTCGAGGCCAAGAAACGCCACCGGACTCGTTACTTCGTGGATAAAATGCCGGTCGATGAACAACACATCGGGACCATCTTTAACCTGCCGGATGACGTGCGCGTCCCATACTTTGTCGAACAGGGTTTTTGGGGTACTCATAGATGTAGTAGGTAACTGTTCCAGGTAATTAATCTATTTCTCGAGTGCCGCTATGCGGAGAAATGAGGTTACAAAATTGCGGAATCTTCTTGAATGCTGTATCCCGACATTCGTCCAGTAAATAGCGATTTTGGTTCAAGTGGCTTGTTTGGGTGTAAAACCGTATTTGTGGATAAAAAGACAAGGTTACCATGTTCTCTGTAGGGGGGAAAGACGGCAACTTAATTCGCGTAGTTAGCGTGAGATTGTCAAGCTAATGGTTTGTGGCTTGGCTCAACTACTTTATAGAAGCACGTCAGCCATCAGAGGCTAAACCGATGTTAGCGGTATTTTTTCTTTTTTAGCGCTTCTGCCATCATTAACGAATGTGTCAATGAATTTATGTTTTTCCAGTCGCTATGTGCTACAATAATAAACTTTGGGTTTGGGCATTTCTTCTGAACTCTCTTAAGCGTAGAGGCATATTCTGTTACATTTCCGTCGCCTAAATAACCCAGATCTTCATCATCGGCCCCTTTTATTAAACAGCCACCGTAAAGAATTTTTTCTTTTTTAAACCAAGATTATGATATTGTCTTCAGTATGCCCTTGTCCGGGATAATACGTTTCAAAAGAATATTGACCGACGTTAAAGACGGTATCCTTTTTCATTAAAAATTCAGCCCTTTTTTTATTATTCTTTTTACTTAATTCATCCGTAAGAGTAGTCGTATAGGTTTTAATTCCCTGTTGCCTATAATACTCAAGGCCGGCCGTTTTATCGCTATGCCAGTGCGTTGCAAAACACATTACTACAGGTTTGTTATGTTTTATTTTTATGCTATCGAGCAAGGGTTGAAATTGTGTTGTATCCCAGGGTGTATCAAACATAACAACGCCTTCAGACGTAACAAGATACATTCCATTGGCTGGTACCTGACTTTCCTGGTAGGTATTATATGTTGTATAAATATAAAAATCGCCTGTTAATTGTGAGATTTTAAGTTTCGCATTCTCTGCCTGCCCGAAAATAGTTGTTACAGAAAAAATACAAAATAAGGTTACTATAATTGATCGCATACTGTTTAAGTGAATTAATTGGTTTTGGTCTATGACAATATTGCTAATGAGCAGGGACTTGTGAATGTTAATTTGTGGGCTAGTGTTTGTCAGCTACTTTTGAGTTTTCGCCTTAACAGGATAAGTCTGAATTTTATGTTATCGTAAATCAGCCCTAACACTAATGTAGCTGCTGCAAAAATTAACGCATGAAGTCCAGTTTTGGCATATAAAACGCCACCAATAATGCCGCCAATAAAAAAGAAGCTTATTATGGTTAAACGCAACTTTATGGATGCTATGAGCGTGTATTTCTGCTCTTTGGCTTTATAGAAAAATAATTGCGATAATTAAGTCGGAGGCC
>NZ_BAAHBG010000045.1:142750-167854 GCF_054776855.1 Spirosoma migulaei | reverse complement strand
ATGCCTAAGTCTGTGAAAAGCCCTGTTAAATGAGTTGTTCGAACACGGGCACTTGAAATTGAGGTCACCAACGAGTTTTGTAAGCCCATGGCAAAAAGCAGGCTACAGGTAATTATATCGGGGTTATTGCTCACTAAATCATGCCCCCAAAGGCCGATAATAAACAATATTAACGATTCTATTAAGGTAGGAAAAACGTAAATATAGTGGTCGTCGTGTCGTGAAATAATTTCGATGAGCAGATTGGAGCAAAATGAGCCTAGGAAAAAGAAAAATATGTAAAGAAAATAAATAAATCCTTGCCAAAAATTGAGCTTAAATACTTCGTCCATAAAGAAAGCAAAGTGGCCCGTTACGTTAGTTGTCAGCCGTTGCACCGCAAAAAATCCCGCCACATTGACCAACCCTGCAACAAACGATAATAACGAAGCAATTTTTAGGTTATGGCTTAACGTTCGGGTCTTACCCTGATGTCTAAACATTTTATATTTTTTCGTTGTCGTTCAACGCTCCTAAGCGGTCACTTTAAAAACGGCACACAACGGTTAGGGCTTTGTACAGGTTATGGTATAGAATTCCATCTGCCTGGAACCACTACTGTTTTAAACTATAAATACAAACGCGGATGGATTGTGTCAGCCGAAACCGAAGCGAATAGCGAACAAAAAAATGATTATGAAGCTACTCTCGGAGCGAATTCTCGACTCCATATTGTATTGCCGCTTCAAGTATATTAATGTTTATATCGTTCAGCGTTTTGAACTTAATGCAATACCCGCTCACACTCGCCTTGCCGAGGTTTTTTCCATACGTTTGCGCTAAGTAAGTTTTATCGCTGATACCAAGGATGTAGACAGAGATGCCTGTTGTGTTTGCGCTTAAACCAATTTGATAAAAATCTTTAGTTGTTCCATCTGCATACTTTATGGTGCGAAGTCCATATCCTATATTAGGATTAGAAACCGTTTTATTTTCACTGTTTTTGCCGTCCAGAAACCACAGTTTACATGCTGGTACAATTTGTAGAATAAGTTGGTGCAACGCTTGCATGTCGGTTCGTTTTGCTTCAGGTTGACTAGTAATATATTCGTTGATTTGTTCTTCTACGTTCATATAAAATTAAGGATTGCTTACTTTGAAAGTGTTATAAACTTGCTGCCAACGGTTTGGGTATTGCCGAAGGCGGGGAGTTTTAGCACAAAAGTTGAATCGAAGGACGAAAGTTGAACTTTGTACAAATATTCAATCGAAGCCGTTCAGCCCCGCTTTTGGCAATACCTTGTTAGCGGTTCGGTGTTCTTATTTTGTCCTATGAATTGTCAAAGTAATCTTTTCGTTAGTTTTGCTTACCATAATTACTTTCTATATACTTCAAAAGTTCAGATTCAAATTTGCCTAAATCAATACCCTCTTTTATATAAGCCGCTGGTATTAGTGTCCTGTAATCTCCGTCTAAACTGAATTTGTCTATTTGATGGGCATTTTCATAAATGTCTACTAAGTGGCCTACTTTACTGCCTAAGTCGGTATTGAATTTCATGTACTCAACGACACTTTCAATTTTCTCAATCTCATATTTATCTGCTCCTGTGTATTTGGTCATATCAATTGAACACAATGCAAAGCAGTTCGGGTTTTGGTGTGCTCTTAATGTTTGATTTCTTGAAATTCTTATTGGAGTTGTTTCGAGCCATTTAGATTTCACCTCAATATAATAAACCGGTTTTTCATCAATGTAAACTACAAGGTCTTGGCCATCTTGCTCGCTTTTCACTTTAGCATTTAAATTTTGTAACAATCTTTTCAGCAGCACATCTTCCAAGTGATTGCCAATTTTCTTTTTGTATTGCATTTCGGCTTCCACTTGCTGTTGTCTTAGCAATGCATCTTCGCCAAGTTTTATCAATTCATCAAGATTCGGATGTCCGGCAATACCTGCTAGTTTTCTTATTACGGCCTCATTCTGACTTAAAATAGTGAAGGACGCATCCCCGTCTGCCAACTGTACCAATATTGCCGACTTATTTCTTGATGTTGCCGGAAATAGCTTTTCATAAATTTCATTGTTTTCTTGGTCGGGCTTGAAATTCCTAATGATGTCAATAATATCACTTCTATAAGGATGTTTTTCCATGTGAATCTCATTTCCAGATTCCCCGAAAAACCGTACTTCTATGTCAGATGTCAAATCCAATGCTTTGATGGATTTCATTTCATCATGAATATTTTCAATTACCGAATGTGCAAGTTTGGTTCTAATTGGATTATTTGGCTCTACTATGCTGTCGTACAAATCCTTTACAAACTCTGGTATTTTGTTATCCCTGTAAAGATTTGGAATACCTTTTAATTCGTGAAGTTGATTTGGATAAATATCATATCGCAAGAATACCTTTTTGACATCTGCGTAATTGAAAGCTTCTTTTAAAACCGTGGCTAATTCTTCTAACTTTTCTTTTGTCCATTCAGCATCTTTATCACTGATATCATTCAAAAACACCTTGAACAAATCGTTTTGCCCTTTTCTAATGTCTATGTTGTCCTTTTCCTCACCGGTAATGGAAGGAAGAATAATCGAACTTAACTCTAAACCATAATGCTCTTCAATCAGCTTGATCACTTTCACAGGACCACTTATCGAATCTTCCTTAGGGATGATACTGGCATATTGAATCAAGCATGCCAAGTAGTTTTCAGGCAGGTTTGCTGAACGTGTATTTTCCTTTATATGTTCATCTAATGAAGCATTGATTAACTCCATGTAATTTCTTCTACCAAAGTTTTCAAACTCCAAACCTTCAAGTAGAAAATCAGTATCAATTTGCCTGTTGGTTATTTTGGGATTGATTACATCTGCTAGTGGAATAAGTGCATCCGTCAAATCAACAGATTTGCTTAACTCCACTTGCTTTCTGAATTGACCTTTGATGTTCGGTAATAAACTTCTGTTGGCGAACAATTCTCCTTCGCCTTTACGAATCATTTCCTGATATAAAAGAATTAAATCCGGCTTATTGAATGATTCAATTGCTCCCTTTTCTTGGATTTTATCAGCAATATCTGCAAACCCAATTCTTTTAATATCCAAAATATTCCAATCATCCATCAGTTTTGTCCAGATTGGTATGAGGTCTGATTTGGGAACATTTTCATAAAATCCACCAAGAATGTTGTAAATGGCTTTCAGGGTGTTTTCATTTGCTTCATGAATTACAACATTGCTCAGAAAAACTGCCTGCTGTGCCGATATTCTGGTGATTTGCGTTTCAACAAATGGAAAGGTTTTAAACTTATTCGTCCACTTCTCTTTGAATTTTATAAAGTATTTGTTTAACTCCGCATCATCTGAACTAACCGAAAAGTTGATTTCAGCCAGTAAATGTGGATTTTGGATTTTTGAAAGGTTGTTTTCTAAGAAAGAAAAAATCAAATCAGATGCCTCTTGCATTAGTTTCTGATTGGCTAATTCCTCTGTCTTATTTTTTTCATTTTCTGAATTGAGATGTAAGCCGTCTCTTGGTTCAGTAGGTTGGAAATTTTTCGAGTGAATTATATAGTTGAACCCAAAATGCTCTGTCCCTATTAATGGGTAAAAAAGAAAAAGTCGTGGTAAACTGACTGGCAAAATTTCTGCTTTCCCAATACTTGCCTCAGCAGTTGAATTACTTTCAATGGGTAGAACAATGGTTAATCTATCCGTTTTAAGATAGTTGATTTTTTTGCTTTCGTTATTTATTTGTATTTCTCTTGTGTAGAAATACTCACTGGATTCTTCAACTTCGTTTTTGATGTAGGTTGTTGTATTGCCTTGATTGTCAATAACAGTTACTTTCTTTAATCTGTCATTAAAAATCATCACATAAGGCAAAATTACTTTGAGTGACTCGGTGGCATCAAATGCTCTTTTTTTATTGAGTTCGTTGTTAAAACCGAATTTGAAAACGGTTTTTGGCAACTCGTCAAAAGTTGGTTGCTCATTCAGCAATTTTGTAACTGTCTTTCTCAGATTGCTTATTTCATCACACAGCTTTTCCCAATCTTGCGTGCTGCGGTCTATTACAAGGTCGGTGAATTTTATTTGGCCTAATGCCGTATGATTTGAATCTTCTCCTTCAGGTTCATCTTGAATAGCACCACTTACTTTCACTATGTCACCAAAAGAATGAGAAGTCATAAAGCCTGTGCCGTATTGACCAATAGGGTCAGCTTCTTCTCTTTCTAATTTCTTTTCTGTAAGAGTTTTTGAACTTACTTGCGTAAATAAACAATCTAAGGTGTGCATAGTAAAAGGCACTCCATTGTGTGAAAAGATTAACTCGTTATCTGATAGCTTTAACTCAATCTCACAGGATGGGCTTAAATCCACCGCATTCTGAAACAGTTCCCAAATAGCTCTTTTGGCATGGTTAGGCCCAATTTTCTTTATGCCCTGAATAATCTTATCTGCGTGTTGCTTTAAGTCGTTACGCTGGGTTTTATATTTATATAAATCGGCTCTTGATACTTGTGTTTCCATAAAAATTAACTCAGTTGGTAGTGTCGTTGTCTTTTACACTGACCGCTAACTCCTAAATATACGAAAGTTTTGTCGTGCTTTTTGTATTTATTTGTATTGTTTTGATAAAAAATAGTACTTTTGTTGTCGCGCTTTTTGTGTTGTTATAGAAGAGATTTTCGTTATCTAGATGTAAAAACGTTTTTTACACGTTCCAATTTACTCTTTTTTTAGGTTCAATGCGTCGAATAGACTTTTGATGTTGTCTAGCGATCGTTTGCTCACGTGGGTGTGCGGAGGGTAGTTTTCAGGTCATTATGACCCAGCAGTTCTTGAATAAGCTTGATGTCGGTACCTGCTTCGTGCAAATGCGTGGCATAGCTGTGATAGAAAACAAAACCCCAGATACCTACTCGCCTGCCTACTCGCTCAAAGGGATAACGCAACCAATTCTCCAGGATGTCCGGTAGCGCCAATGGCCACAACAATATATTGCTTGCCATTAATGGAATACGTCATGGGTAATCCGGCCTGATTGGCGGGTAAGGTAATCTCTGAGATGATTTGACCGGTTTGTTTGTCGTACGACCGAAACTTGTTTCCGCCACCACCATCAGAGCCGTACAGACCCGCGCCTTCTCCGGCAAACAGCAGGGTTTTCGTCACCAGCATGCCCACCCGATCGGGCAAACCAGTTCGGGGAATCTTTATGCCTTTTAACGCCGGAACATCCTTTACCCAGTTGGGCGTATCGGCATTGGGCACCATCCATTTGTGGTCGCCGGTGTTCAGATCAATGGCCGTGATTCGTCCGTAGGGTGGTTTTACTAACGGCAACCCATAGGGGCCGATGCGGGCATTGCCCATGTATGCGATGTAATCCATATCCGACAGATTAGGGGCCGACTCCAGACTCATGGGCCGGATAACCGTACTTGACGACACATAGAGCATCCCTGTCTCCGGGTCCAGAACACCGCCCTGCCAATTCGCACCGCCCACGGCATCGGGGAGCATTAAGGTGCCTAAATTATTGGGCGGATCGTAAGTACTAATTGGCGTATATAGCGGCCCTTTTTTATAGCGACTGACAATTTTTAAGGCTGCTTTTTTGATTTCAGGCGTAAAATCCACCAGGATGTCATCTGAATAGCCCTGGCGGTCGAAGGCGGCTGGTTTTGTTGGGAAGGGCTGCGTAGGCGATGTCCACTCGCCTTTCACATCACTTTGGGGTACGGGGCGCTCGTCAATGGGCCAGACGGGTTTCCCGGTAACCCGGTCGAACACGAAGGCAAAGGCCTGCTTCGTAACCTGCACAACCGCTTTTATGGCCTTTTCATCCACAGTAATGTTTGCCAGAATGGGGGGCGCTGGTAGGTCATAGTCCCAGATGTCGTGGTGAATCAACTGGTAATGCCAGACGCGCTTGCCCGTTTTCGCATCTAAACAAACCAGGCTCTGCGAAAACAGATTGTTCCCTGGTCGATGCCCGCCGTAGAAATCGCCCGTAGCGGCCTCTAACGGCAGATAAACATAGCCTAACTCAGGGTCGACCGTTAGCGGTGCCCAGGCTCCGGCATTTCCGGTGTACATCCAGCTCTCCTTTTCCCAGGTTTCATTCCCGGCTTCGCCCTGTTGCGGTATGGTGTGAAAAATCCATAACCGCTTTCCTGTTTTCACATCGTAGCCCATGATGTCGCCCCGAACCTGCTTTTTAGAAACAGGCGCTAGACCGACGGGGAAAGATGCCCCCATAATGATGACATCATTGACAATAATGGGGGGCGATGTAGAGCCAATCGTTGCGGTAAGTGGATCAACAGGCTGATCCAGGCCTTTCTTTAAATCCACAATCCCGTTATCACCGAAATCGGGCACCACATGGCCCGTTTTGGCGTCCAGCGCAACTAATTGAAAACTTGGCGTAATGTAAATGACCCGATCGTTTCCGTTGTCGGGCGAGGTCCAGTAGGCGACTCCCCGCCCGGAATTCTGGCGTGGTACGTACGTTTTTCGCTCTTTTTCGTCGAACCGAAACGTCCAGAGCGTTTCCCCCGTTTCGGCATCTATGGCGGCTACCGTTCTGCTTAGCCCGGCTGTGGTATACAATACACCATTCACCATCAAGGGCGTCGATTTAAAATAAAACTCCGAGCTCGATCCAAAATTGTCGGTTTTCCATCGCCAGGCAATTTTTAGATTTTTGGCGTTTTCTTTATTGATCTGATCTAAGGGAGAGTAATTCGTACTGGCGTAATCGCCCCGGTGCTGTCGCCAGTCTGCTTCAATGGTGGTTGGTTTCGCGTTGTACGCAGCTGGCTTAAACTGCATACTGACCCGCGACGAAGGAGGAGGAGTGCCAATCGGTATTGTCTTTAGTCGCGCTGTCGTTGATGATAACACCACATCGCCCTCCGGAAATCCATTGGCATTCAGGATAAACGCTACCAGCGACGAGTACAAAGCATCATCCAGCGAATGAGGATTGGTTTTGGGCATGGTCGATTTTGTCAACTCAACTAATTGCCCCACCGATTTACCAGCCCACTTGGTTATGAAACGATCCCCAATCAGCGCGTTGCCGCCTTCGGTTCCGCGTAAATCTCGCCCATGACAGGCAGCGCAATGCGTTGTAAATAAAGCTGCCCCAAGTTCTACCTGTTTTTTCGTGAAAACGCCCGAGTTAGCGGTTACTCCTGCTCGTTTAGTTGACGGCTGTTGCGCGTTTACATACGAGCTAAAAAGTAGATTGAGGACTGTCAGGCAAACAAACAGGGACAGGATTTTCATGTAGCCAAGGTTACAGGGGATGTCAGTCCAGTTAAAAGCAGGTTTGACAATGTAAATACCGCCGGGGATAGTTTTTATACGGGAGCGATTCAAGCCTTGCTTTTCTGTTGAAATTGAATCGCTTTTTTGTCATTCCGACTCCAGGAGGAATCTCAAGCCCGACTAATATGGAACTTTGAGATTCCTCCTGACGTCGGAATGACAAAAAATAACCTCTTGTTTTCTGGAGCTTATCTACTGCATGATTACTCCCGCGGCCAAACGTTATCGGCTGGATTGGCATCCGGGAAACGACCGTGCGGATCAAACGTTATCTTTTTGATCTTGCGATCGCCAAAATTCATGACGGCATTAAACGTGCGGCTACCGTCGAACCAAACCGATGCTGGCCATGTAACTTCGGCCGTCGTGGCATCAATTAGTTTGGCATTAGTCACTGGTTTAAGAGCCGGGCCTTCTGCGTCAAACTCAACCTTCAGCACAACTGGGGATGGCATTTGCCCTGCCTGATGGACCGTTACCGTTGTTTTGCCATTTGCGGTTTTCACTTCCTGAATCGATCCGTCAACCGTCTCCGTTGTCCATAGCCAGTAGTACCAGAACCAGTCAAGATTCTGTCCCAATTCATTGTTCATAAAGAACATATAATCCCAGGGTGACGGATGTTTATACGCCCATGCTGCCGTATATTTTTTCATGGCATTAATAACCGCCTGATCACCTACAATGCCGCCCAGCATGGAGAGCATCAGGGGCGCTTTGCCGTAGGTTTGAAACCGATAGCCACTCCCGGCATCATTGGCGTTCCACATCATAGGCGCTTCGTTTTCGTCACCGCTCATCTGGCCATAGCTTTGCCCCAAACCGTCCAGATTATACGGCTTTCCGTCGCGGTCAGCAGCCGAGAGAATATTCATATACTGGTTGAAACCTTCGTCCATCCAGCCGTAACGCGTTTCATTCGTGCCCAGCATCATAGGCCACCACTGGTGCCCGGTTTCATGATCGGCAGCGCCCTGATTCGAGTTAATGACCATCGGATATTCCATACCCGCGCTGGGGCCATCCTGAAGCGTCAATTGAGGGAATGGATAAGGTGCCCAAAGCGCTGAATAAAACTCAAGAGCATGGCGTGAAATCTTACCGGCCTGATCAAAAAGCTTGGCCCGTTCGGGCAGATAAACCATATGAATTGGAATGGCACCTTTGCCGGGAATGGTGGCGCGTGTGGCCTTCCAGACAAAGTTTTCGGCGGTGGACCAGGCAAAATCATTTACCCTGTCGGCAACAAAGTGCCAGGTCAGTTTGTCGCCCGTCGCCGTTGCTTTGCCAGGGCCTTTTTCCGTCTCGCTCACAATGATTACGTCATCATTTGAGTTGAGAACCGTAGTAAGTCGCTGTCTGGCGGTTTCCGTCAATACCTCGTTTGGATTCTGAAGTACGCCTGTACCGCTTACGATCCACCCACCGGGTACGGTTATGGATACATCGAATTTGCCGAAGTTATTATAGAACTCAGAAGGCCCGAGATAAGGGCTGGTTTCCCAACCACGCAGATCATCATATTTCCCAATACGCGGGTACCATTGTGTGGGTTGAAAAAGCTTACTGTCAAATCGTTGCGTCATGCGATGGCCTCGTCCATTTGGCCCACCAGGAAGTTTGGTGTGCCACTCGATTTCCAGCTCTGCCGTTGCTCCCGCTTTCACCGGATCGACCAGATTGATGGTGGCTATCGTTTGAGTAAGCCCGGAGATGGTCATTTTTGTAGAGGTAGTAGGACCACCGCCATTCCCGCGACGCGTCATCACTGGAGCCGCTGCGGTGAGGTCTACTGTCTGGCCCGCTACTTTCAAGCTCGTTAGGATCATTCCATCGGTTGCTTCGGCTGGTACGGATGCACCGCGCTGGGCTTCCGGGCGAAAGAGGTTATGATCAAGGCGCAGAACGATCGTTTTCAGATCGTCTTTGCTGTTATTATGCATGCTGATCTTTTCCGATCCGGTAATTGTCTGCGTTGCCGGATCGAGGCTTGCCTTAATGGTATAATCAGCTTCTAATTGCCAATAATTGGGGCCTGGCTTACCGGAAAAATCACGCGTACCCACCTTGAATGCGTTGCGGATCGAGTTGGTCATCGGGACATCGAGCCGGATCGAACGTTTGGGCGTGTCAACCGTTTTGCGGATCGGAAGATTGGTTTGTTGGGCTGATGCAACCGTACTGGCGATCAGTAGTGTAAGAACGGTAATTCGCGTGATCATGAGTGAGGAAGTGTTAAATCGTTATTGGCTAGACAGGCAACAGCACTTAGTCTTTCTTATCTCCTTTGAAAATCCAGGAAACGCCATATTTATCGGTGAATTGTCCATAGCTCCCAAATGGCACATTATGAAGCTCAATGAACGTTCTGTTATCCTGGTCTGCTCCGTCTGCAAGTTTGTCGAACACAGTTTTCAGTTCATCATATGCTTCGCCGACGACATAGATGCTAAACGTGTTCCCCGGTTTTGGTTCGAGTGCAGGGGAGGCCATCCAGTCGGTAGCCGAAAAATCGATGGCACCACTTTTCAGTTGGGCATTGATAATTCTGTCATGCTTTTCTGGTGGAAACTGGACTTTCATGGGCGTATCGCCGAGTTTGATTAGTGTTAAGTCTCCGCCAAGGCACGTTTGGTAAAAGGTCATGGCCTCAGCACAATTTCCATCGAACAAAAGAAAGGGGGTACAGTGTAGCATCGTTGTCTAATTAATTACCTCGTTTGGGTGTAAAACCGTATTGTTGTTTGTAGGCTTTAATAAAATGAGATACGCTCTCATAGCCGATTTCCATACTTACTTCCGATACGTTTTTATCGGTATTTCGGAGCAGGAAATGGGCATGATCGAGCCGTTTTCCACGAATCCAATGGCCCGGTGCGGTATGGAAATGGGCCTCAAAATCGCGCTTAAAGGCCGATAAGCTTCGCCCTGATAATCTAGCCAATTCGCTCATTGATAAAGGTTTGAGTAAATAGGTACTCATCAGATAATCGAGATCGGTTTTCTGACCCTGGTAAATGTGCCATAGAATGGCCCGTAGTTGCCCTAGCGTATCGAGTTCGAGCAAATGCAGCAGTAACTCCTGAAACTTAAGGCGTAATAGTTCATTCAGAAAGGGCGTTCTGGCACCAAAATACGGCAGCAGCGAGTTAATAAATGTTGTGAAGGTAGGCGAAGATGAAAACGATAAAATAAGATCGGTAGGAAGCGATGTAGACGCCGACTGAAATAGCGATAGGTGCTGACTGACAAACTCTTTCAGCATTTTCTCATTGACGAAAAATACCAGGCTGCGATAGCTGTTATCAATGGACTCGTTCATGGAGTAGCAACCCCGCTGGAAGAATAGAATATCGCCCGTACGTACGTGTAACTCCTGCGTGGGTGAACTGAATTTCTTTTCTCCTTTTAATACGACAATAACCGCGTGTTCTTCGAAGAATACCTCATTACGCTCGGGATATACGTCGCTTCGATAGGCCACAAACTTCATTTCTGAAGCGTCGGGGCGCTGAATATTCAGTGATTCAAACTGATTGGCCTGGATGGAGGAGGGAACGCGGAGCATACTATGACAAGCTAACTACAGTTGCCCCAGTCGGGAGAGATCTACTGAGCGTTTCGCGCATCTGAGGAAGCAATGGTTCTAAAAAAGGCATCGAGTTTCCCCAGGCATTAAGTACCAGAACGGCTATGGGATACTTAGCAAAATTCTGTTGATGACGTAAGTTTTTATCAAATGTAATAAGGACATTGAAGTTATCGGCCATCATCAGCATTAACAGTTCACCATTCTTTTTTCCCTGCCAGCCCATATCGCGAACTGTGTATATTTCGTGTTCAGGGAAATGCTGTTTTAAACCTTTAGGTAGATTTTCATCAAGCAGTAATTTCATAAATCAGTGGTAATAATTTATCTGAACTGAGTGCTTTGCCAGCTAGATCGAGTACAGAAATTGCCTGTTCTCGTGAAACAGAGGGAAACTCAGTCAAAAAAATATCCAACGAAATGCCACTCTCAAGATGCCAGAACAAAGACTCAACAGGTACTCGTGTTCCAGTGAAAACGGGCGTGCCAAACTGGATGTCCGGGTCAATTGTGATTGGGTTTTTCATAGTGAGAAAGCCTGTCTGGTTTACACGAAGCTACACCAAAAACTGAAATAAATCAGGTTGGTCATTCAGGTACTCAAACACGATGTTCTGGGCCTGCATTCGCTGGATGAGCGGTTCGAAATCGTCGCGACTCTTTAGTTCGATTCCTACTACGGCAGGGCCGGTTTCCCGGTTCGTTTTCTTGGCGTATTCGAACCGGCTAATATCGTCATTGGGGCCAAGTACATTTAAAAAATCGCGGAAGGCACCGGCACGCTGCGGAAACCGGATAATGAAATAGTGTTTCAGTCCTTCATACAATAACGAACGCTCTTTGATTTCTTCTGTGCGAGTAATATCATTATTGCCCCCACTGACTAAACAAACGACGTTCTTGCCTTTTATTTCATCCTTCAGCATGTCGAGCGCGGCAATGGTTAAGGCACCCGCGGGTTCGGCTACGATGGCGTCTTCGTCATATAGCTTTAGAATTGTTGTGCAGACTTTGCCTTCGGGGACTAACAGAACGCGGTCGAGGTTTTTACGACAAATTTCGAACGTTATGTCACCCGGACGTTTTACCGCGGCTCCATCAACAAACTTGTCGATCTTATCGAGGGCTACAACGTGGCCTTCGTCGATAGAGACTTTCATGGATGGCGAGCCAAGTGGTTCTACCCCGATTAGTTTGGTTTTAGGGCTCAGTTGCTTGAACACGGTTGAGACGCCCGACGCCAGACCACCCCCGCCGATGGCCATCAACAGGTAGTCGATTTTGCCTGTGGCGTCCCGGAGGATTTCCAGCCCAACGGTTCCCTGACCTTCCATCACCAGCACATCGTCGAAAGGATGCACGAACGTGCTATCGTGGGTATTGACATAGTCCATAGCCGCGTTGTAGGCGTCATCGTACGTATCGCCAATGAGACGCACCTCAACGAACTCCTTGCCAAACATGCGCACCTGTTTCACCTTCTGATTCGGTGTGGTGGTTGGCATGAAAATGATGCCGGTCACCGCCATCTTTCGGCAGGCATACGCCAATCCCTGCGCGTGGTTACCGGCGCTGGCACACACAACTCCTTTAGCCAACGCTTCGGCAGACAGGCTGGCCATTTTATTATAAGCTCCCCGAATTTTGTAGGAACGGACAACCTGCAAATCCTCACGCTTCAGGAAAATGTTGGCACCGTACCGGTCCGACAAGTTGATGTTTTCCTGCAAAGGTGTATGCGCGGCAATACCCTGTAGTCGTTCAGCAGACAGATAAATATTATCCAGGTCGGGGAGGGTTAATTTTGCGTCTTTGTCAACCACGTCGAGAATGAAAAATGTACAATGAATAATGTAAAATGTATAATGAGTAAGAAACCAACACCCATTATAACAAATTTACGTTATCCATTGTACATTATTCGTTGTACATTAATTAGGATTAGCTCCGCTCTGGGCGCAGTGACCGAACCGCTTTACCAGCCTGCCACATTTCTGAGTCACGCAGTTCGGCCAGTTCTACTTCCAGTTTTTCGCGGTAGTCGGGCTGCGAGTTGCGAGTGATGCTGATTTCAGCTTGTTCCTGCGATTTTACCGAGTTGTATAATTTTTCGAATACAGGCTTAGTGGCATCGTGGAAAGGTTTCCACCAATCCAGCGCACCCCGTTGTGCGGTGGTCGAACAGTTGGCATACATCCAATCCATACCGTTTTCGGCAACCAGTGGCATCAGCGATTGGGTTAACTCTTCAACCGTTTCGTTGAATGCTTCAGACGGGCTGTGGCCATTGGCGCGCAGCACTTCGTATTGAGCAGCAAAAATACCCTGAATGGCACCCATCAGTGTACCCCGTTCGCCGGTTAAGTCAGACGTTACTTCTTTGTAGAAATCGGTTTCGAACAGGTAACCCGAACCAACACCGATACCCATAGCGATGGCTTTGGTACGTGCATTGCCTGAAGCATCCTGGTAAATAGCAAACGAGGAGTTCAGCCCTTTACCTTCTACAAACAAACGGCGCAGCGATGTACCTGAACCTTTAGGAGCTACCAGGAATACATCGACATCAGCAGGGGGGACAATGCCTGTTTTCTCTTTATACGTTACACCGAAACCGTGCGAGAAATAAAGCGATTTGCCTGGTTTAAGAGCGGCTTTCACCGTTGGCCAGAGTTCAATCTGAGCAGCATCGGAGAGCAGGAAGCAAATAATGGTACCTTTTTCCAGCGCTTCTTCGATTTCGAACAAGGTTTCGCCGGGAACCCAGCCATCAGCAACCGCTTTGTCGTAGGTTTTACCTTTACGTTGTCCGACAATAACGTTGAAACCATTGTCGCGCATGTTCAGCGACTGACCTGGGCCTTGAACACCGTATCCAATCACGGCGATCACTTCATTCGCCAGTACTTCACGTGCTTTTTCTAGCGGAAACTCTTCCCGCGTTACCACTTGCTCTTCAACTCCTCCGAAATTAATCGTTGCCATGTTTAATTGGTTTTTGTACTCGTATTTAGGGTTACTAATTGGTTACGCAAATTTGTTTGTTTTTGTCATTCCGACGATAGGAGGAATCTTAAAGTATCCTTCTTGTGAATTAAATTAGCTTTAAGATTCCTCCTATCATCGGACCGGGTGGTCGCAGCTATGACAACACTATCCTTGAATTTCAGTATTCAGCGTTTTCCACTCAGGATTCATGGACTCAATTAAAGCTACTTTCTTTTCCCTGCGCCAACCTTTAATTTCTTTCTCGCGATCAATAGCATTACGAACATATTTATGGAACTCCCAGTAAACCAGATTATAGCAGTAGTACTGCCCTGCAAATTTCTCTGATTGGCCTCGCGATTCATAATGTTCTTGTAAACGTCTGACTAAATCATTTGTCATACCAGTATATAAAACTGTTTTATCTGGATTTGTAATGATATAGACGTAAAAAGCATAACCCATCAGCGCGAAAGATTGGTTTTTGTTTTTGTCATTCCGACGAAGGAGGAATCTTAATGTATCCTTATTTTAGGTTAGGCCAGCTTTAAGATTCCTCTTTCGTCGGAATGACAAAAACTACAGGTAAGATTCCCACTCTGCTTCAGGCAGATACTCGACCAGACCCTTCTCGGTCTTGCCGACAGCTACGCGCCCGGAGCGAACAAACTCCAGAATCTCGTATTGTTTCAGGTAAGCGAAAAAATCAAAGATCTCGGTGTCATTCCCCGTCTTTTCAATCACCACGTAGTCCAAGCCCCAGTAAACAACCCAGGCCTTGTACTGCTTGTTGATAGTTTCGACATCCAGTGACTTCGTGCCGAGAGATGTCGAAATCTTGAATAATGCAATTTCATTATAGACAATCTCGTCGTTGAGATAGCCAAATACCGCCAGCACTTCTACGATTTTACGAATCTGCCGAACAAGCTTTTCGACTTCTTCCCGCGATTCGTGTTTAATCACAATCGTAAAGCGCGATATGCCTTTCCGTTCTGTTTCTGATACGGTCAAGCTCTCGATATTAATGCGCCGTCGCGTGAAAATGATCGTGATGCGGTTCAGCAGCCCGATGGTGTTTTCCGTGAATATGCAAATGGTGTACGTTGTCATGTTTCGTGGTGTCGGGTTCTTAAACCCGACACAGTTTTAGGTATGTCGGGTTTAAGAACCCGACACCACGTTTACTTCAGTCTGATTTGCGCTACGCTGGCACCGGCTGGCACCATCGGAAATACGTTCTCTTCTTTTTCAACGATTACTTCAAGCAAGAACGGCCCGTCGTGGTTTAGCATCGTGTCGAGTGCGTCGGATAAGTTATCCCGTTCACTACACGTTTGTCCATCCATACCGAAACCTCTGGCAATGGTGATGAAATCGGGGTTTTGTAATTCCACAAACGAATACCGACGTTCATGGAATAACTGTTGCCACTGGCGCACCATGCCCAGGAAGTTGTTGTTCAGGATGATAGCTTTAACTGGCTGCTTGTTCTGAACGATAGTGCCGAGTTCCTGTAAGGTCATCTGGAAACAACCGTCGCCAATTATGGCTACTACCTGACGGTCGGGAGCGCCAACCTGCGCACCAAAGGCGGCAGGTAAGGCAAAGCCCATTGTTCCCATACCGCCCGATGTAACTAAACTGTTTGGGCGACGGAATTGATAATAGCGCGATGCCATCATCTGGTGTTGGCCTACATCGGTTACCAGGATAGATTCACCCTTAGTTTTGGTCGAGAGCATGTCAATAACCTCGGCCATTCTGATTTTACCGTTGGTGCTGGTTAATTCAGGAACCGTAATGGTTTCATTCTCAACGGCATCGTATTTTCGGAATTCGTTGCGCCAAACGGTATGGTCGTTCGGTTTTACGAGTGGAAGTAGCGCGTTTAATGCTTCTTTTGCATCACCAACCACAGGTGCATCGGCCCGGATGATCTTATCAATTTCCGATGGATCGATCTCGATATGAACAACTTTGGCTTGCTTGATGTACTTACTGGCATCGCCCGTAACCCGGTCATCGAAGCGCATACCGATGGCGATAATCACATCGGCATGATCCGTCATCACGTTGGGGCCATAGTTACCGTGCATGCCTAACCAGCCCACGTAGAGTGGGTGATTGGTTGGAATGGTAGACTGGCCCAGTAAGGTTGTTGCGACAGGAATACCCGTTTTTTCGGCAAAGGTTTTGAGCTCGTTTTCGGCTTTGGCAATCTGAACGCCGTGACCAACCAGTATATACGGACGCTTGGCGGAATTGATCAACTTGGCAGCCGCTTCGACTTGCTCCTGTTTTGGAATCCGACGTGGCCGATAGCTCACCAGACTTTGGCAGCGTTCGTACACGTAGGGCTTCGTCATCAATTCCAGTTGTGCACTCTTGGTCATGTCGATTAAGACGGGACCTGGACGACCTGATTGGGCGATGTAAAATGCTTTGGCCAGTATTTCTGGCACTTCGTTTGCATCCGTGATCTGGTAATTCCACTTGGTAATTGGCATCGTAACGCCCATTACATCGGCTTCCTGAAACGCATCCGTACCCAATAGTTTTTTAGCAACCTGCCCCACAATACAAACCAGCGGAGTGGAGTCAATCAGGGCATCGGCGATGGCCGTTACCAGATTGGTGGCCCCTGGACCCGATGTAACCAGGCAGACGCCCGCCCGACCCGTTACGCGCGCATACCCCTGTGCTGCATGACCAGCACCCTGCTCATGACGCACCAGAATATGATTCAGTTGCTCCTGATAGTCATAAAGGGCATCGTAAACGGGCATAATGGCTCCACCAGGGTAGCCAAAAATGGTATCTACGCCTTCGGCTAGCAGGCCTTTCATCAGGGCGTGTGAGCCGTTGATGTAAGCAGGGGCTGCTTGAGTTTCTATAGTTTCCGGGATAACGCTGGCGATTGCTTCCATGACGTGTGGTCGGTTTATGGTCGTATTCAGTTTGTTGTATTCCTGTTGTTTATTCGAACGAAATTCAGCCTTCTTTACTGGGAAATAAGCTCGCTCCTACGCTTCATCCGTCACACAGCCTTCGCTGGCTGATTTCACATTCCGAATGTATTTGCCCAGTACACCTTTTGTGAAAGGAGGAGCAGGTTGTTTCCATTCGCTTTTACGCTGCGCCATCTCTTCATCTGAAATATGTAGCGTCAGTTCGCGGGTTGTTGCGTCAATGGTGATGCGGTCGCCGTTGTGCACCAGGGCAATCGGGCCACCGTCGAAGGCTTCGGGGGTAACGTGTCCGACTACAAAGCCGTGAGTACCACCGGAGAAACGACCATCGGTGATCAACGCTACTTTGTCGCCCAGCCCTGCGCCCATGATAGCTGAGGTTGGTTTCAGCATTTCGCTCATACCGGGGCCACCTTTAGGACCAGCATTGCGAATGACAATCACTTGCCCTGGCAGAATTTCACCTTTCTGAAGTGCATCAATTACTTCGCCTTCATGTTCGCACACTTTGGCAGTACCATCAAATTTCAGGCCTTCTTTCCCTGTAATTTTAGCGACACCGCCCGTTGGTGAAAGATTCCCGCGCATAATCTGAATGTGGCCGGTTGCTTTAATCGGCTGACTCAACGGGAATACGATCTTCTGCGTTTCGAAATTTAAATCAGGTGCTTCTTCCAGATTCTCAGCGACGGTTTTACCCGTTACGGTCATACAATCGCCGTGAATAAATCCATTCTGATACAAGTACTTCGTTACGGCTGGAACGCCCCCAATAGCGAGCATATCCTCCATGTAATATTTGCCGCTAGGCTTCAAATCGGCGAGTAGGGGAGTGCGGTCGCTAATTGCCTGTATTTCGTCGAGGGTAAGCTCGATGCCAGCGGCTCGAGCAATGGCCAGATAGTGCAATACGGCATTGGTTGATCCACCTAGCACCATCACAATAGTCAGTGCATTTTCGAGCGATTTGCGGGTAATAATGTCGGCTGGCGTGATGTTGCGTTCGAGCAATATTCGCATAGCCGCTCCAATTTTCTTGCACTCTTCCTGCTTGCCTTCGTGCGTTGCTGGATAAGTGCTGCTAAAAGGCAGGCTCAATCCCATCGCTTCGATGCTGCTGGCCATAGTGTTGGCCGTGTACATGCCGCCACATGCCCCGGCACCAGGAATGGCGTTTTTAATTACGCCTTCGTAATCTTCGTCGGAGATGTTATTGGCGTATTTCTTGCCAAGCGCTTCAAAGGCCGAAACGATGTCTAATTTCTGTCCTTTATAATGGCCTGAACGAATCGTACCGCCATACACCATAATACCAGGCCGATCTAAACGAGCCATGGCCATTACAGCACCGGGCATATTTTTGTCGCAGCCAACAACCGTTACAACGCCATCGTACCATTGGGCCGTCACAACCGATTCAATGGAATCTGCAATCAGGTCACGGCTGGGTAGCGAATAGCGCATACCATCGTTGCCGTTCGTCATGCCATCGGATACACCAATGGTATTGAAAATCAAGCCTACCAATCCATTTGCCTGAATTCCCTGCTTTACATAAACAGAGAGTCCGTTCAGGTGCATGTTACAGGTGTTCCCTTCATAGCCCGTGCTGGCAATGCCAATTTGGGGCTTCTGCATGTCGTCCTCACTTAAGCCCACCCCATAAAGCATTGCTTTGGCGGCTGGGTTACTGATTTCCTGGGTTAGGGTACGACTAAAACGATTTAATTCGGCAGTTGGCTGTTCGGCAATCATAATTAACAATTAGCGAAATTTCGCTGATGGTGTAATAACGCTGTAAATAAACTTCATGTTTTTATGAAAGGCAAGAAAAATCGGATTATTTGTTAGTTAAAATAGGTACTTATTACTTTTGAGGTATGACAACAGAAACAGCCTCGCACTACGACCATCTAGAGCAAATGTCGGTTCACGACTTGCTGACCAATATTAATAAGGAAGATAAAACCGTACCACTCGCTGTAGAGAAGGCCATTCCGCAGATTGAAGCGTTGGTGACGGAAATTGTCAAACGCATGAAACAGGGTGGTCGACTCATTTATATAGGAGCTGGAACCAGCGGTCGGCTTGGCGTTGTCGATGCCTCCGAATGCCCGCCAACCTATGGTGTACCCCATGATTTAGTCATTGGTCTGATGGCGGGTGGCGATGGCGCGATTCGCAAAGCGGTCGAGTTTGCCGAGGATGATGCCGAACAGGCCTGGAAAGATATTGCGCCTTATCAGCCAGATGAACACGATACCGTTATTGGTATTGCGGCTTCGGGTCGAACGCCTTATGTTATTGGCGGGTTGCAGGAAGCCCGAAAAGCTGGCCTTCTAACGGGGTGTATTGTTTGTAACGAAGGGTCGGCGGTGGCACAAGCTGCTGAATATCCCGTGGAAGTAGTTACAGGACCGGAATTTGTAACGGGCAGCACCCGTATGAAAGCCGGGACTGCGCAGAAGCTGGCGCTGAATATGATTTCGACTTCCGTTATGATTCAGTTGGGCCGGGTGAGGGGTAATAAAATGGTCGATATGCAATTAACGAATATTAAGTTACAGGATCGGGCCGCTAAGATGGTGATGAGCGAGATTGGTGTTGGCCGGGAAGAAGCCGAGGAGTTATTGGCGAAATTTGGAAATGTTCGTGGAGCGATTGACGGCTTTGCTCAATCTAAAGAATGAGTTGCTGGTGAAGTAACTTGCCAGATTTGGGCTGAATATTGACTCTATTATAGAATTCAAGTTAAGTAGATTAAGACGTTTTTTTGTCATTTCGACCGTAGGGAGAAATCTCAACGTCTCATATTAGTCAAGTTTGAGATTTCTCCTGACGTCGAAATGACAGAAAAAAGAAAATAATGAACAAAGCGGTATTACTCATCGGGCGTAACCCAAACGTACTGGCTAATCTGGCGTCAGCTTTAATCGAGGAAGGCTTTTTGGTAAAGACCACGAGCCTTATTGAGCAGGCCAGTCAGGAGTTCAATGCCGCCGATTTTGACTTGATTGCCTTTGGACGGGGCGTTGATGCCGCAACGAATACAACCCTTAGAGCCAGTTTTCTAGATCAGAATCCGGCGATTCTGTTTGTGGATGGTCTGGCCCCAGTCATTCCACTTTTAGTAAAGCAGATCAAGCTGGAATTAGCCAATAAGTCTGTTGCCCGACAGGTAATTACAAATTTTAGTTGTGAGCAGACTGATGATACCTTACGCATTAATGTATCTACGGCAGTCGATTGCCAGTTAACGATTGACCTGTATCAGCTCGATGCTGTTCACCACACGCAGCAAAAAACAATCGTTTCGGAATTTGTGACTGAAGGGAGTCATATATTCTTACTTGACGACCTGCCCAATATGAAAACAACTATCAATTTCTTAGTGGCTGAGGTGCCTGATCTTGATTTAGCCGTCGTACCGATTTAATGGAGAACACGGGTGCCTGTTTGTCGGGGTTGAATTGGCTCACATTTCGTTAATAGCTGCGCTGTTTCGGCCAGGCAACGGATAAGCGAAAAACACCCAACGGCAGAAAGCGACTTGGCCGATACCAAGGGTTGGCCATGCTGATCGACGGCTATATGCCAACCGATGTGTTTTGCATCAGGAAAATTATGGAAGCTGTAATCATGAATCCGTTTGAACCACTTTAAGCAATCAGGCTGGCGTGTATACACATAGCATTTTACCAGAGTAGCCATTGCCTCAACCTGTACCCAAGCCCATTTCTGTCGTCCGTCCGGGAACAGAAGTGGTTGCTGTTTAACGTCGATATATTGATTTAATCCTCCCCCTGCAAGTTCATCCCACGCTTGTTCGCAAAGGCGTAAACACCAGCCTACAAGCTGCGTTGCCAGTTTTCGGTTCGTAATTGTACTGGAACCTGTTCTAGGCAAACCACTTTCCGCAGAAAAATCAAGAAGATAACTAGCAGTTTGGAAGGTCAGCCCAACATTGACCCGGCGACCTTCTGGGGTGTTAACGAATGCGCCTTCAGGTAAAATAAACTCACGAAGTACATCCGTCCGGCGATCGACAAACTCGTTCAGTAATTCCTGGACAACCCCATCTAAAGCTTGTTTCCAGGTTTCTTCGCTCAAAAGTGGCTGCATCTCCAATACTGTTTTAAGTACGGCGATGGGTTCGCTTAAGTGTCGGATTTGTCGGAAGCCGCCAATAGTTTCGGCTTGTTCAGCCCTAATTTCGTCGCGATGCTGAAGCAGGCCTGTAAAAGTTTGTTTAGCTAGCATGGCCCACTCATCATTGCCGGTGGCACGGTGGAGCTGAGCATAGGCCATAACCACCGAACAGTCAGGAATGGCATCTGTTGAAGCGGCTACGGCTCGACCTCGCCGGTCGAGTTGGGCGTAGCAGGAAAGAGTGTCGTTATGCGCAAACTGACTGAGAAAGTTAGCGCCATGTCGGGCGTGTTCGAGCCATGTCGGTTGCCCATCGAGGGTATTATAAAGCCAGGCGAACGCCCATGTTTGCTGAGCCTGCTGCGTAATGCATTTATCTCCTTCAATTACCTCTCCCGTGGTTGATAGTAAATCGAAATATCCTCCACATTGCTCATCCCGACCATGCTTGAGCCAGAACGGCACAACCTGCCGAAGCAGTGCCTGTTGATAGGTAGCAGAGAGTTTAAGAAAATCAAGCAAAGGGATTTACGAATTACGATGTACGGATTACGATGTACGAATTACTTTCGCGTCGTGCCAAATCGTAATTCGTACATCGTGATCCGTAAATTAATACACTTTCTCTACTTCGCGGTGTTCTCGTTCTTCGGGCAATATGAATTTCATGGGTTTGCCAACCTGACCAGGCAGCAAGGCAATGTTCAACACCTGATCTACTGTATCTGCGTAATGGAAAGTCAGGTCTTTGATATAGGTCTGATTAATTTCCTCAATGTCTTTCCGGTTTTTCGAGCAGAGAATAATTTCTTTAATACCTGCCCGATTAGCTGCCAGAATCTTTTCTTTGATGCCGCCTACGGGAAGTACCTTGCCCCGAAGCGTCACCTCGCCCGTCATAGCCAGGTACGGCTTCACTTTGCGTTGGGTGTAAATCGACGTCATGGAGGTCAGCATCGTGATGCCTGCTGATGGCCCGTCTTTGGGTACGGCTCCGGCAGGAATATGGATGTGCAGATCGTAATGATTAAAGACTCGATAGTCGATACCCAGTTCATCGGCATGGGCTTTCAGGTAGGAGAGAGCCGTAACGGCTGATTCCTTCATAACATCTCCCAATTGACCAGACAGGGTCAGAACCCCTTTTCCCCGGCTCAGGCTTGATTCGATAAGCAGGATTTCGCCCCCAACCTGTGTCCAGGCTAAGCCCGTTACTATGCCAGCGATATCGTCATCGGCGTAGAGTTCCTTATCAAAAACCTCGGCACCGAGCATTTTAGAAATATCGGTCGCTTTAACCGTATGGTTATAGTCCTCCTCCATCGCAATGGATTTGGCTATTTTTCTGATGAGTGCGCCAATTTTCTGCTCCAGATTCCGTACACCTGACTCCCGAGTATAGCCTTCAATGATGCGAAGAATAGCTTTATCTTCAATCACTAAATCTTTAGGCTTCAGTCCGTGATCTTTCCGCTGTTTTGGAACCAGGTACTTTTTGGCAATCTGCACTTTTTCTTCAACCGTATAGCCTGCAATATCGATGATCTCCATCCGGTCGCGCAGGGCGGGGTGAATGGTATCAAGTGAGTTAGCCGTTGCAATGAACAATACCCGCGAGAGATCGAACTCGGTTTCGAGGTAATTGTCCATGAAGGTTGAGTTCTGCTCTGGATCCAGTACTTCGAGCAAAGCTGAAGATGGATCGCCCCGGAAATCAGAACTTACCTTATCGATCTCATCCAGAATAAAAACTGGATTGGCTGTCCCACATTTACGGATATTCTGGATAATCTTACCCGGCATAGCCCCGATGTACGTTTTACGGTGACCCCGAATTTCGGCTTCATCGTGAACGCCACCTAGTGCCATGCGGCTATATTTTCGGCCCAGGGCCTTTGCCACCGACTTACCCAATGAGGTTTTACCCACACCCGGAGGGCCGTAAAGGCACAGGATTGGGGCCTTCATATCGTTTTTAAGTTTCAGAACGGCTAAGTACTCAATGATCCGTTCTTTCACTTTTTCCAGGCCAAAGTGGTCACCATCCAGAATTTTCTGCGCGCGCTTCAGGTCGAAATTATCTTTGGTGAACTCGTTCCAAGGTAGATCAACCATCAGCTCGACGTAATTCATCGTCACCGGATATTCCGGAGCCATCGGGTTGATACGCTGCAACTTGTTAAGCTCTTTATCGAAATGACTCCGAACTTCGGTAGGCCATTTCTTTTTATCAGCTTTCATGCGCAGTTCATCGATCTCGCGGTCTGGGTTGTCCATACCAAGCTCATCCTGCAGGACTTTCATCTGCTGACGCAGGTAGTAGTCGCGTTGCTGCTGGTCGAGATCTGACGAGGCTTTTGACTGAATTTCGCGTTTCAGTTCCAGCAATTGCACTTCACGAAGCATGTATTCGAGCAGTAAGCTTGCCTGCTGGCTTCCATCGGTCAATTCCAGAAGGCGCTGTTTATCAGCTACATCAGCATTGATGTTCGATGACAGGAAGTGTAGCAAAAAGGTCGAACTTTCTATATTATCTAAAGCAATTCGGGCTTCCTGTGGAATTTCGGGGTTAAGACGGAGAATTTTATAAGCTGCATCTTTCAGCGATTGCAGCATTGCTTTTCCTTCTTTTTTATTAACGCTCGGGAAGGCATCGTCAATCTGACGAACCTGCGCCGTTATAAACGGTTCTTCCTGAGTGATTTGCTGAATTTCAAAGCGCTTCTTTCCCTGAATAATAATGGTGATATTGCCATCAGGCAGGGTAATCATTTTAATAATATAAGCCACCGTTCCGAACCGGTACAGGTCATCGGCGGTGGGTTCGTCTTTCTGTTGATTAAGCTGTGCCGTTACACCAATAATTCGGTTGCCTTTATAGGCTTTTTTTACCAGCCGAATCGACTTTGCCCGCCCTACCGTGACGGGAATTACCATACCTGGAAACAACACTGTATTGCGAACCGGAAGAATGGGAAGGTTTGCCGGTAACTCATAGTCTTCATCTAACCCTTCAGGTGATCCGAGAGGCACAATTTCTAAATTATCCGAATCAAAATCGGCCAACAGTAAACGGGTCGCAAATTCTTTTTGTGAATTCATACATACACTGCCAGTCTGGCAGCATTCAATATTGGGTTGGTTCCTAAACTGTAAGGAAAGGCAAGGGAAATGAGGTAGTTGCAAGCGTCGTGCCAATCGTATACTTATGACGAATTGACGGACTAATTGTTACTATTACAAAACTAACTATTTAGGAAGGTTAATGTCACAGAAATTTATTAATCGAACGAAATGTCCTGAACAGGCTGATTTTTACGGAAAACGAACGTTTTTTTCTGTCCCTGATACTGCACATTAACCATGTTTACCTGGTCGTCAAACAGCTCCATCAGCACGTTTTGTTTCAATAATCCACCTTTAAAAGGCTCTGTATAAGGCATTTCCAGGTAGAGCCAGTTTGCATCCGCTTCTACTTCGTGACCAACGTATTTGACCGGTTTCGTCTGCTTCTGTGGGGATACATACGAGAAATGGGCCTGTATGTATTTCTCGATTAGAGGATCGTGTTTAGCGGGTGGGCCATCTAAATTAATTTTACTGTTTGATGCGGCTGAAAGTGCTTTCTCAAAATCATCGGTGAAGATCCGAACACTAATTTCGAAGACTCGATCTTTTGCATTGTACTGCATCTGGGTCACACTGGCATGAAATTCGTGCACCGACCGACTGGCTGTCGAAATGATTATTAAAACGCAAAGGCGCAAAGAATACGCAAAGAACGCTATGGTTCTCTTCGCGTTCTTTGCGCTTGTCTTCGCGCCTTTGCGTTTTAACAAACTATTAAAAAACAGCCTTGAATACATCATTGAAAATGGCGAAGGCCATCAAACCAAGTAAAATAACCATACCCACTTTTTGGGCACCTTCCAGAAAGCGATCTGATGGCTTACGACCCGAAATAATCTCATAACCCAAAATGGTTGCGTGACCACCATCGAGGGCTGGGATCGGTAGGGCGTTCATAAAGGCAAGCGCCATCGAGAGTAAGCCGGTAACCGTCAAGTCGGATCGTAGCC
>NZ_BAAHBG010000045.1:90760-142674 GCF_054776855.1 Spirosoma migulaei | reverse complement strand
CAGAAACGGTCCCAAACCCAAATACCGCCGAATAGATTCTGAGCGATACCAATTGGGCCACTTAGGGCTTTAGAAGCTGAAACCTCTCCCCGGAAAATTTTACCGAATCCTTTAATGTTATCGAACACCACCTGAAACGCCTTCGCTGTACCCACGCTTAGGGCTTCACCAAAGGTATAGTCCTGCTTGGTGAAGGGCAGCAGAAACTCAGGATAAAAACCAATCGTTCCCTCGGCCGTAGTCGTCATCTTGAGCGTATCGAGCTTGCCGTTCCGATTAATGCTAAGGGTTATGGGTTTGTTTTTAAGCGGCTTTACGATCTCCGTAAACTCGTGATAGAATTGGATGGGTTTGCCATTGATGCTGGTGATCACATCGCCTGCTTTCAGGCCTGCCTTGCCAGCGGGTTGACCCGGTACTAACTCGGCAACTTTGAAGGGTTCAATGGGTTCAATAAATTGCCCGGCGGCTTTTTTGTCGGCCAGCTTGTCCACAAAATTATTGGGGATATAGATGTCCATCTGCTTCCCGTTTCGCTCAATGGTATAGGAGCTATTGTTGCCTAAAAACACATCTGAGCTACGGACTTCATTGAAGTCGGTTATTTCTTTTCCGTTGACTTTGAGGATCTTATCGCCGGTCTGTAAGCCAATGCCTTTCGCCAGGTCGTACGCCACGATACCGTATTTAGCGTCTTTGGCTGCCAGATAGGTATTCCCGTTTTTATAGGCTAGGATGACGAAAATCAGGATGCCTACAATAACGTTGACGATAATGCCGCCCAGCATGACGACCAGCCGCTGCCAGGCTGGCTTCGCTCTGAACTCATACGGTTGGGGCTCAGCATTGACGTGGGCTGTGTCGAGCGATTCGTCGATCATGCCCGAAATTTTTACAAAGCCACCCAACGGAATAGCGCCGATACCATATTCGGTTTCACCCCGTTTAATACTCCAGACTTTAGGAGGAAAGCCAATAAAATACTGTTCTACGCGCATCCCAAAGGCCTTGGCAGCCAACAGGTGCCCCAATTCGTGTAATCCAACTAAAATTGACAGACCCAAAATGAGCTGCCCTGCCATTACTAAAATTTCCATTTGATTTGTCTTGAGTTCATTATTTGCGACTTAATAATCGCTCGATTACTAGTTGTTTATCAATGCCCAGATGCTCAGCCATATCGCTCACTATACTATTCAGCGTTCCAATTTTCAAGGGCTTATGCTGGGGAATACTAAGTGTATGTTCGCCGTTCTGCTGAGTTCTGATAATGATATGACTCCCTGTTTAATGATGAAACTGATAGCCATAACGCTCCAGACGCTTAGCTAAATCAGTCCCATTAAGGTCACGCGGTAATTTCATCCAACTCAGGCTAATGCGAAGACTTCATTAACCTGAAGCCGGATGGTTTGAGGTAATTCATCTGGTTTATCGGAAAAATAGCCCGAAACAGCGTCTTTAATCATTAGCTTTAATTCATCCAACGTATCACCTTGCGTGATAATTGAGCCACTTGCCAATTTTGTCCTGGCAACATAGCCACCATCTTCGTCTGGCTCAACCTGAAACACAAGTTCTTTCATAAAAAGTCAAGAGTTATTCGAACTGCGCATCGATGAATGCACTGGAATTTGCAGTGAATTACGTCAAAGGTCAGCAATCCACGTGAATATAAACGCTGTGCTTTATTGATACCGTACAAACAGCTAAACCAAACTTTTAATTCGCTCCATGGCCAGCCTGCGGGTTTCCTGATCTGTGCTTACGTAGTCATCGTAAGTTGGGATTTGCACAAAGGTAGCTTTGGCTAAACAGCCTTCAATAATCTCCGAGATTTCCAGAAAGCCGATTTGGTCATGCAGAAAGGCATCTACGGCTACTTCATTTGCCGCATTGATAATGCAGGCTGCATTACCGCCTTGGTCAAGGGCATCAAAAGCAAGCTGTAAATTACGAAACGTTTCGAGGTCGGGTTGCTCAAATGTGAGGGACGGATAATCCATGAAGTTGAACCGTGGAAAATCCGACTTCAACCGATTTGGATACCCCAAGGCGAATTGAATCGGCAGGCGCATATCAGGTAGCCCCATTTGTGCTTTTAGACTTCCGTCCTCAAACTGCACTAAGGAATGAATGATGCTTTGTGGATGGACAACCACGTCAATCTGATCGGAGCGGAGGCCAAACAACCATTTGGCCTCGATGACCTCCAGCCCTTTATTCATCAATGTAGCGGAGTCGATGGTGATTTTGGCCCCCATCGTCCAGTTGGGATGCTTGAGCGCCTGCGCCTTCGTCACCGTCGATAAAAACTCCCGTGATTTCCCCCGAAATGGACCACCCGACGCTGTCAGGATGATTTTCTCAATGGGATTGTGAAACTCGCCCACCAGGCACTGAAAAATAGCCGAGTGTTCGGAATCGACCGGGTAGATGTTCACCGCTTTCTGGGCAGCCAGCTGCGTGATGAGTTCGCCCGCGACAACCAACGTTTCCTTGTTAGCCAGCGCGATGGATTTTCCCGCTTCAATGGCCTTGATAGTTGGCAACAGACCCGCATAGCCAACCATGGCGGTCAGCACCATATCGATCGTGTCCATCTGGACAACAGAAGCAATGGATTTTGCACCCGCGTAGACTTTGATGTCGAGTGGATCAAGGGCCAAGAAAACCTGATCGTAGCGATCTTCATTACAGATGACAACGACGTTGGGTTTCAGCTCAATGGCCTGCTGAATAAGTAGTTCAGCGTTGTTGTTCGTTGTCAGTACCTCAACCTGAAACTGGTCGGGGTGGGCCTTAATCACATCGACGGCCTGCGTTCCAATGGAGCCGGTCGAGCCGAGGATGGCGATATGGCGTTTTTTTGGTTCAGTCATGTAGTTTTTACCAAGTCAAAATTGACTTTTATACCTAATTCTTCTTCGAGGGCGCGGATGTAATAGACTAAACTTGGCCTTGTTTTCAGCAAGTCATCAATAAACTGTTGAGCCGTTTTTTTAGATAAACCAATGGTTTCCTTAAGATTCTCCAAATAACATCTTCGTTCAAAAGCCAGCCTCTCATCATCTAATTTTAAAAGCCGGATGAGATTAATAGCTTCTTGGTCGTTAATAGAGGCTGCTAGATACTCACCCTCGAAATAAATAACTCGCTCTTCAAAAGCATCATCTGTTGGATATAAAATGGGTTGGTAACGTTCCCACTTTGACGCTTTTTCGCCGTTCAATTGAGCCTTCACTAAAAACCAGTTCTGATAGCTGTCATCAGGGGTATCCTTTAATGTAGGGTTGAAATGCTCTATATCCTTTTTATCAAATCGGCCAAAATACTCTTCGGTATAAGCGCAGATATTATGTTGTTCATCGCAAAGAGTGCTGGTCAGCCTCTTATTATCGCCCCCATCTTTATACGTCAATTTTTCTTGCAGAATAATTGAATTGTCTAGTTTATTTACTCTGCGCATATTGACCAGCAAAATTGTAGCGATTTCCTAACTCAAGTCGCTCGACAATGAGTTGATTTTTCTTTTCCTCATCAGTTTCCGCCCGGATTTGCATAGCCAATTGGCGGTACCGCTCATATTCCTCAAGCCCTTTCTGTAACATCAACTCGGCCATTGCGAAATCCTGCCGTAAAATATCATTTGGATCATCACCTTCTGGAGCGACACCAGTATGATAATTTACCTCGCCATTTTCATCGAAATATAAAATGAAGCGTTCGCATGGTTCAAAAGCTGAGGCAATGATAGGGGAGTGGGTAGCGAAGAAGAATTGGGCTTCAGGAGCAAGGGAGGTATAGTACTTTATTAATTCACGCTGGATATCAGGAAATAAAGAACGCTCTGGTTCGTCAAAAAGTATAACGGTATCTTTAGTGTCGAATTTATAGATAGGAATAGCTGTAGCAAGAAGTTGACGTGTACCAGAGCTTATAAAAGTGCTATCAAGTGTAATCCCCTTTTTGGTTTTAATTTTTATAGGAACCTCCGTGCTTTCTGTGTCCATTTCCAAGAAGAAATGATTTAAAAGAGGATTTAAGCATCTTTTTGCCAAATCAATTCTGGGGTTTGGCGTATTATCTCGCCAATGGACTAATCTTTTTATCAATTGATCCGCAGTGATTTTTTCTCTGTCTGAAACAATTCCCATCACCAATTCACGACCTGTTTCATCGTACTGACTAATATCCCTTAGCACATACTCCCAAGTAGGAAGTGACTGACTATCACCCAAGGATATAGTTTTCTTTCTTCCTGCTTCGCTAATTAGATTCTCTTTATCACGTTTGTCATTTTCAACTTGAGTATCTGTTTTTACCAATCCACCAAATATTGACTGAGGAGTGCCTTTCTGGTCAACTAAAAATGCATCTGCCTCACGAGCTATAGAGTCTTTTATGTATAGACAAATTTTATTTGTATCGTTGATTTTGTATTGCTGAGTCTTAGTTCTTTTTTCTAGGAACCAATTACTCAAAAAATCTTTATCTGATTTTCCTATTTCTGAAAACCTATCAAAAAGAATTTGTTGACCATCTATATTAAATGAAAAAATAGTACGTTCAATTGATTCGGGTAGAAAATTGTCAGATAAGGAATTAAAGCTTGAAGTATCGAAAAGTGAAGACATTGCATGTATCAACGCATTCTCTAATTCCCAAATTAAATTCAACAACGTCGTCTTCCCAGTCCCACTCTGCCCAATAAAGCACACCTTTTCTAACGGCTGTCCTTCTTTGGGATGCCCTTTCGGATACGTAAAATCAAACTTTATATTCTTAAACTGACGATACTCGCCAATCTCGATGCCGGTTATTTTCATTTTACATTATCCATTATGCATTACCTCCAATAACCCTTCTGCAATTTTCCGATCATTCGCTAAACGGGGTACTTTGTTCTGGCCACCTAATTTGCCCTGCGATTTCATGTAGCGTTGAAACGCACCACGCGATAGGCTCGTTAGTTTGAGCGGTTGCAGGATGGAGCCCGTAATCAGGTCGTCGTAATATACGTTTAGTTTGGTTAGTCGGTTGTCTACGTCGCGGGCGAAGGCGGCTGGATTGTGCGGGGGGGTGGCAAATTCAACCAGCCATTCATGATAGGGCAAGCCTTCCTTCGGGCTAACCATCGGCGCAACGGTGAACTCAACGACTTCGGTTTCGGGGTGTTTTTCCATTGCGTCTTTCAGCGCCTTTTCTACTTCTTCGCCAATGACGTGTTCACCGAAGGCCGAAATGAAATGCTTAATGCGCCCTGTCACCAGCAGGCGGTATGGCTCCCGCGATACAAACTTCACGGTGTCGCCGAGGGAGTACCCCCACAGGCCAGCGTTGTTGTTGATAATGACCGCGTAGTTTTTGCCTAGCTCCACTTCATCAATGGTGTATCGGCGCGGGTTTTCGGTAAAATAGTCGTCGGCGGCAATGAACTCAAAAAAGATGCCGCTGTCTAACAACATCAATAAGCCTTCTTCAGTCTGGCTGTCTTGAAACGCAATGAAGCCTTCGGAAGCTGGATACGTCTCAATCGAATCAACGCGTTTGCCAATGCTCTCGAATAACTTGGCCCGGTACGGCTCAAAGTTGACGCCCCCGTACACGAACACCGAGAAATCAGGGAAAACATCTTTAATCAACTTGCCCGTACGTTCCTGAATTCGGTCGAAGTACATCTGCACCCAGGGTGGAATCCCCGAAATGAGCGACATCGGTTGCGGCAGGGTCTCGTCTATGATCCGCTCCAGTTTGGTCTCCCAATCGTCGATGACGTTGGTTTCGTAACTAGGCAACTGGTTCGTGCGCAGATAAGCGGGTACGTGGTGGTTAGCAATGCCTGATAGCCGCCCGATGTTGATGCCGGCTTTCTGGGTGAGTTCGGGACTGCCAGACAGAAAGATTAATTTCTTGTCCAGAAAGGCACTGTTTCCTGTTTCGTTAATGTAGTTCAGCAGGGCATCCCTGGCTGAGTTAATGTGGTTGGGGATGGATTCCTGAGAGATCGGAATGTACTTAGTGCCGGACGTTGTACCCGAGGTTTTAGCAAAATAAAGCGGTTTCCCTTTCCAGAGAATATCAGATTCGCCATGCAGAATTTGCTCGATGTAGGGCTTCAGATCTTCGTAATCACGAACGGGCACGGCCTGCCGAAATTCTTCGATTGTCTGAATATCCTTAAACCGGTGGTCGCGGCCAAAAACGGTAGTACGACCGCCGTCGATCAACTGCCGAAACCAGCGTTGTTGAGCCTCGGCGGGCTGGTACATCCAGGTTTGCTGACGCTCGACAACCCACTTTGCCAAAGGCTTACTGACAATTGAACGAATTCCCATAATGGTGCAAAAGTAATGTATAATGAAGAATGAATACTACAAAATGGGGATAGGAGCTGGTAGAACGGTTTTACCATTATTCATTTCACATTATCCATTATTCATTGAAGACATTCTCTTGAATAATCTATATTTTTGCACACCTTTCAATAAACAGTATTTGTAATAAGGCGTTCTGCGCCAACCTATAATGGGACTTTTCAATTTTTTAACCAGCGACATTGCTATTGACCTGGGCACGGCGAATACCTTGATTATTCACAAGGATCGGATTGTGGTAGATGAGCCTTCAATTATTGCAATGGACAAAGTCAGCGGTAAGGTGCTGGCCATTGGTCATAAGGCCATGCAAATGCACGAAAAGACCAATGAAAACATCAAGACAATTCGCCCGTTGAAGGATGGTGTGATTGCTGACTTTACGGCCGCCGAACTGATGATTCGGGGCATGATTAAAATGATTGATACGGGCAGCAAGCTGTTCTCTCCATCGCACCGGATGGTTATTTGTATTCCATCGGGTATTACAGAAGTAGAAAAGCGGGCCGTTAAAGATTCTGCCGAACACGCCGGAGCCAAAGAGGTATATATGGTTCACGAACCTATTGCAGCCGCTATTGGCATTGGCATTGATATAACCCAACCTAATGGAACCATGATCGTGGACATTGGAGGAGGAACAACCGAGATTGCGGTAATTGCTTTGTCGGGTATTGTCTGCGAACAGTCGATTCGTATTGCGGGCGATGTGTTTACCCGCGATATCGTGGATTATATGCGTCGGGAGCATAACCTGCTTATTGGTGAGCGTTCGGCTGAGCAGATCAAAATGGAAGTTGGTTCGGCTCTTCCCGAACTCGACAACCCACCGGCTGATTACGAAATCCGGGGTCGCGATTTGATGACCGGTATTCCGAAAGAAATCAAGGTTACCTACAGCGAAATTGCCTATGCGCTCGACAAATCCATCTCGAAAATTGAAGAGGCTACCATGAAGGCCCTCGAAATTTCGCCACCGGAGTTATCGGCCGATATTTATACCAACGGGATTCACCTGACAGGCGGGGGAGCTTTATTGCATGGTCTCGATAAACGTCTGGGTGCTAAAACCAAGTTGCCGATTCACGTTGCCGATGATCCGCTCAAGGCCGTTGTAAAAGGTACGGGCGAGGTAATCAAGAATCTGGAAATGTATCGGTCTGTACTGATTAGTTAAAGTATTTTTGTGTAGCCTGGACGTCTACGTCCGGATGTAGATCAATAGGCTACACCCGGACGTAGACGTCCAGGCTACACAGTTTACTATGGGAGAGTTAGTCGATTTTTTTATTCGAAGCCGGAACTTCATTTTGTTTGTGTTGCTTGAAGTGCTTTGTTTCTACTTCATTATCAATACAAGCAATTACTGGAGCGCCACTTTTTTCAACACCTCGAACCGGTACGCGGCTCAGGTGCTGGCATGGTCGAATGCGGCTAATCAATACGCCAGTTTGCGTCAGGTAAATGCCGATCTGGCGCTGGAAAACCAGCAACTCAACGCTCGGCTCACAAAATTACTCCAAAGCAAACCCGCTGCTCCTGCGGAATATCGGGCCGACTCTGCCTTTGCCGACCGATTTAAGTTTACTGTAGCGAAGGTGGTAAATAACACAACGCAGTTTGCCAACAACTATATCACTATTGATAAAGGTACCGATGATGGCATCCGGCCGGGCATGGGGGTCATTTCGCCAACGGGGGTAGTCGGTAAAGTAAAGATTTGTAACCAGCATTTTTCGGTTATCACATCCATCTTGCATTCGGAGTATATGATATCTTCACAACTGGTGAAAGCCGGTGAAATTGGTTCGGCCAAGTGGGATGGCGTAGACCCACATCTGATGAAATTAGATGCCATTCCACGCTATAAGCCTGTCAGTAAGGGGGATTCGGTCGTGACTTCAGAACATAATTCGACTTTCCCACCAGGAATTCTGGTTGGACGAGTTCGGTCTGTAGGAGTTCAGCAGAACCAGACCTTCCACGATATTACGCTGAATCTGGCTACGAATTTCAGTAATCTGTCGTTTGTGTACGTAGTAGAAAACCGATTACAAGGCCAGCAAGACCAATTAGAAAAACAAATTGAAACGGAGAAATAGTCGGTAAGTTGGTAAATCGGTAAGTGGCTGACGAATATAGTTCTTGCGCATCAGCCACTTACTGACTTGCCAATTTACCGACTCACTTAAAAATGACTTTTCGCGAAATCGTATCAACATCCCTGCTTTTTTTACTGTATCTGGTCCTGCAAATTCTGCTGGTTCGGAATCTGGTGCTGTTCGATTATGCGTTCTGCTTCGTCTACATTGCCTGCATTCTGCTACTACCAAACGAAACCAGCCTGACCTGGTTGTTACTTATTGCGTTTGTTACGGGCATAATCGTCGATACGTTTTACAACACGCTTGGCATGCACGCAGCCGCAACGGTGTTAATGGCGTACTGTCGACCCCTGATTGTGCGGGCGCAGATCGACGTGCCGGGACTTGAATCAAGAATTGAGTTTTCACTTAAAGAACTGGGGACAGGAGCATTTTTTCGGTATGTGTTTGTGCTGGCTTTTATTCATCATACCGCTTTATTTTTCATTGAAGCCAGTAGCCTTACCCTTATTATTCCAACCCTTATTCGGGTAGCCGCCAGTACGCTCTTCACGACCGTAAGTATTGTGCTAATTCAGTTTTTTACGCGGAATTAGTTTTTTGTCATGCTGACGAAGGAAGCATCTTCGGGTGAGGCACTATATTTAAACTATCGAAGATGCTTCCTTCGTCAGCATGACAAAAAATGGCTGAAACGCTTACTATTCCCCAAACCACAAACCGTCAGGCTATTTATGATAGCCTGATCCCGCAAATAGCCGCGCTTGTTAACGGCGAACCCGACCTTGTGGCCAATCTGGCCAACATTGCTGCTGCATTGAAAGAAGCTTTTGGATTTTTCTGGGTGGGTTTCTATCTCAAAAAAGATGATCAATTGGTTTTAGGGCCATTTCAGGGTCCAATTGCCTGCACACGTATTGCATTCGGGAAAGGCGTTTGTGGAACTGCCTACACCCGAAAAGAGACCATCCTCGTGCCTGATGTTGAGCAGTTTCCGGGGCATATTGCCTGTAGCTCGGCCTCAAAGTCGGAGGTTGTTGTTCCAGTGTTCGATCAGGCCGGGAATGTTACAATGGTGCTGGACGTAGACAGTGATCAATTGAACGACTTTAGTGAGATCGATGTAGTTGGACTTGAGCAGATTGCCCGGTTGATCACCAATTTCTGATGCCCATTCTGGCAATTAAGATGTTATTAAATAGAGGGTGACGATTAAACCGTTGGCGCTATTGTCCGTCTTATGATCGTATTTAATTAGCACGATCATGTTTAAGAACTTAATTGCGTTGGGCGGCTTACTGCTCACTTTATTCTCATTCCCGCTTTTAGCGCAGCAAACCGCAACCCCCGATGCCCCGGCTCAAACGGGTCAGCGTATGGGCCGGGGCCGGGGTATGCAACAATATCAGGCGGGTGACCCGACTACGCGGGCGCAACGGATGACCGACCAGATGACGAAACAGCTGGGCCTGGACGAAGCTACCTCTAAAAAAGTGTATGATCTGACCTTAGCGCGGGCGCAGAAAGTAGATGCCATTCAGAAAGGTACTGACGATAATAAGACAAAGAGTCAGGCACTGAAAGCAAATGCGGACGACTTTAAAATGAAGCTGAAAGGCATTCTGACCCCCGATCAGTTCACCAAGTTCGAGGCTATGCGTGGCCGTATGGGAAGGGGGCGCGGTAACGGTGGCCCTGCTGGCGAAAAGAGCGATCCAGGCCAGGAATAAGCTTAAGTAATAAGTTGAGAAGGCGAAGTCCTGATCGTCGATTTTGTAATCGGCTGTCAGGACTTCGCTTTTTTGTAAACATAAGTTAGGCCTGGATAGTATCTTTTCTCTTATGTTACGTATAGTCAGTTGCAGTAAAGTTTACTCATTCTTCTCTTTTTTAGTAAACGCTACAATAGAATATGGCTTCTTTCTTATCGCGCCGGTCGTTCGTGCGGCAAACCTCATTGATTACAGCGGCTGGAATTGCGGTTCCTGCCAGTTTATCCGCGAAATCATACAAAGCAGGCCTGGAACCAGACATTCTTGGTCACAATGGATTCAAGTACCGCGTTGTACCGGGATGGGGGGTGTTGGATGCTGGTAAAAATCCAGTCAATGATTGCCATGAGATGGTGCAGGATGCCAAAGGACGAATTATTCTGCTGACAAACGAGACAAAAAACAATATTCTCGTATACGATAAATCGGGCAAATTGCTCGAAACATGGGGGCACGATTATCCCGGAGGTCATGGCCTGACGCTCGGTGGCGAAGGCAATGACCAATACCTGCTTATCTGCGACACGGATCGTCATCAGGTCATAAAAACCGATTTGAAAGGTCGTGAACTTATGAAAATCGAGTACCCCAGGGAAACGGGTAAATATGATTACCCAACCCAGTTCAAACCAACCGAAACGGCAATCAATCCGACCAACGGCGATATTTATGTGGTGGATGGATATGGACTGAATTATGTGACACAGTTTGATAAATCCGGTAAGCTCATTCGCTATTGGGGTGGAAAAGGGGAGACGAACGAAACCTTCGATTGCTGTCATGGCATTACCGTTGACCGTCGCGTGGCGGCTAACCCTACCCTGCTAATTACGGATCGGCGACATAATGCCCTGAAACGCTTTACGTTAGATGGCAAATATGTATCGACCATTGCGTTGCCAGGTTCCTACATCTGCCGTCCGGTTATTCATGGGGATAACATTTACGGAGCTGTGTTTCGCAGCACTTCCGATTCGTATCCTGATTCAGGCTATATCACCATTCTGGATAAAAATGACAGAGTCGTTTCAACACCGGGTGGTACGGCTCCCGTTTATCAGGACGGTAAACTGGGCGAGCAGCGCAAAGATCGAAGCCTAAGCACGTTTCTGCATCCGCACGACGTGCTGATTGACCAGGACGATAGCATTTACGTGGCGCAATGGGCTTCTAAAAAAACATATCCTATTAAATTAGAGCGCGTTGCCTAAGAGTATACCCTGATTATGAATAAGTTTATTTTAGTACAGGCCGCTGCGCAACCATCTGATTGGGTTTTGTTTTTTGGGCACTTTCATCCGCTCATTGTTCACTTACCGATTGGCTTTCTGCTAATTGCCGGTCTGCTCGAACTGGATCGACTGACCCGGCGCAACTCGGTTAGTCCGCATACAATTACCCTGATTTTATTCTGGTCGGCGGTGAGTGCTACACTTGCTTGCGTGTTTGGCTTTATGTTATCGCAGGGGGGCGGCTATGAGGAAGATACGCTCAGTTCACACCAGTGGCAGGGTATTGGCGTGGCTGTTTTTGCCTGGCTGGCGTGGGCGGTTAAATCAGAGAATCTGGGTCGGATTTTTCCTTTTTCACAGCTTCTTTATTTGCCTGCGCTGGGCATCTCCCTGCTCCTATTACTGTCGACTGGCCATCTTGGAGGCAACCTGACACACGGGGCGGATTACCTGACCCAATACATGCCGGGGCCAATCCGAACGCTAGCGGGTGTACCACCTAAATTGCCAGAATTAAAAGTTGAACCGATTACCGACGTAAATCAGGCAATGGTGTATCAGCAGATAATAAACCCAATTCTGCATAGCCGCTGCGTACAGTGCCATAACGCCAATAAATCGAAAGCGGGGTTACGGTTAGATACACCTGGAATGATTAAGAAAGGCTCGGAAGATGGCCCGGTATTGGTGGCAGGAAAAGGCACCGCCAGCGACCTGGTAAAAGTATGCCTGTTGCCCGAAGACGATGACCATCATATGCCGCCTAAAGGTAAAACCCAATTACAGGAAGGCCAGATTGCGTTACTGACCTGGTGGATTGATCAGGGCGCTCCTTTCGATAAAAAAGTCTCAGACGTACAAGTCAATGATGCAATTCGACCCGTATTGGCCTCCCTAACCGGTGGTGGGCCAGTTAATACAGGTGCCAATGTTGCCACAACCGGCCCTTCGCCCGAATCACCGGTGTTGACCATGAAAGTAGCAGCCGCCGACCCGAAAGTAATTGACGAATTGAAGAAAGCGGGCTTACTCGTATTGCCGCTCTCAAAAGAGCAGAACCAACTGGAAGTGAGCGCAGTGAATGCCCGTACCTTCAATGATACACAGGCCCAATTGCTGCCTAAACTGAGTACTCAGATTGTCTGGTTAAAATTAGGAGATACGGAAGTCTCAGATGCAACGTTGACCCAGGTAGCCAAACTTAAAAACCTTCAAAAACTGCATCTGGAACAAACGAACGTGACCGATGCGGGCTTAAAACAACTCAAAGGGCTGGATAATCTGGAATATTTGAACCTCTATGGTACTAGCATAACGGATGCCGGTCTGGTTGATCTGGCAACGCTGAAAAATCTTAAGACTATTTATCTCTGGCAAACCAAAGTCACGGAACAGGGCATTGTAAACCTGAAAAAAGCCATGCCCAAACTTGAGGTTATTGGCGGTATCACGGAGAAAGCCGCTGCCGAATTTGCCAAAGCAGCCTCGCCCGAAGCAAAGCTTGGGGAGGCCAAGAAGTGATACTTTCATTGAAAGTAGGTTATAAATGATGTCGAGTTCTCAAACCCGACATAATATTGATTAACTGGTAAAATAGGCTGACAACGCGAAAATATAGTATGATTTTTATGGGCATTTGAGCGTTATTTTTGTAGAGTCATTTTATTGTCAATCAGTTCCTCCGTCGGAGGCTTATATATGCACATCTGGTCTGACATACGGTTTCGATACGTTCTGCTTAGTACAACAGCGGGTCTGTTTGGCGCGTCTGTTTGGTTAACGGCCTGTCAGAGTTCTGTCGAAAAACCGGCGGAAATTGTCGCTATTGAGGCAACCCTGCCCGAAAAAGTTGATTACAACCTGCACGTCAAGCCGATTCTGTCGGATCGTTGTTTTGCCTGTCATGGTCCTGATAAAGCTAAACAACAGGCAGGTTTACGTTTAGATACGCCCGAGGGGGCTTATGAAGCGTTGGCTAAAAGTGGTCATACGGCCATAGTACCGGGTAATTTAGCCAAGAGTGAACTGGTTAACCGAATCATCAGCACCGACCCCGATGTGATGATGCCAACGCCGAAATCTAATCTGAGCTTAACGACAGAAGAAAAAGCGATGCTCATTCGCTGGGTTGAGCAGGGGGCAGAATATAAAGAACATTGGTCGCTTATTGCCCCAGTCCTGCCGGAGATTCCGAAGGTGAAAGACGAGCAGTGGGTAAAGAATGACATCGACCGATTTGTTCTGGCCAAGCAGGAAGCCAAAGGCTTATCCCACGCCCCCGAAGCCGATAAAACGACCTTACTTCGTCGGGTTAGTCTGGACTTAACAGGTTTGCCGCCAACACCCGCCGAAGTCGATGCGTTTCTGGCCGATAAATCCCCGAATGCCTACGAAAAAGTAGTCAATCGATTGCTGAAGAGCCCTCATTACGGTGAACGTCAGGCGGTTGAATGGCTCGATGTGGCCCGTTATGCCGATACGCATGGGTATCAGGATGATGGCTTTCGTACCATCTGGCCCTACCGCGATTGGGTGATTCGGGCCTATAATCGCAACCTGTCGTTTGATCGGTTCATTACCTGGCAATTGGCCGGTGACTTACTGCCTAATCTGAAAGCTTCCGCCGACTGGAAAGAGAAACTCATTGCCACGGCCTTCAACCGGAATCACCAGCAGAGCCAGGAGGGTGGCATTGTTGACGAAGAATATCGGGTAGAATACGTGGCTGATCGAACCAACACGTTCGGCAAGGCTATGCTGGGGCTAACGGTAGAATGTGCCCGTTGTCATGACCATAAATACGACCCCATCAGCCAGAAAGACTACTATTCGTTGTTTGCCTTTTTCAATAGCAACAATGAGCGCGGGCAAATTCCCTACAATGGTGAAGCGGCTCCAACAATCACGCTCACTAAGCCGGAAACAGAGGCCAAGCTGAAGTTTATCCGCGAACAGCTTACTCCGCTTGAACAAAAACTCAATCCGAACCGCCCCGATTATCAACAACGTTTCGGACAGTGGCTGGCAACAACTCCCTCAATAGCCTCGTCAGATTCTGGGTTGTTGGCGCATTACACGTTCGATGAAGCGGATCGGGCTGATGTCGGTGCGTATGTGAAAGAGCAGAACGAGAAACGGAAACTGGAGGACGCCCGAAAAAAGAAAGAGGAAGAAGCCAAAGCCAGGCTGAAAAAGCCTGACGTCAAGGTAGCTGAAAAGAAAGAAGCGCCAAAACCAAAAACCAAAGAAGAGCTCTGGAAAGACCCGCGTAATGCTTTCGCCAATTTGGTGAATGATACCTTGCCCGCTCGCTTAGGTGGCGATCCTGATAAGGTGCCTTACTCGGTGCCCGGCCGATTTGGGAAAGCGCGCTATTTACCGGGCGATAGCTATATTGAATTGCCCAGCAAGTTCGGTGCTTTTGAGCAAAATGAGCCATTTACCATTAGCAGTTGGTTTAATCTGGCGAAGCCGGGTATGGCACTCACGCTGCTGGGCCGTACAACTGGCCCTATGGATGGTCAGCGTGGGTACCAACTTGATTTACTGGCGGATGGGCGACTAAAACTGGCCTTTAGCCATGTTTGGCCTGCCAACGCTATAGATATCGAAACGATTGACAAAGTTCCTGTGCATCAGTGGTTTCAGGTTGCGTTTGCCTACGATGGAACCGGTCAGGCGAAAGGGATTACGCTGTACTTGAATGGACACCCTATCCGTACTAAAGTGATTGCCGATCACCTTATTCACAGTATGGTATACGGCAAAGACAAAACCCACTGGGCACAACACAATTTCTACGTGGGTCGAATGCACGACAATTTCTATAAAGATTTTGCCGTAGATGAACTGCGCATTTACAAGCGCTGCCTGACTCCGCTCGAAATGCCTGCTTTGGCTGGTCAGCCAGACGCGCTCGCTATTGCGCTTAAAACTCCGGTCGCCAATCGTACATCGGCCCAACGGACAGGCTTATATACCTATTACGTGACCAATCAGGACCCGGTTTATCGGAGCGATTATGCCAAAGCAATGAAGTTACGGGGTGATCAGCTTATGCTCTACACCAACTCCGATCAGCTCATGATTATGGAAGAGCGCTCGGTACCGCGAGAAACCCATCTGCTGAAGCGAGGAGCCTACGATGCGCCTGCCGAAGTGGTAACACCCGCCGTTTTGCATAGCCTGAATCCAATGGATGAGGATACGCCGAAGAATAGGCTTGGTCTGGCGAAATGGCTTCTGGCCCCAGAAAATCCATTGTTCAGCCGGGTTATGGTGAACCGGATGTGGCAGCAATATTTTGGCCAGGGATTAGCCAAAAACAGTGATGATTTTGGTAACCAGGGCGCGTTGCCCAGTCATCCCGAACTGCTGGACTATCTGGCCGTTAAATTCCGAGGTGAAGAAGGGTCAGCTGACGCCTGGAATGCGAAAGCCATGCATAAACTGATTGTTATGTCGGCTACCTACCGGCAGGCATCGGCGGTACCTGAAAACGCGCGGGAAGCCGATTCTGAAAATCTATTTTTAACGCGAGGGCCAAGCTACCGGATGTCAGCGGAACAGGTGCGTGACAATGCATTGGCGGCAAGTGGTTTGTTAACGCAGCGCATCGGCGGCCCCAGTGTTCTGCCTTACCAGCCATCGGGTATCTGGGAAGCCCTGGCTACCCGGAATGCAGTAAAATACGAACAGGATCATGGCGATAGCTTATACCGTCGGTCAATGTACACGATCTGGAAACGCTCGTCTCCAGCACCGATGATGCTTGATTTCGATGCGGCCGAGCGGCATACGTGTATTGTAAAACGCCAGAAAACGAGTACGCCTTTGCAGGCACTGGTTACGCTAAATGACCCGCAATTTGTGGAGGCTGCCCGCGTATTGGCGCAGAAAGAAGGAGGAAGGAGAGAAGGGAGTAAAGGAGCAACAGTAATAAATGAGCTTTTTAAAGCTGTCATTAGCCGCCCCGCTCGCTTAGAAGAAATGGCGTTGATGCAGCAACTGTACGCCGAAGAACTGGCTGATTTTAAACAAAACCCGAAGCGGGCAGCAGAGTTATTATCCGTAGGAGAATATCCGGTTCATACTAAACTTAATCCGGTGGAATTAGCTGCCTGGACTGTAGTGACCAGTACCATTATGAATTTCGACGAAGCGATAATAAAAAGATAGCCATTAATGGTTATTGATCGTCATGCGTAGTAGACCAACCAATGACAATTTTATGACGATCAATGAACATTAATGACCATATACAAGTACAATGGACATTCAGGATGAACTTCACGATCAGCTAAGCCGCCGGAATTTTCTGGGCCAGGCCAGCGCGGGCTTAGGCACCATTGCCTTGGCCTCATTGCTGAATCCAACTAATCTGTTTGGTGGCGCTACGCCCGGAGAGAATCCGGCAGTCGGGAAACCACACTTTCCACCGAAAGTAAAGCGGGTTATTTATTTGTTTCAGAGCGGTGCCCCTTCTCAGTTGGAGTTATTCGACTACAAGCCGAAGCTCGAAACCATGTGGGGACAGGATTTACCTGCATCGGTACGTAATGGGCAGCGACTGACGGGCATGAGTGCGGGGCAGAGTCGTTTCCCGCTGGCAGCCTCGAAGTATAAATTTGCTCAGTATGGACCCAGCCAGATGTGGATCAGCGAACTGTTACCCCAAACAGCTGGTATTGCCAGCGACCTGACGTTTATTCGATCCCTACATACCGAAGCCATTAATCACGACCCGGCCGTAACGTTCTTTCAGACTGGAAGTCAACAAGCGGGCCGACCTTCAATGGGTTCCTGGGTTAGTTATGGCCTGGGATCAGATAACCAGAATCTGCCTTCTTTTGTGGTGCTTCTGTCCAAAGGACGGGATGGCGATCAGCCCCTATATGCCAAACTTTGGAGTAATGGGTTTCTGCCATCGGTGCATCAGGGCGTCGTATTTCGGTCGGGGCCAGATCCGGTTTATTACCTCAACAACCCGCCGGGTATCGACAAATCCAGCCGTCGGCGAATGCTTGACTATCTGGGTAAATTGCACCAGGAGCAGTTCAAACATGTGTTGGATCCCGAAATCAACAGTCGGATGGCGCAGTACGAAATGGCTTATCGGATGCAAACGTCCGTCCCCGAAACGCTCGACATCTCGAAAGAACCCAATTATATTTTCGACATGTACGGTCCCGATAGCCGCAAGCCGGGAACGTTTGCTGCCAACTGTCTGCTAGCCAGAAAGCTTGTAGAAAAGGATGTAAAGTTTGTCCAATTATACCATCAGGGCTGGGATCAGCATGGCAACTTACCAAACGACATCAAAACCCAGGCGAAAAGCGTTGACCAGCCATCGGCAGCTCTTATCATGGATCTCAAACAGCGTGGGTTGCTTGATGATACACTTGTGATTTGGGGTGGTGAGTTCGGGCGGGGTGCTTACTCACAGGGGAAGCTCACCCGTGATAATTATGGGCGTGACCACCACCCACGAGCATTCTCGGTCTGGATGGCGGGAGCTGGTGTTAAAAAAGGGATGGTTTACGGCGAAACCGACGATTTTGGCTACAACGTCATTAAGGAGCCGGTTCATGTGCATGATTTTCAGGCTACCATCCTGCATTTATTAGGTGTAGACCATGAAAAGCTCACCTTCAAAAGCCAGGGCCGACGTTATCGCCTGACCGATGTTCATGGAAAGGTTGTGAAGCCACTATTGGCTTAATTATCTTTTCGATGTACCTTTCGCAGTAAAATAAGATACTTGCTGCGCTTGAGAGGGATTCTACTTGTACTTACTCTGTTTCTATTTCCTTGCGTTGGCCAGGCGCAAATGCGTTATGGTAACGAATGGATTGTTCCGTTGCAACCCTATGCGAAAATCAGCATCAATGAAACCGGCCTTTACCGTATCAGTTATGCTGAATTAGTCAGTGCCGGTTTTAACCTGGATGCGATAAATCCCAGAAATCTACAGCTATTTCATCATGGTCGCGAACTGGCAATCGAGGTAGTCGGTGAGTTGGACAATCGGTTTGACGCCACAGATTTTATTGAGTTTTATGCCGAAAAAAATAAAGGCGAGCAAGACAGTTTAGTTTACTACCACACCACGCGAGCCAATCCCTATCATAGTTTATTTTCTGACGAGACGTTCTATTTTTTCACGGTTGGGCAACATGCCGGAAAACGTATTGTAACCTACGCTGCTAAGCCAACAAACCAGAATCCCGAGGAATACCACCTTGAGGAACAGGTTGTTTCGTATTCAGAGCAATATTCATTCAATAATTCGATTGGCTTAATCCCATCCGTTCAGCAGAGCTATTTTGAGGAAGGCGAAGGCTGGACCGGGCACTATATTGTTCCGGACACAGCAGCTAGATTCAGGCTGACATTTGAAAACCGGGTCAAAACCGATGAGGTATACCCCACACTTGAGTTCCAGCTAAATGGTCGATCGCTCAATAACCACCAGCTCTGGTACGCGCTAAATGAAGGCAGCCCACTCGATACAGTTACGTTTGGCTCATTTAGTCCTCAGAAAATAGAGTTGGCTCTACCCGAAAGTGCAATAAAAAACGAATCGGTTTTACTCAAAACGCAGACATTGAAAGCCGGCAATTACGATTGGTACTCAATGACGTATTTTAAAGTCGTTTATCCACAGAGTTTTCCACTGAATGGGCAGCGAAGTAAATATTTTACGTTACGACCAAACTCCATGAACCAGTCTGTCGTGCAGATTAGCGATTTGAGACCGGATTACATTACCTATATCATAACTGATAGCTACAATATTGCCAAAATAACCAGTCAAACAAATCAGTTGGTGGTTCCCAATACCGCAACCGGGCAAAAGCTATTTGTTAGTAATGAAATCAAAAAAGTAGCTGGCATTTCGGTTGTTACATTCCCGATATTGAATCCCAAGGAGTATACCTATCTGATTGTTACACACAATTCGTTGCTTGAATCGGCCAATCAGTATGCAGCTTATCGGGCGTCGGTAGCTGGCGGCAGCTATAAGCCGTTGGTCATCGAAACGAAGGCCATTTACGAGCAATTTAATTTTGGGGAACGAAGCCCCATTGCTATCCGTCGCTTTGCTGATTATATGCTATCGGGTGGGAGTGGTAAATATCTATTTCTGCTGGGCCGGGGTATTAGTTTTCCCGATGTGTTGAAAACGTCGGAATCAGAGGATCTGGTACCCACGTTTGGGTATCCTGGTTCCGATGCTTTACTAACGATGGGCCTGACTGGTTTGCCCGAATTTGTACAGGCACTGCCAACCGGTCGTATCAATGTAACGACTAATCAACAGACGTTGAACTATTTGGCCAAAGTAAAGGAGTTTGAACAGAGTGTACCAGATGAATGGCAAAAACGAATTTTGCATCTGAACGGAGGCCATGACAAAGCTGAGATTACCTATTTGAAGAGCCTGATGGAGCAACTTCGTCCCATTGCAGAAGGCCCATATATGGGCGCGCAGGTCAAAACAATTTCCAAAAAAACCTTTGAGGAAGTCGAAGCTATTGATATTTCTGCTGAAGTGAACGAAGGAGTTTCGATGATAAGTTACACGGGTCACGGCTCCTCAAACACCCTCGACTTTAATTTTGGCTATTGCTCATCGCCAACTAGTAATTTCCACAATAAAGGGAAGTATCCTATCCTGTTTTTTAATGGCTGTAGCATCAATAATATTTTCTATAAATATGACCCGCTCAGTACCGATTGGCTAATTACGCCCGACAAAGGTGCGATTGCTGTTCTGGCAGGCTCATTCTGGAGTTACCCCAATAGCACCCAGCAGTATATTTATAGTCTGTATCAGAAGCTATTTGCTGATAGCACAACCCTTACCCAGACAATAGGGGAAATGCAGCAACGCGTTAATCAAGACCTGTCATCGCAAAGTAACGATCTGACATTGAGGAGCGATATGCAGCAAATTATTCTTCAAGGCGATCCTGCACTGCACCTATTTCCGTTATCGAAACCAGATTACGTAGCCCGAAGCCTTTTTCTCCAGGCACGAAAAATCGGAACTAGTATCGCCACTAATGATTCACTTACCGTTAATCTGATTCTGGCTAATGTTGGAAGGTATATTGCCGGGCAAACGGTTTCAGTACAACTGAAAAAGACCTATACAACTAATGAAACAAGTGTTCAGTGGGTTACCGTTCAAATCAAGTCGGGTCGGGATACATTGGTATTCCCCATCAAAAAAGAGCTTTCGATAACGCAACTAGAACTCACGATTGATAGTTATGCTGTTATTGACGAGCTTAGTGAAGGTAATAATGTCGTCCAAATCGAGTTGGCCGATTGGCAGGAAATTCAGAGAAACAGCGTTTACCCAATTAATGCCTTACCTGATCAATCAAACCCAGTACTGTCGGTATTGATTGATAATCGGGTTCTTAAAAATGGCGACTATGTTTCGGCTGATCCTACTATTCAAATCAATTTGATGGATGAGAATATATTGCCTATTGATAACCTGGCTACTATTCAGGTTTCCATAAAACAATGTGAATCCTGTCCATTTGTCGCATTGACACCAAAAACAGGCTCGGCAACGTCACCTGTATCGCTTATAGCCACGTATCAATTGACGCAACTTCCGGCTGGTAGGTATGAGCTTCTGGCAACCGGCCGTGATGCTGCCGGAAATGCATCCGGTAACGCTTATCGTATCACGTTCCGGGTAGCAGATGCATCGGCTCCCACCCAATGGAAGGTATATCCCAATCCAGGTAATGAAGTCGTGCAATTTAACTTTTTGGTGGTTGGTAAAGTGCCGCCAAAGGAGGCTAAGTTGCAGATTTTAAATGGTATAGGTGTGCCAGTCGATATGTATAACCTTATACCTACTATAGGCGAAAATACGTTTTATTGGGATAATCTCAGTAGTCAGCCATCGGGTATTTATACGGCTACCCTTCAAATTACCTGGGATGATGGACGGCAGGAAACTCTCAAAACTAAGCTAATTAAACGATAGGTATTTTGTTACTCTTTGCCTGCTTCACGTAAAACCCACTTCTGGCGGTAACCAAACTCAATTTGCCCTTTCCCAATACAACTGGGTGAACTTTGACAATAAGCCACTGCAGTAGCTTCCTTATAAATTAGCCCTGTCTGATAGCCATATACCATAAACTGACGATGGAATGAAATGGCTGTCGAGTCGTTTTGTGTGCTGCTAACCTGAATCGTATTGGCGTAATTACCATAAGGTTTTCCAATCTGGTTGTAGCGGTAAGTAGAGATAGGCAGGACATTAAACTCATTTTGATTCCAGACACTTTTGTTTGTAACTGGAAACGTGAGTTTTACAAAAGCCGTGTTATTCTCAGTACGAATCAACTTATCTGGCCATTGTTGTACCGTCCATATTGAATCTGCTTTCCAGGTATCAAACAGACGGCTTCGTTTGTATCGAATCAATTTGTATGTTTTTCCTCCTTGGCCTATCGAGAGTAGCTCACCAATTGTTTCTTTAACATAATAAGTACTCAAAATTGGTGAGCTACTTAAGGAATAACGCTCATCCTGTACTTCATACACCCAGTAGCGCCCTGTCTCAACCGGTACATAGTTACTATCATGTTGTTCTAAAACATCCTGTTGCTGACACGCCTGCAGAAGTAATAAAGTGCCTATAATGGTAATGGGGTAGTTGAACAAGTCGATGGAACAATGATTATTTAGTCTACAATTACTTTGAGTGATTTCTGCTTAGTTTGTCCCAGTCCGAAAAACTGCAACAAATAAATGCCTTTTGATAAGGGATGTGTGGGAGAAACGGACACGATAGTTGGGTTCCCCGTTTTGGCGGTATTAATAGGGATCTCAATACCTGCAACAGTATATAACCTGATGACAGCTGACTGAGCATCTTTCATAGATAGCATAAAGCTGCCATCTGCACTAGCGTTTGGGAATATTTCGGTATTTATATCCTCCTGGAGCGTATAACGAACTGCAATAATGCGTGAATAATCAACAGATCCATCTCTATCTTTCTGTTTTAGTCGATAGTAATAGGTTTGATCAACTTGAACATCGGTATCGATAAATTCATAAGTCGATACCTGGCGGCTAGTAGTTTGGCCTTTTACAAAGCCTATTCCTTCGAATGCTGTGGCATTTCTACTTTTCTGTAAATCGAAACCTTCATTGTTGGTTTCTGATTCAGTAGACCAATTCAACCGCACCCCGTCAGGTTTGGATATACCCGTAAATGATAGCAGTTTCACTGGAAGAGGTCCGTTAAAAATAGATTGTGTTGTGCAAGTACTGGTTCCTTGGGCCGATTTACTTCCAGTTAGCACCAAACTTCCACTACCGCAAGGTAATACTACCGTAGCAGTTGGCAATTGTTGATTGGCTCCCGAAGGGAGGTCCGAGAATGAGCCATTACAATTGACAATGGCTACAGGATTTCCAGAATAGCAAACAGATACGGTGGTACCCCCTGCTGTGAATGTATAGCGCGCCAGTTTGACTGCGGCTCCCGATTGATTAACTGTTATTGTAGGTGTAAAAAGGAAGGTACAGTTGCCACCGCTAGTCGATTGGTAGGTTAATGTATAACTTTGCGTAACCACACATTCGGTGGAAGATGTTTGGGCAAAGCTTTGTCCATAACAGATTAGAAGTGAGATGCATGCCAGGATTTTCATAATCGTGTGGAATGTTTTTTATATACCTACTATGTATTATGCCTGGAAGTCATTGGTTGATGACATGGCATCAAAAGCACTACCACCTTTCAGGGTAAGTTTAGATACGTTTCCGATCTTTATTAGCGTCGGTTTCTTGTAGGTCCTTTTGGTAGATTTAAGTACGGTGGTATACTGGTTAATTTTCATAAAAGTGAAATTCTAGTGTTTGAAACAGGTTATTGGATAATGATCTTTAGAGGTTGTTGATACGAACCATCGGTTGTTTGAAGTTGCAGGTGGTATATACCTGTAGGGGCGGCAACATCTATGGAAAGTTGAGCAGGCGCCTGAGTCTTGTTGATCGTAATAGGAATTTCGATGCCAGCAGAATTATAAAGATGAATAGCGGCTATCTCCTTTTCCTGGGTAGAAAGCATAAAGTTGCCCCAGGTCGGATTAGGATAGGCCAAGGCTTTGGTTTCTTCTGAGGCAGCGCCTACTCGTACGCCAATAATAGTAGATAGCGCTGAGCTACCACCCACATCTTTTTGTCTGAGCTGATAATAATATGCTTGCCCATCCTGAACATCGTTATCCATAAAAGAATAGGTCAATAACTCCTGGATGGAAGTATAGCTCGGAACAAAGCCTATTTTCTCCAATCGTGTAGCTGACCTACCTTTCAATACATCGAATCCTTCATTTTTTTCCTCCCAGGATGTAGCCCAATTCAATTGGACAGCATTCGTCGTTGACTCGCCTGTAAATGATATGAGTTTTACAGGAAGTGGAGCAACCCCGCTAACTGCTAGTGATTGATCCAGCCTGAGGGTTCCTGCGGCATTACTAGCTCCCCATGCGTAGAGTCTGAACCGAATAGGTTGTACGGTATTGACGGTAAAACTTACATTGATTGCTGCATCTATAGTACCGGATAATGGGCCTGTTGATATACTAACCTCTGTACCTCCTCCAATACTATAGGCAATGAGATAATTAGTCGGGCCAGTGCCAGATCTACGCTCAGTTAGGTTTATACTGGCTAAATTTAATTGATGACCTGTAACAGGCGTTAGGGTAAATTCGTAATAATCATTCAAATCCTGTGCACTACTAGTCCAACCACTGGAGTTGATGCTACCGGTTGCTGTTATAGGAGTTAGACCTGTACCTCGTGTAATATCAGAAGCTGTAATGTTAGCGTTAGTAGACGTTACCGCTTTAGATGTTTGATTACCTGGGTCTGCGTTTGTGAAGGTGTAGGTGGCTACTTGGGCAACACTTGTTAGTGAATGCAGGAATAATAGTAGTGGCACGAACTTATTCATAAACGAATACATAATTTTTGGGTAAAAATATGTATATTATTCTAGTGAAATAGATTCTTTACGTGTTTTTTTGCTAGTATGGCCAATTTTAAATATGATTTGGGGCTAGTAATTGTGTGTGTATGAACGTACACGAAGCCATAAAGCCTGTCTGTAGCTACAGACAGGCTTTATGGCTTCGTGTACAATAAATTGATAAGAAACTGGGAGATAAGATGTAAAGGGCGCTTATCGCAGCTTAAGCGTTACCAATGCCAGAACAGCGAGCATAATACCTACAATCCAAAAGCGTGTTACGAGTTTTGCTTCGTGATAGCCTTTCTTCTGAAAATGGTGATGCAAGGGCGACATCAGGAAAATTCGCCTGCCCTCCCCATACTTACGCTTCGTATACTTAAAGTAGCTGACCTGCATAATTACCGATACGAGTTCGACCAGGAAAATGCCGCAGATAATTGGAATCATCAATTCCTTTCGGATGGCTAGAAACAAAACCGCAATAACACCACCCAGCATCAGGCTACCTGTGTCGCCCATAAATACCTGAGCAGGATAGGAATTATACCATAAAAAGCCGACGCAGGCACCTACAAAAGCAGCACAGAAGATTACTAACTCACCCGCATTTGGGATGTACATGATATTCAGGTACTGCGAGAAAACCTTGTTGCCTGATAGATAGGCTAATACACCGATCGTTAAGCCAATAATTACTGAAGTTCCAGCTGCCAGCCCGTCAATACCATCTGTAATATTTGCCCCGTTGGAAACTGCTGTGATGATGAAAATACAGATCAGTACATACACAATCCAGGTGTAACTGTCTGGTAAAAAGCCAAAGAGAAGTGAGCTATAATCGAACTCGTTGTTTTTAACGAATGGTACAGTCGTCAGTGTAGATTTAATGTCAGTGTAGATATCCGGTACAGTCGACGTACTAAGCAACCGCGGGGCATATCGGCGAATTTTAACGTACTCATTAAACGATAAGGTAAGACCGACAATGAGCCCTAAGCCAACCTGGCCAACAACCTTAAATTTACCTTGCAACCCTTCTTTATTCTTCTTGAAAACTTTAATGTAGTCGTCCAGGAAGCCAATCATCCCGGTCCAGACGGTAGAAACGAGAGCTAGTACCACATACACATTGGAGAGCTTGGCAAAGAGCAGGGCTGGAATCAGGAGAGAGGCCAGAATAATAAAGCCACCCATGGTTGGCGTGCCCCGCTTTTGCATTTGACCTTCCAGGCCAAGATCACGAATAGATTCGCCAATTTGCAGATTGCGGAGTATATCGATAATACGCCGACCAAAAATAGCTGCAATTAGCAGAGAGGTTATAACTGCACCCAGTGCACGAAATGAGATATATTGAAAAACCCCCGCACCAGGGAAGTTGTAGCGTTCGTCAAGAAACTGGAAGAGGTAATAGAGCATAAGGACGAATGATAGAATGAGCGAATGATAGAATGAGTGAATAAAACAGGGCGGCTATTCACTCATTCTATCATTCGCTCATTCATAATTGATTGCCAAAGTTACTGATTTCCGCGTTCTGCAAAAGCCTCCTGTAACACGGCCTTATCATCAAAGTCGTATTTGATGCCTTTGATTTCCTGATAGGTTTCGTGGCCTTTACCAGCAACCAGAATAATATCGTGCGGATACGCAATTGAAACCGCTTGACGTATTGCTTCGTGCCGATCCTCAATTGTTTGCGTTTTCTTTACATCAACGGGGGGAACACCAGCTTGCATTTGCTCTAAAATGGCTATCGGGTCTTCGTTGCGCGGATTGTCTGAAGTCAAGATGACGCGGGTACTGAATTTACACGCAATACCGGCCATAATAGGCCGTTTGGCTGCATCACGATTTCCCCCACAACCAACAATCGTAATGATTTGCGGCAGGCGACCCTGTTCGTCTGTCTGGCGCAGACCGTTGATGGTTTCCAATACGTTTTGCAGCGCATCAGGCGTATGGGCGTAATCGACAATTCCCACAATTTTGTTGTCTGAAACAACCTGTTCAAATCGACCCCGCGGTGGAGTAATGCCAGATAGTAAGGTTAATACATCAGTTGGCTCCTCACCTAACAAAACGGCCGCTCCATACACGCTTAACAGATTATAGGCATTAAAACGGCCAATAAGTTTAAACCATACCTCGCGCGCATCGACCAACATGTGCAGTCCAAACAGACTATCGGCCAGGAGTTTACCTTTAAACGTAGCCAGTGTTTGTAACGAGTAGGTTTCTTTTCGTGCAGTGGTATTCTGAAGCATCACCAGACCCCGTTTATCGTCAACGTTCGTTAAGGCAAAGGCGGATGACGGAAGCTGGTCGAAGAATCCTTTTTTTGCCCGGATGTAGTTATCGAAAGTCCCGTGAAAATCGAGGTGATCGTGGGTGATGTTCGTAAAAATACCACCGGCAAACGTCAGGCCTGCAATACGTTCCTGCACAACCGCATGTGAACTGACTTCCATAAATACATGCGTACAGCCATGGGTACGCATTTTTGTCAGTAGCTGATTGGTGGTGATGGCGTCGGGTGTGGTATGTGTTGCCGGAATTACTTCATCATCAATCTGGTTCTGAACCGTAGATAACAACCCACACCGATAGCCTAATCCGCGAAACAGTCGGAAGAGTAGGGTTGCAACGGATGTCTTGCCATTGGTCCCTGTTACACCAACTAGTTTGAGCTTTTGGGAGGGATGATCGTAAAAATTAGCAGCTGCTAATCCCATTGTCCGGGCCGAGTCCTGCACCTGTACATAGGCCACAGAGGAGTTAATCTCAGCGGGCAGCTCTTCGCATAAGATAGCGGCTGCTCCCTGGCGAATGGCCGCTTCAATAAAGCTATGGCCATCAGTAAGGGTGCCACGAATGGCTATAAACAAACTGCCTGGACCCACTTTACGCGAGTCCATCGTCAGATTTGTAATCTCAGTAGTCATGCTGCCGGATGTAGCCAGCAGAGGAGTTTTATAGAAGAGGTCTTTGAGTTGCATACGGATATAACGAACAGCACGTTCGTTTGGCGTCTGCAAAAAAACGGCTTACGCGTGGGACTACCTAATTTGATCGAAAAGTCCTTTCATTGAAAGTAAACAATTGCTACCCTAGCCGCAGTGTTATAGCTTTGCCTGCCGTTTTCGCCGTCTCCATTCCTGGCGAAACGGATTGCTCTTTCACCTTTCCCCTACCTTCAACAGATACCCGGAAACCACGGTTTTCCAGCAGGAACAGGGCATCACGAAGGGTTAATCCTCGTACGTCAGGCACTTGATCAGGGCGAGTTGGCCGCGATTTCCAGCGTCCACCGGATGTTGATTCAACCCAGCCTTCGGTAGCGGGTTCGTTGGTAATATTAAGTGCCGAGCTAATCGTATGCAAGTCGTCGGCATAACCGGCCATCATCCCTGTTGTTGAGCGTGGCTGCGATGTGCGAGCCCGTATTGGGGAATGAATCCGATAATCGTAGGCTACAATTCGATCCGCTACCGTCTTGAAGACGGGCGCTGCTACAGCACCAGCATACAATAAATCTATATTATCTCCCTGAGGGCTATCGACAACCGTAATCATACTATATTTTGGATTATCGGCAGGGAAATAGCCAATGAACGAGGTGTAGTATTTTCCAACCTGATACCGCCCATTCACAATTTTCTGGGCTGTCCCTGTCTTCCCGGCAATGGCGTAATAGGGGTTATTAATGTGTTTAGCAGTGCCCTGAACAACCACACCGCGCAGCAGTTGTTGCGCCTTCCGGATCGTTGCTGGTGAGGCTATCGGCTCCGGAACTACGTACGGTTTATTGTCCTCAATGATCTCATTCGCGAGTTTGATCTGCTTGACAATAACGGGGCGTACCCACCTGCCATTATTGGCTACGGCATTGTAAAAGGCCAGCATTTGCAAGGGAGTAATCTGCATCTCGTAGCCGTACGACATTGACGTTAACGAGACCTTACTCCAGCCTTTCATGTCGGGATTTCGAACAACGGGTACGGCTTCACCTTTCATGTGGATACCCGTTGGTTTAGTCAGGTGAAACTGACGCAGGTACTGGCAATACAGATCGGGTCGTTTGTAAAAATAGCTGCGCATAAGCAGGTGCGTGCCCACATTTGACGATTTCTCGAATACCTGCCGAGCGGTAATTGTTCCATGACCAACCCGGCTGGCGTCGTGAATGCCAAGCCCGTTATAGGTTGCAGAGCCTCCACCAGTGGCCACCAACTGGTCGAGCGAAATGGCTTTTTCTTCCATCAACGCCATCATAGTGGCTAGCTTGAAAGTTGAGCCGGGGTCCGTTCGATCGGCCAGCGCATGGTTGAAGTTTTCGACATAGGTGTTGCCCTGTTTCGTAAGGTTAGCCATCGCCCGAATTTCGCCGGTAGCTACCTCCATGACAATAACACAACCTTTAGACGCATTGTATTTCTCCAGAGCCGAGCGTAACGCCGATTCAGCCATATCCTGATAATTAACATCGAGCGTTGTGTACAGATCCATGCCCGGCTCTGGCGTCATATCCGGGCCATCTTCAACAGGCTTACGGATACCACCCGATAGAACCTCAACCAGACCAACAGCGTTTTTACCCGCCAGCGCGGGTTGAAAACTGGCTTCCAGGCCAATTAGACCCCGGTTGGTTTTGGCATTGAGGTTGCCAATAGTCCGTTCGGCCATCTGACCATAAGGATGATACCGTTCGTAATAAGGACGCAGAACACCACCTCTTGCCGCAACTTTGGGAGAGGATCGAAAAAACGGCCATTTTAGCATCTCCTGCCGCTCCTTAAACGTTACCCGCCGACGATTCAACAGTACATACCGACGTTTGTGGATACGGGCATTGATGATATCGTCTTTATAATCGTTGGCCGAACGGTCCCGGTAAATTCGGGAGAGCAAGAGGGCCAGCGAATCTATTTTTTTTGTGAAGTATTCGGGTTTGGCCATGGTTGGGTCGAGGCCAACCACGTAAGTGGGTAGCGACGTTGCCAGTAGGCTTCCATCGTTTGCGTAGATGTTTCCACGCATAGCCGGGATCGTGTCGCGCCGGATGAGTGTTTCCTGTACGCGCTCACGCCAGAACTTGCCTTTGAACGTTTGCAAATACTGTACATAAACAAGCCGAACCATAACGCCGAACGCCAGAGCAATCACGACGTAGAAAACGTGATTTGCCCGCTGTATAATGTCCTGTTTAATGTTCATCTGACTTGACAACAATTTTATGGGGTGGAGTTTGGCTATCAGCCAGGCCAAGACCTACAACATGCTTACTGATTTCAGATTGTTTGCCGCTTTTATTAAAATCGGCTTGTAAAACGGTGAACTGAGAGCGCAGTTCATCGACCTGGTTTTTGGTGCGTTGAATACGCCGGACCAGGCGTTCAGCATTGTGGTTCAGGCCAATATAAAGGATGAGCAGAAATGTGACCCACAAAATGCGGTCAATGTGTTGAATTGGCCAGGCGTTATCTTCGCCGAAAAGTCGATCCAGGCCGATGGCATCATTGAGCCAGGATGCCAGTTTGAGTTTGCGCCGTTGTTGCTTTTGTTTGGCGACCCGTTCGGGCTGACGGAATGTATTTTTGGCCATGGCTGGGTTAGGTCACGATGGTAGTACAAATAAACAAAAACATCGCTGCCAGACCGATACCAAATCTGTCTTTCCCTAAAAAATTACTCTTTCCATCGCCATTCGTTGGCAATTTGCAGCGGTGTCCGTAGGCCCTGGGCTACCAGATAGTCACGGGTTTGGGTGTCGGTTTGCCGTTTCGTCGGAATCGCGTCAGCATCAGCCAGAGCGTATAAGAGCATGGTTGAATACCGGACTGTATTTTTGAGTTGATCGGCGTTGACAAGATTCATGCGATCGCAGTTAGCGTGGTAACAATCAAGCACCTCTCGGGCCAGATGGCCGTTCATGCCAACTACCGGCACACCTTCGAGCATGAATGGCTGATGATCGGAGTGCAAACCAGCCTGATTCTGCATCTGATTGGCAAATACAGGTTCGACCTCTTTCATGGTTTCGCCAACAGCGTTCAAAAAGGGGACCATGTCCGTACGGCCAAATGCGTTCAGGCCCGTTGGGTCGTTGGTCATATCCAGGTTCATCATATAACGAACCATGTCCAGTTGACCGGATTTTTTTAGGTTCTCAACCATTGCTTTTGAGCCCAGCAACCCCTGTTCCTCGCCCATAAACAAAACGAACTCAATGGTACGCTTTGGTTTCAGTTTCAAGGCTTTAAAGGTGCGGGCAATATCCATGATCGCAAATGAGCCAATGCCGTTGTCAATGGCACCCGTGGCCAGATCCCAAGAGTCCAGGTGCCCACCAACAATGATTTTTTCGTCAGGATATTTAGAGCCTTTCAGGGTAGCAATTACGTTACGAGCCCGGATTTTCCGGCTAGTATTCGTCATATTAATCTGAGCCAGCAGAGGGCTGTGTTCCTCCTGCATCCAGGATCGAATAGCCTCCCCACTTTCGAGTGAGATACAGACTGATGGAACTGAAATCAGTTTACCCGTTACGGAGGCTGTACCTGTCAATAATACGTTGCCCGGCACCAGATTGACCATGATAACTCCAGAGGCTCCGTATTGAATAGCGAGTGCTGTTTTTTCGGAGCGGTGAAGGTTTCTGGCTCCTTTGGTAGGTGCTGCTAAACCAATATTGACCAGGGCAACTTTACCTTTTAATTTACCCTTCAAGGCCGCAAAGTCGCCTTCCAATCCATTCCCAACATCCACAATCTCACCCTGTACATGTGCCTCTACGGGTGAATGCGCCAGAGAAACTACAGATACATCCCGGAAATTATCGCTTTTGTTGGGTGCAATCGAGAGGGTAACCGTATCGCGCATCCAGGCTTCTACCTCAAACGGCTCGTAGCGAACTTCTTTAAAACCATAAGATGCCAGCAAGTCGAACGCATAGGCCTCTGCACGTGTGCCGTTGGGGCTGCCCGTGAGCCGGTGACCGACCTGTTGAGAGGCTTTGGCGAGCGTTTCGTACGCACGGCTGTGTTCAGTTACTTCTTTGTTTATACGGGTAAATGCCTTCTGGAAAGAAAGTTTGTCGGGGTAAAAAGCAGTGAGCGTACCGGCAGTACCGATACAGAACAGCACGAGCCGAAATCGGGGCACGTAAAATGTCCGGGCCATGAGAGGATGGGTGGTAGGATTCTTTGCTAAAGATACAAAAAGGATAACTGATTTTCGATGCCGAATGATTAGACGCAGTAACCCATAAAAGCGTTCGGACGAATTGAAAAAAAAGTACAAAATTTACGTACGAAACGCCATTTTAGATTTGGTTTCCTCTAATCGCTTGCTTTTAAATTGCTGTTAATCAAGGGAAGTGAGGCTCCGTTTGATTAGCAGTTTAAGGCAATTCTCACTTCATAGTGAGTCTAATCGGTCTGTTGATGCCTCATTGGCTTCAGTTGAACGGTTAATCGTCCAGCCAGCCAGCCAGGATCAATTCCTAGTACAGTAAAAACTTTATCCCAGCTCCGTTCAAAACAATGGGCGGCATCAGGAAACGAAACAGATACCTCAAGTGCCCGTTTATAAAACGATACGGGTTTTTGATGCAAAAGGTTGCGATGAACAGCAAATTGTGCGCCCAGCACAAACGTGTAAAGCATTGGTCCATCGCTGTCAAACAGGGCACGGTGAAACCCAACCAGATCTAGCCCACGGCCATCGTCATTTTTACTCCACGGCTGAAATAATCGGTGCCCCAGATTATCGTCGGTATCAATCAGGTGACCAAACCAGTGAAACTCTTTTACCTGAAACGATAAGGGTTCGGTTACCAGTTCACGCAGTGTTTTTTTGAAATCGTAGGCATGATCGAAGGGCTTGCCCTGGCAAAAAACAGTCCACTCGGCCAGGGAGTCGTAGCGATTTACAATGTGATGTAAATACGTATGTGCCTCACGTCCAACGTTAGGTAGTGGAATAACCGTATGTTCCGACACAGGATCGGGGCTTTTGCTATAGACCGTCTTTGTCAAACCAGCAGGCAGATTTCGCAACCAGTTCAGATTTTCGGTATAATGGGCAACAACGAGTTCGATCATGATTTTTCAACCGCAAAGACGCAAAGGAAAGCGCAAAGGTCGCAAAGTAAATATACCCTTTGCCACCTTTGCGCTTTCCTTTGCGTCTTTGCGGTTAAAGAAAACCTTATTTTTACAGCAATCTTCCGAAACAAACTGAAACGACGTCCCCCTTATGAAACGGACTTGTCTACAATTCATTTTTTTTCTCACGCTACATAGCATGACTCAGGCACAAACCCCAACAGTAAATCCTCCCAAGGCCGTTATCAAACCGAAAGAGTTGATCACGAACGGCCATAAACGGATCGATAACTATTACTACCTCAACGAACGCGAAAACCCGGAGGTTATCAAGTATTTAAACGCTGAAAATACCTACCTCGATCAGGTGCTGGCTCCCGTAAAGGACTTGCAGACTAAGCTGTTTGAGGAAATGAAAGGGCGTATCAAGCAGCAGGATGAGTCGGTGCCATACAAAGAGGGTGATTATTATTACTACACCCGATTCATAACCGGAGGAGAATATCCTATTTACTGCCGAAAGAAAGGCTCGTTACAAGGCGCTGAGGAGATTATGTTCGATGGAAATGCGCTGGCGAAAGGACATAACTATTATCAACTCGGTGGGTATGAGGTGTCGGATAATGATGAGCTGGCCATTTTTGCGGAGGATACCGTAAGCCGACGACTCTATACGTTACGGGTGAAAAACCTGAAAACAGGTAAACTATACCCGGAAGCCATTCCAAATACCGAAGGTGGAAGTTTTGCCTGGGCAACGGATAACAAGACACTCTTTTATATCAAAAAAGATCCACAAACGCTTCTCGGCTATCAAGTGTATCGGCACGTGTTGGGTACTGATCCGAAGACCGATGTGCTGGTCTACGAAGAGAAAGACAACCAGTTTTATATGGACCTGGGTCGCTCGAAATCCAAAAAATATATCATCATTGGGTCCGATCACAACGGCGTTTCAACCGAGTACAGATTACTGGAAGCCAGCAAACCCACCGGCGCATTTACCGTGTTTTTGCCGCGCGAAAAGGGTCATGAGTACGACATTGTGCATTACAAAGACAAGTTCTACGTTCGTACCAACTGGAAGGCGGAGAATTTTCGGCTGATGGAAGTACCGGAAGGTAAAACGACGGATCGTACGGCCTGGAAAGAAGTGATTGCCCATCGGCCTGATGTATATCTGGCCAATATGGACGTGTTTGCCAACCATCTTGTTCTGGGTGAACGTAAAGCGGGACTGACCAATATTCGGGTTATTAACCAGAAGACAAAGGTCGATGAATACCTCGATTTCGGTGAACCAGCTTATGTGGCTGGTATTAGTTATAATCCTGATTTCAATACGAACATCCTGCGGTATAGTTACTCGTCTCTGACAACCCCCAACTCGACCTTCGACTATAACATGGATACGAAGGAGAAAACGCTTAAGAAACAGCAGGAGGTTCTGGGTGGATTTGATAAGAATAATTACGTATCGGAGCGAGTGTATGCCACTGCCCGAGATGGGGTTAAGGTGCCTGTTTCGCTGGTTTATCGAAAAGGGACGAAGAAGGATGGTTCATCACCTTTGCTACAATATTCGTATGGCTCCTACGGTTACTCGACCGATCCGGGCTTTAGCTCGACGCGCCTGAGTTTGCTCGATCGGGGGTTTATTTTCGCTATCGCCCATATTCGGGGTGGGCAGGAAATGGGCCGCCGATGGTACGAAGACGGTAAGATGCTCAAGAAGAAAAATACATTTAACGACTTCGTGGATGTGTCGGAGTACCTCATCAAAAACAACTACACCAGTGCCGATAAGCTTTTTGCTATGGGCGGTAGCGCAGGTGGTTTGCTCATGGGGGCAATTATTAATCAGGCACCTCAACTGTACCGGGGTGTTGTTGCGGCTGTACCTTTTGTGGATGTAGTTACGACGATGCTCGACGAAAGTATTCCGCTCACCACCGGCGAATTTGAAGAATGGGGTAATCCGAAAAACAAAGAATACTACGACTATATGCTGTCGTATTCGCCTTACGACAATGTTGAGAAGAAAGCCTATCCCAATATGCTGGTAACCACGGGACTGCATGATTCGCAAGTGCAGTACTGGGAGCCAGCCAAATGGGTAGCCAAGCTTCGGGCCATGAAAACGGACACCAATCAGTTGTTGCTTCATACCAATATGGAAGCCGGACATGGTGGTGCATCGGGCCGTTTCCAGGCATTAAAAGAGATTGCCCTGGAGTATGCATTTATGCTGAATTTAGTAGGGAGCGGCAGTAGTTAGATATCTGTAGAACGCTGATTTTTATGATCAATATGATACTGTTATGATTTTAAAATCATAATCGCTCTTGAAAATCATAAAAATCAGCGTTCTATTTTTTGCGAAATTTATTTTTGCTGCGATAATGATCTTTACAAACCGATCTCTTTCTCAATATTATAGCTGGTTTCTGCCCGTTGCGGCCATTGGCATAATCATCGGTAGTTGCCAATCAGGTAATGAGGCAGCCCAAAATGACCCTGTACTAGCAGAAGGAAAACGGTTGGCAGAAAAGCATTGTGCCTCATGCCACGCCTTGCCATCGCCCAATTTGCTGGATAAAGAAACCTGGGTAAAGCATGTTCTACCCGCAATGGCGCCAAACCTGGGTCTGGAGGTCTATCCTGGAAATCTGTATTACGTCGGACCAAAAGCGGCTATTTCGCACAACAATTGGGAGAAGTTAATGGCCTATTATCAAGCGCTTGCTCCCAACGTACTGAAACCTATTGATAAGCCTGAAGCCGTTGTGAGCGACTGGGCTGTGTTTTCGGTAGAAAAACCACAAGTCGATACGTCGCAAACGGCTATGACAACGCTGGTGGCTATGGATACCATCGGGCACCAGTTGTACTCAAGTGATGCGTTCCGAAGCGACTTAACCCGTTGGGACCGGCATCTAAAACCGACGTTGTTTAAACAGCTTCATTCCGCAGCTGTCGATGCGCGATTTTTTCGCGATGCAACCGGCAACGAACGCGGGCTGTTCACTATGTTAGGTACGATGCGGGCCGCCGACATCTCGAAAGGGGAACTGATTACCCTCGAACTGTCTGGCCGGAAGGGTGTTGATTCATTAACGGTTGCTACGGATTTGCCCCGACCGCTCCAATCGATACCCGCCGATTTTAACAAAGATGGGTTGACCGACTGGCTGGTTTGCGGATTTGGGCATTTGAAAGGTGGCTTGTATTGGCTGAAGCAGCAGCCGAATCACCAGTTTACGAAACTGCCAATTAAGGAAGTGCCCGGAGCCAGTCAGGCGGTGGTCAGGGATTTTAATGCCGATGGCTGGCCCGATCTGATGGTTTTATTTGCTCATGCCGACGAGGGTGTCTGGCTGTTTCTAAATGACAAAAAAGGGGGATTCACCGAACGAAATCTGCTTCGGTTCCCGTCGGTGTATGGCTCAACCAGTTTCCAGTTGGTTGATTTTAATAAAGATGGTCGTCTGGATATACTGTACACCTGTGGTGATAACAGCGATTATTCGAAAGTCCTGAAGCCCTATCACGGCGTGTACATCTATCTCAATCAGGGTGATTTTCGCTACAAACAGACTTATTTCTATCCTATAAACGGTTGCACCAAAGCCGTCGCTACTGATTTCGATCAGGATGGCGATCTGGATATTGCAACGATTGCTTTCTTCGCTGATTTTAAGGATAATCAGTCTGAAAGTTGTCTGATTTTTGACCAGCAAAAGCCGTTACAATTTCGTCCACATGCCATGCCCATCAGCGCATATGGACGATGGATTTGCATGGATGTAAACGACGTCGATCAGGATGGCGATGCAGATGTAGTGCTCGGCAACTTCTCGAAGACATTTATCATTCAGGAAGGTTTGAAACCAACCTGGGATACGCATATCCCATTGATTGTGTTGAGGAATAAGACGCGGTAGAACCAGGATTTGTTTTTGTCATGCTGACGATAGGAAGCATCTTCGGTAGGAGACCTTAAGATGCTTCCTATCGTCAGCATGACAAAAACGTTTCTACTTCAACCAACCACCCGTAAATCCGGCGCGTTTTAATCCTTTCTGGATATGTGGGTTACGCTTCATTAGATTCCAGACGAAATTTGTTCGGGCGTTTTCGGCCATTAACAAAATCGGACCCTGGTCGATGCCAAGATAATCTATGTCAAACCATCCTTTAGCTGTAGACCCATTCGCGTAGGCCGATGGATAGCGATAGGTTGGATTGAAGGCATCTCGAAAACCATATTGACCATATAGCTTACTACCATACTTTGTTTTCATCGCTTTAAGGGCAGGCAGACAAATTTCAGGAGCGAAGGCGACCGAACCTCCGGCCGCTGTAGGCGCAATAGTACCATCATCGACTATTTGCTGGATGGCAGCCCCCCGCGCCCGGTACGAAAAGAAATTTAGATCGGCTACAGTTGTATCTTTTGGGCCATCGCAGGCGGTTAATCCCCAGATGGTTGAACTGTAATCCTGCCATTTAGCTGGATTGGTCAGACAATAAGTGCGATTGGCATAGGTAGCCCGACGTGAGTTTTCGGCATAGTCGATGCCTTTCGCCTGCATGTATTTGTCCTTAATACCCCGGAAATCAATCCAGACGTGAGAGTACTGGTGGCCAAACAAAGGGTCGAAATTTACGTGGGCTTGCCCTTGGAAGTTGGCCCAATTGTAGCTTTTAGTCCAGGCGGTCCATACATCGTTGCCAACCGGGTGCGTAGGCGACCCCAACGCCAGCACGTAAAGCAACATGGCTTCGTTATAGCCTTTCCAGTCAGCCTGAATGAAGCCTTTTTCGGGATGCCACCCCATTGATACAAACGGTGGGCGCGCCTGAATCCAGGTCCAGTCTACGCGTCCATAAATCTGTTCGGCCAATTGACGGATCTCGATTTCAACGGGTGTATTCTTGTCAAAATAGGTCTGAGAACTTAAAATGCCGCCCAACAAGAGGGCTGTATCAATGGTGGACAATTCGACCTGTTTGAAACGCTCTCCAGTTTTCATATCCAGAAAATGGTAGAAAAAGCCTTTATAGCCTGTTACGCCCATTGCTTTGTCGGATTGTGGAGCTTTTGCAAAAAAACGGAGTGTTTTTAGTGTTCGTTCGACAGCCTGTGCACGGGTGATATAGCCGCGTTCGACACCCACCAGGTATGATGTCAGGCCGAAGCCCACAGCGGCAATGCTGGCAAATGAGGGAGTGGGAGCACGGTCAGGAATCAGCCCATTTTCGGGATTGGTGGTGTCCCAGAAATACCGGAATGTGTCATGTTCCAGACTGTCTAAAAACGCATTATCTGTTGCCGTTAACCGGTAAGGCGGTTTCGATTGGGCAAAGGCAATGCTAAGGGTCAGGAAAAAGAGAAAGAATGTTTTCATAGGTCGTTTTTGGGTAAACACAGAGATACAGAGGGTTTTACGGAGAAAACAGAGATACTTTATGCGCTCTGTGAAATCCTCTGTATCTCTGTGTTTAAAATAATCAGTTCAGGTTTGGGCTTTGGAACCCCAGGCCTTTCATTCCCTTTTTGACTTCGGGGCAGCTCATGAATAATTTCCAGAGCAGTTGCGAACGCTGGTTTTCGATCATCACAATAATTGGCCCCTGATCGATGGCTAGATAGGAGTTAGCAAACCAGATATTGGTCAGGTTGAAGGCGTCAACGAAGCCCTGGTCTTTCCAGATTTTATCGCCCAGTTTGTAATAGAAAAACCGGAGCGCCTGCATCGACTCGGTAGGCGTGTAGGGCATGGACGACAAGGCTGCCGTTGGGGCAATGGTACCGTTGTCGTTTGTTGGGTCACGGGCTGAGTAACCATCCTGTTGATCGCTGGCGGTTAGCCCCCAGCAATCCTGACTATAGCCACTATATTGTTTTGGGTTAGTTTTGCAATACGTGTAGTTAATCTGCGAATGGGCGGTGTTTTGTTGCCAGTAATCGGCATAAGTATCCGTCAGGTCATGCGGATTGATCCCTAAAAAAGAATACTGCGAGAAGAACAACGGGCCACCATAAGCGGGCCCCAGCGGGAGTTTAATGCCGTAGTAGCTATTGCCATTGGCCATCTTCCCGTTCTGCGCCCAACTGATATCGTAAACGGTTTTCGGGATTGGCGAGGTGTTCGATGAAGCCGCCAGTACATAGGTAATCAGGGCTTCGTTCCAGCCGCGAATGGGCAAATTCATATCCCAATTATAGTTAGGTGACCAATGCCAGTACAGGTTGGTTTCGGTACCACTCTTGGTAAACCAATTCCATTCGACGCCATCCCAGAGCGCGTTTATAGTTTTTCGTAAGGCAATTTCATCTGCATTCGTCGAACTGTTGAAATACTGCCGGGCGGTCAATAAGCCCTGCATCAGATATGACGTTTCGACCAAATCCGCTCCGTCGTCTTTGGTACTAAAAGGAACCGTTGCACCCGTTGCGCCATTAAGCCAGTGTGGAAAAGCCCCATGATACCGTTTCGCATTGTTGGTCAGGAAATTCGTGATCGTTGTCAGTCGGGTTAGTCCCTGCTGGCGAGTGATAAAATTCCGATTTACACCAACCAGAATCGCCATAATTCCGAAACCACTCCCGCCCGACGTGACCACATCGCCCGACGAATTCCGCTCACGAGCCAACCCTGAAACGGGATGCCCAAAATCCCAGAAGTATTTAAACGTCTGTTTTTGAACCAGATCAAGCAGGAGGGAATCGCTGATGTGGGGGAATTTGTCGGTGTTATCGAAGGAGGTTGTCAGGCTGGCGTTTACCGTTGAATTCAGAACCGAATTTCGGGCTGATTTCAGGGTCGGCTGTACTGTAAACTGATAGGCGGTCAGTGCGCTAAGCGAATTTTGGGGTGTTACTGTTACAATCGTATCGCCACTGGAAACAGTATAGTTCAGTGGGACAGAGGCCCCCGTTGATTTTTGCGTTAACTGAATAGCTGAAGAAACGGATTCTTTCTGAACAGGTGCCGAAAAAGACACCGTTATCACTGGATTTGTACTACTATTCTGAAAGTTAGCACTAGCCGATGATTGGCCATCTACCTGAATGGTGTGGTAGTAAAATGATTCGGGCGGCTCAATATCCTGCGTTTTTTTACAGGATAGGCCCGTGGCTACCAGAAGCAGCGCGATTAATTTAGTGGTATTCATTTCAGAGTTTTTCAGAACGTTAGTAATAGGGGCTGTTCTCCAGAAGAAAACAGCCCCTGATGGTACTTTTATTGGGATTAGCGTCCTGCAGATTCGAGTTGATATAAATAGCCGATATCAGTACCTGACAAGGCTTTGTTATAGACACGAATTTCGTCTATTGACCCATTAAATAAACCCTGCCATGCCTGAGCTGCAGATTGGGTATAGCCAGCATTTGCGTTGGGCCACGCACCGATTACAACTTGAGTAGGTGTTGCTAACGTGATAGGCCCAATACCTACACCATTTACAGTCCTGTTTCTATACGTACTGTTCGATACCAACTGGCCATTGGCATATAAATCAATATTAGAGCTTGAACCATCATACACCATGACGTAATGAACCCATTTATTGGCTCCTTTTACAATCTGGTAGGTTTTTCCTGCATCTGCAAGCCCAAAACCAGTAACATTATCACCTCCAGTGCTATAGTTGCCATTTAAAAATGTATGGAAAGCACTATGTAGCTGTAAAGTATCACTGGCAGCCTTGTATGCACCTGTTTCAACATACATATTTAGGGGTCCCTGGTTCCAGTCTCCTTGTGCAGATAACGCCTGCGTTAAGGCAAATACAGAAGAAGCGGTAGTTCCATTATTAGCTACTTTAACCCACGAACTTACCGTTACACTTGGTATAGCACTCGCACTACTCAAAGCTGTTATAGTAGGATACAGCAGATAGCCAGAATTTAGTTGAAGAGCCTGGCCTTTAGTTCCTGTTGTAAATGAAGCATTGCTACTGTTCGATGGAGCAGTTCCCGAAATCGTTTCATTATTGGTTCCATCAAACGTCCAGTGAGCTTTCAGGTTGGATGCCGCTACATCATTTGATGTGTTATACCCACCAATAGGAGGCAAGGTAGCCACATCATCGTCTTTTTTGCAGGAGGTAAAAGCCGCACTCATTACCAGCCCTGCCATTACCCACGCTGAGATTTGTCTCGTTTTCATGATTAATTGGTTTTAATTGTACTTGGAAATTGGGTTTGTATTAAATTAAAAATGCTTGTATTCAGGCGTTTGTATTGGCGTTTTTGTCATCCCGACGCAGGAGGGATCTTCGGAAGCATCAAAAAAACATTCTCTCCCGAAGATCCCTCCTGCGTCGGGATGACAAAAGCAAGAAATCATCAATAGCCTGGATTCTGATCCAGTTTGCCCCCGCTCAGTTGAATTTGTAGACTTGGTACAGGCAGCAACTCGTTCTTGCCCGCGACGAAATTCTTTCCAGCCGCCTGCATCACCTGAGCAGCGCGGCCTGTGCGGACTAAGTCGAAAAAGCGGTCGTGTTCCATAGCCAGCTCAATCCGGCGCTCTTGCCAGATGGCTGTACGTAAGTCGGTTTGAGAAGCGGCTTTGGTGGCAGCTAATCCGGCGCGGGTTCGTATCTGGTTCAAATACGTAATCGCCGTTCCCGATTGGCCTAGCTCGTTATTGGCTTCGGCGTTCATCAACAGCACATCCGCATAGCGCAACAAACGCACATTTTTCTGCTTTTTGTCGCGGTTGCCCAGATAGGGTTCTATGCTTGGGTTCTCGCTGGCGTAGGCTTTGTAGTTGTAATAGAGATTCTGCACCGAATCGGCACTGGGAATGCGGAAACCATCATACAGTACCGTTCCAACGTGTTTTCCACTGTTATCGATGGTGATAATGGTAGAGGCTCTGCGCTTGTCACCCGCTTCATAAGCATTTACCAAATTCTGGCTCGGCGTATCGAAGCCAAAGCCTAAGTCAGTCCAACCACCTTTGCCACCTACGCGTGGGCCCTGCCAGGTGGCATAACCACCAACAGCTATATCGCCATTGTTGAACGTGCCACTCTGGGTTTCGAAAATCGACTCGCTGCTGTTATTGCCTACGTATCGCCAAATGATCGTGTAATCTGGTACTAGTGAATACTGGCCAGAATTAATCACCTCCTGGGTTAGAGCCTGTACTTGCTGCCAGTTCTTACGATACAGATACGTTTTGGCCAGAAGCGCCTGGGCCGCTCCTTTATTAGCGTGTCCTACGCCTGCCTGTGCCCGCAAGGGCAAATTGCTAATGGCATACTGGAGATCCTGCGTGATAACAGAATAGATAGTATCGACTGGGGCGCGGGTCTGAAAAGCGGGATCTGTGTTAGCGTCCTGCGCATCTTTAGGCACCCGAACAACTTTGGGCACTTTGCCAAAAAAACGGACCAGATTGAAGTAGTAATAGCCGCGAATAAACCGAACCTCGCCAATAAGCCGAGTTTTGGTCGCTGCATCTATTGAGGCTGTTTCCAAAGCGGCCAGCGCCTGATTTGCCCGAGAAATACCGCTGTAATAGCCATTCCATAAAGCGGCTACGAAATTATTGGTTGGCGTCGTCGTGAAATTGTCAATATCCTTCAGGCTCGGCTGGTCACTATCGAAGCTGCCTTTATCGGCGTCATCAGAAATGATATTCGTTGCGGCAATGAAGCTGATACCGTGGACATCGCCCCCGTCGCCCCCAAATGCCTCGCTGTTATAGAGGCTATTATATACGCCCGTTACTAGGTTGATTGCCAGATTAGGGTCGGTAGCGGTCGTAGCCTGCCCTTGTACGGGCACATCCAGAAAACTTTTCTGGCAGGAAGCCGTCAGAAATAAGGCTGCAAAGCCCGTGCTTATATAAAGGAATGGATTGCGTTTCATGTTTGTCGAGTCAGTTAAAAGCCAATGTTTAGCCCAGCGACAAGCGTACTGGGCATTGGATAGGCGTTTAATTCAATTCCCTGGGTGGTTGGGCTACCTGTTGTTACAATACCGGCGCTGCTGGTGGCATTAAAGCCGGGCAATTCTGCCGTGAAGCCGCTGTATTTTTTGAGTGTGAATAAATTCTGCCCCGTTACAAAGACACGCACGTTGCTGGCACCTATTTTTTTCAACACCGCATCAGGTACGCGATACCCCAGCGTCAGGTTGTTAATCCGCGCGAAATTTCCCGATTCAATGAAGTAAGTAGAAGGAGGAAGGTTGCCGCTGTTGGCTGCTGGTTCGGTCTGGATACCACTACCCGCCGACCAGCGCTTATACGCAACGGATTTTTCGACATTGTCCAGTGCGCCCTGACGGAATGCGCGCTTGCCATTGTAAATCTGGTTGCCCACGTTGCCGTAGAAATCAACACTGAGGTCGAAGCTTTTGTAAGTCAGCCCCAGATTTAGACCAAAATAGGCTTTTGGCTGGTACGATCCGGCAAATACCCGGTCGTTATCATCGATCTTGCCGTCACCGTTGGTATCCTGGTATTTGAAATCACCCGCATTGGCCGAGGGTTGAATGACCTGGCCCGTTGCGTTTTTGTAATTGGCTATTTCATCGGCATTCTGGAAAACACCCAGTACCTGCAATACATAAAAGCTACCTACAGGTTGGCCGTTATCGGTTCGGGTGGTGTACTGCTGATTGGCTCCAATTCCCCCGTCGAGAATCGGTTGTCCGCCGTTCAGGCCAATCACTTTGTTTTGATTCAGGGTGGCATTACCCCCGATACGGTAGGAGAGATCATTCGTGATTTTTCCCCGCCAATTCAGCGTAAATTCAAATCCCTGATTCTGAATCGAGGCCGCATTTGTCAGAACCACACCATCGGCATCCCCCGATACAGAGGGGACTTTGACGTTGATCAGCAAATCTCTGGACTTCTTATTGTAATAGTTGACTTCGCCGGTGAGTTTACCGTTCAATGCAGTGAATTCAACGCCTAAGTCAGCTTCTTCGGTGGTTTCCCACTTCACATTCGGGTCTTTAATTTGAGTGATGGCGCTTCCGGGCGTTGCAATGCCACCACCAAAGGGATAGGCCAGATTGGGCGCTACGGTTACGGTGTAAGCATCGGTTGGAATCCGATCGTTGCCCACTTTACCCCAACTGGCCCGCACTTTAAGCAGGTCGAAAATCTGCTGACTAGCCATGAAGCTTTCGTTGCTGATTACCCAGCCCGCGCCTACCGACGGGAAATATCCCCAGCGATTCTGGGCCGGGAAACGGGATGATCCATCGGCCCGAATCGTTGCCGTGAACAGATATCGGTCGTTGTAATTGTAATTCATCCGACCGATGTACGAATTGCGATTGTATTGATCGCCCGATCCATCGTTGGTCGATGTATTGGCGTTCCCGGTGTTGATATACCACAGATTCTGCGCGGCTGGAACATCTTTCCGGAAGGCGGTAAAGCTAGTGAGTGTATATTTCTCCGCCGTTGTACCAACCAACACCGTCAAGGCGTGCTTGTCGAACTTCTTATTGAAGGTGATCAGGTTATCCCAGGTCCAGTGAAAGGTTCGGGTATTGATGAACTTCAGGTTGCTGTTGGGATTCCGCTGATTACCACCGGGATTGATAAAGGTTGTTGTATCGTTGTTGAACTGGTAATTGTACTCGCGAGTATTCAGGTTAACCCAGTCGCCCCCAATGTTGGTGCGGTATGTAATCCAGTCAACAGGCTTGATTTCGAGGTAAGCCGATCCTAACAACCGGTTGTCTGTGGCGTGGTTGTTATTTTTCTCGATGTCCAGTAGTGGGTTGCCTACATTCTGATAAACCGAGGTGTTACCATACTTTCCATTCTCTTTCGATTGAATGAGCGGGGCAGCCCGGTAGGCATCATTGTAAGCCGTTCCGAGGTTGGCAATCTGGTTATCGCCGTTAGCGTAGGAGGCCGATATGCCTACTTTGACGTATTTGTTGAACGTGAAATCGTTGTTGGCCCGAATCGAAAACCGTTTGTATTGATTGTCGATCACAAGCCCCTGATCGGTGTAGTAGCCAGCGCTTAGGAAGTAGGTCGATTTGTCGGTGCCGCCGTTTATGGAAATGCCATGATTTTGCTGAAAGCCGTTTCTCAGGATCTGTTTGTACCAATCGGTAGAAGTCGTACCTGGACTAACGATGTTGCCCGTGGCCGCACTAACGTAGTTGGCATACTCCGTGGAGTTGGCCATCGGGACCAAGTACGAAGGCATCCGAAAACCCGCATTGCCCGAATAATTCACGGTCATTTTGCCAACCGTGCCGCGCTTGGTAGTGATGATAACCACTCCGTTTGCCCCGCGTGAGCCATAAATAGCGGTGGCCGATGCATCTTTCAAGACGTCAACATTCACAATGTCGGCCGTATTGATGTTCGAAATGTCATCAGTTAGCACCCCATCCACAACGAACAGCGCAGCGGTACCACCCAGAGCACTGCCCGTACCCCGAATCCGAACAACGGGCGAACTGCCCGGTTGGCCACTACTAATGATCTGGACCCCAGCGGCCTTACCCTGAAGGGCCTGGGTAGCCGTCAGTACGGGTTGCTTTATCAATTCCTCGCCTTTTATAGTGACCGTTGCCCCCGTCACATCCGATTTGCGCTGCGTGCCATAACCGACCACAACTACTTCGTTCAATGATTTAGTGTCTTCTACTAAAGGGACATTGATCGTTGTTCGGCCACCGATAGCGATTTCTATTTTCTGATAGCCAATGCTGGAAAAGACTAACGTTGCGTTGTCATCTGCCTGAATGGTATATGTTCCGGTGCCGTCAGTGACTGTACCGGTTGTGGTTCCTTTTACCTGTACGGTAACACCCGGCAGTCCTACACTTGAGGTGCCATCTGTAACTTTTCCTGTTATTCGAATAGGAGCAACTCCAGCCTGAGCGGAGTTAATTGTTAACAAGAACAGTAGCTCTGCAAGCAATAGCGGAAGCCCTGTTGATTTCCTATAAAGTGAACGTTTTTTCATAACTGATCTGAGTAAAGCCGTTGCCAATGCAGATTCAATACTTGATTTTGTTACTTAGGTACATTTGCCTACTTAACAAAAAATAGCACTAACTTTCCTATATTTTTTTGCACAAAAGTAGGGTGATCATGATTCGGCTCCTAAAATAAGCCTACATCATTACCACATCATAATGCCCTTTTTAGGCTAATTTTGATGCTTTTGATCACATCATACCTTTATTTCCGTGTTTGCCATGAGTGGATTTAAGGGCCGTTCCATAGTGCCTGGTTTTATACGAATTATTATTTGTTCTCTGCTGGTTTTTGGAGGTCGATCTGTGCAGGCTCAATCGCCGTATAGTTTTTGTCGGCCAGAGTTAATTCAGTATACCAAGCAGGTGTATGGAGCCTATAATCAGAATTGGGGGGTGGCTCAATATCGGAAAACCCGGTTTTTATATTTTGCCAATTCAAAAGGATTGCTTGAATTTGATGGGAGTAACTGGCAAGTTTATGAATTACCCCGGAAGCAGCGAGTTCGGTCAGTAGCCGTAGATGAAGAGGGACGAATTTACACGGGCGCTCTTGGCGAGTTTGGATATTGGTTTCCTAATGAACAAGGTGAGTTAGTGTATCACTCGTTAGTCTCGCTAATTCGGGAGCAGGCTTTTCGGAATGAAGAAATCTGGAATATTCTGGTAACACCTCAGGGCGTCATCTTTCAGTCTTTTGCCTTTATCTATCGGTACCAGCAGGGGAAGGTAACGTTACTGCAACCTCCTGCAACGGTTCTGTTTGTACATCAGGTTCGTAATCGACTATTACTGGAAGTACTAAAGAAGGGCCTTTATGAATTACAAGGTGATCAGTATACGCTGGTGAAAGGAAGTGAATTTTTGGGCGCTGAAACGGTCAATTCTATCTTACCCATCGGTGATAGGGATATTTTAATCGGTACAGAACGGACTATTTATCGGTATGACGGCAATCAGTTTAGGCCTTTTAACGCTCAAATAAACGCCTTCATGCAGCAAAACCGCCTTAATCGTGGACTGCTGATTGGGCCTGACCTCTATGCATTTGGGACGCTATTGAATGGCGTACTCATTGCTACTGCTGATGGGCAGATACGCTATCATTTCAATCAGAAGAACGGGTTGCAAAATGGCACTGTCCTATCAATGTGCCAGGATGTCGATCATAATTTATGGGTTGGTTTAGATAAAGGGATTGACCTGATCAACCTCAGTTCGCCTATTCGCTATTTTATCGATCATGAAGATGACCTGGGGACTGTATATGATATGGCCCGATACCGAGATAATTTGTACTTGGGCACCAATCAAGGTGTTTATTATAAGTCGCTGAAGCAGGCTGATGGGCTGTTTCAATTGATTCCGGGCACGCAGGGACAGGTATGGGACTTGACAGTAGTGGATGATCAGCTCCTGTGTGGGCACAATAAAGGCACGTTTCGAATTGAAGGAGCCCAGGCTCAGTTGCTATCGGGTATTACGGGTGGCTGGGTGTTGGCACGCCTGAAACACCATCCGGATAAACTCGTTCAGGGAACGTATACCAATCTGTGCATCTATCAGAAAGATGCGTATGGAAAATGGGTTTTTTCGCATACTGTCGAAGGGTTTTCGGCTCCGGTTCGGCAATTGGATGAAGATGGGGAGGGCAATATTTGGGTCAACAAAGCAGCGAATCAGGGCTTACAGCGCCTGCGATTATCGGCCGATTTACGCCGGGTAGATGTGAGTAAGATGTATGCAGATGCGGAATTTCATAGCCCTGCTCTTAATTTATGCCGGGTTCAGAATCGGGTGGTTGTTACATCAACCAAAGGCTTACGCGTATATGATCCGCAACATGATCGGTTTGTTCCTGCGCAAACGAGTTACCCATGGGCTGAATCGAGTATCCGAAAAATTTTTCCGATGCCTGATTCCACTTTGTTCCTGCTACGCCAGGATGGGTCGGTGGCCTGGACACAGCCTCAGGGACGTGTATCCAATGATATTGCTGTTAAGACTAATCAATGGGTTGAGGACTTTGAAAAAATTGTGCCGCTTGATACAGGTTACATTGCGTTTTGTCGAGAAAATGGCTTTGCCCTACTGCCCCGTACCGAATTTAGTCATCTGAGTGGCTCAGTTCCTAAGCCGGTTATCCGAACCATTATACCCGTAGATGATCCTGGTATAAGCTACACGTTTCGGGGAATTTCGGTGCTACCTCTACTGTCTTTTTCACATGCACAGTCAAACCTGCTTATCAGTTTCTGTACACCATATTACACGCAGCCCGTCAAGTACAGTTACTGGCTTGAGAACAGCATGAAAGCCTGGTCTTCGTATGCAGTTCTGCAGCAAAAAGAGTTTAACAATCTGCCGCCAGGGAACTATGTGTTTCACCTGAAATCGAATCTGAGCGCCCATGAAAGTGTACTGGCATTTGAGATCAGACCCCCCTGGTACTGGAATAACTGGAGTCGGTTACTCTATCTGTTGTTCCTGGGCTGCCTGTGCTGGTTCCTGTATCAATTGCACCTAAGACGCGTTGCGGTACAGCAGAATCGAATCCAGAAAAAACTGGAACGAAAGCTGCGCCAGCAGGAGGAGCGAAGCCAGCAGAAAATTATCTTGCTTCAGAAGGAACAGCTAGAGCAGGGCCTTATTCAAAAATCGGAAGAGCTGGCCAACTCAACAATGGCGCTCATTCAGAAAAACGAGTTACTGGTTCAGTTAAAAGAAGAGCTGAATCGCGTGAAAAACCGCTCGGGAAGCCGGTTGCCAGGCGATGATTTTCAGCGCATCAATACGTTGATCGATACTAATATTTCGAGTGAGCAGGACTGGAAACTGTTTGAGTCGAATTTCAATAAAGTGCACGAGCAGTTTCTGAAGCACCTGTTGGAGAAGTACCCTGATCTTGGGCAGGGCGATCTGAAACTTGCGGCTTATTTGCGCATGAACCTATCCACTAAGGAGATTGCGCAACTGCTGAATATCACCTCGCGCAGTGTTGAATTAAAACGGTATCGACTCCGAAAAAAACTTAATCTGGAGGCCGATATGAACCTGAGTGAATTTATGATTAAGTACTAGCTTGTCGTTTGACGTTTTTAGTCTGAGGTTCGAAGTTTCCGTACAGGCTAACTTCGAACCTCAGACTAAAAACGTCAAACGACAGCTATATCAAATCCCAGCCTTTTCGGTACTCACGCGAGAGGAATGCATTGGCAGCGGAATTATGCCTGAATTTCTCTTTTCGGGCATTCCACTCTAAGGGTTGTCCGAGCCGGTATGAAATCAGGCCGAGGTGCATAGGCATGGTCATTTGCCGGGCGTAGGCTAAATTCGATTCGGGCTGTTTACGGGATTTGACGGAGTTAATAAAGTTTTGCTGATGCCCCGGTGATCGCTCGATTGTGATCGGAATTTCGGGTATATCATTCATTACAATTCCATTAATTGTAATTTCCCTCGTATTGTAGTCGCATAGAAGCGTCCCCTTCTCACCTTCAAAATAGGCACCAATCCCTTTTTTCTCCGCACCTGGCACATTGGGCGGTGTGCTGGTCCAGTGTAGCGACAAATTGTCGAATTCGTAATCAATATCGATCCACTTAGGGGCATCACCAATACCTTCGGGAGCTTCCCCTTTTGCGCTTATGCTTTTCAGGCCGGTAGGATTAATAGCCCACCAGACTACATCGGCAATGTGGCACCAGAAGTCCTGAAACACGCCACCTGAGTAATCTAGAAAATAGCGGTACGTAAAATGGCAGCGTTCTGTTGTATAGAGGGACACGGGTGCGGGCCCCTGCCACATATCCCAATTCAGGGTAGACGGGGGCGTCTGGTAATTTGCCGGACCAAGCACGGGTGGAAATCCTGTTTTCCAAAGCCGTACGGTTTTTACGTTACCTATAGCGCCAGATTTAATGATTTCTACAACTCGATGGTAATTGTCGCCCGCATGAATTTGGGTACCCAATTGAAAAATTCGATCGTAGCGATTTAGGGCTTTTAGCATCTTCTGCCCTTCCCGAACACTGTAGGAGAGCGGTTTTTCACCATATACGTCTTTCCCGGCCTGAAACGCCATAATGGCTACCTGAGCATGCCAATGATCGGGGGTGGCGCAGGTGATAGCGTCGATGTCATTGCGGTCGAGCAGGTAACGGAAATCGGAGTATGTTTTGGCGACGGTATTGGGCTGAAGAGTTTGTAAGGTAGCCAACGCTTTGTTCAGATGAGTTTCATCCACATCACATAAACCGACTACCTCTACATCTGGCAATTTGGCAAACCAGTTCAGGTGATTCGTCCCCATTCCGTTAAGGCCAATGTGGGCCACACGAACGCGGTCGCTGGGAGCAACTTTACGTTTCAGGCTCGGAAATAGGGTCATACTAAGGGCAGCCGCGCTCCCCTGCTTCAGAAACTCACGGCGATTGGGTTGGTGGGTCATAGGATAAGGACAGAGCCAATATAGTCGTTGTCAATTACTTGCTACATCAAATACCAGAGAGGAGAATAATCTACTGTTTAAGGCTTATTAGCTATAAATAGGATTATGTGTTGATACATTTAAAGTGGTTACACTTAGGTTGCCGAATAATATGTTTTTTTTCTTTGGGGTAACAGTAATCTACATTTATGGCACTGAACAATTCAATTAGTAAATTAAATCAAGATTTAGTTTATGGATTAATTGATTGGGTTACTGTTTCCACAAAAATCATCTCTTTTTAAATGACTAACGTTTATGAAACAAATTTCCACTTCCTTACTCAAGGAGCGCTTTTTTTACTGCCTCACCTGGGTTGCTCTCCTTTTATTACTATGTCTGGGTTTTCAGGTTAAGGCCCAACAAAGTAGCTTAGGCGCGCCCAATTCGTTAACATCAACACCTTTTGTTAATACGCCTTTCTCCGTTACCCAAGCGCATGCCAGTACGCTTGCCAGCTGTTGGGAGGGAGACGTAGGCCTTTGTGTTCTAGGCCCCAATGTTCCAGGCAGGGCGATAGACAATGACTTAACCAACTTTGCGAGGACAAACATCGCTGTTAGTGCAATTTCCTCTCTTACAGTTGGTGATAACAATCCGGCAACTATTTATAATGCCAAAAACTTTGCTGGCTTTGTTATAAGCAACTCGTCCCTTTTGGAAGCTACTTTATTTGGCTCAGTAACTATAAGAACGTATAAAAATGGCGTGTTCCGTGAAGCAAGCACTAGTGCTAATCTGTTGGGAGTAAGTTCGAGTTTAATTTCTGGCGCTTATGAAGTAGGCTTCTATACAACACTGGATTTCAATCAGATATCCATAACATTTACTAACCCGTTAACAGTGGTTACTTCGTATGATGTATACTATGCGGTTATGAGGAGGTATGGTCCTGACAATACACCGCTGACTTGCAATACGTCTACCCCGTTGAATAGTCCAACTTTCCCCGCTATTGTCAATCCTGACAACACCGGTTTTGGCGGGTTATTAAGCGTTGGGACTATAATCAATCCAGACAATGCAATTAGTCCCAGTACCAATGATGCCGCATCACTGGCAATAACGGCATCTGCTTTAGGTACTGGTTATTTCTCTATAAAGCTTCAGGATCAGGTCTTCAACTCAACAACAAATGCGCTTGATGATGGCTACCCAGCGGGTACATTTGCGGGTATTGACCTTAGTAATCCATCATTGCTAGAACTTGGCGTAGGAAGTGGCTTCATTGTACAGACTTACTATCATGGAACACCTACCGCTGATATTGCTGCTAGTGGTGGCCTTTTTGTAGCAGGCAATACGGCATTACTAACGGGTACAGGGCGTCGAACGCTTGGGTTAGTAACAACAACGAAATTCGATGAAATAAAATTAACTGTAACAGGAACAGGCGCTAACGTTGGTACTGTGCTCATTTATGGAGCCGTTGTTAAACGTTTATGTGATGCACAACCACTTGTATGTAACACAACATACCCATTGAGTAATACCGCCTTTCCGACAGTTATTGATCCGGCAAGAACCGGCTTAACGGGGGTACTTGGGGTGGGGGCATCCATTCAAGACGAGGGAAATGTAATCAGCACTAGCACAACCGATTTTGCCACAATTACCAATACCGCATCAGTTGCAACGGTTGCCTCAATAGCCGTCCTAAATCCAATTAGTTCATATCCCGCGGGTACGTTTGCTGGTTTTGCAGTCAACAAAGTCGCCGGAGTACTTGCTCTCGAATTATTTGATCGGTTAACCATTACTACCTATAGAAGTGGGACACTCGTTGAATCCAGAAGCGCGGGCAACTTACTTG
>NZ_BAAHBG010000045.1:0-90678 GCF_054776855.1 Spirosoma migulaei | reverse complement strand
CTTACTTACTTGATTTAGCTGTAACGTTGTTTGGCCCAACCAACAACTTTTTCAATGTAGGTTTTGTAACCACACAAGCATTCGACGAAATACAGTTAAGTGTAGCTCCGTTGGTAGGTGCAGGTGTAGGCACCAGCTTGGCAAATCTGTCGGGTTCGCTACGAGTATACGGCGCATTTATTGATACGCGCACATCGGTAGGTGGTGGTTTGGTTTGTGCACTAAATACGAATCCAGACTTTGCCGTTACCAACAAGAATATACCTGTCACGAGCAGTGTCAAGACTAACGATAAGGTGCCAGCTGGTACTACGTATGGCACCAGCCCTACACTGACAAGCTCGCCTGGTGGCTCTGTACCATCACTGGTAATGAGCAGTAATGGTACGTATACATTCAGTAGCGCAACACCAGGCGTATATGTTTACTCGGTTCCCGTTTGTTTGAGTGCTATTTGCATTTCGCAAACACTAACCATCACGGTTCTTGACCCAACGGTAAACACCAACAATCCAGTCGCGAATCCAGATATTGCCTCTACCGCCGGAGCATCTACGAACCCTGCATCGTTGACAGTCAATGTTAGAGTAAATGATGGGCCTGGCAATCCGGGTGGTACGCTGGCAAACCCAACTATTGTTGTTAATCCAACCAATGGGTCAGCCAGTGTAAATGGTAGTGGCAATGTGGTTTACACACCGAATGCTGGTTTTTATGGAACTGATGTATTGACCTATCAGGTCTGCGAAACACCTAGTACACCTGCTTGCGGTACAGCTACAGTAACCATCACCGTTATTGCACCAGGTAGCAACAATAGTACGCTAGCTGCGGATGATTACATTAGTACCTATCAGGGTGCGGCAGTTTCTGGTAATGTTAAAACCAATGACACTGATCCTGAAGGGAATACCCAGACGATAACTACCCAGAATACAACTATTCCAGGTGTAGGTACGTTGGTTGTAGCGGCTGATGGTGCATACACATTCACGCCAGTAGCTGGTGCTACGGGGCCGGTTGACTTTTCGTATACCACTACCGACAATGGCTCCCCGTCAGCCTCTGCGAATGGAACATTACACATACTAATCAATCCGTTTAATCCGAATCCGGACTTCAACGTTACTGATATTAATGTACCAGTTCCGGGTAATGTTAAAACAAACGATGTAGTACCTGTAGGAACTACCTACGGTACGGCTACCCTGACCAGCTCGCCTGGTAGCGCAACGCTGACGCTAACACCAACGGGCAGCTATACCTTCACTGCCAGCACACCAGGCGTATACACATACAATGTGCCTGTCTGCGTTACGGGAACACCCCCTGTCTGTACAACGCAGACATTGGCGATCACAGTGCTTGATCCGGCTGTGAATACGAACAACCCAGTAGCAAATCCAGACTTTGCAACGACCACCGGCGCGCCTACCAGCCCAACGGCATTGACAGTTAACATAAAGGTTAACGATGGACCAGGAAATCCAGGAGGTGCGTTACAAAATCCAACGATTCCTACTCAGCCTGCTCATGGTACTGCCAGTATTAATGGAAGTGGAAATCTGGTTTACACGCCAACGGCAGGGTATTATGGAACAGATGTTGTGACCTATCAAATCTGTGAAACACCTAGTACACCTGCGTGTGCTACCGCCACCGTAACCATCACGGTTAAAGCGCCAGGTAGCCCAGCGGCTGTATCCGCCAACGATGACTATGTATCTACATCAGGAGGAAGCCCTGCCAGTGGTAATGTACTCGACAACGATCTGGGAACTGGCCTGTCCGTATCAAATGCGGGAACAACAGTAACCTCATCGGGTACACTCGTATTGACTTCCTCAGGTAGCTATACATTTACTCCTGCGCCGGGTGCTACGGGTCCTGTTGACTTTACTTATACCGCCTGCGATAATAATACACCGTCGACCTGCGCCAGTGCAACGTTGCATGTGCTGATTAATCAGGGTACTCCTGATTTAACGCCAGTTATTGACTTGCCTCAGGCCAACTTTGCAGCAACGAGCCCGGATAATACAAGAAACTTTGTGGTAAACATATTTGAAGTTGGTGGACAATCTACGTCTAGTGGAAATGTAGCTATCACACTCTCAGCGCCTACTGGCTATACCATCGCTTTCTCAAGTTCGATCACCAGTATTAGCGTTTCTGGAGGCACTACTACCCCAGTAGATAATACAAAATGGACTGAGACCAGCAACAATGGACTACAAATTTCACTAACGATTAATGCTGGACAATTTATAGCTGCAAATGCCACTGCCAAACTGGGTTTCACAATAACCCGCACAACGGCTAATACCGGAAGCGCATCGAATATCACAGTAAATGTAAACGACGACGCTACACATACGTATGATGGAAATCCATTAAATAACGTTTACGCCAGAATTATCACTGGTTTGTAAAGTTTTTCTTGCCCCAAATGTCTTTTTATAGATATTTGGGGCAAATTAGTAGTCCACAGTTGAATTTTCTAAACTTTGTATTCACGATTATGACCAGAAAACTTTTACTTATGCTTTTGACGGTCTTGTGCAGCAGCTATGCCGCCTTCGCCCAGGATCCCTCCGTGGGAGGAATCGTCATTAGCCCCAACCCCATCCAGGTTGGACAAGCCGCCAGTCTCACCGCCAGCTTTGGCAATGGTAGCTCCACCGATATTCCTCAATCCGCTACCGCTACCTATACCGTTAACCTGCCCCCCAATATCGGCGTAACCGGCTCCTCAGTCGTGGTTATCTCGCCTGTGGCGGGCACCACGGCCAACCTGTCGGTTACCGTGGGCGCTTATGATGGAACCAATGGCACCATTGTTACCGTCCGCAGCAATAACGGCGTCGTGCCCGGTAATGCCATCTATGATCTGCGCTTAGCCATCGTTGGCGTACGCGTAACGGGAGGCTTGCCGCCCAATGTGCTGAGCAATGCCCTCTCCAGTGGTATCGGTACCAACAACCCCAACAACGATAATGCCAGCACGCCCGTGGCCGTAACGGCGGGTGCTTTACCCGTAGCCCTGGTTTCCTTCACGGCCAAAGCCCAGGAGGACCGCACGGTTGCCCTGGCCTGGACCACCTCGCTGGAAACCAACAACAAGGGCTTTCTGATCGAGCGCAGCAAGGATCTGAAAGGTTTTGAGAAAGTGGACGAAGTAACGGAGTTGGGTGCCAACAGCAATTCGCTGAAGAATTACCACCTGATTGACCAGACGCCTTACGCGGGTACGAGCTACTATCGGCTGACCCAGATGGATCTGGATGGCAAGTCGACGGTATTCCCGGTGGTGTCGGTGGTGCTGCGTGAAGGTGCCTATGGCGTGTTCCCCAATCCGGTGCTCAATGATCAGCAGTTCCGGTTGAGTCTGGATGAGCCCGAGACGGCCCAGATCAATTTTTATGGCGCAGATGGTCGTTTGATGCCGGTTCAGAAGGTGGGTGTCGAGTCGGGGAATCTGTTGTTAAAGGTGACGGGTAAGCTCTCGACGGGGGTGTACATTCTGACGGTGGATGAACGTGGTCAGACTCGTAAGCATCGCTTAATTGTCGAATAGATTTGTTACGATGCTTGCCTCAGCTCGCAGAGTTGAGTGGCGACCGTAAGGTTGCAGAATCGGCACCTGATTTCACAACAGTTAAATTCCTTGGCACATGAAAACAAAGTCCAACCATATATCGAATACAGCGTCGAAAAGGACGTATCAAACCCCCCGTGTTAAATCGCTGGGTAATGTAAAGAAACTGACGCTGAAGACGGGCTCGAACGTCGATGGCTTTGGCGGTACGTTCACGTTTAGTTCTTAAATTATAAGGCTCTTTTCGCCTGATATGTACTAAGCTTGGTTCGTCTTCTTAGAAGATGAACCAAGCTTTTTTTTGTCCATCCAGGTCGATTTAACTCAAATAAGAGTTGACCACCCCAGAGAAAAAGGCTACCTTAGTCAAGTCGTACGCTACATAAATCATCCTAATTTTATTTATTTCTCTTTTCTTAAATGACTATCACATCTAATACCCGAATTCAACTGGTACCAAATCAATCTTCATCTGTTCTTGGAAAGGAAACGGTATTATTAAATTATGAACTGGGTAATTATTATGAACTGAATGAAGTTGGGGGCTTTATCTGGTCTCTTTTACAGAATCATAAAGAAATGTCCGTTGGCGAAATTCAGGAAAGCATACTAAATGAGTTTGATGTAGAGCCTGCTGTTTGTAACGAAGAATTAAGGCTATTCATCGAAAACCTATTGCGGGAGAAGTTGATCGAGGCAACGGCCTAGTGTGGTGAAAATTATATAGGTGGCATCAAACGGATTTTACGCAGATAGTCATAGTTTAGTTATCCGTACTAAATCGAGTTATCCTTGCTGAGCAAGCTACTCAGGTATTCGAGCTGATTTTATAATGGAATTGACCAGATATTATTATACTGCGTACGGGCTTACTATTGGTTCTGAGATTCAGCTCCCTCCCCTCAAAGAAGTAACTCCTAAGCCAGTTGATGTAGTTATTAGACGGGGAGCGTTACCCGAAAGCCCACCGTTGCAGCCCACAAAAATTTATCGTGCTGGATTGCAAGCCAAATTTGCCCAAAATGGGCCACAGCAGTTATGGCTCAACTGGGCACCCATCCTATCATTTATGGTCGTAAACGGCCAGGAACTCGTTCTGGATACAACTCAAACCGATGAGGATCTGCTCTCTCTGTTTACGTTAAGTGAAGCGCTTGGTCTTATCCTGTTTCAACGGGGTTACTTTTTGTTACATGGCAGTGCTATTCACCTCAATGGGAAAGGGGTTGTATTCCTGGGGGAACCAGGGGCTGGCAAATCAACCACAGTAGCAGCTTTTGCGCAAGGAGGGGTTAGCGTGATTAGTGATGATATGGTATGTATCCAAGTCAATGCAACAGGGCCGTCTTTAGTACTACCCGCCTTTCCACAAATCAAAATCTGGGAAAATAGCGTGACTGGCTTACAGATTGAGAAAGATGGACTCACGGCAGTGCGAGAGGGGGTTAACAAATTTTCCTGGCATGATTCAATCGTCTTTAATGAAAACCCTGTGACGTTAGACCAGATTTTTGTTCTAACAGCGCCCAACGAATTAGCTGGTACGAGCTTCCAAGTCCCTAAACACCAAATACCAATTGAATTGATTAGCTATTTTCCCCTGGCCGATTCACTACTACAAGGCACACCATTGAAAGATTATTTTGAAAAAAGCACTACCCTGGCTCATAGTGTTCCAGTTATTAAGCTAAGCCGCCCAGCTGACTTTAGTCGACTACACGCATTTGTTGACGATCTAAAAACGACATTTTAGATGAAGCACTCACCCGAAATTTCGTTGTTGCTGATGGCCTGCGCGGTTGAGCCAACGGAGAACAAAAGAGCGCAGATTACCCTGTTTTTAGAACAACATCAAGTAGACTGGGATCGACTTTATAAACTGGCGGCTCGCCATAAGGTAACGCCGTTTTTGTACCGAACCCTTCAGCCCATTCCGTTCGTTGCTGAATCGTTTTTGACTACCCTACAGAACGATTGCCGGACAATAGCTACTGATAATTTACTGAAGCTACATCAATATAAGTTGTTAGATAAACGATTTGCTGATAATGAAATTGACTATGTTCCACTCAAAGGAATTTATCTGGCAGCTAAATGCTATCCTGATAGTAGCCTTCGGACTATTGGAGACCTGGATGTTTTAGTAGCAAAAGAAGATATTTTTAAAACGATACGCCTTTTAGAAGCCGATGGTTATCTAGTAGATCAAAAATCGACGCTTTACATGAAGTATGATCAGAAAGTTATTTTTTCTGATTTGTATGAGGTTAGCCTAATGAAGCCATTTTTTAACAATAGCTATTTTGATCTTGATCTACACTGGGAATTTGTATGTTTTAATAAGCAGTATAAAGTTTATAGCGTACAGGAAGTTCTTTCCAGCCCAACCTTATATACAGAATACCAAATTGTTTTACTTGTAGCTCACCATGGTATAACGGCCATTTGGCAAACAATTAATTATATCAACGATCTCTATTTCTTAATAAATGATAAGGTAATTGACTGGGCGTGGCTATTGCAGGAGCTAGGTCGGAATGGTCTTGAACGAGTTTTTCTTTCGGGCTTGCTCTGGTGTCAACAGATTTGGAATTTATCGTTGCCTTCCACTATTCAGGAAATGTTGGTGACTCAGCGTATCCAATTAGTAGCCAATGCGTATGAGAAAAACTGGGAAACCAGCGAGCCGCTTTCGTCCAGTTCCCTAATTTTTAGTCAATTAACGTTTTTCTTTAAAGCGCAAACGCAACTAAGCAAGAAGTTGAAAATTATAGTTACGTTTTGCACCAGCCGGATCATTCGTTACAGCACGTTTAAGGTTGGGAAACGCATTGTATACGTGCCGAAACAATTTGGCATCATCACGTTTTTTATTCGGGGGCTTCGCTCGCTGCTACGTTTTATTCCTGCTTTACGTGAGCCGCTACGTTAGCTGTACTGTTTGAGTGAATTAAGCCAGAGCGCCAGATAGATAATTCGGCTTACAAGCCAGTTATAACGGGTTTTTTTCTTGATGGGGAAACGTGGGTTAAAAACAATAGCAACAATCCTGGAAAATAGTTGCCGGTCAATGACCTCCCAGATCGGATGACCGGGTGTACTGAACTGCTCGTGAGTGGCCTGATACAGTTGTTGCGCTGATAATGTGCTGTATTCAACGAAGTTGGCTTTTGTCAGTCGAGATACAATCGAGGACGGCAGTATATCCAGTAGTCCGTTGCGGATCAATCCTCGCCCACGTCCTTTGTTAAAATGGACTTCCAAAGGTGTTGCCAACCCTAACTCAACAATAGTCTTGTCGAAGAACGGGAACGAATACTGATGCCCATAATAGGCACCGATGTGGTTCATCTGCTCGTTACAAATGACATTGGTTGTATGAACAATTTGGTTGATTGGCGCCTTATGTTCTGCTGATAGATTCCTAATCAGTTCGTTTGTCGATTGTTGCTCTCGTTGGGGTATTCGTTGTTTAAAATCAGTACTCAGTGCATTATTGAGTAAATCTCGATGAGCCAGTTTGTCCTGAACTCGTTTGGCCAAATAGGCGACGATGGCCATAGTGGAGAGCCCAAAAATCCGTTTCTGATCGCGCATCATGCTAAGAAAAGAACCGCCTGATTGTTTACTAAGCCGTTTTTTTAGATCGCTCCCAATAATGTATAGAACGTATTTTTCGTACTTAGCCTGATCGCTGAGCTGTTGCCAGTCGGCACTTAAAAAGCTCATGTTACGCTCACGAAACGAAACCATTTGCTGACAGGCTATTTGTAATTGCTCCCAGTCGTTAGCGTCGAGGAGCTGGTCCAGAAAATCAAATCCGGTGGGAATGGTACTGTCGCCGTCATGCCCGGTTAAGAGGATATCGCAACCCATCTGCTGGGCTTCCAATGATACGCTGAGGTGAAAACTGGAAGGAATAATGAAATGCTCAGGCCGGTCGAACTGATGGTTTATTGTTAATACGGAGTCGAGCACATCGGCTACCGGACGGACCCGGTGATGTTGCGAATGCCATTGGTCAACCAACGCCTGTACATACGCCTGCTCATCGGCCGAAGGCTGTTCTGTATCAATATTAAAGGTATGTAAAGAAGGCCGATGCTGCTGGAGTAATAACGATTGGGCAACACCACTGATCGATGACGAATCCAGCCCGCCAGACAAATGGGCACCTACAAGCTTTTTGTCCTGTATCCGTCTATCTACCGCTTCAATAAAGTAGTCGTGAAATAAGGAGGCATATTCATCTGGATTGGTCAATCCGCTAAACTGGTTTAAGTCGGGTTGCCAGTATGGCTGTATGTGCACATCCTGCGAAGTCACCCGGAGGTAGTGGCCCGGTAAAACGCTGTAAATGGTTTCGTAGAATGTTTCGGCACTATAAGGAACGTAAGCCGTGGTCCAGGTCAGGTACTCTCTGTATTTATGCTGGTTTGGTTTTACGTTGACTTCGTTAAGAACCAGCAATGCTTTGATTTCGGAGGCAAAGGCAAAAAAGCGACCCGGCTGATGTACGTAATAAAGCGGTTTTATGCCCAAAGGATCTCGCGCACAGTAAAGTTGTTGCTGATGGCTATCCCAGATAGCTACCGCAAAATCGGCGTTCAGGGTATTAAAGGAGGCAGGACCTTGCAGTCCGTAGTTTGTGACGAAAGGCTGTTGCGGGGTAGATTTGGAAAATACATCAGCATCGACAGCGGCATAGAGCTGATTCGCTGAGTTGATCTCCACTGGGCCGTCAAAGGACATCAAAATTCCCTGGTTAATGGCCTGACTTGAAATGGCTCCCCGGTGTTTTAATCGTTCTATCACGTTTTGCCGATCAGTAGAAGATACCTCCTGTCCGTCAAATCGAATCATTCCTGCAATTCCACTCATACTTGGTCAATTTCTAAAGCGTTAACAAACTGGTCTATTTCGTATCTTCGCTTTTGGTGATCTGTGATCGACAAATTCAGGATTTATAAAGCTACTCAACACCTTCGCGAACGCCATCAAATGCTCAAAAAAAGCAGCTCTTACATAATCAACCTACTGATTTTACTGGGTATGGGCATTGGTTGTAAACAAACGTCAACCGATCCTGTCCCCGATGATTCAGCTTATTTCCCGCTGCAAACCGGCGATTACTGGATTTATCAGGTAACTCAGGAAACCTACTCGCTCACCAATCCAGCTATTAAACGGATTTACCAGCTACAGGAAAAAGTTGGCAACTCATTCACTCAAAATGGACAGTTGTTTTTTCTTGTTGAAGAGTCGATAAAACCATCATCCCAATCCGATTGGCAAATCAACGCTATTCATACCGTATATAAAAACCTATCGGAAGTGGTTAGTCAGGAAAGTAATGTGCCTACACTTCGACTGGTTTTTCCTATATCGTCGGCCACTTCCTGGAACGTTAATACGTACAACGCCAACCCCGATACGCTGTTGAGCTATCAGAACGACGGACGTCCATTTATACTGGGTAATCAAACATTTGACCGTACGGTTTCAGTTGTTGGTAAGAACGATTCAACGTTAATAAATCAACAGAAATACCAACGGGTTTACGCGCAGAACGTGGGCTTGATTTATCGGGAGGATGCATCGCTGGCGTTTTGTCAATCGACACCAGATTGTATTGGTAAAGGCATAATTTCATCGGGCAACCGACTAAAATGGGAATTAGTAGCCAGTAATCGGTTGAAATGAGCCATAACTAGGGTTGCCAGATCACCCTACCTGTATGTGTCTCCGTTCGACCATCTTTCCAGATTAATTGGAGCGAGTACGGGTAAAGACCCGGATTAACGCCTTGCCAGAGCAGTGAATTTTTTCCGGTTGATACAGAAAAGCTATCGGCAAAAACCTGAATACCGGCCTGATTGTAAATAGTCAGCCGCGACTCAACGGGTAGCTCCTGCACATTCAGGCTGAGGTCAAACTTTACATACGTACTGGCCGGGTTAGGATACGTACGCAATGTAATGGTCTCGTCATTGGCCAGCGTGATGATATCGAGCGTATACGGTGGTTGGGTTCGATTACCTGCCGCATCTTTTCCGAATACAATAAGCTGATAGGCTCCCCCCGCTTTAAGCAACAGATTTGTGATGACCTGGAGCTGGTTAGCCGAAACCGCCGAAACAGAAAATGATTGCGACGATAGCTTTTGGGGATTACAGGTTGTGCAGCTTTTTAAGTATACGTCAACGGCCGTGGTATCCTTTGGTGAAAGCGGATTTTCGTCTTGAATGAAAATCTCTACCTGTGGATTCATCCGAACAACGGCCTGATTTTCTTTAATGGCTCCATCAATAAATACATTGATTTGAGGGCTAATGCGGTCCAGGAGCGCTTGAATGGGGTAGCTGGTGCCGTTTTGAGCCTGTGCCCAGTCAATAGTTAAACTAGCTGTATTATTCGTTTTGCTGAGTTCGGTTAGCTGATTGGTTGGGTCAATGGCTACTTCGATCTTCTGGAGCGTTTCGTCTTTAAGCATCGTGTACACCAGCGTGTCGCGGTAGCGAAAGGCGTTGAGCCCTAAGGTACTGGTCGTGGCAGCCGTACTAGTCGTTTTTTTGAGTGATACCGATACCGACTGACCTGCAATGTACTTGCCTAAGTTCGCCAGCGGAATCACGACCCGAATCGAATCACTGTTTTTGAGTGAACTCCCCACCACCGACGATTGAATATAGATGCCCTTTGGATCAACCTTAAAATCGGGGTTGGGCAAGGGGTAGAGGACAACCGCCGGATCGCCCTGTAAAATCATTTCCAGAGATACCGATACATTATACGGATCGGCACTCTCTTTTTCGAGGGCTAAATTTACCTGTTGCTGCACCTTGCCAAACGACATTCCCAGCGACGTAGGATCTGTATACAGAATCGAATAGAGTTTTTTCAGGTACAGCGTTGTTGGTTCCTCGAAACTCCAGTAGGAGTGTGCCAGAACAACGGCGGCTCCTTTATTAGGGGTCAGCAACCAATCGGTAGATAGTGTGTTGAAATTAGAAAAAATCTCGCCGACACCGCAGCCGTTAAAAATCATAAATGGGTACCGCTTATTGCTGAATCCGTTTTCGGGCGGTGAGGCAAATCCAAAATTCATGTCGGTAACGGCCGGTCCGGCATGGCCAAAAAACGTAATTAAACTCACCCCGTCATTAACTTGCGGAGTAATGTTTGTCGGCTCTACTTCATTGGTTGTGCTTTTGCTGAACGCACTAATTTCACCCCCCAGTTGGCCATTGGTGTAAATGGTACCAATTGTAGTCAGCGCAGAACGCAGGCTTTGGGCTTCGTCCAGTGTTTTACCCCCACTGATATGGATGATGTGTTTTCGCCAGAGGTCATTCGGCGTAGCGCCTTCCAGTTGCTTTACTTTATCCAGATAAGCGAGCACCTGATCATTTGTCGTCACGTTTAGGCGACCGGTCGGCAGTGCTGGTGTATTTATCGGGTAGCCGCTTAGTCCTGCTGTTAACAGAATGTCCGATCCCGGATAGCCAATCGTTGGTACCAGATCGTCGGGCGTTGTTTTAACGAAGTAGGGGTAGCTACACGCCCGGCCAATCAGCAATAAGTTTTTGACTGCTGAATTAGCCAGCATATAATCCGCAAACCGCCGGAGTGCCAGCGGGCTTCGTTCGCCGTAATTAAACTGATCGTACAGGGAGTCGGCTTCAACAATAAATGGCTTATGGCTGCCACCAGCCTCCGATGCCCGGTAAGCCGCATACGTATGCGCCGACTGTTTGAGTGATGCGTGGGTAATAATCAGATACGTGGCCGACTGCGGAAACGTAGTCGGAAAACGGGCAGCCTGAATAGCCAGGGGTTTAAGCGTATGGCTGGTTACGAAAATATCCCGCTTTACGGTTGTTCCATCCACGACAACCAGTGTTTGACCGCCCGACGGTTGGGCGGCTACGTATTGGCAATTGGTTTTATCCGTAATGTCATAGGCAATGGATGCCTGAGGTGCATTTTTTATAGATAGTAAGGCTGTCTGACGTGGGTTTATCGGCACGTGAAATACCTTATCTGGCTGGCCTGCCATATCCAGCGCTTGTGGATAAGAAACCTTTACGTAGGTAATGGAGAAGTTGTTTGTGTAGTAAATCTTTTCGGGAGAGAATCGTAGGCTAAGTTGTTCGTTCTGAAGCGTTGCCGGATTAATCGTTGCCTGAAAGGTTTGTGACGCGAATCCGAATATGTTCAGGGTGGCTATAGCTGTTGTGGGAGAGGCATCTACCTGTATTCGATGGGTATTATTATCGCGGCCATTTACCATACCCTCCAGGGCAATAGGTTGGGAGGACGTGGTTACCCGATTCGTTAAATTTACCCGGACTGTACCAATCGAATCTTTCGTGAGCATTGGCCCCGACCAGCCTTCTCCCGGTTCGAAGTAACTTTGCTGGAGAGCGGGTTCGATGCCTTTTAAGTTGTTAAACGTATAGTCGCTGGTAAAGGCCTGTACCGTTTCTTCGATATGGAATGCTTCTGGTGTAAGGCCCTGGGCAGATTTGTTCAGTTCTGGCATCCGTTTTCCAGAAAGCGCCGGGCTGCTAGTCAGGAAATAGGCGGTCTTATCTGAAAATAGCGTTTGATAGGGATGTAATCGCTTTTGCGGGCGGTATAGTAGTGAATCCTGACTGCCATCATTGCCTTGTCCATAGAATTCAACATAATCCTGTGCATCGAACACACCATCCTGCTGGCCTACTACACGAATAGCTAATTCTTTTCCTCTAAAAAACAACTGCCAGTTTGCCGGATTTGTCTGGAGGAACGAAGGGTCAGTGGCTTTAATGTCCTCATAATTTACCCTATAGACGCCCGTCTGGTTTACGGAGAATTTCAGGTATTTCTGGTTCGATTTAATCCATTCATTGCCGAATACAGACTGAGCCTGCACGGCCAGGCAATTCATGATGAACCCAATGAGCAGTAATCCTTTTTTCATCCGAAGCGTTTATTTCCTAACGTTTAGTCTGGTAAAGTAGTTATGATTAAGTAATCATAACTACTTCAATAAGTCGTCTTTTCTATAGTGTATCTATAGAATGGCCTTGTCAAAGATAAGTAATCCTTTAGTAGCGTAAAATAGCGATGTTCTCTGGAAGAATAGTTTACGAATTCGTGCTGATGTATAGCTATTGTGTAAATCTTGGTAACTAATTAAGCTGATAAAATTTTAGGGTAGTCTTTAGCCTCATCTAGAGACGTAATGATATCAGTTTGTAGGACGAATAGTTGGATAAATTGCATTGTTCGTTGAGGCCGACCAATTGACGACAAAACTTCAGATTTACTTCAAGATTCGTGGAGACTTTTGTCTCATTATGAAGCCAGTTTTCCGCAGTTTACTCGTTTTGTTTATCCTTTTAGGGGCTACTGCCGCCATTGCTCAGCAAGCAATATTGAGTAGCAGTAATCGGCTGACAGGGAAGATACTGGACGTGGCCACTAAACAGGTATTGCCCTTTGCATCAGTTGCCGTTTTTGAACAGGTACATGGGAAAGATAGCCTTCTGACCGGTAGCCAGACCGATGATCAGGGCATTTTTAGCATCAATAATTTGCCGGCTGGCTTATTGACCATACGGATTACATTCGTCGGCTATCAGAACCTCGAAAAAAGCATTCGAATCAAACAGGCACAAACGGATATGGGCACCCTGGGCTTGAAACCCGATGCCAGTCTGCTTAACGAGGTAAAGGTAACAGGGGAGAAAGGCGCTGTTGATATGACAATGGAGAAGCGTACTTTCAACGTGGCGAAAAACCTGACCACTATTGGTGGAACGGCCGAAAATGTGCTCAAAAATGTGCCTTCGATCACGCTTGATGAAAGCGGTAATCCTAGTCTGCGCAACATGGCCACAACGATTTACGTCAATGGTAAACCTACCCAACTAACCCTGTCGCAGATTCCCGCCAATCAGATTGAGTCGGTGGAGGTCATTTCTAACCCATCGGCCCGTTATGATGCGTCTACATCAGGTGGAATTGTCAATCTGGTGCTGAAGAAAAACCGGTTACCCGGCTATAATCGGCTGATTAGTGCAGGCATTGGGAACAATTCTCGTTTCGATGGTACGCTGAATGTGGACTGGCGCCGTGGTAAATGGAACCTGACGAGTTTTTATTCCATCAATGCGACCAAAAACCCAATAACAGGTTATGTAAACCGTACCAACCGAAGCGTTGATGGGAGCCCGTTGAATTACTTTAGCCAGACTACCGAAATTAGTCTGAATAACAACTTCCAGAGCGGGCGGATTGCCGCCGATTATGCGCTGAACAATCGTAATACGCTATCACTAGCCGCAACGGTGGTAGGCGGGGCTTTCAATACAGTTAGCTCCCAGCCTTACAATTACCGTGATCTGAACCAGACTGTTACCAGCTCGGGTAATCGAACAACGGTGCCGCATAATGCCTTTACCAATATCGGATTGGAGTTCGATTGGAAACACCAGTTTGCCCGTAAAGGACGAGAGTTAAGTCTGGTTACCTCCTATAGCCGCAACCACCTATCAAACGCAGCCGATTGGCTGACAACGGCATTGACTGTAGAGTCGGGTACACCCATCACCCAGCCCGGCTTTCCAGAACGGGATAAAATAACGGGCCGTACCAATGGCGATCAGGTTATTGCCCAACTGGACTACACGCATCCTCTGGGTGATTCGGCGAATCTGGAAATGGGCCTTCGCAGCTATACCTACATTCGTGACCAGCAGTATTTCTTTAATAAACTGAACAACGATGCGCAGGTCTATCAGTTGTTGCCCAGTTACTCACAGGACGCCCGGATTGCCGAGGCCGTCAATGCCATTTATATACTCTACACGCGCCAGTTTCGCCGAAATATCAGCCTGCAGGCTGGTCTGCGTTTAGAACAGTCGAGCCTACACGGCACCTCCCGGCTTGATACAACTACCTTTGGCTACAATTATCCATCGGCTTCTGGACAAAACCTGTTTCAGTCATTCTTCCCCTCGTTTGCACTCTCGAAAAAACTGAGCGAAACGGAAGAAATCGGGCTTAGCCTGAGCCGGAAGGTGGGGCGACCCAACTTTCGGCACTTGTTTATTGGTATTCAGGCTAATGATCGGCAAAACATTACCATCGGTAACCCCGCCGTTCGTCCCGAGTTTGTCAATACCGCAGAAATTAATTACAACAAGAATATTGGTGGGGTGAGTTGGCTGGCTACGGCGTATTACATCTATGAAGATCATACGATCAAACCATTTACGCAGCCTTCGGCTACGGATTCGTCGGTACTGGTAACGACGTTCATTAACGTCAAAGCCGACATTCGCTACGGTTTCGACAATACGTTGAAATTTAATATCGGGTCGAACCTGAGTGCCGTTGCTAACCTTAACGTGTTCAATGTAATTCTGCAATCGGTCAATTTGCAAAACCAGTTAGTTTCCTATAACGCCAAGCTAAACCTAACGTATCGCTTCCCGGCCAACATTTCAGCCCAACTAACAGGTACGAATGATGGTAAAGCGCCCTCGTTGCAGGGCTACCGACAAGCGGTACGGGGTGTCGATTTTGCAGTGAGGAAAGGCTTCTGGGCGAACCGGGCCAGCGTTACGTTTTCGGTCAATGACATGTTCAACTCCCGCCGATTTATCAGTATCTATGACCAACCAGGTGCCTACCAGGTATCAATGAACCGCCGGGAAGTGCGCTTCTATAAACTGTCAGTTCAATTGCCACTCGGTAGTGATTCGTCTAAACGCAGTCAGCGTAAAATGGAGCGGCCAGACGTAGATTTCAGCAACTAGCGTTTCTGTAAGTTCAGCGTAAATGATGTAGCTCAATTCTGACTGCTGTTGCTAGTAAATAGGCGAGCAACTGTCAGAATTGAGCTACAGAGGGTATTAGATATACTGATTAATGATGCTTTCGAGCCATTCCTGCTTGCCGCTGCGGAGTTGTGGTTCGCCGTTTTCCAGCGTGTAGCTGCGTAGGTCTTCCAGCGTTAGTTTACCTTCTTCAAACGCTTTACCCTGACCACTATCGAACGATGCATAGCGCTCTGTGCGGAATTTGAGGTAATCAGACTCTTTCAGAATAGCGTCGGCTACGATAAACGAACGGGCAAAGGCGTCCATCCCGCTGATGTGCGCTACGAACAAATCTTCGAGATCCGTTGAGTTACGACGTACTTTGGCGTCGAAGTTGATACCGCCGGGCTTAATGCCACCTGCCTGATGGATCACCAGGGCGGCTTCAACCAGTTCATACAGATTGATCGGGAACTGGTCGGTATCCCAGCCATTCTGGTTATCGCCCCGGTTGGCGTCGATGCTGCCTAACATGCCTGCATCAGCAGCTACCTGTAATTCGTGATCGAAGGTATGGCCCGCCAGCGTTGCGTGGTTCACTTCAATGTTTAACTGAAAATCTTTGTCCAGGCCGTACTGACGCAGGAAGCCAATTACCGTAGCGGCATCGTAATCATACTGGTGCTTGGTGGGTTCCATCGGTTTGGGTTCGATGAAGAATGTTCCTTTAAAGCCCTGCTTACGCGCATAATCGCGGGCGATGGTCAGGAACTTCGCCAGATGTTCGACTTCCCGACTCATATTGGTGTTCAGCAGCGACATATAGCCTTCACGACCACCCCAGAACACGTAGTTTTCGCCACCCAGCGCAATCGTTGCATCGATTGAATTTTTCACCTGTGTTCCTGCATAGGCTAATACGGCAAAATCAGGATTGGTCGATGCCCCGTTCATGTAGCGAGGATTGGAGAACACGTTGGCAGTTCCCCATAGCAACTTCACGCCACTCGCTTTCTGTTTCTGCTGACCGTATTCGACAATAGCCTGCAACCGTTTTTCGTATTCGGTAGCCGTTGGTGCTTCATCGACCAGATCGACATCGTGGAAACAGTAGTAGGGTGCGCCAATTTTGGTGATAAACTCAAAGGCGGCATCCATCTTCAATTTAGCCCGGACGTTCGCGTCATTGTCCTGATCCCAGGCGAAAACACGCGTGCCCGGACCAAAGGGATCACCACCCGTTCCGGTGAATGTATGCCAGTAGCTAATGGCGAATCGCAACTGCTCACGCAGGGTTTTGCCGTTAACGATTAAATCAGGATTGTACCATTTAAAGGCTAATGGATTTTTTGATTTTGGCCCTTCGTAAGCGATGGTGCCGATACCTTTGAAAAATTCCTGGTCGCCCAGCGTGATTGTTGACATGAGTTTAGACTTGATAAATTGAGCGTAAAAGCTACCTGATTGTTTAGTAGTGTAAAATTGACACTTATTAATTAAACGTCAAAACGACACGTACTATTTTTTAAAGAGTAAATGGCTTGAAAACGTATTTTTCTGTGGTGTCAGTTTCTAAAAACTGACATTGTGAGGTTTCTTAAAACCTCCTTTGCGAGCCAGTAACGAGGTTTTAAGAAACCTCGCTGTGTCAGATGTAAGCATCTGACACCACAAGAATCTTGTAAAGCCTGTCAAAAAACTTTACAAAATGCTATCCGAATTCGGAATGAAATTCAGGAAGGAAGACGTAAGCTGTTGATATTTAGCGGAATCGACCTGATAGTAATAAGCGCCTTTTCGGGAGAACCCCTTCTGTTTCTCCTCTAATTTGATGAGCAGGTTTGTCGACAGGATTTTCCGACTGAAGTTTCGTTTATCAAAGTCGGTGTTATAAATGGCATCATACAACTTTTTGAGTTGAGGAAGGGTAAACTTTTCGGGGAGTAGCTCAAAGCCAATGGGATGCTGGGCTGCTTTATAGCGAAGGCGCTTGATGGCTAAGTTCACCATGTCGCCGTGATCGAACAGCAACGGAGGAAGGTCATAGATAGAGAACCAGCGCGCCTGAAATGTCTCCGAAATTTTAGATTCATAATCAGCCACTTTGACCAGCGAAAAGTAGGCCACTGAAATCGTGCGAACAATGGGATCTCGGTGGGGCTCTCCAAAGGCATACAACTGTTCAAGGTAAACATTGGTCAATCCTGTCAGATCAAACAGAATTCGGGCGGCTGCCTGTTCCAGACTTTCATCGGGCTGAAGCCACCCACCCATTAATGACCAGGTCTTCTCTTCAAGACCTCGTTTAACCAGCAATACTTTTAAGCTATCCCCATCGAAACCGAAAATGATGGAATCTAGGGCCAGCAAATACGGATGCTGTTGTTTATACTGTTCAACCATTGACAATTGCCTGCAAAATACGACGGTAAAATCGTATGCAAGCTACATAATTCAGTTGCTTAGTTCGTCAATTTCGGAAACCAATCTGAATTAAAAGTACCCATACGTATAGGTTACGTAAAAAACGGAACCCTATAGCTCTATAAAAACAATCCTCCTGCCAGATAGCAGGAGGCTGTAGCGTCAAACCTATGATAAAGAGAAAAAGAGGGGCTTCGCTTGATGAACAAAACAGTGCTTGTGGATGCATATACCGTCAGCCGGTGCCATCTTAAACCTCACAACGTCGGTTAGAGTAACCAACGCCACGTCCATTTACTGCAACAGCTTCCTCCTGGAGGGAGCTTGTATATGACTAAAGTCAGACAAGACTAGGTTTATCAGTATTATCGGTATAAAGTTCCTCATTATTTTAATAGTTGCAACCGATTGCAGAAATTTTCAAAAAAAATCTAGATTTGTAATACGATTACACGGGTATTTTACGGTACGTTCTTAGTTAGAGTGTATTAGACTATCTCAATCTTTAGGGCCAACCTAGATTTAGGTAAAACATCCTGATTGGCAGTGCAATCGGGCTTATAGATCTTGATGAGATAATCTATTGATTAGTAATGTGTTATTTTCTTGTAAGCGGTTGTTGATAAGTTTAGTTACTTCATGATTCAACCGATTGCAAAGAAGAGCACAAACGAATAGTAGGAGTACCTGACAATATATGCCCGCTGTATAGCTCACTATGGAAAGAGAAACAACCATTTACGATATAGCCCGATTATTAAATCTATCTGCTGCAACGGTAAGTAGAGCGTTGAATGACCACCCGGCCATTAACAGCAATACAAAACAATTGATCAACAGTAAGGCGGTGGAAATGGGTTATCGCTCAAACACCTTTGCGAGCAACCTAAGGCGGCAGCAAACCAGAACGATTGGCGTTATCGTGCCCCGGCTGGACAGTTCGTTTATGTCGACCGTATTGGCCGGTATGGAAAAAGTAGCTAACGAGGCTAATTACAACCTGATTATCAGTCAGTCGCTTGAATCGTCCAAAAAGGAAATGACCAATGCGAAAACGATGTTCAATAGTCGGGTCGATGGATTGCTCGTTTCACTAGCGTCTGATACCGATAACCTGGACCATTTCAATACGTTTTTTCGCAAAGGCATCCCCATGATTTTGTTTGATCGGGTGATGCAGCAGAAAAACTGCACCAACATTGTGATCGACAACCTGAAGGCAGGCTATGAAGCTACCACCCATTTACTGGAACAAGGTTGCAAACGGATCATGCACGTAACGGGAGGCATCAAACGAAATGTGTATGCCGATCGGCTCAAGGGCTATAAAATGGCGTTGCTCGAACATGGGCTTCCGGTTGATGATGAGCTGATTAAACTGACAAACTTTACCCGGCGGGATGGGCTTGATGTGGCCAGCGACATCGCCAAAATGCCTTCGCCCCCCGACGGTCTTTTTGTCGCCAGTGATTTGTGTGCGGCCAGTTGCATGGGCGGCTTACGGAAACATGGCTTTTCGATTCCGAAGGATATTGCCGTAGTGGGTTTCAACAACGACCCCATTGCCCAGTTAGTGGAGCCCAACCTGACCACGATCCACTACCCTGGCCAGGAGATGGGTGAAATCGCGGCCCAAAGCTTAATCAACCACCTGAACGGCCTGTTACGAATCAGCACGACCAATACCATTCTCTTAAACTACGAATTGATCGTCAGGGAATCGTCCCGGCGGATTTAAATACATCTAGTTAAACAAAAATTTTAACCACAGAGGCACGGAGAACACAGAGATATAAAAGAGTGATTTTTAATTATTTAATCTCTGTGTTCTCCGTGCCTCTGTGGTTAAAATCTATTTTTGATCAGGCACTCGTATTTGTTATGAAATTCTATTTATCTATCTGGTTACGAGTTCTATACATAGTAACTTTCCTGTTAGCATACCAAGCAAGTTTCGCCCAGATTCGACTGCCCAAATTGATCAGCGATGGCATGGTGCTGCAACGTGACGCTAAGCTAAAGGTTTGGGGATGGGCCAAAGCTGGTGAAAAAATTACGGTACAGTTTAAAAACAAGAACTATAAAGCCGTAACGGATGCCAACGACAAGTGGCAGGTTGAGTTACCCGCCATGCCAGCAGGTGGTCCCTTTACCATGGATATTATTGGGAACTCCCGGATTCAACTACGTGATATCCTGATTGGGGATGTCTGGTTTTGCAGTGGACAGAGCAACATGGTCCACCAGCTCAATATTCATGATGTGACGTATGCGAAAGAAATTGAAGCGGCTAACTATCCACATATACGACAATTCTGGGTACCCACCACGGCCAATCTGCAATCACCCCAACCTAACCTTCCGAATGGTCAGTGGAAATCGGCTGTTGGTCAGGATGTCCGGCCTTTTTCTGCCGTGGCTTATTTCTTTGCCAAAAAGCTTTACGCAACTTATAAAGTACCCATCGGAATTATCAATGCGAGCGTGGGTGGTACGCCCATAGAAGCCTGGATAAGTGAAGAAGGATTGGCCAACTTTTCTGACCTCAAAACCATCGTTTCGACCAACAAAGACACCGCCTACGTCAATAGTGTAAACCGGAAGCAGCCAATCCGGCCAGCACAGCCCGCAGATCTAGGGTTAGTGGGCAATACAAAATGGTTCGATGGCTCGTACACGCCTAAAGGCTGGCGTACGATCAATATCCCGGGTTATTGGGAAGACCAGGGCCTAAAGGATCTGAACGGCGTAGTCTGGTATCGGAAAGAAATCGAAGTGCCCGCTTCAATGACGGGTAAGCCCGCCAACGTTTTCCTGGGACGGATTGTGGATGCTGATGAACTCTATATTAACGGAAAACAGGTCGGAAAGACTACCTATCAATACCCACAACGTCGGTATAAAGTGCCTGCTGATGTCTTGAAAGCCGGTAAAAACGTTTTTGTGATCCGGGTTACCAATACCTCGGGCAAAGGTGGATTTGTCCCCGACAAACCCTATTGTCTGTTCGCGGGTGCCGATACCCTTGATATGAAAGGAACCTGGCAGTATAAAGTGGGTACGGCCTACCGACCACTCACGGGAGAAGGCTTTACCCGGAGCAATCCTGCCGGGGGAATCAATGCCCAGAATCAGCCAACGGCCTTATACAATGCCATGGTAGCCCCGGAAATAAACTATGCCATCAAAGGGTTTTGCTGGTACCAGGGAGAAAGTAATGCGGATAAACCCCAGGAATATCAAACGCTGCTGCCTGCGTTAATTAACGACTGGCGACGCCTTTGGAAACAGGAATCCCTGCCGTTCCTGTATGTGCAACTGCCCGGATTTATGGACTACAACTATCAACCGTCAGAAAGTAATTGGGCCATCTTACGGGAAGCGCAGCTCAATGCCTTAAAAATACCCAATACGGCTATGGTTGTGGCAATTGACCTAGGCGAATGGAATGATATCCACCCCGACAATAAAAAGGATGTGGGCGAGCGACTAGCCCTGACCGCATTGAAAACGGCTTACCATGAAAACCTCGTTTCGTCGGGGCCGATCGTTCAATCGGTAACCATTGACGGAGGCAAAATTGTGGTCCGGTTTACGAACGTCGGTGGTGGGTTGATCACGAATGATGGGGAAGACCTGAGTGAATTTGCCATTGCCGGTAGCGATAAAAAATTCGTTTGGGCAAAGGTGAAGATAGAAGGCGATAACGTGGTGGTGTGGAGCGATGAAGTGCCTACACCCCTCTACGTCCGATACGCCTGGGCCGATAATCCCGTTAACCCGAATCTCTATAATAAGGAGAAACTACCCGCATCGCCATTCCGAACAGATAACTAAGTAAATGAATAATGAATAATGAATAATGAATAATGAATAATGAATAATGAATAATGAATAATGATAAATTGTTGATTACCAGTATGATGACTGTGAATTTTGCATTATTCATTTTACATTATCCATTATTCATTGTGCATTTATTTAACTATATTCCTAACCCCCAACTTATATGCAGAAGTATCTGACGTTTGTGCTGCTCATGTTCCTTTCCTTCGGGGCTGTAGCACAACAAGCTGCCATCGACAGCAGCAAGTATCCTCCGCTTAAAACGTGGACGGCCCAGCAGGATCAGGCTAACATGATGCAGCAACTGGGTATCAAGAAATTAAGGCCCGGCCCTAGTCCCAATGAATCAGAACCGAACCATGCCAATTACGATGAGGCACTGGCCGATCCCTGCCCTCAGCTACCCGACGTACTCACTACCCGAAACGGAAAGAAAGTGACGACGCCCGAGCTGTGGTGGAATCAACGCCGTCCTGAACTCATCGAGGATTTTGAAAAAGAAATGTATGGTCGGGTGCCTAAGAATGTTCCCAAAGTAAACTGGACCGTAAAAGTTACCGATAACGAAATTGTCGCTCGGATTCCGGTGGTGGCGAAGCAGTTGATTGGCCGGGTCGATAACAGCGACTACCCGTTGATCAACGTGAATATCAATATGGTGCTGGTATTGCCGCAAAATGTAAAAGGCCCGGTGCCGGTTATGGTGATGTTTGGCTTTCTCCCCCCGGCGTTGCCGGCCCCAGCGCAACCTTCGCTCGCCGACATGGAAAAAATCAATGCGGTGTTCAAGGAGATGATGATCAAACAAAACCCGGAGATGAAGGCCATTTTCGACCGGTATCCGGCTTATTCTCCTATCACAAGGCTACCTGGCCCCAATTTCTTTGCCCCCGCACCAAACGGCGATTCACCACCTACCGAGCAACTACTGGCGGCAGGTTGGGGCTATTGCACCCTGGAGACGAGCAGTATTCAGGCCGATAACGGTGCCGGTCTTACCCGAGGTATTATCGGTCTGGTGAACAAAGGACAAGCCCGAAAACCGGATGACTGGGGTGCGTTGAGAGCCTGGGCCTGGGGCGCATCTCGTGCATTAGATTATTTAGAAACAGAACCACAGGTAAACGCCAAACAGGTTGGTATCGAAGGAGTTTCCCGATATGGGAAAGCGGCTCTGGTAACGATGGCCTTCGACCAGCGTTTCGGGATGGCTCTGATTGGTTCATCGGGAAAAGGGGGCACAACGCTACAACGGCGCGTTTTTGGCGAAGCCGTAGAAAGCCTGGCCAATAGCGGAGGCTATCACTGGATGGCGGGTAATTATTTGAAATATGCTGCCGATGAATCGTCATTTGGCCGTAAAACCGGGTGTGACTTGCCTGTCGATTCGCATGAGTTGCTGGCGCTGTGTGCGCCACGTCCTACGTTCGTCAGCTATGGCATACCAGAAAAAGGAGATGCCAAGTGGCTCGACCAAACAGGTAGCTATAAGGCTACGGTGGCCGCCGGGCCAGTATTCAGGTTGCTGGGAGCCCGCGATCTGGGCGTGAGTGCCGATTACAACACAGAGAAAATGCCGCCCGTACTTACCGGCCTGATGGAAGGTGATCTGGCCTGGCGACAGCACAATGGAGGTCATACCGATGCCCCTAATTTCCAATACGTCATACCCTGGGCAAACAAACTGCTGAAGTATGAACGGGTTGTCAAATAACGCTCAGACAAGTTTTTTCTGGACAGGATTAACAGGATTATTAACAATCGAAATCCTGTTAATCCTGTCCAGAAAAAAACACAATCTGTGTTCATAATCAGCCCAATTAAACTTGTCCTATACACTATAAGCCCCTATTTAAATAACCCCTGTTTTATGTTTATCTCGACTAAAAGAACCCTTGTTGCCATCGCGTTGGTTGGTGTTGGCGTCAACGCTGGTATTTGCCAGACAACAGCCCCAGCTAAACCCAAACCGCTCGTTACCGATATTTACACCGCTGATCCCTCAGCGCACGTGTTTAACGGGAAGATTTACATTTATCCATCGCACGACATTGAAGCTAATGTGCCGCAGGACGACGAAGGGGGGCATTTCAACATGCGCGACTACCACGTTTTTTCGATGGATAACATCAATGGCAAGGTAACCGATCACGGCGTTGCACTGGATCTTAAGGATGTGCCCTGGGCGGGTCGGCAGATGTGGGCACCCGATGCAGCTTATAAAAATGGCACGTACTATCTCTACTTTCCGGTGAAGGATAAAGAGGACGTGTTCCGCATGGGCGTAGCAACGAGCAAATCGCCGACAGGGCCCTTCAAAGCCGAACCGGCTCCCATTCCTGGCAGCTATAGTATCGATCCTGCCGTTTTTACAGATAGCGATGGCAAAACGTACATGTATTTTGGTGGTATCTGGGGTGGGCAGCTTCAACGCTGGTATACAGGCAAGTATGACAAAAGCCTGAAGACCGATTTAGGGAAAGACAAGGACAATGAACCCGCGCTGAGCGCTAAGGTTGTGCGGATGAGCAAGGATATGCTCAAATTCGACGAGCCGGTTAAAGATGTAAAAATCATTGACAAGAACGGGAAACCACTGCTGGCAGGCGACCACGACCGGCGTTTCTTTGAAGGGGCCTGGATGCACAAGTACAACGGGAAATATTACTTCTCGTACTCAACCGGCGACACGCATTTTCTGGCCTATGCCACCAGTACTTCACCCTATGGCCCCTTTACCTATCAGGGGACATTCATGAAACCCGTAACGGGCTGGACGACTCACCATTCCATTGTTGAATTTAAGGGGAAATGGTACATCTTTTACCACGACGTCGAGTTATCGGGACAAACGCACTTGCGGAATATTAAAGTACGCGAGCTGAAACGGAAGGCCGATGGATCGATTGAGATGATTACACCCTAACGGCATTTACTTTTGTCATACTGACGAAGGATCAGCTTAAAGCAGACTGATTGCCTAGCTAGGACATGAGATTTCAATTTAACCGCAGAGAACGCTAAGGCAACTCCGCAAAGAGCGCGAAGAGGTTGCGTGAATTTCTTTGAGACCTTTGCGGAGTTGCCTTAGCGTTCTCTGCGGTTAAGCTAAAACTATAAAAAATAAGTTTAAACAGATTCCACAGTAAGCTGATTCCTTCGTCAGCATGACAAAAAATAAACTACTTGAGTTAGGCTCAAAATACCCCTTACTTCCCCGTAACAAACTGGGCTTTTTCGGCTATCTCAATATCCTTCGCTACCTCGGGGCGAAGTTTCTCCCAGTGAAAGCGGAGTTTATTGTTCTCCGCCCAGGTGTGGCCTTTCTGTTCCGTCAGATGCACCAGCGGCATATCGTTATACAGCGGTCGGGTAATGGTAACAACTTCATCCCAATAACGGAGAGCAGCTTTCAAGTGCTGAATAGCCGCCTGTTTTTGAGCTTCCTGCCCCGAGGTACGGTACGTTTGCAAGGCTACAGCTGCCTGTAATTTTTCGGCAAAATGCAGACCCAGATTTGACCAGACCTTAACATCGGCAACTTCATACTGCAAGGATCGATTCGCTGAGGTGTTTATTGGTTTTACAAGTTGCAGCGCCTTCTGACAATCGCGTTCCAGCATCCTGGCCAGAATGGGTGGCGTAATTTTGTCCGCCCCAAATGAACCCCCAGCCGTTGTCGTTTTGACGTAATCACTGACAGACACATAGATTGGGTCAAGTGTGGGCTGCGTGATCTGCTGATTGACAGAGATATAGGAAACGTTCTTTTGCGCATCGAATGCTATCATCCCTTCGCTGTAAAGCGAAAAGTCCCAGGTGAAGTCGATTGCAGACGCCAACCGTAGCGGGGTTGCAGATGCCAGGGCGTAAGCTTCCAGCAACGAAGCTGCCGATGCACCGTAACGACGAACAAATTCGGCGTTGAATAGCGCGTCGGGTGTGGCGGGATTGTAGAGCAAACGGCCCCATAATTTGTAAAACAGCCATTGCCGTTCAAACGCGTACTTCCAGTTAACGGGAGCGCCGGGCGTGGTAAAATAGTCTTTGGCCGGAATGTAGGTTTCTGAACCCAGAAAATAACCGCCCACATACGACTGGTTGTTGGCGGCAATATGTGCCCGGACAAAATCGGGGACACCCCAGCGCAGGCAAAAGAAATCTTCGTTACGGACCGTCCAGGTAATTTTGTAGGCAGTTGGGTCTGGTTTAAAATAGGTATCATACAGTTTCCCACCGTGTACTTTCACGAGTGTGGGCGTCGAGTGCGCGTGCGACCAGTTATACTTTAAATCCGCCCAGATTGGCCCTTCAATGAAGTCTAAATTCCCTTCCCTCTCAATGGACTTTCGGGTTAGTTTTTCGGTCTCGATACTCGTAACGCCTAACGAACCGGTTGTACTGGAAAACGGAATCCGGTGAATGAGCTTGGTTTTCCTGCCTGCCTGCCGCATTCCGTCAATAATGGTTGCCTTCATCCAGTCTTCACGTTGTTGTGGCGACATACCGCCCATAGCTTCGCCCAATGTCAGACCAAAACCGGTTAGTTCGGGGTATTCCCGAAGCACCTGCGTGACACATTCCCGTGTGTAGCGCTTGACAATGGCCGAGGTGTCGCCGTCGATGAAGTGATGATGATCCAGGTTATTTAGTCTGGGATTTACGTTGTAGGCTTTCGAAAATTCGGGACTGGTGAAAATATTAAACGGAACCAGATACGTGTCAATAGCCCGCTCGTGCGCCATCCGAAAAATCGCATGGAACAACGTCTGCCATTCCTTCATCTGCTGCTCGTTGAACGGCGTGGCCTTCGGGAAATTCGTTGGCCTGATCATGAATGTATACGGATGCAGGTTCCATAAACTCAGTGCATTAAATCGATTGGCGACCATCATATCCAGAAACGCTTTCCAATAGAGTGTATCCCGACAGGTTTCGTAATGGAGATCGAGGGCGTCACTATGGCGGTATGTATCCCAGGGTAAATCGAACTTAATGGCGCGCAGCGGTAAATGCGGTTGTTCAGTTCGGGAGCTAATCGCGTTCAGCGAAACGCCATTCTGCACATCCTCGGCTACCGAAAGCGCTCCATAAATCAACCCCCGAACATCACCACCGGTAACCGTGATGCGGTCATTTTTCCGTTCGAGCGTGTATGATTCCGGACCTACGTTTACCTTAACGGGGGCTAGCTGAATGGTATATGTAGCCGCGCCCGCATCGTTGGTTATAATGAATTTGCGCGCACGAAAGGCTTTGGTAAGCTGCTCGGCTGCATACCTGCTTTGCGGAGACGGTTCCGTTTGCTGAATGAATACGCGCTGGGCAACACTGTGGAGCGTAACGCTGATTGATAGGAGAAGCAGGGTAAGGAGCTTGATTTTCATGGCCAGGGTAGAATAGCACGAACGTAGACGTTTGCGCCATCCTATTTCTGTTTTGATTGATGAACCTTGGTGTAGTTAGCTACGTCCATGAATGGCGCTACCCAGATAGTCGAAGCGTTCTGTTTGAGATACCGTACCAGCTTGTTGTGCTCGGCCAGTGCGACATTCAACGAGTGCCCACCACCCACGCCGTGAAACAGAAAAACAAGCAGCGAATTGCTGGCTTGTGCCTGTTTCACTAACTCAATCATCTGCTCACCGGTCTGGCCATTGATGCCGTACGCACCGATGTCAGCCAAATTGATTTCGGTTATTTTCTTCATCTCGCTTTTGGTCCCTCGGGCGGCCACAAAATCTCCCTCTACCGTTTTGTAGTAATCAACGTCGCCAATTTTGGTGTCGCCACAGGGATAGGCAAAGGTTCGGGTGCTTTGGCCGTCGAGGGTTTTGAGCAGGATGTTGGTCATACTCATTTCGTCGGTCATTCGCTGAACCGTGTACTTGCTCAAATCATTGGCGGGCTTCACCCACTCGCGGCCAGGGGTGTTGCCAATACAGGGATGAAACAGTGTATGATTCGCTAGCTCGTGACCGTTAACGGCCGCTGCTTTCCAGCGGGCTATGTTGTTGGCAAAGCCGGGGAAATAGCCTGATAAATAGAAGGTGCCTTTCAGTCCTAAGGAATCCAGAACCGGAATGACATTATCCAGATGCACTTCCAAGGCATCGTCGTATGTAAGCACTATGGCACATTTTTTACCGTTCCAGACATTCTGGGCATGGAGTAAAACGGGCGAAAGAATCAATAAGGTGGCTAGGGCTAATTTTCGCATGTTGGACTTTTATGAAGTATGTTTTTGACAGGATATTAAATCCCTCTGTGATGTCAGGTGCTAATACCTGACACCTTAGGTTTCTCAAAACCTACTATTCTCCGACGTTCTCGCTTGGCTTTGCCGAGTGAGGGGTATTTTTTTAACGGCCTCTGGCCGGTCAATGCAATGCACTAAAACGGGCCAGAGGCCCTTGAACCAATAGCCCTCACTCGGCGTAGCCAAGCGAGAACGGGGTTTTGAGAAACCTAGCTTGTCGGCTTCTTAAAGCCGACACCACCGAAAAAATCCTGTTAATTCTGTCGAAAAAAGTCATTTTCTCCTTGGCAACAGGCATTTATTTAACCGTAATCCCTGTGAGTTGACTGCTGTTACAAGTAGTATTTCCTTGTTTTTACTCTTCATTAACACCGACGACCGGGCATCTCCCCGAATCAACAGGCCGCTTTCGGCTGGATTCAGGGGTTTGAAATGACCGTGACCGTCGCCCAGCAGCACCACACCCACCGACGCATCTTCGCGACCCATGTTCACTTCGTTGGGATAGAAATTGCCTGTTAACACGGCATCCAAATGGCCGTCCTGGTTAAAGTCATGCACCACAATACCAAAAACGGGTGATTCCTGAACGATTCGGGGCAAGGCATGAACGACGAATTTCCCATTGCCCTGATTCTCGATATAGGCACTTTGCAGATAGGTCGCCTGTGCCTGATAAGCATCCTGCCGGTCATCGTCAGACAGCAGTTCATCAAACGTTACGGCTGCGTACTCTGCGAACCGCTGGTATTTTCGTCTGAACTGGATAACCTGCTGATTCAGTGCGTCCCGTGGCACGGCTGGATAGCTGATTCCGTTGATGTAATAACCCATCAGTGGGTCCATGGTCCCATCTTTATTGAAATCTTTGGCGATGATGTTAACGGGTTCATCCGCTGAGGCATGATAGAGCGTGTTCAGTCCTTCGTTGCCAGCGATGTAATCCATATCGCCATCGTGGTCAAAATCACCTTGTGCCAGACTGTTCCACCAACCCGACGTAGTTGGAATTTGGAGGAGCGATGAGGTTGCCTTAAAGCTGCCTTTCGTGTTTTTGTAGATGGTTAGGGGCATCCATTCGCCTGCCAGCATGAGGTCAGCCCAACCGTCGTTGTCGTAATCGGACCAGAGTGCTGAACAAACCAGACCTGCCTGCATTAGCGATGGGCAAAGCTGTTGGGTCACATCGGTAAAGTGAGCGCCTTGTGGAGATGAGTCGTTGCGCAGTAAGTAGCTCCGGGCGGGTAGGGGATATTGACCGGGAATCTGGCGACCGCCTACGAACAGATCGAGATCATTGTCGTGGTCGAAATCATAGGCAACTACGCAGGAACCACTGCCGGAAACATCGGGTAACGTAGTTGTAGGGGCCAGGCTAAAATCGCCCTTGCTATTGTTCAGATATAGCTGATCCTGATAAACCGTTTTATCGGTGACTGGTCGTTCGTTGCTGCCATATACTACATATAAATCGAGGTCTTTGTCGCCGTCGGCATCGAAAAACAGCGCACTCGTGGCTTCCTGGGTAGCCTGAGCCGGAAACGGTCGTTTAACAAAACCACCGTTGGCAGTTTGCGCGAACAGGCAAGCCGGACTTCCCCGATACGATCCACCCACGAAGCAATCATCCAGCCCATCGCCATTGACATCACCAACGGCCAGCGCAAAACCCGAGCGCGACAGCATTTTATGCATGGCTGCCGTTTGCTTAAAATCGACGAAGTCCGATTCCCGATGCACAAAGTCGATTGGGTACGAAGCTGTTACGTCCGAAAAAAGTGTTGGTCGTGGAGTGACCGGAGTTGGTTTTAACGTTGCCGTTGCCTGTTGATAAGAAAGCGTAAGTGTTTGATTTACTGAAAGCTGGCGTCTGGTTTCAGTACGCCCACCCGGCCAGTCAATTTGTAGAGAATCAATCTTGTCCTGCTTACCTAGTCCAAAATGGAGTGCAGGTTCTACAGAAGACAGGTACCCGCGCACCACCGATAATTCCTGGTATTGCATTTGACCCGCTCGCCAAAGGGTAACTTTGGTTCCTATGCCCTGACGATTGGCCGCATCGCCCTGGAGGTTGATGGTCAAATAATGCTGATTGGGTGACTGCTCACGACTTCGGTTTCGATAGATAAGCGCTTCGGCATCTACGTTGTTGATTACGAGATCAAGGTCGCCATCGTTGTCGAAATCGGCGTAGGCGGCCCCGTTGGCAAATGATTCGGTATTGAGGCCCCACTGCTTAGAGACATCGGCGAACGAGCCATCCCCTTTGTTGCGGAAGGCGTAATGCGCGAGCGGAATCTCGGGTACTTTTTCCAGTAAATCGAGTCGTTTTTTTGTGTTGTATTCGGTGGTGCCGAAGCCGGAGAAATCTTCGGTAAAGTTGATGAAATCGCGGTCGGTGACGTTTTTTCGATAGCCGTTGGTGATATACATATCGTTCCAGCCATCGTTGTCGTAGTCGGCCAGGAGGGCCGCCCAGCTCCAGTCGGTTTGTGCCACGCCCGCCATCAAGCCAACTTCACTGAACAGCGGGGTGTTAGGATCGGCTAGATTGCCCAAATTGAGTTGAAGGGAATTGCGCATGTACTGCATCTGATTGCCGTAGGGTGCAGAAACGCTCATTTCTTTGCGGTCAAAATCCTGCCCGTTCAGCATCATTTTGAGTCGTTTATTTTCTTTCGGCAGCATGTCCAACTGCATCAGATCGGGTCGGCCGTCGTTGTTAAGATCGGCCGCATCCACGCCCATGCCATACATACTGGTGTGAGCCGTAGCCTGTTTGATAACGTTGGTGAAATGGCCGTTTCCGTCGTTCTGGTACAGAATATCGCTGCTGGTAAAATCGTTGGAGCAGTAAATGTCCGGGTAGCCATCTTTGTTGAAATCGCTGATAACCAGGCCTAATCCAAGTTCGTCGTAGGTGATGCCTGCCTGCTGCGAAACGTCGCGAAAAATGGGATGTCGGGCTGGGCCAATACCTTCGTTCCGATAGAGTTTTCCGGTACTCGGATGTGTTCCGTCTGAAACAACCGGGCGAAGGTGAGCGGGATTTTGATAATCGGGAGCGGTGTTGAGCAGGAAGACGTCTAAATCGCCATCGAGGTCGTAATCGAAAAAAGCCGATTGTGTGGTGAAGGATGGATCGGCCAGGCCGTATTCAGCCGCTAGTTCTTTAAAAACAGGTTTGCCATTCGTAAGCCCCTGATTAACAAATAATAGATTCTCCGTTTGTTTCAACGCCGGATGGCTTGCCACCGAAATATACAGATCCAGCCAGCCATCCTGATTAATATCCGTAACCACCACGCCCGAACACCACCGATCGGTAGTTAACCCAGCCGATTCGGTAATGTCGGCAAACTCAAAAGTGTCTTTAGATTGTTTTCCCTGATTCAGATACAGGCGGGAGCTGACCTGATTACCGGTGAAGAACACATCGGGGAAACCATCGTTATTAAAATCCCCAATGCCAACGCCCCCACCATTGTAGAAATTGGTGAACGTAAAGCCGTTTAACTGTTCGGTTGGGGTCAGCGAATTTGCAAACGTTATGTGCGTCTGGGTACTGGGAAGCTGCTCAAAGAGGGTAGGAGCGGACTGCTGGCAGGCCGTTAACAAGCTGCTGAGACTGCCAATCCAGATAACCTGTAACCACATCTTTTGCATAAAACGGCTTGTTGGGTTGTGGGGTCAGTTTCTCAAAACCGACACTGCGAGGTTTCTTAAAACCTCATTTATACTAACTGGAGAGGCTTTAGGAAACCTCACAGTGTCAGATGTTAGCATCTGACACCACAGACGCAAAAATGAATAATGGATAATGTACAATGAATAAGTAGCATCGTAGCGTTATCCATTGCACATTATCCATTATTCATTAATTACTTAATAGCCAGGGTTTTGGCCTTTTAGGCCAATGTTCGGGTTATTGTCGATTTCCTGTTGGGGAATTGGCAGCAACTCGTGTTTGCCCTTCTGGAAATAAGCAAGGGGTTCGGTTTTGAGCTTGCCCAGTTTCCGCCAGCGCAAAATGTCCCGGTTCCGGATTTCCTCGCCGTTCAACTCAACCCGGCGTTCGTGCATAACAGCAGCGAATACCTGATCTTTTGTTGTAACTGGGTAGTTCGCTGTTGGGTAAGCGGGCATCGCCACGCTGGGGCGGCTCCGAACCATATTCAGGTACGTAACCGCGCTGGCTGTATTGCCTAACTCGTTTTCGCACTCAGCCATCGATAGGAGCGTTTCGGCATACCGCATAATGCGTTGGTTAATGCCCCCCGTAGTCGAAACTCCAGCTTTGTACATCAGCGTAAACTTCCGCCAGCTTATTTTCTGCACTTTGCCATCAACTGTCGAGCTAAAGCCGTTTTGCACATCATCCGTCAATGTACTCTGACCATTGTTGAATTTATCGCCCGTTGTGTACACCGACTTAGCATAACGCGGGTCAGTTTTCGCATCGCCCTTGCTGGTTTTTTCAAATTCAGCTAGTAGGCTATTCGACGGAATAATGTTACGCCAGCCGATACCCGAATATTCCTGCGTTCGAACGGTTTCCTCGCCACCCGAAGCGCCATCGCCATCGGTACCCCAGTTGAACGTACCGCCCGATGGCAGGAAGTTGACTTCCCAGATCGACTCTTTGTTGAACTCGGTTTCCTCGATGAAATTGTCGTTATACTCATCCACCAGTTGATAGGTGCCCGAGCTGATTATTTTCTGTAGCTCCGTTTTGGCGTTGGCATAATCGCCCTGTTGCATATACACGCGAGCCAGCAACATCGTAGCCGCGCCCTTCGTAGCCCGGCCCTGATTGGCTGCATCATACGTAGCCGGAAGCGCATCCTGAGCTGCTTTCAAATCAGCGATAATAAAGGCGTATACATCAGCCTCTGGCGAACGGGCCGCCGAACCTGACAGTGAGGTAACGTAGTTTTTGTAGAGTGGAACGGCACCCCACAGACTCACCAACTCGAAATAGGACCAGGCACGTAAGAATTTGGCCTCGCCGGTTGCCTGAGCAGCTACGCTCGCCGTTAACGTAGATGCCGAAGCCGCGGCCTTATCAACGACCACATTGGCCCGGTGAATAACCCGGTAAGCGCCTGTCCAAACGGAACTCACCAACGAGTTTCCTGTGTCGTGAACACCCGTCAACAACTGGTTCCGGGGCGTTTCGAGTTGGCCACCGCCCGCCGATACATCGTCGGAACGAAGGTCTTCGGTAAAGAACCACTCACGCGCTATCAGATTAGTCGATTGAAGAGCCGCGTAGATACCATTCGTGGCGCTTTTTATCTGTACGTCGGTTTTAAAGTAACTATCGGTAGTAACGGCGTTTGGGTTGAGCTGATCCAAACTCTTGTCGTTACACCCAACCGTCATACCCAGGAGTAAAGCGCTGATTAAAAAATACTGTCTTTTCATGGAAATAATAAGATTTGAGGTCGTCGAAAAACCAATTAGAACGTGAGCTGAAGACCAGCCAGAAAGGTGCGTGCCTGTGGGTAGTTGGCATAGTCGATGCCGCTCCGTAGCAGCGTTCCATTACGCGAACCAATTTCTGGGTCGTAGCCTGTATACTTGGTCAGTGTCAGCAGGTTCTGGCTAGAGACATACACCCGGACTTTGCTGACGACACCACTGGTTAAGCTGCCCAGCGTTTTGACGGGTATCGTATACCCAATCGTCAGGTTCTTGATCCGCATATACGAACCATCTTCAATGAAGCGGTCCGATGTACGGCTGTTGTTGTTCGGATCTCCGCTTACTGCCCGTGGTACGTCGGTGTTGGTGTTGGTGGGTGTCCAGGCATTCAGGACAGCCGTGCCCGCATTAAACAAGCGAAGCATGCCCTGCGTAACCACTTTTGTGCCGTTATAAATCTTATTGCCCTGAACGCCTTGCAGATAGAGCGTAAAGTCGAAGTTTTTATAAGAGCCGGTGAAATTAGCGCCGTAGTTGAATTTCGGTAGATAGCTGCCTAAGTACGTCCGGTCGTTGGCGTCAATTTTACCGTCACCGTTGAGGTCTTTAAACTTGATATCGCCCGGTGCCGCCTTATCCTGGTACAAGGTCTGGTCATTTCCATCGATGCCATTTGCCGCATTGATAGCGGCCTGACTCTGGAAAATACCATCGACCTGCCAGCCATAGAACGACTGAATGGGTTGCCCAACTTCGGTTTTGGTAATATCGAATCCGCCGTAGTCCGCATTCTGGCCTGCGTAAATGGATGCCGTTGGCGTGGCCAGACTCAGCACCCGGTTGCGGGTAATCCCCACGTTTGCCGATACGTTCCCCCGGAAATCACCCTTCGCGTAATTATAACCTGCCTGAAATTCGTAGCCCCAGTTTTTCATGCTACCAATATTGGCAACGGGCGCATTGGTGTACCCAATGGAGTTCGGAATCGGAACAGCCAGAATCAAACCATCGGTAAAGCGGTTGTAGATTTCGCCGGTGAACGTAATGCGGTTATTGAACAAGCCCACATCCAGGCCTACATTGACCATGTCGGTAGTTTCCCATTTCAGTTCGGTATTACCCAGCGAGTTGAAATAGGAGCCCAACCCATTGGCGCTACCAAATGGATAAGCCGTGGCATCGGCCTGTACCAGCGATTGCCAGGCATAGTTGTTTATGCCATTGAAACCGGTCCGGCCGTAGCTGGCCCGCAGTTTTAACTCAGAGAGTTGCGGCATGCCTTTCATGAAGCTCTCCTGATTGATACGCCAGCCTACCGATGCCGATGGGAAGTTCCCCCACTTATTACCGGGGGCAAACAACGAGGACCCGTCCCGGCGAATCGAAGCGCTTAACAAATACTTACCTTCGTAATCGTAATTGATACGACCTACATACGAAATCAAGTCTGTTTCGGCACGAGTGCTGGTGATGGATGGGTTGCTAACACCTTGAATGACATCGAGATCGTTGTTGGGTCGGGTACCTGAACCGGTCAGACCCGTAGACAGTACCTTCTGCGTTTCGGCCACTGCCAGCACGCTGAGGGAGTGTTTTCCAAACGTTTTATCGAATGAAAGCTGGTTGGTAATTGTCTGAGCAATATTCGTATTGCGTACCTGCTGTACAGTGGCGGACGTACGCTGCACGTAGCCATCGTTGTAAATCGGATTAAACGTGCTACCGTTTGAAAACCCTAAATCGACCCCGTAATTAAAGCGGTATTTCAGAAAGCTGGTAAACCGGACATCGGCGTAGACCGTAGCAAAAGCTTTCAGGAATTTAGTTCGGGTAACGTCCATGGCTGGGGCGCGGAGCGGGTTTTCCGGGTCGGAACCGTCAAGGGCCGTTGGCGCACTATATCCACCTACTTTTGTAGGGTCCATCGTCGGCCAGTAAGGCATCATCCGAATGGCATGCATTAACTGCGACCGATCGCCTGTAGTTTCGTTACGCTGGTTGCTATAGGCAGCGGTCAGTGTCTGGCCAATCGTCAAAAACTTGGCTACCTGGTGATCGGAATTCAGGCGTAAAGAGCCTCGTTCAAAATCGCTCCCCCTCATAATACCGTCCTGTTTGAAGTAACTCCCCGACGCGAAGAAACGGGAAACCGTGTTGCCGCCAGACAGCGAAATCTGATGTTGGGCGATGGGTGCATTCCGGAAAAGCTCGTTCTGCCAGTTCGTTTCGGTTTGGGCAAATGTCTGCGTTGCCCCAGCGTAAATAGGCTGATTCAAATCACTCAAACGACCCGGTGTTGGGATTCCGGCGTTCGAGGTGAGCGCTTTAGCATATTGCACATACTGGTCGCGGTTGAGCACATCCACTTTATGCCAGGCGCTTTGTGTACCCACGTAGGAATCGAGGGTAATGCGTACTTTGCTGTCCCGGCCACCCTTTTTGGTTGTAATCAGGATAACACCATTCGACGCCCGTGAGCCGTAAATGGCCGCCGAACTGGCATCTTTAAGTACTTCCAGCGACTCAATGTCGTTGGTATTGAAGCTGTTGAGGTCACCGGTTGGTACGCCGTCGATAACGTAGAGAGGTCCCGATGCGTAGTTAATCGAACCGACTCCCCGAATCTGTACAATAGGCGACGTTCCCGGTCCTCCGTTGTTAACAACCGATACACCCGGCACCCGGCCCTGCAAAGCGGATGACACGTTCGGTACGGGCAAAGCTGTTAACTCTTTAGGTGTTACGGTCGAAACGGCTCCCGTTAGCGACGACCGCCGTTGGGTACCATAACCGACTACAACGACCTCTTCCAGCGAGCCTGCATCAGCCTCCAGCGATACATTGATCGTACTCCGGTTGTTAACGGGAACTTCCTGTTTTTTATACCCAATGTAGCTGAATACCAGAACCGAACTTCCGTTTGGAACATCAATCCGGAAAGCACCACCTGCATCACTGGCAGTGCCCCGCGTAGTGCCTTTAATCTGGATATTTACCCCGGCTAAGGGGCTTCCTTTTTCGTCGAGAACGGTACCCGTAACGAGTTGGTCGGCAGTAAGTGGCTTGTGGGCCCACGCGCTTGGTATAAGTGTCGCTATAAGTACGAATTGGTAGAGTCCGTGACGCAAAAAAATGCGCAGTAGACTACGTAACTGTAGTTGATTTGACATAAATTTGAAGGTTTGTCGGTTTAGAAACGGCAAAAAAATCCCTGCATCCGAACCGGATGAATTTTTCGCAGGAGAAATGGGGAAAGTTTGGAAGTCAGTGATGGGCCAACATCACTGGCTTTTTTTATGCGGTTACGTGTTTTGTCATAGGCTTAGGGAAAGGGTGGTTGGAAGAAATTGGTTTGGTTATGGATGTATAGTGAGTTAATAAGGTTAGCTTATAAGTCCACTTTTATAGGTGAATCGTATGCTACTATTTTTCGGTTTGATCCTTCAAGTCAGAATCAGTTGGCCATAAATTGATGGCTATTGGCACCCGAGTGCTTAAAAGTGTTTTTCGAACACGATCTACTCAATAATACTATTATTACTTACATTAGTACAAATATCATAAATAGTGTTTTGATTTGCAATCGGTTGCATTATTTTCATAATAAATTGTGTGAATATAAATAACGAGCCGAATTTAGCTACCAGAGCAGCCCCTAATATCGATACAGCATCAGCTTCTGAATCCCAAACTCCCCGGTTGGAATCCGGATATGACGGCCCTGGTGATCCTGATCGCCGTTCAGTCGCCGACCCGGTTTCCACTTCCCGTCGATGTACGTTCCTTCGTCCAGTTGCAAAATTCCCGCATTGGGTGCTTCGGGCTTATCGGACGTACAGGTAATGACTATACCTGTTCCCGACACCGTAAATTCGTCAGGCCCTGTTTGAATAATCAGGCCACCCGTCATTGGCCATTCATCCTCCTTTGCTTTCGGCGACCAGCCCAGGGTGTAATCGTGTTTGCAGATAAACGTATAGCCACCTAGCCGGATGGTATCAATAGCCGTCTTTCTGTCAAACAACATTCCGTTCATGACACCTTTACCCTGATTGGCTTGAATAAGGGGAGTGAGTTGAGACAGAATAGTATAGCTTTTTGCAATCGGCTCCTCGGCGGGCTTCTCTGTCGATTCAATCGAGAACGGGGAGAAACCCAGAGCTTCATAATGCCCAATGGCGTAAAAAACTTTAGCGGCATCGGACGGTTCAAAGCGAATCTCCGGAATAAACAGCGGATTGTCTTTACGGGTATACAGATCGTTCCAGTACTTAAAATCGGGATTATAAAAGTCGGGAGAGAGAAAATCAAGTGCGGGTGCGCCCGCTTTCCAGACGTCGATAACGTGGGGTAGGGGCCCACCGCTGGGATAATCGCCGGGCTTGACATTCGGGCGATTCAGGGCCGCATTCACAAACATCGGTAACGGATAAATGGCCTTGCCCGCTTTTGTTACCTGATTGGTGTACACGGCAAAGTACCACGCGATAAACAGTTCGTCGGTGGCCAGACTCTTGCCGAATACCGATTCCCAGGTACCACTGGTTTTTGATCCGTTGGCTTGCCAGGCGGTTCGGATGGCGGGTGCCAGCGATGCTTTGTTCGTTTGTACATACTGCATCAGTGCTGCCGGGACGGGTTTTTCAAAAGCAGCGTTTGCCAACGGCGAGTGATCCCGGGCTTCGGGCAGCATCCCGATCTCATTTTCAACCTGAATCATGATGACAGTCTGTTGCCGCTCGTCGGTTTCACGAATGTGACGCATGAGCGCACTAAATGCGCTTACATCTGCGTCAAGGGTATTTTTGTCAAATGGCGTCAGAATTTCAACGGCCTTCCCGCTCTTCGTCTGAACTCTAGGAAACCGTTTCGTATTGGTTTTGACCCAGGCTGGCGCATAGCAGGACATGCTGTTTTTCCAGGCCCCGAACCACAGAAAGACCAGCTTGATCTGATGTTGCCGAGCATCTTTAATCAATTCATCGACCAGCGTAAAGTCAAACTTTCCTTCCTGAGGCTCCAGCAATTCCCAATAGATGGGTGCCAGTACCGTGTTGACGTGCATTTGCTGCATCTTCGGCCAGATCGGTTGCATATACGCCATATCCGATGCGCTCGAATTACCGAGTTCACCACCTAGTATCAGGAAGGGTTTTCCCGAAACGATTAGTTGCGTTGCCGTTCCCTGTTTTTGCAGATGGGGAGGCTGGGCAAAAGCCGATAGTGTCAGGAAAAGGAAGATGAATTGGAAACAACGGTGGATCATCGGTGGGGGAGAGAACGGATTGACTTTGAAACGGCTTATATTTTTCTATTTCGGTCAAAAATGAGCATTTTTTTGTCATTCCGACGTCAGGAGGCATCTCAAGATTGACTATTAATCCACTTGAGATTCCTCCTTCGTCGGAATGACAAAACACCATCAAAATAATTAAGTTAATATGCTTAATTCGCTTGCCCTTTCAATCCCTGCAACACACCCGAATAGGCTGGTTTCTTGGTGTAATCGGCATTGAACAAAAGGGGGGTGTCGATCTTTTTCTGCTGAAGAACAATCCAGCTATCCGCATCCGTGACGCCCCAGATCGTGATACCCGCCCGCTGAGCTGCCGGAACATAGCGTAGGTAGGAGTCGATCACGTACTTGTACATAGCGGCCTGATACGCAAAAGCCTGTGGGTTTCGCTTTGGATCGAAATCTGCCTTGTCCAGCGGATTTGCGCGAACGTCCAGTTCCGAAACCCGAACCTTCAGTCCGGTAGCCGCCAGTTTCTGAAACGCATTGTCAATGCCCGCATAGGATGTATTGGTACTGATGTGCATCTGGGTGCCAATGCCCGAGATTTTAGCGCCTTTGCCTTTCAACTCGTTTACATAGGCAATCAACGAATCGAGTTTGGTACCGCTGGCTTCGAGATTGTATTCATTGATGTACAACTCCGCTGCTGGATCGGCTGCGGCTGCGTACTGGAACGCTTTCAACGCCCAGTTGCGCCCCAGGTACTGCGACCAGAAAAAGTAATCGGTGGCACCGTTGGGTAGGGTGGTATTGGTGTTGGTCCGCAGTGCCCCCGAGCCATCGATCATCGGTTCATTGACCACGTCCCAGGCTTTTACTTTGCCTTTGTAATGGGTTACGGTTTTGGTAATGAAGTCGTTCAGCGCATTATCGACCCGTGTTGCAATCTCAGCACCCGTTGCCGGGACAGAAACGCTCGGATCAGTGATGGTTATATCGTCAATGTAATACGTATTGGCCGTGCTGCCGACGTCCAGGACAAGTTGAGTAGCAGGTGCATTCGCCGTAATTGTCCAGCTATACTGCGCCCAATCGGTACCAATACCGGTATAATCAGCACTGTACTGCGCGTTGGGTGCTGTTGACAGACGCATCTTTCCACCGGCAGCCTGCGCCTTGATCCAGAACGAAATTTTATAGGAGCTACCTACGGTAGACGTGAATGCGGTACTAGCCAGTTGAACGCTATAGGGTTGCCCGCTCGCCGTAACCGTTGCCTTGAACGACCGGGTCCCACCGTGCACCTCAGCACCCGAACCCGCCGACATGGACGATCCACCATTGTAGGCCGACCAGCCCGTGAAACTGCTGCCGCTTCCCTGCTCAAAATCGCCATTGGTTAACAGGTTAGGCGCACCCGCCGAACTGGCACCCGCCGTGAGCGTCTTCAGATAAGTGGCATTTTGGTTCGTATGCCAACCCAGCGTATGGCCAAATACATCAAGCCCGGCAGCCGTTGCCAGATCATAAAGTTGATCAGCTTGGCTGAAGTTTATCGTCCCGTTGTTCTGCACCAGCGCACCGTGTTTCATCTGGTAGCCGAAAGTGACAGTTTTGGCCTCGCGGGCTATGGTGCCCCGATACTTGGCATCGTTCACAAAGGGTGTATAATCAATAGCGATACCAATGGGGACACTGGTCGCGCTTTTTAAGGTCCCGCTGGTATCGGAAAAGCTACCCAGATTCAGGGTGCCTACGGCATCGGGCTTGCTACAGGAAATCAATCCCGCACTCAATCCAAGTGCCAGTATATGAAGGAGATATGTCTTTTGCATGAATATTTAAAATTGAATGAATAATGGATAATGAATAATGTAAAATGGATGACATACCGATTATGAGCATGTTAATTATTGTGCATTTTACATTATTCATTATCCATTAATTTAATACCCCGGATTCTGATATTGTGCTTTGTTGGCGTCCTGCAAGGCGTCGAGCTGACTTTGGGGGATGGGCCGGAGCATGTGGAACGGCTGTACTTTGGGAGCGGCATCTGGGTTGCGGGTTTTCAGCCGATCCACCAGAATACCCCGTACCGCCAGATCAGGCCAGCGCAGACTTTCGCCACAGAGTTCGCGGGTGCGTTCGTCCATGATGTAGTCGAGCGTTATCTGCGAGGCTGAGTTTACTTTGATCTGAGCATAGCGTGCATCCACCTGCGCTGTCGTAAGGCCTGGTCGGTAAGCCGCGCGTTTCTTCAATACGTTAATCAGATCCACGGCCTCGGTCGATTTTCCCGTTTGCATAGCCGCTTCTGCCGCCAGCAAATACGTTTCCGATAACTTGCTCACCGGGAAGGGACGGCCCGATGCGTCCTGGAAGTTGGCGCGCTGTTTGGAATCATACTTTTTCAGATTCGGATACACGTTCAGCGTCCGGTTCGAAGGCAGGAAAAACTGCGAGGGGCCAACGACGAAATACTTCTTTTGCTGGGCACCCGCTAAGGCTTTCAGCGAATCCGCTTTTTTATCTGTGTTAGTTAGATAAATCGCGGTATCGCCAATGGCCAGACCATAGCTGTTGATGGTCGATACGTACGATTTATACGCATCGGTACCGGCGGCATCGTAGGTATCAGCTTTCCAGACCATGCGGAATGAGTTGTCGAAACGGCTATCGTTCCCCCGATCAGCAAAGGCGGTTTCGAGCAGCCATTTGGTGGGCGCGAAGTGGCGCAATGGCCGACCGTATTGCAATACGCGGCTGGTGAAAATGGTCTTTCCGGCAAGCGGTACGTACGGGTAATTGCCGGGGACTGCCTGTTGGTAGTTCATGTTGAACAGATTGTTGGCCAGGTTTACTTTGTTGGCAAAATCCGTGCTTGGGCTGGGCGATTCATTGGCTGCGTTGTTGAGTGGCATCCGTTCTACCGAAAACATGATTTCGGAATTATAATCATTGCCTTCTTCCATCACCTTACCAAAATCCTGCTGCAAGGCTGTTCCATAGGTCGACTGTCCATTGATCAGTTTTTTCGCCGTGTCATACGCATTCTGAAAATCACTGCCCTGTTTTACCGTCGAATAGCCCCGAAACAGATAGACTTTCGCCAGCATATGGAGCGCAGCCGCCTGTGATAGTTTGAAAGCGCCCGAAGGTCGGGTAATGGGCAGGTTGGCACTGGCATAGATCAAATCATCGATCATCGCCTGGTAATCTTTCACCAGCACATCATTCAGCGGTAACCGATAGAATGCCGTTGTCGGGGTTGTGTTGAATTTCAGATCACCCGATCCCAGATTGACCGGAACGGCCCCGAATTGTTGCACCAGTAACAGGTAGAATTGGGCTCGTAAATACCGGGCTTCGGCAATCAGGACTGTTTTGGCTGCGGCATCCATTTGGACTTCTGGCGCAAAATCGACTACTGCATTGCACAGATTGATGTGCCAATAATTTCGGTTCCAGGGCGTTTGAATCGCCCCATCATTGGAATTCAGCCCGTAGGTTCCTTCCTGAAACGCATCGCCTGTTAGACTTTGGTCGCCCATGGTCCACTCATCGGTGCCCATATTCGAAATGTCTAAGGCACCGATAGGGCCGAAATCATAGCGAAGGCCCGCATAGGCTGCCGTAACGGCACTTTGAAGGCCAGTGGCCGATTTAAAATAATCCGTTGTAAATACGGTATAGGGTTGTTCTTCCAGAATATCGTCTTTACAACCGAATGGCAAGCCGAGTAAGGCAAGGGTCAGCAACCGAACGACAGCTAATTTATACTTCGTTTTCATGGTCAGGATTTGTTGTTCAGGAATTAGAAACCAAGATTGACACCCACGATGAAGGAGCGGGTTGGCGGGGTATTCAGCGAAATGGTGAGCGCCCGGTTCGGGATGTTTCCGCCACTCTGCACAAACCCATTGGTACCCGTGCCGGTCGGCTCTGGATCAACGCCACCCGCTTTGACGTAGGGCGAGAACAGCAGAAATGGATTCTGCGCCTGCACATAAACCCGAACAGAGCGTGCGCCTAACCGACTCAGTACGTTCGTGGTGACCGTATAGCCCAGATTGATGCTTCTGATTTTGACGAACGATGCATCATAATACCCCAGCGTTGACCAGGCATTGCTGGCGTTGGGCGGTGTTATTTGCGACGAGGGCATCGGGAACGCATTCGTTGGATTCGTTGGTGTCCAGTAATCGACAGCTAGCTGATTCCGACGGCCATCCAGAATAGCCAGGTAACCCGCATAAGGCTGGTGAACACCGCTGACAAGCGTGCCTCCGATACGGGCGTAGGCAACGAATGAAAAGTCGAAACCTTTATACGTGAATCGGTTGGTCAGACCTCCCTGTAGTTTAGCCTGGCCACTCCCGATGATGGTCCGGTCGTTGTCGGCATCGATCTTGCCGTCGGGTTTGCCATCGGGTCCGCTGATATCCCGTACTTTAATCTGACCCGGTACCTGACCAAATGTAGCGGCCTGGGCGGCTTCGTTGATCTGCCAGATCCCCAGTTTATCGTAATCATAAATCGCCGAGAGTGGTTGCCCTACGTGCAGACCATTGGGTATGTTTCGCACAAACCCATCGTTCAGACTCAGTAACTTATTTCGGTTGAAGAACAGGTTCAGATCCGTCGACCAGGTAAAGCCGCTTTGAGTTCGAACGTTAACACTGCTCAACGTTATTTCCAGCCCCTTGTTCTCCATCTTCCCGATGTTGGTCACGAAGTTGCCCGGAATCCCCGACGACGACGGCAGGGCCAGACCATAAAGAATGTTGTACGTTTGGGCATTGTAGTAGTCAACCGAACCCGTCAGGCGATTGCCAAAGAGGCCAAAATCCAGACCGATGTTCGTTGTGCGGGTGTATTCCCAATCCAGGGCAGTGTTGGGGGCTGCGTTTACATAATAGCCACTCTGGATACTGGTGCCGTAGTTGTACAGAATTGGCACGTTCACGTTGCCGTTCGCAATGGTATTCGTCACCCCACCCAACGAGGAATACGGGGCAACGGCCTGATTCGAGGTTTCGCCCCAGCCAGCCCGTAGTTTCAGGTTGGTAATTACTTTAATGGGGTTCATGAAGGCTTCGTTGGCAATATTCCAACCCAGCGAAACCGCCGGGTAGTTGTGCCATTTATTAGCCAGCCGCGAAGACCCATCCCGACGTCCCGTTATGGTAAGCAGGTACTTATCATTGTAGGCATAATTTACCCGCAGCATATAGGAGATAAGTCCCCAGGTCGATTCGCTCCCGCTTAGTGTTGGCCGATTTGTTGCCGATTGTTTTGCCTGACCCAGATTGTAGAATTGGATAAAATCCTGGTCAATCGAGTCGACTTTTGCGTAGCTGTTGTACGTGCGGTCAACCTGCCGACTGTATAGGCCCGTTAAGCTGATCCGGTGTTTTTTAGCAATGGTTTTATCATAGGTCAGCAGGTTTTCAATGGTATAGCCGAAGCCTTCGATGTTATTGACACTGGCTGTATTGCCCATTTTCACCCGGAAATAGCTGTCGGCTCCCTGAAACTGAGCCTGTTGCTCCTGCCGATAATCCAGACCCAGATTCAACCGGTATTTTAATCCATCAATGATCTGAAATTCAGCATACAGGCTGTTGAAGGTACGGAGACGACGTTTCCGGTCAACCCAGTTATTGTTGTTGTTGAATAGCAACAACGGGCTGTAGGTGTTAGCCTGATCATCCACGTTACCCGCCGGGGCTTTCACGATACCGCCATTGGCGTCATAAGCGGGCATTAGTGGGCTCAGCGACAGGATGTTGAACATGGGGTTTACGAACTGATCGCCGTTGGTAATGCCCAGGGTGTTCAGCGTATTCAGGCCCAGTTTAAAGCGTTTGCCAATTCGGGAGTCGATGGTGGCGCGCAGGGAGTAGCGGGTAAAGTCCTGTCCGGGCAACACTGTTGTTTGCTTAAAATAACCACCCGCGAGCGAGAACTGCGTGTCTTGCGTGCCGCCCGACAAACCCAGACTATTATCGCTGATAAAGCCGTTTTTGTACATCAAATCCTGCCAGTCTGTGGTGCGTCCGGTCTTGATTGACTCCAGTTCTTCGGGCATGTAGCCACCGTTGAAGACCGAAATGTCCCGCAGTGCACGGTACTGATCGGCATTATAAACGGGGTATCGCCGGGCTACGGTGCTAACGCCATAATAAGAGTTAACCGTCAGTTTGGCGGGGCCAGCCTTCCCGCGTTTGGTCGTAACGAGAATAATCCCGTTGGCTCCGCGCGAACCATAAATGGCAGTCGCTGAGGCATCCTTCAGCACTTCAACCGATTCGACTTCATTGGGGTTAATGTCATTCAGGTTGCCGCCTTCAAAGGGAATTCCGTCCAGTACGATCAGTGGATCGTTGGAGCCGTTGATGGAGCGTTCACCCCGGATACGAATCTGTGCACCCGCACCCGGTTTGGTGCCAATCTGCTGAATTTCAAGCCCCGCAGCCCGCCCCTGAAGGGCTTGTTGCAGGTTGGCAACGGGCACTTCACGCAGGGCTTCTGAGCTAACCGACGCTACCGAACCCGTAATATCACTCTTCCGCTGTGTACCGTAGCCGACCACCACCACCTCATTCAGTGACTTAATATCTGTCACTAATTTGATATCTATAGCTGACCGATTACCAATCAACACTTCCTGCGACACGTAACCAATGAAGGAAAAAATCAGCGTGCCGCCACTATTGGGCACATTTACTGAGTACCGGCCATTAATATCCGTTACACTGCCGGTCTGCGTTCCCTTCAGCAAAACGCTCACACCGGGTAGCCCTTCACCTTTCTCATCCGTTACTACGCCGGTTACAGCCCGATCGACCCGTTCGGGTTCCAGAACAGTCTGGGGCTGTTCGGTGGGCGTGGGGAGAGTGAGCCCTACAGAAGGGTCATTCGGAACACGGGTCAGGATAATCTGCTGACCCGACACATTGTAGCTCACCCGTAACGGAGATAGTAGGTTTTCCAGTACCTCCCGCAGGGTTGTGTTCTGCATCGAGAACGACACCAGGCGTTTAGCCGGTACGATCTGCGGGCTATACGAAAATTTGACGTCCGCCATTTTTTCAATATCCCGCAAAACGGCTTTAATATTCTCGTTTCGAACAGTCAGGCTGAGCCGTCGATCCAGTAGCTCCTGGGCCGTTACGTCGGTGGCCCAGGATGCACTCATGAACAGCACTGCCAACAAGGCTTGTACACAGGTAATTTTCATACACCTTACTATAAAAGGAGTAGGTTTTTTCATAGTTTTGATTTGTCAGTTCGGTTTGCAAAAAAATCGGGCAAAACAATCCCCGTCAGCCTGAATCGGGCCGTATCACCTAAGGGGAAGAATCCAGCCAATGGTGCTTGTCCCACCATTGGCTTTTCACGAAAAATTGGGGAGCAGTAGCGAATAATTACAGATTCATAGCATACAGGTTAAGGTTAGCTTTAGGGTTAGTAAGATTTTTTACTGGCAATTTCCTCCGTTCACAATCACCTGACCATCCAGAATTTCGTAGGTGGCCCCAACTGTTTTGCAAATAATATCCAGCTTCTGTTCGAATGACTCGGCTTCCAGCGATGCACTTAACTGGCAATGGACCAGTGCTTCCTGATTGAAGCGAATGTCGATTCCGTAGGCGTCTTTTAAATCCTGAAACACCCGAGCAATAGGCGTTTCGTCGTACGAAAAGTGAACCGGCTGCTTCTTTACCGTAGCCAGGATATGGGGCGAATCGACGAGGGTCTTATTAAATTGCTCGGTTTGCCGGGAGAACACAACCTGCTGGTTGGGCAGCAGCAAAACGCCTTTGGTATCAGCGGATGCAGTTGTCGTTTGGGGTGCTTGAGCCAGATCGCGGTAAACGGATACCTGCCCGGATTGAACGTCAACACGTACTTCGGTTTCTTTCTCGAATGCCCGAACGATGAACTTCGTTCCCAGCACTTTCGTCACCACTTCGTTTGCGTAGACCAAAAAGGGCTTGTGTGGATTTTTAGTGACCTCAAACGTAGCCTCGCCTGACAAATAGACGGTTCGGGTTTGCTTCCCAAAATCAGCTGCGAAACTCAATCGACTTCCGGGAGCCAGAGAAACGTCGGAGCCATCGGCCAGATGAATCGACTGAGGTTGCGTTGTCGTATTTATCGTTTCAGTGAATGCATGTTTAAGTACGGTGAGATGTTTTTCGTAAGGAGACTCTACCGCTTTCGTCAATTGGAACCAGAAACCAACTCCCAGCGCGAGGAGCACACAGGCTGCGGCAACCCATCCCATCCTGGCCCAGCGACGATTCGGCACCTCAACGATCCGGGTTTCCTGCTGTGCATTCGTCTGTTTAATTCGACTGAGTAACGCATGGATGGTCTCCTCCGACAACTGCGTTTGGGCATAGTCGTCGAGGCCCAGGCGAACGGCCTTTAGTAAATCAACGGCCTGTTGCCAGTGTGCGTACCGATGCGGATGTTGATCAAGCCAGTTCGCCCAGAAGACCGTCGATTGGGGCGTGGGCATAAGCTGATGCGTAACGAACGAGTCGTCAGTTAGAAAATCAGCGGATGAAAAGGTCTCGTAAGCGGGTCGCACAATCTACCGGGTTTGTCAGTAGATGACGATTTTTGAAAAACGTACTCACTTAATCCTAAAAAAAATGGAAAAAAGTTAAAAAGGGGAGAACAATCCAGCCACGAAGCTTCTCAACGGCTCGAAAAACCAGATTTTTAGCCGATTGCTGATTGACTGATAATACTTCCCCGATCTGGTTGTAATCCATATTTTCGACAAAGCGCAATTTGAGGGCTTCCTGTTGGCGCGGGGGCAACTGGGCAATGAGTCGCTGGAGACGTTGCTGGCGGGAGGTGGCCGCTTCCAGTTCTTCCAGAATTTCCAGATCGTTTGGTTCATCCCAGAGCGTGTCGAAGTCGGTTTCGGTTAACGACTGGAAAGGGCGCTCTTTGCGCTCGAGCTGATGGATAATTCGGGTTTTGAGGGATTTGAGTAAGTAAGACCGAACGTTGTCGGGGGTAGTCAGACGCGAGCGTTTTACCCAGATTTCTGTAAACACATCATGAATAGAATCCAGCACGAAGGCTTCGGATGCCGACACCAGACTCATGCCATAGCGGTACATAGCCCGAATATGCAACTGGTAAAGTTGCGTATAGGCGTCCTCATCACCCGTCTGAAACGATTTCCAAAGTTGTTGTTCGTCCACCTCAGTTATTCGCTAATCAATTCGCGTACTACAGACGCGAATTGTATCAATAAATCTAACAAAAATAAGACATAAATCAGCTAGTAGGCAGGTTGGGATATTTCCATATGTGCCGTGATGGGTTCACTTTCTGTGCCTCTGTGGTTAACAATTTTGCGTGTTTACTGCTAAAAGGTCAGCTAAAAAACACGCGTAGATGACTAACGATAATGACAGGATATAATCTTTTACCTGCACACGCAACAGGCGCAACGCTCTGGATAAATGGTATTCAACAGTTTTAGGGGGATAAGTCCAGTTGCCGGGCAATTTCCTGATTGGATAACTACTGATAACGACTTAAAAAGAAAACCTTCTGGGCCGTCTCGGGTAATGGACAAATTAAACCGGGGCACACGACTTAACAAACAGATCTAAGTATAAACACTCAACACGATCTGTTCATCCTCCTTACGTATTTATTTTTTTGATAAGGACACATGTCGTCACAAATACCTGCCTGCTTATGTGAGTAAGCCAACTATAAAGTAATATTTTAAAAAATTTTATTTTATGATGTGGGGTTAAAGAAATTTATTAATATTGTATAAAATTTCTCTAACTTAAGCTTAATCAGATTATTGTATGGCAAAAGATTTACTGAGGCTTGTTATCCTACTGTTGATAATAAGCACGCCCGCATTGGCTCAGTCGATTTCGGGTAGGGTTACTGCAAGCAATGATGGTCAGCCGTTACCAGGTGTCTCTATTGTGGTAAAAGGCAGCACGTCGGGTACCATTACAGATACGGACGGAAAATACACGATTGCCGCTGCCAAAAACAGAGTATTAGTCTTCTCGTTCATTGGCTACAAAACCAAGGAAGTTGCAGTCGAAAACAGAGCTACTGTTGACATCGTGCTGGACGAAGATGCTTCCTCAATTGATGAAGTTGTTGTGACGGCTCTGGGTATTAAACGGGAAGAGCGCGCATTAGGCTACGCTACGGCTGTTGTTAAGAATGATGCCCTGATTAAAACGGCATCACCAAACTTTGCCACGGCACTTTATGGTAAAGCTCCTGGTGTAACCATCAATGCTACGCCGGGTGGCGCAACCAGTGCTGTAAGTATCAGCATCCGGGGCCTGGCTTCCATTACTGGTAATACACAGCCACTGATCGTCATGGATGGTATCCCCATTCGGAATGGTGAAGTACGGAACAATGATTATTGGGGTGACCAGCGTATTCGTGGGAATGGCCTGCTTGACCTAAACCCGGCCGATATTGAAAACATCTCTATTCTCAAAGGTGCTTCGGCGGCTGCGCTTTACGGCTCCGAAGCGGTGAACGGCGTGGTCCTGGTGACTACCAAAACGGGTAAAGGCAAAAAAGGCCTGGGTGTAGATTTCAGCGCGAGTTATAGCGAAGATAAAATTGCCTATCTGCCACGTTATCAGAACGTAAGAGGTCCCGGCTACTTTAAAAATTATGCGGATGGTGGGCAGGATGCCAACGGATTCATCTCCTACGACACCGATGGTGACGGAAAAGGCGACACACGTGGATTGCTCGGGGCTACGGTCAACTTCGGCCCCAAGTTTGATGGCCAGCCGGTTATGGCCTTTGATGGAGTAGTTCGACCTTATTTACCCTCCAACAACAGTTACGCTAATTTATTCCAGGCTGCCCACAGTGCAAACATTAACCTGGCAATCTCGAAAGCAACGGAGAATTCAAACCTGCGCTTTTCGTACACACGCCAGGATAACGGAATGATTAGCTATGGCGCGAAAAACGAAAAGAACATCATGAACCTGAATGCCAGCTTTAATATCAACCCAAAGCTGAAAACGGATCTGATGGTTAACTACGTCAACCAGTATACGCATAACCGCCCCTACAAAGTGGATCGCATGATCAACAACTTTACGGGGATGATGAACCGGTTTGAATCGGCCGACTGGTATTTCAATAAATATCAGACGAGCCAGGGCTATAAGTACGTGACTGGAACGAACCAGAGCTTAACCCCTGCCGAGAACATCATTCGGAATGGTTTCAAAACGGATATTGGTGATTACGTATGGAGCACCCGCGCCAACACTTACGATGAGTACAGCAACCGGGTAATCGCCAGCGTTACGCAGACCTGGAATATTCTGGACAACCTCTCGCTTCGTGGCCGGGTTGGAACGGACTTTACCTCGGAGCGGCTGGAAGATAAGCAACGTAGTGATAAGCCGTTGGCTTTTGGTTATTCCGGTTCCTTCTCGATGAGCAACAACTTCTATAGTAATGTCTATACAGACGTTCTGCTTAACTATACCAAGAAGTTGAACGAAGATATGACCGTTTCGGCCAGAGGTGGTTATACGGCCAACAAGACGCTGAATACATTACTACAACGGTCAACCAACGGTGGATTGAGTACCGAAAATTTCTTTGATGTCTCGGCTTCTGTGAATACCGCAAACGGTAGTAACACCCGTGACCGCTACGTTCGGGATGCCTTTTTGGGTACGGTAAACTTTGATTATAAAAACTTCTTCTTTGTTGAAGGGACGATCCGTCGTGACCGCACATCAACGCTGGCACCGGGTAATAATGCGTTCGTTTATCCGTCCGTAAACTCGAGCCTGGTGTTCAGTGATTTATTTAGATTACCCAACGCCATCAGCTACGCTAAACTGCGGGCTTCGTGGGGTATTGTGGGTAACTATCCAGCTATCTACAGCGCCAACAATGCCTATAATCAGGGAAGCCTGAGCTTACAGCAGGCGGGTGGTAGCTCAGTTCTGTATACCAACATCAGCAGTGACTACGGCAATGACAAAATCCGCCCTGAGCAGAAGCATGAGTTTGAATTCGGTTTGGAAGCCCGGCTTTTCAGAAATCGCCTGGGTGTCGACTTGTCTTATTACAATGCACAAATCGTCGATCAGATTCTGCCCTTAACCATTGCCGCCAGTTCGGGTGCCAAGTCGGTTCTGGCCAATATCGGTACGCTTAGAAACCAGGGTCTGGAACTGGCGTTGAACATCTCACCGATACGGAGCACAGGCACGAATGGATTGAACTGGGATTTGACGTTGAACCTGGCTAAAAACAGCAACAAGGTAGAAAAACTGACCAACAATTCGACTGAACTGTTACACGCCGACTACGACGGTAATGCTGCTCAGTTACGCTCTACAGTTGGGCAGCCAATGGGTGATATTTACGTCCATGGTATCCTGAAAAATGCCGATGGCAAGAACGTAGTTGGCCCCAACGGTATCTATCAACTGGATGGAAACAACTGGATCAAGGCGGGCAATGCCATGCCGAAATTGACGGGTGGTTTGCTGAATAACTTTAGCTATAAAGGCTTTAATCTGGACGTAGTTGTTGACTTTCGCTACGGTGGCTCTATTATGCCAACAGGTATTAACTGGCTGACATCAAGGGGTCTGACGGAAGAAAGCCTTACGGCTATGGATGCTGAACACGGTGGTCTGAGCTATTATATCGATGCAAATGGCAAAGGTGTTCAGACGACGGCTTCTGCCGGACCAGGCGGCCAGGTAGTCTATCACGATGGTATGTTGATGGACGGCGTACTGCCAACTGGCGAAGCCAATACCAACGTTGTTTCGCAGGCTGTTTATTACAACAGTACGTACAACTGGGGTGGTCCTCAGTACAGCAGTTCGCGCTATGAATTGTATGTGAAGGAAAACACCTACGTCAAAATGAGGGAGATCTCGTTAGGCTATCGGATTCCGGCCAGCATCACCCGTAAAATTGGCACGCAGAACCTGACCCTGTCCGTATTTGGTCGTAACCTGTTCTTTATCTATAGAACCATCAAAGACCTGGATGCTGAGCAAACCAACGTGGGTACGAAATGGTCGGATAACATCAATAACGCTGGTAACAACCCATCTTTCCGTACAATGGGGGTTATGTTACGTGCCAGCTTCTAACCTTACTTCAGTCATGAAAATGAAAAAAATATCTTTCCTGTTTTTAGGCGGGCTTCTCCTGGCAAATGTGTCCTGTAAGGAGTCTGATTTTTCGGAAGCCTATCCAAACCCTGCCAAGATTGCTGAGACAACCGTTGAAAAGCAGTTTACGGGCGTCCTGTATGCTAACAAAGATTATGTGCTTCCGGGCTATCGGTATTACTTTGTTACCCTGAGAACCTCCCTAAACCATTACAATCAGGCAACGGGCTGGGTTAATTCATCAGGCCAGTACATTCCGGGGTCGTCGGGCGTGGAAGACGTATGGTACAACTATTATAACATGCTGGCGCAGTATCGGGAACTGCAAAAAGTGTACGCATCGAAAACGGCAGAACAACAGAACGACCGGAAAATATTCATGCTGGCAGCCGCGGTTTACGTGTATGATTACACAGCCAAGATGGTCGACTTGCTAGGCTCCATTCCGTTCAGTGCGGCTGGTTTATTAAGCACCAATGGGGGAGATTACCTGGCTTCCAGCGCCAAATTCGATACCGCCGAAAGTATCTATACATTCTTGCTGGATGATCTGAAGCGTATCTCGACCGAGTTGAACGGGATTACGTTGAACGCCGGTTACCAGAAATCGTTTCAGACGCAGGATTTCCTGAACAAAGGGGATGTAACAGCCTGGAAACGGTATACAAATTCGCTTCGTCTGCGGTTGTTGAACCGTGTTTCGGATGTGGACAGCTTCAAATCGCGGTCGAATACCGAAATGGCTGAGATTCTGGGGAATGCAACAACTTACCCCATAGTTGAAACCAACGCGCAGAATATTCAGATCAACGTGTATGATATCAACACAGATATCAATTCGAAAGGATTCCAGGATGGTTTAGAGTCGGCGGGCTGGTTTGGTAATACAGCGGGTAAAGCGATGATCGACAATATGAATGCGAATAACGACCCCCGTTTACCTATCCTGTTTGAGCCAGGGGCTAGTGCAGGTGGAAAGTACGTTGGTATTGATCCTACAGCTACGGAAGCGTCTCAGACGGCCCTGTTTAATGCTGGCCAGGTTGCGATCTATAACCGCTTCACGTTAAGCCGTAATCAGTTCTTCCCAGGTGTGCTGATCAATGCTGCGCAAATGAACCTGATCAAAGCGGAGTATTATTTGAGAACGGGTAATGATGCTGCGGCAAAAACGGCTTACGAAACGGGAATTACGCAATCGGTTCAATTCTATAATGGAATTCTGGCACTGACCAACGCTACGGGTATTACAGGCTCTACGATCCCAACAGCGGCAACCACGGCTTCCATTTCGGCCTACATTGCTGGGCCGGGTGTAAGCTGGAGCAGCGCAACTACCAGTGCCGACAAGTTAAAGTTGATTGCTACCCAGAAATGGCTGCACTACAACCTTGTTCAGCCCTACGAAAACTGGTCAGACCTTCGCCGGCTGGATTATCCAACGTTGAGTTTCCAGGTTGATAACGCGAACAACCAAACATTACCTCCTGTTCGTTGGACGATCCCGGGTAATGAAATCACGTACAATGCAACCAATTATGCCGCTGTGAAAGCAACGGACAATCTGAAAACCAAGATTTTCTGGGATGTGAAATAAGACGTCCCGGTTCGGTAAGACAAATTAGTGTTTAAGTTAAATGGGCAGGCCGCTTGGTTTGCCCATTTTTGTTGTTTGGGCTTTCCCCTCACCCAAAACGGGAGAGGGGAAAGCCCAAAGTCCCGCTCTGTTCTCGCTTGGCTTTCCGACCGGGCTGGCGTAGCCAAGCGAGAACGTGAGTGAACGTGAGGAGGATAAACAGCTCTCTGTTTAACTCCGTTTATCCTCCGTTCCTCTGTGTTTAAAAAATCCTGCTCTATTTCCCCTTATTCTCCAGCACCAGCAATTGCGGAAAAGACGTAATGCCTTTAAAGAGCAATTGGGTCATTTCGCCAACGGTGTGAAAATAGGAGCCCAGCACAATATCGATATCGCCATCCTGATCGAAGTCGGCGGCTTCCATCGTCAACCATTTGCCGTAAGCGGCTTCCGGAGTGCTGAAAGGCTTGAAGGTCAGTTTTCCTTCGTTGGCCAGGTAAATAAATCCCTGCTCGGGTTGGGCCAGATTGGTGTAAAAAGATGTGGCGGCAATGTCGAGATCGCCATCGTTATCAAAATCCCGGGCAACGGCTTTGCTAGCCCCGTACATCGGGTAAAACCAGGCTTCTTTAAAGTTGTCTTTTCTGTCGTTCAGGTAGATACGTACCCCGTGGTAATTTTTGTTGATGGCCGAATAGTCCCAATTGTCGCCGTTTGCCAGCAGAATATCCTGAAAACCATCCTTATTGAAATCAACCAGTTCGAAATAGCTGGACCCGAATAGGGGGGAGAAACGTAGCACGGTTTTTTCTTTAAACTTGCCGTTTCCCTGATTATAAAATATAGATACCTCTTCCCGCGCCTGAGCCATCAGAACCATGATGTCGGGCTTTTTATCGCCGTTGAAGTCGGCAATTTCCACTTTCCGGGCACCGGGAAACGCTTTCAGAATATGCTCTTTGGTTGGTTCAAAACTGTCGTACCAGAACAGTTTTCCGGCGTTGTTGCCAAACCCACAGATAACCACATCTTCGTTGCCATCGGCATTCAGGTCGCCTGTAGCAAACTGAACGGGTCTGGGCAATCCTTTGATATTGATCGGAACAGAACCTGCTTTTGCGGATCGTTCTAGTGTCATGAGTCGGCCCAGTTGCTGGTCGGATGGGCTAAAAATGCCAATGGTGAGTACCCTCGGAGCGGCATTCTTAGGGAAATCTATATCGGTCGGTGGGGTATCAACCAACCAGGTATCTTTCAGCAATGTACCGTCTGGCTGTAATTTTCCATCGAGCACATAAACGACGTTCTGCGCATCACCCACGTAAAGCTGAGCCGTATTCTTATCGTATTTCAGCATCGTTGTTTGCGGTACCGGCTTGTCGCTGAGCACGAGTTCTTTCACCTTGAATAAGGGAAGCTGATTGGTAACGTCCGGATGCGATTTTTGTGGGAGTGGTTCTTCAGGCGCGGTACGTTCGTAGTAGCGTACAATTTTGTCCCAGTCTTCCCTTGGTAACGCGGGCGTTTCGGGATAAATGTTCAACTGGCTGATGGCTTTTTCTTCCTCGGGCGAGAGGGCTCTCAGCGTATCCTGACCGGGTTGTTTGATGCCAAGCCGCATGCCCATGTTCGGCAGTACGCCCGTAACCCAGGTTTTTTTGTCTAATAGTTCAGGCTCGGGAAACAGATGGCAGCTACTACAGTAACGGACTGCCAGTTGCCTGCCTGCACTAAGTGAATCAGTCAGCACGGCTTCTTTTTTGTCCCCGTTATTCGTAGAGTTGTTCGTTTCGATGTCAGAAAAAGAAACTACACCGAGAGAAATAAAAAGTAGCAACCCGATTTTAATAGAAGCCATCAGGTGATTCGTAAAAGTTAAAGTGCAATCCCACGTTGCAGACCTCTCCTATAACGGAAGAGGGGCTAAAAATTTACACATCCATAAACAGACTTTCTATAACATACGCGTGTGTACCGAGCCACTTGGCCGCTCCCTGGAGCTGCGTCACCTCAACCATCAGGTTGTTTCGGAATCCGCTCAGACAATGTTTGTTGATCGCCTGCCGGATGGAGTTGGTGATGAACAGGGAGTCTTCTGCCAGTACGCCATCAACGATAATAATCTCCGGATTGAACAGCGTAACGGCAATGGCCAACCCTTTCCCTAATTGATAACCAGTCTCATGCAATTGATCGATGGCGAACGTGTCGCCCTGATTGGCAGCCTGGATAACCTCGCTGATCGTAATCTGGGAGGGGTCATCGCGATAGCTAGCTAATTTTGTCGCCTGACCCGCCAGTACTTCCCGTTGCACGCGCTTAACCAGCGCCGATGCGGAGGTGATCGTATCCAGGCACCCTATTTTGCCACAATAGCATAATTCGCCCTGTGGGTCTACCTGAATATGACCTAACTCACCTGCGAAGCCGGACGCACCATGAAAAACTTCGCCGTTACTAATAATGCCCAGACCTACACCCCAGTCAATGTTGATCGTCAGGGCGTGTTGCTTACCCTGGCTACTACCAAACCGGTGTTCCCCCAGCGCGGTAGCTTTCGTGTCGTTGATCATAAAAACAGGCAAACCCCATTGCTGCTCCAGCCAGACCTTAATGGATCGCTCGGGTAAGCCAAGGTCAGGATAGCTCAAATTAAGGCCCTGTCGCGAATCAATTAGTCCCGGCATCGATAACCCGACCCCAATAACATCTGTTTTGGCAATGCCCGATTCGGCCAGTGCTTCGTTCACGAACGATACCAGAAAATCCGAAAAACTGGCTTTGTTCTCCAATATGGTATCGGCGCTATGTTGGAACACAATCTGTCGTAGCAGATTGACCAGCATTAGCTTCGTTTCGTGGGTGTTGCTATCTAGAATGAGGGCATAATGGCCCACCGGATTCAGGCTAAACAGAACGGGCCTTCGCCCATTGTTGCCGGAAACCGTTCCCAGGGTGCTTACCCAGCCTTCGTCGATTAACTGTTCGATTATGAGTGTAACAGAAGGAACACTGGTATTGAGCATTTCGGCCAGTTTGGCCAGTGTGCAGGAGCCTTCCTGATATAGGTATGAAAGTGCCCTCTTGACTTGCTGGTTTTTTTTAAAAGCAACAATAGACTTTTTGGTAATACTGGGGCCTTCGGCGGGGATAGATGTGAGCATAGGTAATAACGACTACTCGGCTAAAAGCCGTCGCTTAAGTAGAAGCATATAAGTCTGTACGGGTAGAAAGGCGTACTAGACCTATTTCTATTTAATAATCCAGAAAACTTATATACATACTACTAGTATGCAGCTTTTATGCCATTTATCAGCATAGTTAATAAATATTTTTTTAAATAAGGTCATATTATTAAAAAAATTTAAAATATAGGTATCTTTGTCTCGTACTCCTTTTTACCAAAGAATAGTGAAGCCACGTATATTATTGCCAGCTTTTTCATTGGTCGTTTCCTTGTTCGGCCTATTGCTACCCTATTCCTCTACGGTAGCCGCTCAAACGCCCCCCAAACGGTACGTACTCATCGGTTACGTGAGTGGAGATGGGTGGACGAAAGATCAGATTGAAGCCCGTAAGCTCACGCACATTAACTACGCATTTACCGTGCCCGCCGAAAACGGTGAATTTGCGCCCATTACGCCCAAAGATTCGGCTAACCTGGCCGCGTTAACCTCGCTTCGGTCGGTTAATAAAGACCTGAAAATACTGATCTCGGTCGGTGGTTGGGGTGGTTGCAAGTATTTCTCAGATGCTGCCCTGACGGATGCTTCACGGCGGAAATTTGCCAACAGTGCCGTGGCGTTCCTGAAAAAACATAAGCTCGATGGCGTTGACATCGACTGGGAATACCCGGCTCAAATTGGCGCAGGCAACATCTTTCGGCCCGAAGACAAGGGGAATTTTACCCTGTTCCTAAAAGCCATTCGGGATCGGCTCGATGAGCAGGGGAAGGTAGACAAACGCACAGGCACAAATCATTACCTGCTGACAGCCGCCACCGGGGGCGACACCGCTTTTGTGAGCCATACCAATCTGGGCGAAGCGCAACGCTACCTGGATTACGTCAACATTATGACGTATGACCTTTACCACGGCAACGATAAAGTAACGGGGCATCATAGCCCACTGGCGCAATCTAAAAAAGGTGATCAATCGCGCAACAGTTCTATTTCGGCCGTGGAGGGACACATTAAGGCGGGCGTTCCTGTTCATAAAATTGTACTGGGTATTCCGTTTTACGGGCGTGGCTGGGCCGACACTCGTCCGGTTGACAATGGTTTGTACCAGCCTTCAACGGGTAAGCACTCATTCATCAGCCACGATGAACTGGTGGACAAATACATCAACAAAAACGGATTTGTCCGCTACTGGGACGCCGACGCCAAAGCGCCTTATCTGTGGAATGCGACCTCACATACCTTTATTTCTTATGGCGATGCCGAATCATTCGGACCGAAGATCGACTATGTGAAGAAAAAAGGACTGGGCGGCATTATGTTCTGGGAATACATCTACGACCTGAAGCATAAAGCGCTTCTTGACCCGGTGGTCAACGGCCTGAAATAACCCTATACTGACAGTTCCTACCCATGAAGAATACCTATTTTAATTCATTGTACTACGGTTGGCTTCTATCCCTTTTGCTGGTATCGAGTACCGGTTTCGCTCAGCAGCATTCCGAACAAAACCACGCGCACTACGTACCACCCAAAGACAGTCTGGTGAGCCGAAAACTTGCCCAATGGCAGGACATCAAGTTCGGGCTGCTCATGCACTGGGGCACTTACAGCAAGTGGGGCATTGTGGAGTCCTGGTCGCTGTGCCCGGAAGATGAAGGCTGGTGCGAGCGCCGGGGGCCCTACGCGGCCAACTGGTACGAGTACAAAAAGGCGTACGAGGATATCCGGACAACCTTTAACCCAACGGAGTTCAATCCTGAACGCTGGGCTTCGGCGGCTAAAGATGCGGGTATGAAATATGTGGTGTTCACCACGAAACACCACGACGGATTCTGCATGTTCGACACCAAGCAGACAGACTACAAAATCACCGATCCGAAAACGGCGTTCTCGTCGAATCCACGGAGTAACATCGCCAAAGAAGTGTTCAGTGCATTTCGTGACAAGAACTTCATGGTAGGAGCTTATTTCTCAAAGCCGGACTGGCATATACCTTATTACTGGGACCCCTATTTCCCGCCCAAAGATCGGAACGTATCGTATGCGCCCAAAAAATACCCCCAGAAATGGCAGCAGTTCAAAGACTTTACCTACAACCAGATTCAGGAACTGATGACGGATTACGGTAAAATCGACATTCTGTGGCTCGATGGTGGCTGGGTCCGTCCAGCGTCTACGATTGATTCTACCATTAGCTGGCAACGCACCATTCCCTACGATCAGGATATCGACATGGCGCGTATTGCCAGCATGGGTCGTAGTAAACAGCCGGGATTGCTGGTCGTAGATCGTACCGTAACGGGTGAGTTTGAAAACTATGTTACGCCTGAGCAGTCCATTCCTGATGCGTACATGCCCATTCCCTGGGAGTCGTGCATGACGATGGGCGATTCGTGGTCGTATATCCCGAAAGAGAACTTTAAGTCGGCCCGCAAATTGATTCACACACTGGTGGATATTGTCGCTAAGAACGGCAACCTGCTCCTGAACATTGCCCCGAGCCCCAACGGCGACTGGCATCCCGAAGCTTACCAGCGGTTACAGGAAATTGGGGCCTGGCTGCGCGTCAACGGTGAGTCGATTTACGGCACAAAACCCGTAGCGCCTTACCGGCAGAAGCAGTGGGCTTATACCGGTAACGGTAAAACGAAGTACCAAACGTACCTGCCCGCCGAGAAAGAAACCGTACCTGCAACCATTACACTTAACAACGTTACTCAAAGCAAACCAACGGTAAAACTGCTGGGATACGCCAAATCGCTGAAAGCCAGTAAAACAGCAGAAGGTTTAGTTGTTGCCCTGCCCGAAGCCGCACGACAATTATTGGCCGCACAACCGGCCTGGGTTTTCAAACTGGAAGAAAAATAATTCTCATGTTCACGCTTGGCTTCGCCGAGTGTGTGCTATTATTTCAAGGGCCTCCGGCCCGTTTCGAGCCTAATGCTAATGCGTGCTACCGGCCAGAGGCCGTAAAATAATAACACACACTCGGCGAAGCCAAGCGTGAACGTGAGTAAGCAATCGGGACCAGTGCGCATAGTTTTCAACTTCTCCGAACAATCGCCGGAAAGGCTAACTAAAGGCCTTGTTACATTATTCTGATTACCTGTTTTTATTCAATGCAAATACGACTCATTGCCCTTTTTGTCATCCTGTCACGACTAACCTTGGCCCAAACGCCAGCGCCTTTCGGAGCTGTGCCATCTGCCCGCCAGTTGCAGTGGCATAAGTTGAAGTACTACGCCTTCGTGCACTTCAACATGAACACCTTCACCAACGAAGAGTGGGGCCACGGTACCGAAACCGCCGACATGTTCAACCCGACCCAACTTGATTGTCGGCAGTGGGCGCGGGTGGCTAAAGAAGCGGGTATGGAAGGGATTGTGATCACGGCCAAACACCACGATGGTTTCTGCTTATGGCCCAGCAAATTCACCGAACACTCGGTCAAGAACAGCAAATGGCGTGATGGTAAAGGCGATGTCCTGAAAGACCTCTCGGCTGCCTGTAAAGAATATGGGCTGAAATTCGGTGTTTACCTCTCGCCCTGGGATCGAAACCACCCCGCCTACGGAACCCCCGAGTACAACGAAATCTTTAAGAATACCCTCAAGGAAGTGCTGACCCAGTATGGCGACGTGTTTGAAGTGTGGTTCGATGGAGCTAACGGTGAAGGGCCGAACGGTAAGAAACAAGTCTACGACTGGCCGGGCTTTATTGCTACAGTTCGGCAATATCAACCCAATGCGGTCATTTTTAGCGATGGGGGCCCTGATATTCGTTGGGTAGGTAACGAAGATGGCTATGCGGGTGAAACCAACTGGGCAACCTTAAACCGGGATAAAGTCTATCCGGGTTATCCGAATTACTGGGAGCTGACGCCGGGCCATGAAGATGGTACGCATTGGGTACCTACCGAAGTGAACTGTTCGATTCGGCCGGGTTGGTACTACCACGCCAGTGAAGACAGTAAAGTGAAATCGCTGGAACATCTGGTCGATATTTATTACAGCTCAATTGGGCGCAATGGCAACTGGCTGCTCAACCTGCCCGTTGATCGCCGGGGGCTGGTTCACGAAAACGACGTGGCCCGGCTTATGGAACTGAAAGCCTATACCGATAAGGCGTCGGTCAATCTGGCTGGTGGGAAGAAAATTACCGCCAGTAGCGTCTTCAGTAAAGCGCCAACCTTTGCAGCCAGCAATATATTGGACAAAAGCCGAGATACGTATTGGGCAGCTGCCGAAGGGGCCAAACAAGCCACCCTCGACATCGACTTAGGTAAAGCCACTACCCTCAACCGGCTGCTTATTGAAGAATACATTGCATTGGGTCAACGGGTGAAGAAGTTTTCAGTATCAGCCTGGAAGGATGGCAACTACCAACCTGTTGCACAGGGAACAACCATCGGCAATCGGCGTATTTTGCGGTTCCCGACCGTAACTACCAGTAAAATCCGGGTAAACATTGAGGAGGCTAAAGCCAGCCCACTTATTCGGCATATCGAAATCTACAACGCGCCTGAGCTGATCGTAACCCCGGTTATCAGTCGCAGTAAAGACGGCCTGGTAACCATCGCCTGTCCCCGCACGACCGATCCGGTTATTACCTATACTACTGATGGGTCGGAGCCAACGGCTAGTAGCCCGCGCTTCAGTCAGCCATTTCCGATGCTTCAGAGTGGTACCGTGAAAGCCCGCGCGTTCATCGACAACATGAAAAAAGCTAGTAGCTCAGTCTCCACCGACTTTGATATTAGCTCAACGAAATGGACGGTTGTATCGGCAGGTAGCTCGGCATCTGGTAAGGGAATCGACCGTCTGATTGACGGGAATACGAATAGCTTCTGGCAGCAGCGTAAAGCGGGTGAAGGGACTGTGTCTGTTGTTCTTGACCTGGGTGAAACACTGCCACTGAAAGGCTTTACGTATCTACCCCGCCAGGATGGTAAAAAAGACGGCATCGTGTACCGATATGCCGTGTCGGTGAGCCAGGATGGAAAAACCTGGGCAGCACCGGTGAGCCAGGGCGCTTTCAGCAACATCAATAACAACCCGGTTGGGCAATCGGTCCGGTTCGATCAGCCGCAGTCGGCGCGTTACCTGAAATTCGATGCGCTCGAAACCACCGGTGAAAAAGACGCCACTGTTTCCATTGCCGAACTGGGCGTTTTGACGCGCTAATAGTCAATTGTTTATCAACTATTTTTAACCACAGAGGCACAGAGAACACGGAGATAAAATATTTATTATCAATCCATGAAAGCTCTGTGTTCTCTGTGCCTCTGTGGTTAAAAACGTTACCTCCATCAACTATGTTAAAACAATTCCTTCATCTCGCTCTCTCGCTCCTGTCAATAAGCCATCTTCAGGCACAGACGAAGCCTGAATCAACAACCTATTCGTTTACCAAAGGCCTGGTTGCGCTGACCGGTAGCCGATACGGACGCGAAGCAATTTATGCCGATCCGCTGGCCTATCAGCTCTACTCCGGCACGCTCAAACAACCAGCCGAAGGTGCTGTTTTCGGTACCGATGATCAAGGAAAGGAAATCAAATGGATGCCCGTTACAGCCGATAGCCTGAACCGATTGCGGTTTCGGGGAGGTTTTCGGGGGAATGGTGGAGCACCCGCCGGGCCTGGCGTCGTAGCGGGGAGCCTTCGGGGTGGCATCGGTGGGGGCGGGGGGTATACCTATCTGACGTACGCTTCTACCCGAGAGCAGATTGCCCTGCTCAATATAAAAGGCAACAGCAACGTCTACGTAAATGGCGAACTGCATATGGGCGATGCCTATAATATGGGCTATCTGCACATACCCGTAAAGCTCAAAAAAGGTCTGAATGAATTTTATGTACGGGGTGTCATGATCACGGCCAACTTGAATTTTCCGAACAAAGCCGCTTTATTACGCACTGATGACCCTACGTTACCCAGTATCCGGTTAGGCCAATCGAACGCATCACTTCAGGGCGCTGTGGTCGTGGTCAACACCTCGGCAACACCCTTAGCTGGGTTGCAACTAACCAGTAAATTGGCTGGTAAATCACAGACGACCAGTTTGCCCGTTATCCCCGCTTTATCGAGTCGGAAAGTAGCGTTTACCTTCGATGGAAGTGGCGTTAGTGCGAAAGGTCCGCAGCCCTGCGAATTGACCCTTGTTCAGAAAGGAAAGTCGCTGGACGCAGGTACGATTTCGGTGGAGGCCGTTCCATCCGGTGCCTCCTACAGCCAGACGTTCGTTAGCCACATCGACGGCAGTTTGCAATATTATGCCGTAACCCCACAGTCATCGGCCACGACGGCTCCCTCCGCACTGTTTCTGTCGGTACACGGCGCGGGTGTAGAAGCCAGCGGACAGGCTCGGGCTTATAAAGCCAAAGACTGGGGAAATCTGGTGGCGGCTACCAACCGTCGGCCGCGGGGTTTCAACTGGGAAGACTGGGGTCGGATAGACGCCCTGGAAGTACTGGCGATTGCTAAAAACCAGTTCAAACCCGATCCACAACACATTTACCTGACTGGCCATTCGATGGGCGGACACGGCACATGGTTTCTGGGTGCTACTTATCCCGATAAATGGGCGGCCATTGCCCCCTGCGCGGGTTACCCAACCCTGAAAGAATACGGTTCTGCCGATGGGGTAATTCCAGATAGTAGTAGCAACCCCCTGGAACAGATGTTGTTACGGTCTGGCAATCAGAGCGATGTGCTGAAACTGACGAGTAATTACAAACCACTGGGAATCTATGTCCTGCACGGCGATGCCGACCGAACCGTTCCGGTTACCTACGCTCGTCAGATGCGCAAAATCCTGGGTGAATCTCAACCCGACATGAGCTACTACGAATATCCCGGCGGTAGTCACTGGTTTGGCGATGAGAGTGTTGACTGGAAGCCTTTGTTCGATTTCTTCAAATGGCACAAGATTGCCGTTGATTCGACGGTGAACACCATCGATTTTATGACAGCCAATCCCGGTATTTCATCGGCGTATCGTTGGGCAGCTATTGAACAGCAAACCCAACCGCTACTTTATAGTCGGATACAACTCGGACGGAAAGGTCAGGCTATTACGGGCACAACGACAAACGTAGCCCTTTTGAAGCTGGCACTGGATGGATTTGCGGCAAAAACACCCGTGACGATTACGCTGGACGGAACCCCGGCGCTTACCTACACCACCACGAGTGCCCAGGATACCTTGTTCCTGCGTCGCGAAAACGGCCAGTGGAAGCAATCGCAACGACCCGATGCGGCTCAGAAAGGCCCGCATCGGAATGGTACATTCAAAGATGCCTTCAACAACCGAATGGTGTTTGTGTACGGAACGAAGGGTACGAAAGAAGAAAACGACTGGAACTGGCAGAAGGCTCGCTACGACGCTGAAACCTGGTATTATCGAGGCAATGGTGCTATCGACATCGTAGCCGATACTGATTTTTCGCTGGCGAACTATGCCGATCGGGGTGTTGTCCTGTTCGGAAATGCAACCAATAATGCCGCCTGGAAACAACTACTGGCCGACTGCCCAATCCAACTGGAACGCAATCGTGTGCTGGCAGGTGCTCAGCAGTGGCAGGGCGATGACCTGGCAGCCTATTTCGTTTGGCCGATCAAAGGTTCGAAAACGGCTTCGGTAGCGGTCATCGGTGGCACAGGGTTGAAAGGGATGCGAGCGGCTTCGGCCAACCAGTACTTTGCCGGAGCCAGTGGTTTCCCCGACTTCATGATTTTCGGACTGGACATGGTTCGGGATGGCAGCAAAGGCGTTCGCATGGCGGGCTTCTTTGATAACAACTGGAAACTGATGCCGAACCAGTACGTTGTCAATGGCCAGAAGAGCGGGGCTGAGTAAGCTATTTTAACCACATAGGCACAGAGGACACAGAGAGGTAAATGTGCGATATTTATCAGGTTATAAATCTGTGTCCTCTGTGCCTATGTGGTTAAAATTTTGTCTTAAACCCAATAGAATAGCCAAGCGAGAACGTAGGAACAGCGATTCTAATAAATTACCCATATTCCAATGATTCGATTACATTACCTGTTACTGGCCTTATTCGTCACCTTGTCTATTCAGGCGCAGGATGTGGCTCAGCGGTACCCGCTTATCCCGTATCCAACATCGCTAACACCTGCGTCGGGACAATTTGTCGTAACGGCTCAAACGGCACTGATCGTTCAGGACAGTCGGTTTGCGAACGAAGCCAGGCAGTTGCAGGCACTGTTAGAACCAGGTCTGGGCAAACAACTGTCCAGCAAAGGGAATGGCTCCAAAATCGTGCTTCAATACGATGCGTCGATTACGAATCCTGAAGGGTATGATCTCACAATTACACCCCAGCAAGTGACGTTGAAAGCCAGTCAGCCAGTCGGGATGTTTCGCGCTATTCAAACTATTCGTCAATTGCTGCCGGTGGCTATTGAGAAAGCAACGAAACCGCTGTCGTCGATAACGATTCCGTCCGTTCAGATTCGTGACCAACCGGCCTATGCCTGGCGAGGCATGCACCTTGATGTATCGCGGCATTTTTATTCGATGGCGTATTTACAGACGTTCATTGACCGGCTGGCACTCTATAAATTCAATAAATTTCACCTGCACCTGACTGACGATCAAGGCTGGCGGCTGGAAATCAAAGCCTATCCTAAATTAACGAGCGAAGGGGCGTGGCGAACCTTTAACAATCAGGATTCGGTCGTCTTGAAACGGGCCGTTACTAACCCCGACTTTGACCTGCCCAAACAGTTTATCCGGCAACAGAACGGACAAACGCAGTACGGCGGTTTCTACACCCAGGCACAAATGCGCGACCTGATTGCCTACGCAGCCGCCCGACACGTTGAGATCATTCCCGAAATCGACATGCCCGGCCATCTAACGGCGGCTATTAAAGCGTACCCGTTTCTAAGTTGCACCGGTCAGGAAGGTTGGGGGAAAACGTTTTCAGTACCCATTTGTCCTTGCAACGAGCCAACCTACACTTTCATGAAAACGGTGCTGAGCGAAGTCATCGCACTGTTCCCGAGCCCGTACGTTCATATTGGTGCCGATGAGGTTGAGAAATCGACCTGGGCACAATCGGCGGGTTGCCAGGAGTTGATGAAACGGGAGAACATTAAAAACGTTGAAGAGTTACAGAGCTATTTCGTGCACCGGATTGAGAAGTTTGTGCAGTCGAAAGGCAAGAAGCTGATGGTTTGGGACGATGCCCTCGAGGGTGGGCTCAGGCCGTCTACGGCAGTCATGTACTGGCGCAGTTGGGTAAAAGATGCTCCCCAGAAAGCCGCTCAGAACGGGAATGATGTCGTCATGACGCCCGTGAGTAACCTGTATTTTGATAGCCCTCCGGGAATTCAATCCGTCGAAAATATATATAATCTTAACGTCGTGCCTGAACGGATAACCGCTGGGCAAACAAAGCAGTTTCTGGGTGCACAGGCCAACATCTGGACCGAATACATCCCAACCGAAAACCGCGTGGACTACATGAGTATGCCCCGCATGACGGCGCTGTCGGAAGTAGTCTGGACGGCAAAAAAGGATTATTCATCATACCAGAAGCGGCTTCTCCAGCACTTTCTGCGTATGGAGAAACTGGGCATTCATTACCGCCTGCCCGACCTCTCGGGTTTTGCCGAAGAAAATGTATTTGTCGATCAGGCTACGTTACGCATCAAAAAGCCGCTGGACAGTTATTCTCTCCGCTATACAACTGACGGGTCGAACCCTCAGTCAAATTCACCCGAATTACCAGGCGGGTTATCCATTACAAAACCACAAACGGTTAAGGTAGCGGCCTTCACGCCATCGGGTGTGCGGGGCGATGTGTATTCGCTCCGTTACCAGCAGCAAGCCTATGCAACACCAGTCACCATTGCCAATCCACAAGCCGGTTTAGCAAGCAACTATTTCAAAAAGTACTTCAAGGAAACCAAGCTGATGAAGCAGCAAACGCCCGATAGCACGTATACGATCAACAACGTTGTGGTACCAAAATCCGTAAACGCGCCTAGCTTCGGTATCCAGTTTCGGGGGTATCTGACCGTACCCGAAACGGGTGTTTATAGCTTTTTCTATACCTGCGACGACGGCGGCATTCTCCGTATCGCCGACCGGATGGTGGTCGATAATGATGGCAACCATTTTCCTATCGAAAAAAGTGGTCAGGTGGCTTTACAAAAAGGCGCACACCCCTTCGAAGCCGATTTCATTGAAGGCGGTGGTGGCTTCACGCTCAAACTGAAATACAGCCTGAACGGCTCCGAACCAATGGACATTCCGGATAGCTGGTTTGGGCATTGAGGGTGTGAGAAAGCTACATTATCTTAAGCTATCCTGATTGATTTTGTCATGCTGACGAAGGAAGCATCTTAAGATTTCCTTACTTACTCATTAGGATAGTTTAAGATGCTTCCTTCGTCAGCATGACAAAAAATCATCGAATGTTCCTTCATCGAACTAACTACATGAACTATATCAAATACCCGCCGTTCTCGCTTGGCTATCCGACCGGGCTGGCGTACCAGCGTGAGCTGTTATTTTGACGGCCTCTGGCCGGAGAAAAACACCAGTACAGCCAATACGGGCCAGAGGCCCTTGAAGGAATAGTCCTCACTCGGCGTAGCCAAGCGAGAACGGCAGCGCTAATACATACAACCTGAAAAATATCATCAATGAACTATATCAAATACCCACTACTCGCCCTGCTACTAACGCTCCCGTTCTGGACGCAGGCGCAGAAGCAGTATGAATTAAATTCAGGCTGGCAGTGTAGCCCGATTGCAAAAACGAAGGATACTGGCTTTACCATTTCAGCACCGACCTATTCGCTCGCGGGCTGGCTGCCGGCTGTTGTTCCCGGAACCGTCCTGACCACTATGCTGGCCAACAAGCAGGTGCCGGACCCGTTCTATGGGATGAACAACAATAAAATCCCGGATATCTACGCTACTGGGCGAAATTACTACACCTATTGGTTCGTGAAGGAGTTTCAGGAAACGCCGAAAGCTGGCGAGCAGGTATGGCTCAACTTTCGGGGAATAAACTACAGTTGCGATATATTTCTGAACGGCCAGAAAGTGAATAGTCGCCCGTTTGTGGGCATGTTTCTGAGGCAGTCGTTTAACATTACGTCGCTACTTCGGAAGGATGGTAAAAACCGGCTGGCCGCTATCGTGCATCCACCCGACCCGGTTGGGAATGCTAACGGTGGTCAAGGGGGCGATGGCACTATTGCTAAAAACGTGGCGCATCAGTACGTAGCGGGCTGGGACTGGATTCAACCCATTCGTGATCGGAACACTGGAATTTGGGACAAAGTAACCATCGAAAAAACGGGCGCTGTCAACCTGAAAAACCCACATGTTGTTACGAATGTGCCGGGTAAACGCTTTCCCGATGGGCCTCAACAACCAGCAATAGTGCGTGTATCCGCCGAACTGGAAAATACCTCTGCTATCCGGCAGTCGGGGGTGCTTCGGTACACATTGAATGGTCAGGTAATAACAAAGTCTGTCAGCCTGGCACCCCGTACGACAACAACCGTCGATTTGCCCGCGCTGACGTTGGCGAATCCGAAATTATGGTGGCCTGCCGGATACGGGGAGCAGCACCTGTATCCGATGAATGTGCAGTTCCTGACGGGCGATAAAGCCGTTTCGGATGAGGAAAGCCTACTGGTGGGTGTCCGCGAAATTCAATCCGAGTGGAACAGCTTTACCCGAAGCCGTCAGGTTTTGGTGAACGGGCAGAAAGTGTTCATCAAAGGGGCCAACTGGATTGTTTCGGATGCGATGCTTCGGTTTACGCCCGAGCGGTACAACGCCGAGATTCGGTTCCACCGCGATATGAACCTGAACCTGATTCGGATCTGGGGTGGCGCGCTGTCGGAGCGTCCGGAGTTTTATCAGGCATGCGATAAATACGGGTTGCTTGTGATGCAGGATTTCTGGGGATCAGGCGACTGCAACGGTCGATGGGTCGATCCGATGAAAAAAGAAGACCAGTGGACGCGCCGAAATTACCCCGACGATCATGACTTATTTCTAACCTCCGCAGCCGATCAGGTCAAGATGATTCGCAACCACGCGTCGCTGGCCATCTGGTGCGGAGGGAATGAGATTACGTTGCCGCAGGACATCATGACGCCCCTTCGCGACACAATATTGCCCAAACTGGATGGGACGCGTTGGTTCATCGACTACTCGAACTCAGATGAAATGTCGTTCAACTTTCTGGGTGGAAACGGCGATGGCCCGTATGGTATTCAGCCGATCCGTCAGTTCTGGGAACATAGAACCTGGCCGTTTAACTCCGAAGTAGGTTCGGTTGGTGTGGGCGACTATGCATCGCTGGAGCGGTTTATTCCCAAAGAGAATCTGATCCCGCCGGTTTACGAGAAAAATGGGAAAAGCCAGGTCGATTCGGTTTGGGATTACCACAAATATATTGGGTATGATGCCTCCATCGATCCGTACGGAAAAGCGACAGACGCGCGTGATTTTGCCAAAAAAGCACAGCTCGTAAACTACGACCAATATCGGGCGTTGATGGAAGGATTCAGTTCGCACATGTGGGACTGGTACACCGGAACAATCATCTGGAAAACGCAAAACCCCTGGACAGCCATGCGCGGGCAGATGTACGATTACTATCTCGATCCGAATGCCTGTCTCTACGGTCTGCATAACGGTAGCGAACCCCTGCACATCATGTACAATCCTGTCGATAGCATGGTAATGGTGGTGAACAATACGTTCCGCTACTACCGCGACATGATGATGGTGATCAAAGTCTACGACATGGCGGGTAAAGAAACGACCATAACGCAGGTGTTTTCTGAAATCGGCCCGACGCTGGTTCGCCCATACGTGCCCATTGGCCGAACATTGCAGGCGCTGACTAAAGACAAAGGGGCCTTCCTGATGCTTCAACTCCTCGATCTGAATAAGAAACCCATCAGCGAAAATATGTACTGGCTACCCGACGCAACCGGTGAGTACTCCGGCTTGCAGCAGCTGGCCAAAGCGCCCGTTCAGGTGAAGGCCCGGCAAATTTCCAGCGGAAAAGTAGAGGTAACCCTAACGAACCCCGCCAGAAACCCGGTTGCTTTTTTCAATCGGCTATCGCTGGTGGATGCGACCACCAAAGCGAGGCTGCTACCCGTTTTCTATAGTGACAACTACGTTTCGGTCCCGCCCGGTCAGCAGAAAACCGTAACCATCGATTTTACGCCTTCTGCCAGTACGCCAATGGTTTCGCTGGAGGGTTGGAACGTGGCCGAGCAGTATGTTCCAATAGCTAATCCTTGAGTATAGTCCGGATCATACCTGATATACGTTTGTACAGCCTGCATGTTTCTCCAGTACAAAGGCCTTCGGCCGGATTTTATTCCCAAGATACTAGAGATTCAGATATGATTTCACGCTGTTCAGACAACGAATCAATCAGTTGAAATAATGAAGCCTGTGATCGTGTAACCAGTCGCCTTACCTTGTTGTGGAATTTCTTAACTGGATTCATCACAATTGCTTATGCTTCATATCTACTGGCTATTTACGGCTATTCTATGGATAGGCTCCACCCAGACGAATCCACGTTCTGCCCAGACCGATTACGAAAATTTAATTGCAGCCGAACGAGCTTTTGCTCAACTGGCGCTGGATCAGGGTGTAAAGAAGGCTTTTGTCGAAAACCTTGATGAACAATCTGTTGTCTTTCAGAATAATCGCTTTTTGCCCGGTAAGACAACGTACCAGCAACTCCCGGATGGATCGGGTAAATTAACCTGGCGACCTGCTTACGCAGAAATCTCGGCTTCGGGCACACTTGGCTATACAACCGGCCCCTTTGAATTTCGGCCCCGCTCGCTGGACGAAGAACCGGTTAGTTACGGGCAGTTTACCAGCGTTTGGCACAAAACAGCAACAGGCCAATGGAAAGTGCTGATTGACTTTGGCTGTACGCTTTCCAAGCCCAATCAGCCAGACGTTATCTTACAGATACCTACTCAGGTTTCATCCAAATCGACGCTACTCCTGGATACATCGGTAGTTAGCCGAGCGTTACGGCAAACAGAACTTGCCTTTATTCAGACAGCTCAAACCAAAAGCCTGCGGGAAGCCTACCAGTCTGTACTGCCTACCAGCGACTCGATTCGCCTGTTGCGGGAAGGCAGTAGTAGTTCTGTAGGACTAACAGCCAAAAAGATAGCCGTTGCTTCCGATCAAAAAGTCGACTATCAGCTTGTTCGTATAATTTCGTCTCCTGCGGGCGATCTGGGCTATAGTTATGGCTATGCCACCTTCGGCAATTCTCGGCAAGGTTACCTGCGTATCTGGCGAAAGCAACATAATCGCTGGCAATTGGCGCATGAAGTTCTTGGCGTCAAGCTCACCTGACCAGAACAATAAAAATTAGTAACCACACAGGCACGCAGAAAAGGTATTTACAATAACTCTTTATTCTCTGTGCCTGTGTGGTTACTAATTTTGCCTAATTGATTTATTACTATCGACTATTGGTTGAAGAAATAGCTGTCCAGTAGTTTTTACTGACTCTGTATTCTTGATATACTAAGCCTTACCGTTTACGTTTATTGCCCTTTTGCCAGCGACCGACTATGACGCGAATCGACAAACTTCTGCAACGGGCCAACTTGCTGATTACGTATCGGCAGTTCTGGCGATATGCCTTTATTTTCTGGGGCATCTTAGCCATCATTTCCTATATTCAGAGTACGCTGGTCTGGTTGTTGAGTAATGCCCAAACTATGTACGTTTCAGAGTCGATCCAATGGTTGATTAACTACCTGCTGTGGCTGGGGTCTTCTCCTCTGATTTTATACGCAGCCTACCGGTTTCCATTCCGGCTGACTGGCAGTAACTATTCGTGGCCCAGAACGATCATCATTCACGTACTGATTGCCTCTGCCCTTGGACTGCTAATTACCGTTATATCCTACGCATTGGTCCGGCCCTTACACGCCTATGAAACGGGGCATTGGATGAATCCAAAAACTATTTTACTTTGGTTTTTCTATGGCTATTCCCTTTCTGTAATCACTTACTTATTGGTTGTGGTAGGCTATAGCATCATTTCTTACACAACTCACTATCAAGCCCTAAAAGAACAGAATCTTAAGTACGAACTGAATAATGAGCAGTTGAAAACCCAATTGACGAGTGCACAGCTCCAATCGTTAAAGATGCAGCTGAATCCTCATTTTTTGTTCAACACCCACCATGCTATTGTTAGCCTGATGTTGCAGAATGACACCCGTAAAGCCATTGATATGGTTACCGCTCTGAGTGATTTATTACGGGGTGTTCTTGCCCATCAGACCGAGAACTTCCTGACTCTGCGCGACGAGCTGAACTTAACTCAGCAATATTTAGCCATTCAGCAAATTCGCTTTCAGGATCGACTGCGCATCGAATACGATATTGATCCGGCCACAGAGCACTGTCTGGTACCGCAGCTTATCCTTCAGCCACTGGTTGAGAATGCCATTACGCACGGAATTTCTTCCCTGACCAACGATGCGCTCATTCGGATCACCACCCGGAAACAGGAGGATTCGATTCAACTAACTGTTTTCGATAATGGCGTTGGCAAAAGTAGCTCTGATACGTATCGGAGTGGACGTAATGGCTCTGGTTTGGGACTTAACAATACCCGCCTACGGCTAGCGCAGGCATTTGGGAAGGCCGCTCAGTTTACGTTCGACCAACCTTCGGGCGGAAATACAAGGGTTATCATTACGTTTCCCTGCCAACCCAGTCTGCTAACGAATTCCACTCATGACAACCTATCGTTCGCTCATTATTGATGATGAAGTGCTGGCCCGAGGGGTCATTCGTACGTTTCTGAAAGCCGACCCATCCATCGTTGTGGTGGACGAAGCGGGCAATGGAACAGAAGCCGTCATTAAAATTCTACAGTATCGGCCTGATCTGATTTTTCTGGATATTCAGATGCCCGAACTGGATGGGTTCGAGGTTCTTAAAGAGATCTGGCCGCATCATCAGCCATTTGTGGTATTCACGACTGCCTACGATCAATACGCCCTGAAAGCCTTTGAGGTCAATGCCATTGATTACCTGCTTAAACCGTTTAACGAAATGCGCTTCCATCAGGCGCTAGGGCGTGTGCAGGAGCGACTTGCTCAACAAACTCAGCCACGTATCGAAGCCTTAGTTAACCAACTGATGGCCGATCAGGCTACCCAACCCAAAAGTGCTTATCTGCGCCGGATTCTGGTTAAAGAAACGGGACGCATGTACTTCGTAAAAACCAATGACATCATTTATCTCGATGCTGATGGTAATTATATTACGCTGCATACCGCTACCAGTAGCGACGGGTATGTGGGCGTGGAACGGCACGTTATCTATGACAGCCTGACCAGCCTCGAAACCAAACTTGACCCGACTGATTTTGTCAGAATTCATCGTTCCTATATTGTCAACCTTAACTACATCGACGAAGTTGAAACCTACTTTAATGGCGACTACATTGTTAAGCTGAAAAACGGTCAGCAACTCAAGTGGACCCGCAATTATCGGGATAACCTGAAAGCATTTTATTCGAAATCTGCCTAAGCAACCGGGTTTAGTTGATCAGGCAGAATTAAGTTGCCGCTATTGAGTTACTGGCTATTTATTCCAGATTGACACATTAAAAAAACGCTGGCGTGCAACTGAACAGGGCGATAAAGGGAGTCAGGTGTTTTTTCATGACAAACATTACTAAAAAAAACATGTAAAAGTAGTTACTGCCTGGTATAACTGCCCAATTGATCACTGGTAATAGCTACTACCCCTTTTGTCCGCAAATAGACTGCTTATTGAACCGAGTAATGGGAGAATTCCTTTAAATCTGTTGTTGCCTCGAGAGCGATTACCCGCCGGTAAACTTCCAGGGTTTGATTAACCATTTGGTCTGTGGAGAACGCTTCCTGCCGCCGATAACCTTTCTGACGTAAAGACTGACGCAACCCAGGATCGACAAGAATGGATTCAATCTGTTGACGAATGGAGCGGCCAGACTCAGGATCAAAATAAAGGGCCGCATCCTGGGCTACGTCTGGAAAACACGATCTATTACTTAACACAACGGGACAGCCAGCCGCAAAGGCTTCCAGAATCGGAATTCCAAATCCTTCGTAAAGTGAAGGATAAATAAACGCCAGGGCATGTTGGTATAACCGATACAAAATCAGGTCATTGATCGCGTAATAAACTACCTGGCCGGTTAATCCCAGTTGCTCAATGAGTCGAATTTCATCGACCGAAAACGTACCACCACCCCCACAAAGTAGTTTCAACGTTGAATCGTTCTTGAGCAGTGGAGCAAGAGCCTGCAGAAACGGACCGAAGTTTTTGTAACTGTCCCGGCTGCCTACGTAGAGCAGGTAAGAGCTGGGTATCTGGATTTGAAACGTATCGGGTACTGCTAGATTTTGGAAATGAGTCGCGTGATGAATAACTGTAATTTTATCGGCCTGAATCTGGAATAGCTCAATTAAATCATTCTTGGTGTTCTCTGATACCGCAATGATATGAGCTGCCCGGTTGAATAAAACCTGTTTTTGGGCCTTCGACGCATTATCAACGTGCCCGTATCTATCGCCGAATTTATCTTTTATGGCATCGTGATAAGTTAAGACAAAGGGTTTATTCCCAATGAATTTCAGGAAGTAGGGATGGAAAAAGGTGGGATGAAACAGGTCATACTGCCCACGCCGTACTTGCACCGAACTCCACAGCCGATTAATCAATGAAAAGAGCCGGTTCGTGCGCCTGTAGCCCAAGAAGTATTGAAAGGATGTAGTACGCGACCATTGATTTTGGTTTAAATACTCATTATTGGAAAATCGGATTGCTACGCTGGTCTCGATGCCTTGTCGGCGAAGGGCACTCATCAGTTGATAAAAATAGCGGGAAATGCCCCCAAATCTATTGGCAGTAAAGGTTTGGTGATCGTACAGGATTTTCATTCTGGGTGTATTTTTATGGATATGGGGATAGAATAGCAGGCATAGGGACCGGACCTATTGGCCGGAAAAAGTCGCTTGAAACGACTACAAATCCACGCAGCTTAGGGGTGGCTCCGTTGGTGCCTTTGCAAAGGCCATAGGGAGAACTGCCTTAACCATATATCATTTCGGCTAACGGCTTCACAGGAAGCGACGGGATCTAATAAGATTAGTAACCGCTTCGTTTAGAGTTGGTTGGGAGAGTAGGTGAACGGGGTGGTGGTCAATTAGGAGTTTCATTCTGTTTTTGGCTAGAGGTGTGTTTTCGTCAAGACCCCAAAAGAGAATGAGTGGTTGGATTTCCCGTTCTGTCTTTTTTATAATTTTAGGCTGACAGACAGTACCAGTTCTCAGTGGGAAGCCGAAATTAAACGCATCCTCTCTCACCTACAATAGAAGATATGCTGTCTACCGCTACTACGCTCCAGAATGATCAACTACTTTGCGGCCTGAAAGCTAAAGGCAAGCAGAGATCGTCTATACTAAACTAAAATTACTTGTCAGAGTTAGGGTGATCTAGAATTCGGTTTCTAATCAAATCGTCGAACTTAAAAACGGGCGTTGCCTCTTAGCTGATTTTGAACATTAACCCCAATTCGAGACCGTGAACCAATCCTCAATCTGAATGGATGGCTTGGCTTTTACCCCATCGACGATGAATTGGTTGTATTCAGGATCGTACGTATAAGCAGGTATCCATTCCTGAATATGAGAGGCTGTCCACTCAATTGCGTCCAGTATAAACTCCATTTCGGCATTACTCATCGTAGGATGAATAGATAACCGGACCCACCCTGGTTTGCCCAATCGATCACCGGACTGAATTAATGTCAAAAGCTCTTGGGATTTAAGCGCATCAACTTGCAGCAAGAAGTGTCCGTATGTACCGGCACACGAACAGCCTCCTCGAGTCTGAATGCCAAATCGATCATTTAGCAGTTTGACAACCAAATTATAGTTGACTCCCTCGACAAGAAAGGAAATCACACCCAGCCTGTTTTTATAGTGCCCTTCCAGTAGGTGTACCTGTTTCATGGTTGAAAACCGATCAAATACTATCTGCAGCAATTCATCTTCCCGGTTTCGTATATTGTCAACCCCCATTGCTTCCTTCAGACGAATACACATTGCTACCTTTATTCCCTGTAACAGGGGAGGAGTGCCACCATCTTCACGCTGTTCTATATCGGTGCTATAGGTATGCTCTCCCCAGGGGTTGCTGTATAAAATGGTGCCTCCTCCCGGATGATCAGGAATGCGGTTTTTATAGAGTTTTTTGTTGAAAATCAACACACCCGCCGTACCTGGACCACCCAAAAATTTATGGGGCGAAAAATAAATTGCATCTAAATGAGTACCATTTTCGGCAGGGTGCATATCGATCTCCACATAGGGAGCCGAACAGGCAAAATCAACAAAGCAGAACCCCTCGTAAGTGTGAATTAACCTGGCGATGTGGTGATAGGGCGTTTGAATGCCGGTCACATTCGAACAGGCGGTAATAGCCGCTATTTTATTTTTTCGATGCCTGTATCGGTCTAATAGCGCTTTAAAGCCCTCTATATCAACATTTCCATGTATATCTGAGGGGATGATTTCTACCGTGGCAATGGTTTCCAGCCAGCTGGTCTGATTGCTGTGGTGCTCCATATGGGTCACAAAAACAATTGGTCTTGAGGCCTCATCCAAAGACAGGTACTTACCTAAAAGCGTAGCAACCTTAACCGCAGGGTCGGTACACTCTACTACAGCCGGGCAGTCTTCCTTTTCGAAATAGTCCAGTATTCGTTCTGGTAGTCTTAGGCCTAATAGTCGTTGCAGCTTATTGACCGCTGCGGTCATGCCACTACCGCAAAAAACAAGTACATCATCGCTCTGGGCATGAACATGGCGTTTAACAATATCTTTAGCTGCTTCGTACGCTTGTGACATCAGACGACCCGTAAGGGTCGTCTCCGTATGCGTATTGGCCCAGAAAGGCATAATCTGGTTTTGAATGCAGTCTTCAATAGGTCCGTAAGCGCGACCGCTGGCGGTCCAATCTGCATAGAGTATTTCTTTTGTACCAAACGGAGAGTCAACTTTTTGTTGATGGCCGATAATGTTCCTTCGGAATGGAGCAAAATAGTTCTCTAATTTACTTGGCTGGGCCATATGCTAATTTCAGTTATGTGATATAAAATAAGGCCTATTTTTAGCGTTTATTTTACTTGCTTGCCAGTATTTATTCCAAACATATCATAAGGTTTTTTTTCGAACTGTTTATTAAATAAAAAGACCGTCAGAATAATATAGGCGATAAACCCAAAAACAATAACTAGCTGACTAATTGATGTTTTCTGAATAGGCTGTTTGGAATTTATATCACAAACTTCTCCTGGACAATACTGTGCTTTTTCCTGATAAATCAGCCTATAAACTTTACAGCCTAAACAAATGCCAAATGCCGATTCAAAAAATAGGAATATCAGGCAAAGCAGGCAGACAATGCCGGTTATCGGACTATAGGCATTGACAACCACCAGAAAAATAAACATCGTAGCTGACAGTACAACGCCAATGATCCAGGCAAACTTTTTTTGTTGAGCTCCCACATATTCAGGCGTTTGATTACCAACAATTAATCGTCCGATGATTAAGGCGGGAGAAAATTTAGGATTTACAAAAACGCGGATGAGAAAATCAGTTAGAAATACGGTTATGGCATATTTCGCTAGTAAAAAATCATTCTTAAACAGGATGAGCATTAACGATAAAAAGATAATTAAAAAATAGATGCCAGCTGCTGCTCTTATTTCCCGTTCGTTTAAAACAGGAATGGTATATCCGTCTACGTGTTCACCAAAGGCTACAATCTTTTTCATGAGTTGTTGGGTTTTCTTTTTACAGTAAATATTGGTAAGACCTTAATTAGGGGATCATTTTTTTTTTTTTGATAAAAGTATATGGGCGATTAGTGCTAAAGAAATATATATGATAGGTGTGAGGGTAAGCTACGTAATTGGATAGTTTTACATAAAATCCTTATTTATCCGTATAGCCTTATAAATGAAAGGCTATACGGATAAATAAGAGCCTGTCTGTTGAAAATTAAGTAATTGGTCTGTTTGGTGAATTCAGCTGAACTAAAAAATTTGTAGGATAAGAGGTATAGATTACAGGATAACTGTACGTTTCTGCGTGAAAAACATTATTTGGATAAACAGGCTGTTTTTGTTTGTCAAGTCAATAAAATATATTTATCTATTTACTGAACTAAAGACAGGCGATGTTTATCAAACGGCGTATCTATTATGTACTTTTTTGGCTAGCCTACATCGGTGCCCTGATTATTGAGAAACCAACGTATTCAGGGAGTAGTGTGGTGGATTGTTTTTCGTACCTGTTTACGATCATTGTTCACTTTTCGCTGTTTGTGGGTATGATCATAGCCCATAGTTCGTTTTTAATTCCCTACCTGCTGGAAAAGCAGCGATTTGGCTGGTATCTGGTCAGCCTCATTAGTTTGGTTTCGGTGTATACCTTCTTGGTCAGCCGCTACAACCACTTTATACATAACGATCTCTTTCACGATGCGTTCATCAACACCAGCGCTGGTTTCTGGGACAGCTTTGTGTATGGGCTCTGTTGTAACGCCATTGCCTCTTTGTTGTATATAATCCAGAAATGGGCAGACCAGCAGGAGCAGGTTAAAAATAGCCAGATCAATCAACTACAAACGGAATTAAAATACCTGCGTTTGCAACTTAATCCTCACTTTCTGTTTAATGGCCTGAACACCGTTTACGGCTCAATTGACAAGGAGAACCGACAGGCCAGAGACATGATGGTGCAGTTCTCCGATCTGCTTCGGTACAATTTATATGAAGCCGATGTTGATATGATTGAACTGGAGAAGGAAGTAAACTATCTGAAAAATTACGTAGCTCTGCAAAAAGCCCGCAGTAATGAGAATATGCAGGTTAGTTCCACGCTAACCTATCAAGATGGAGGAGTCAAGATTGCCCCCCTTCTTTTCATGGCGTTTGTCGAAAATGCATTTAAATATGTCTCCAGGGATGATACGATTATCAACCGGATCATGATCCGGTTGAAGGAGGAAGCGGGCCAGTTGGATTTTACCTGCGAAAATTCGTATGAAGAGATGGAACTAGCCGTGGGTGGGATAGGCCTGACGAACGCAGTTAGAAGGCTGGACCTCTTATATAAAGATCGTTACCAATTAGCAATTAAAAAAGATCAGAATATGTATCAGGTCCATTTAACACTAACCTTATGAAGAAGCTCCGCTGTATCATTGTGGATGATGAGCCCGTTGCCCGGAAACTGCTGTATGAGTTTGTGGAGCAGGTACCCTTCCTAGACTGGCAAGGTAGTTTTGAGAGTGCGATGAAGGCAGAAGTGTTTCTCAGCCATACGACTACTGATCTTCTCTTTCTGGACATCGAGATGCCCAAGATCTCTGGTCTACAGTTCTTGCAAAAACTGGATATCGACTCGTTGGTGATCCTAACCACGGCTTTTCCCCGTTACGCTCTGGAAGGCTATGAGTTGGATATTATTGATTATCTATTAAAACCCTTTGCCTTAAGTCGATTCCTGAAAGCGGTGCACAAGGCCAGGGATTACTATCAACTGAAGCATGGGGCAACTACGAGCTTGTCGCCTTCGTACCTGTTTATCAAAAGTGAAAAACGAATTGAAAAGCTTGAGTTGAACGAAATTCTTTATGCGGAAAGTGTGGGCAACTATGTGCGTATTTACACGGAACGTAAAATAATTCTGGCTTATCTGACTATGAAAAGCCTGGAATCACAGTTACCCGTAGAGGAGTTTATTAAGATCCATCAATCCTATCTGGTCAACGGGTCAAAAATCGACGCGATCGAAGGAAACGAGATCAAACTAGGGAGTAAGAGCCTTCCCATGAGTCGCAATTATCGGGAAGCGTTAATGAAGCAGGTTCACCAGCGTTTATTAAAAAGGTGAAAAATAAGCTTTATTAACACTGGTATCGCATCCCTATGCCAATGACACATCTTCCCAAACTTGTCCCATTGGCTTATGAACAGCCTCTAGTCAATGTAACTAAATATACCGTATGCTAAGTTTCTAGTATCTCATATAGCCATTAAAAAAGCAATAATTGCCAAAATACGTAGCACATAGTCCTTATCGTTATTAGAATAAGCGAATTTATTATTCGATAAATTACACTTTTAGCTTTTATAAGTATAAGCGACAATTATTTAAACTATATTTGGTGTAACAGATATAAAATTTTTATACGTAAAGTCTAATTTTGTAACTGTAATTAGCATCTAGCCCATAAAATAGCACTTTCATGAAACGAACTTCACTAACAGCTAACCAGCTGCAGAGTCGGCATGGCGTTAGCTCACCAGCCAACACATTTGAAGCCCTCTACAATCAATACGTTAGTAAGGTCTATCGAAAATGCCTGAGTATGACCAAGGACGCTGAGATGGCTCAAGATTACACCCAGGATATTTTCATCAAAGCTTTTGAAAAGTTTGATTCGTTTCAAAATCGTTCCTCTTTTTCCACGTGGCTTTATTCAATTGCCTACAACTACTGCGCCGATCAGATTAGACTGGCTAAACGATTACCGACAACCGCCTGGTTACCAGAAAATATAGCTCATGACCGACCGGATACACCTGAGGCTAACCTGCATGAAGAAACCCTTAAGTTGGTCCGGAAGGCTATGGAGACGCTTTCCCTTGAGGAGCGGACATTGCTTCGCCTAAAATATGAAGACGGCTTGACTATTGATGAGATTGCTGACTTGTACGCTATTAAACCCAGTGCGGTCAAGATGCGACTCAAGCGAAGCCGGGAAAGAATACACCTTCTGTATGCCAAGCTGTATTCTGTATAGGCACAAACACACACGAAGCCATTGTCTTCTCAAGATACCGATCAAGGGATGGTTCTTATATAGCCCGCCTTTGTCAAATCATTAATGAAGTGGTCGGTGGTATCAGTTCGCACAATCTCTCCCCGCTTATTCATCAAGTGATTGGCAAAGTGGATCATAAATGCCGATAAGGACATGTTTTTAGGGGGATGACTCAAGGCAAGCAACTGTTCAACTAGTTCGGTCGAGGAGCTTGTCTGAAGTTGGATGGATCCCTTTAATGGTGAGTAAGCCATAACGTTGCCACAGGTAGAAAAGGATAACTAACTACTAACCGATAAGCAACCTGCTGAGTAGACTACTCATTCGCCTTTAGTCTCAACGGGTATGGGCGTTGTTAGAGTGGCCTGTTCATAGTTGTACTGGGTGCCTACCCTGACTTTTCTGGTATAGCACTGCTTCAGCGTCTGGTGTCGATCAGAAAGCTATACATTATTTTTTACTCTGAGAAGGGGTAAATTACCCTTTTTTGAGGGGCGATTTACCGGAAATTAGATGGGTGACTGACAAGAGTCAAGCATTATAAGAAAGGAGAATAGGTAGTTGACAGTTAGGAAGTGGCTACTCTATATTTAATTATTTGTTTCTATTTACAATATTTAGTTAATGTTTGGTGACCGTTATGAAATCTATAGTCTAAATTATAAACTGTAACTTAATAGCTTGTCAATCATGGATACTCAAAATCGTCATTCAATTATTCTGGACTATGTTATCCTGGCACTAGGTTTCCTATCGAGTCTTGTCATCGGATTGATTACCTTCCTATAATACCCTGAAGACTTCAAGTTGATAACCTGCTCGGCCGAAGTGGTGAGGGCGGTAAAATATCTTTTTTCTATTTCCTTTTTAAGAGTAGCCTGTCTCAGGGGTACTTTCGCTAGGTAAGCCCACTTTTAAACGTGGAAGTCTAACACCTTGCTGGGCTTTTTGCTTGCCTGAGAAGAAGCACTTGGCTTTACCTCGTCAGCCGCCCGTCTCTATGCTATACTGATTCCCTCCCAAATTGCTTCAGGCTAACTATACGAGTAGAGTTAAAATCAAGCTCGATAGTGGCTATACTGTTAACGTAGTATTGAACGTAGTATTGAACGTAGTATTGATGGAGCAGGTTAAGAATGTGGCTGATGGCACTTCAGCTTAAACACTGTTGAACACACAGACTTTTTACCTTTTCCCGGCTCCTCTTGAGCCGCATCTTGACCGCACTAGGCTTGAGATCATACAACTGAGCAAGTTCTTCAATACTCATACCATCCTCGTACTTCAGGCGTAGGAACGTCCGTTCTTCAACCGATAAGGTTGTCATCGCCTGCTGGACGACTTGAAGGGTTTCCTCATGCAACTGAGTTTCCTCCTCATCAGCAGTATTGTGGTCAATGCCGGCTTCTTCCCAGGTAGTGGTCGGCAATCGCTTGGCCATACGGAGTTGATCAGCACAGTAATTATACGAAATTGAATAGAGCCAGGTCGAAAAACTAGACCGTTCTTGAAAGGCATCCAGTTTGTTGAATACTTTCAGGAAAATATCCTGTGTAAAATCCTCAGCCTGTTCAGCATCTTTGGTCATTGATAGGCACCGCTGATAGACCTTTTTCACGTATCGGGAATAGAGGGCTTCGAAACATTGATTGGGTTGACTAGGCAATAACTGACGAATAGTTTCTTCGTCGGATAAGGAAGCGTACATGAATAAATGAAATGTTAAAATTTAAAAATATCATATATGGTTAACTAAAAAGGTATTCGTAATATACTTTAGATGTAAATCGAGTAATTAAGACACAATTAATCTACTAGACGGTATATAAATATAGGGTTACCTTTTTTTAGGTATTTAGTGTGCTGAGTAGATTTACTCAGCAAGCTGCGGATAGATTAAACGGTTTTGTTGATGGGATATATTGATTATATAGGTTATGAAAATATGACTTACCGACCCGATCGATTGAAAAAAGCTCCGTAATTGGTGACCTTATATTCCTGGCCTACTTAAACTTATTTCGAAGCGAACAGGATAATTGAGCCGTTCGGACTACCCTTTTGTTATCAATATAGAAGCCCGATGGGAGCACTACGGATTATAGCTAACGAGTGAACGTGGCATATTTGGACCGTGACCTTTCTGTCCAGTGCCAGTCTAATGATCAGTAGTTTTAATAAATCTGTAAATACTAAAAGTCTGGCTACTAGGGCCAAATCACATCTTATACTTGTTGAGGAAGAGTCTATACACGAACAAACATTGATCATTAGTATGTGTTATAGGGTCTGATAGCTCTGTCAACGCAACCTTGCTCAGAAGCCTTTGTATCCGTACTAAAGATTGTGATTGGCCAAACGCTTTTCATTGCGAAAACGCTGAACCCCTGGCTTGCCTGTTAAGGGCCCCCTTCATTACCCATAAATGAATACTAGATCTTTGAGGAGTCAACGACTCCACCCGAATCAGTTGGAAAGCAGCAATGTTGTTGCATCCTGGTCAGAGTCGCTCGCTCTGTTTCATGCCTACTATTACAAAGTAATGGCCTGTCTTCAAGAAAATAAACGCAGACCAAGATCTGATCAGAACCAGTCCATTAGCAGTTGCTCACAGGATAGACTAGTATCTCTGCTGATGAGAATGCAGGCGGAGCTACAAATACTCTTTCAGGATATTGATGGCTTAGTACTCCTAACTCCTGGCATCGACAACGGATTAACTAAAAAGCTAGCCATTCACGCAAAGTACCTAACCCAATTAAATCAGCAAGCCCGCTTACTGCTTACGGATCAGTTTCCAAACCAGGTAGTTTAATTTAGCTTTAGCCATTGGATCTCCTGTTGCCAGATTTAATCCAAATTTTGTTGCTCAAACACGGCTTTTCTAGCTAGAAAAGGCACGCAAACAGGACCAGAAAAGACTACAAGCATTGGAGCAAAAGCAGACCGAACTGGAGCACTTGTTAAAGCAGATTATAAGCCGAAAGTAGGTATATAATTGGGGTTCTTGGCGGTTTATTTGTGTCGGAAGTGTGGAGAATGCAGGCTATAAAACGTCTTTTCTCTCTGTGACCTTTTGTCCGCTTTCTGGCCCAATGGGCCGTTTGCAAACTATAAATATTAAGCCTGGCTTATATCGCCGGGCTTTTTTCGTGTAGAACTCAGCAGAATAAATGGAGATAATTTCGCGTTAACTAACTAACCTGTTCGTAGCAAGCACCCAGAAATGTATCCTTAGTTATTTGTGTAATCACAGATATCCCAGCGTGTTTACCAGTGTAGATAGCATCGAAAGCCCACTTTCCTAGTCCAGGCTTTTTTGTAGCATAAAATGCCAGATTTGGATATTTTATGTTATAAAAAATGATTATTTGGTGTATATTCGCGACCTTAACTACCCGAAAAGGGAAATTTTATCAACACTAATCTATAGCTGTGGTATATCATTGCCAGGCGGCTTATAATTATTTGTAAAAATTAATATATGATCAATTTTTGTAATTACCTTTGAAGTATAGTTGTTCTGGTGGGTAAGCTCCAGGAGCTATTTTGAGGTATTACTAATCAACAACCACAGTTTACTTTTTAAACAGTTTCGCAGGACTGCCTGTGCGGTAAAAAACTGCCGGGCTGCGGGAGCGGATGAGTTTACAGGTTATTGTAGACTCAGTCATTTTTCTACGATAAATCAATCGAAGACTCAATGATAAGACCGCTTCTACTTTACACATTATGATTCATACAATTTATCGGGCTTTTTTTTTGTGTGCACTGCCCTATCTGCTCCAGGCGCAGTTTATCATTAACTCTCCTAAGACCCGTTCAGTCATTCAACGCGATGGCGCCAATCGTGCCCAACTCATTATCGCCGGTACTGCTCCCAATTCATCCTCTACTATCGAAGCGCGCCTGATACCAATGGTGGTAGGGCAAGGTACTCCTAGCGACTGGACGACCGTAGCCACCGTCACTGGTGATCACACATTTAGAGGCACACTGGCCGCCCTGGGCGGCTGGTATCGGGTTGAGATACGCGCCAAAGCAGCAACTGCGATTATTGCCGATACGGCTGTCAATCGTATCGGTGTAGGCGAGGTATTTGTCATTGCGGGCCAATCTAATGCCCAGGGCGGTATCGAGAACAATGTCCCACCGGCCATTGATGACCGGGTATCCTGCATCGACTTATTTCAATATAACTCGATTGACACCCAGGCCTTCCCCTTCATGTTCAGTCATGTCAGTGCAGGAGCCAGCATTGGCCCATCGAATTCGCCCTACCTCTGGGGTATTTTGGGAGATAGTCTGACCAAACGGCTCAATGTACCGATTCTGTTTCTGGGGGCCGCTCAGGGCGGCAGTAATAGTACTGAGTGGGCAATCAGTGCTGCGGCAACGCCAGCTACTCTCCCCTATCAGCGCATCAGTGCCACGCTCTTATCCTACATTAATCGACTGGGTATGAGGGCCATCTTGTGGCATCAGGGTGAAAGCGACGGCGGGGTGGCTGAACAGGCGTACGTCAACAACCTCAACTCGATCATCAATAAAAGTCGTCAGCAACTGAATCATAGTCGCCTGGCCTGGCTGGTATCACGGGCTAGTTACATATCAGGCCAAACAAATAGCCAGGTAATTGCTGCCCAGAACCGCTTAAGTAGAGAGGTATCAGATGTATATGCTGGTCCAGCAACTGATGGGCTGATTGGTCCCGATAACCGCGTCGATGACATCCATTTTGGTGGAAATGGTCTTTGGCGCGTGGCCAATTTATGGAATCAGAGTCTGACAGATCTGTTTTTTAGTCAGTCAATTCCGTTCATTCCCGCAACCAATACCATTGGGACCGATGCTGGCTGGCAACCTGTTACAACAGGCAGCCCGTTTAGCAGTCTCCAGCGGGTAGGTTATCGCTATGAGTCGTCGTCGCGCGGTTTTTTTCTGTTAGTTGGCTCAAGCGGGCCAGTTGAGGGGCGGTTAGAACGGCTGGATAGTGGTGAGTTCACGGACACATCCTGGTCTACGCTTACCCCCACGGCTAGTTCAAGCTCTAACAATCCGGGTTTCAGTGATTATGCGTCTTTACGTGGTTATCCGTCCAGTATATCGCCGGGACGCTATAGGCTATCAGTACGCCAGGTTGGGGATACGGGCCCAGGTTATCAACTCGAGACGGTCTTACACGATTATCGTAATACTCTATTCATCGGTAATGAGCCCGTTATCCAACAGACTGGCCCAGTAGTCAGCTCCGATTTAACCATCAATCTGGACTTACCGCAGGCTAACTTCGCAGCCGCAGGCAATGTGGATAATTTCGTGGTGAATGTCTTTGAGGTAGCTGGCCTACCCACTTCTTCGGGCAATGTCCGGGTCAACATTACCGTCCCTGTTGGTTATAGCCTCTCTTTTGCCTCCAGTCTGACCAATATCAACGTATCCGGCGGAGCATATAACCCGGTAGCGGTGGATAATTCACAGTGGACAGCAACACCTTTGGTGGCGGATCGGCAGTTAACCCTGACGATGAACGCAGGAACCTTTATCCCTGGCAATGGAAAGTCGAGTTTAGGCTTTAGCATCATCCGAACGACGGCTAACCCTGGCAGTGCGGCCAACATCACGGTCAACGTAGCGGATGACCCGACCAAGAGTTATGATAGCAACCTGTCCAACAATGTGTATGTCCGCGTCATCAGTGGATTATAACGGAGGGATAATGTTGTCTTTGTGAGTTGTTTTAGTCATTAATGTTTCAGGGCCCTGACTTGGGACTGTCGTTTTTTAGTGACCTATTTTGGGGATTGTCTTCTAAGCTGTGCGATTGCGCCAATATAGCAGCAATACATACGGTAGATCTTAACGCTGGCTTCTCTTGAGGCCAGCGTTTTTTTATAGCAAAACAGTACCCTATCGTGATTTATAGGATTGATATTGGAAGCAGCCTAGTTGCCATTCCCTAAGTTACAATCACCGTTAAATCAAAGGATGAGCCTTTGTATTGGACGGAGGTTTAATTTACTGTGCTCTTTTAAGCTGCTCAACCCCATGAACCAATCTATTTTTATCCTCATTAGCCTGCTCATACGAGTTTCAGCAACTCAGGCACAACCGACTGTTGGATTAAATACGGTCAACCGTTCCGTCGAATCCACAGTAACGGAGAAAGCTCCCTATACCAGTAAGGCCACCGAGGCCCCCTTTTACATAAAGGCTTATGGGTTTTACAGCCTGCTGACACCAGGGACAGAAATCAATTATAGTGGGTCACAAAGCCAAATCAGTTCACCCACCACCTACAAGCCAATCAATACGCATCTGGGGGCTGGCCCGCGCGCTGGTATCGGAGTTGGAGTCATCGTCAGTGACTTCATCAACGTTGGAATTGATGCCGATGTTCTGATTGGAACAGCGCTGAAAGTTGACGACAATGTTTTCGTTGGCAGTGGCAGTACCTATAGCTTCTATGCCATTTCCACCAATACAACACTAAGGGTCTTGTCTATTATACCCAACATCACCTTTAAGGCCCTCTCGCGGCCAGCCTATTACATTTACAATCGACTCGGTCTGGTGGGAGGGCTCGTACTGGATTACAAGACGACTAGTAATGTTCTTGAAACGCCTACTAAAGGAGCAGTCACGACGTCTGTAGGCAACACTACGTACACAAAAAATTCCCTGGCGTTGGGGTATCAGGCCGCCCTGGGGATTCAGTTTCGGTTGAGTCAATCTATCCGGGGGTTTGCCGAAGTGGTGGCGTACAATCAATCGTTCAAACCCAGGGAGGTTCAAAATACCACGACCAGTACAAAGAGTGGAGTCGCGACCCTACAGAATTCCACTACCGAATTCAAAGATCAGGGCGACTATAACAAATCCAACCCCTACGAGCAACCAAGCTATAATGTAGCAATCAATAGTGTGGGCATAGGGGCAGGCCTGATAGTCCGGTTTTAGTTGCAGACTAATCAGTCCCGCTCACACAATCTCAAAGCCCCTAATAGGCTGTAAATCTCAGATAAACCGTCAACGTTTCTACTCATGAATCGATTCGTCATGCTCCTCATCGGCTTGCTCATGTGCACTGCAATGGTGCAAGCCCAGTCTACCCTTGCATCAAATACCCTAACCCCAGTGGACAAAACGGCTGCACCAGAAACTGCTCCACGCAAGACTAAAGCGAGCGAGTCTCCCTTTTATGTTAAGCTGTATGGATCGTATGGCTTATTAACGCCAGGAGTACAGATCAACTACAGCGAGACACAAAGTGCGACTGGTATTGCTTTTCCATTCAAAACAACGAATAAAGGATTGGGCGCTGGTCCACGCGCCGGTATCGGAGTTGGCCTGATCGCGAGCGAATTCATCAATGTGGGCGTTGATGCCGATATCTTGTTTGGAACAGCAGTAACAATTACGAATAGTTATAACGATGGTTCCTTTACGTACACAAACTCGTCGAGCACAACGCTGAAGGTTTTATCCATTACGCCCAACATCACCTTCAAAGCTCTCTCGCGGCCAGCCTATTACATCTATAACCGACTTGGCCTGGTGGGAGGGCTCGTGCTCGATTATAAGACGGTCGACAACGCGCTTAACCAGCCAAACAGAGGAGTTGCTAGTTCATTTGAAACCACTGCTACGTACACAAAAAACTCCCTGGCGTTGGGGTATCAGGCCGCCCTGGGGATTCAGTTTCGGCTGAGTCAGGCCATCCGGGGGTTTGCCGAAGTAGTGGCGTACAATCAATCATTCAAGCCAAAAAGACTTGAAGTTGTCAGTTCCAACGTAATTGCGGGAAAACCCACTAACGGTGTTGTTGTTACGGAATACACGGATGAGGGCAGCATAGTAAATTCGACCACTTCCCAACCGAATCAAGCCTTGAGCTTTAACGTAGCCATGAACAGTGTGGGCGTCGGGGTAGGTCTGGTAGTCCGGTTTTAATTGCTCCTTACGCTGCCCTGCAACCTAGTTTGAACCTTACCAAACGGTTATCCTTGCCGTTTCTGGTTTATATAGTTTATCACCCGGTTGCACATTAAATGCTTTGTAAAAAGGCGTGAAGTTCATCAGCGGTCCGTTTACGCGCCACTTGGCCGGTGAATGCGGATTGGTGTTTACGTACATGCGCATAAACTCATCCTTTGTTTTTACGCGCCATATTCTTGCTATTGAGATGAAAAAACGCTGATCAGGTGTAAAGCCATCCAGTTTTGTCGTGTCTTTACCTTGGTCCGTCAATTTAAAGGCATCATAAGCAATGGCAACACCAGCAATGTCGGCGGTGTTTTCACCCACCGTTAAGGCCCCTTTTACATGCATCGAATCGAGTACGGTAAACGAATTGTACTGGTCAATTACCTGTTGGGTCTTCGCTTTAAATTTATCATAGTCCGATTTTTTCCACCAGTTGGTCACATTGCCGACTTTATCATACTGGGCTCCCTGATCGTCGAACGAGTGCGTTATTTCGTGACCAATCACCATACCGATGCCCCCATAATTAAGTGCATCATCGGCATATAAGTTAAAATAAGGGGATTGTAAGATGCCAGCCGGGAAAACAATCTCATTGAGCGGAGGATTGTTGTACGCTGTTACCGTTGGTGGCGTCGTGAACCATTCCGTTCTGTCGACCGGCTTTCCTACTTTAGCCAGGCTGTAGAGGTAGTCATTTTTATTCGCCGACAACCGGTTTTCAAAATAAGCATCTCGTTTCACGTCCACTTTTGAGTAATCGCGCCATTTATCCGGGTAGCCGATTTTTTCCGTGAAGGCGTACAGTTTTTCTTTGGCCTTTGCCTTGGTAGAATCGCTCATCCAATCCAGCTTGTTGATGCGGGCTTCAAAGGCTTTTTCCAGGTTGTCGACCAGAACGGCCATGCGCTTCTTGGCATCTTCCGGGAAGTATTTTTTTACATACAACTGGGCCAGTGCCTGCCCGAGTGAGCCATCAACGGCTTGCGTCATTTCTTCGGCACGTGTTTTCTTAACCGCTTGTCCGGTCAGAATTTTTGTGTAGGCAAACGACGCATCAACAAACGGTTGGCTTAAGAATTTCGAATAGTTGGTCAGCGCATTGGCTTTTAAATAGACTTTCCAATCGTTGATGGGGACCGATTTTACGAGTGTATTCAGCTTGTCATAATAAGCCGGTTGGCCGACGTTAACTGAATCGGCCTTTACGCCCAAGTCGTTCAACAACGTTGTCCAGCGTAGGTTAGCATGTTTCTTTGACAGCGCAGCAACCGCCAGTTTGTTGTAGTTCGCCTTTACATTTCGGAGTTCGATATTTGTTCGATGTGCGTTGGCTAACTGTTTTTCAATATCATAGGTCACTGTGGCGTTTTTCTGGGCGGCAGCGGCATCGGTGCCGGTCAATTCAAACAAGCGGGTGAGGTATGTTTTGTAGGCTTTTTGAATAGCAAGTGTCGACGAATCGGTCTTGAAATAATAATCTCGTTCCGGCAAGCCAATACCTGCCTGATAAAACTGCGCAATATTGACCGTACTGTGTTTGTCATCGGGACCTACCGAAAAACCAATGATGGAACCATCACCCGATTTTTGTTCGTCAGCCACCAGCCTCAGCAGTGAAGATATATCGGTCACGGCATCGATTCGGGCAAGCACGGGCTTGATGGGTTCATAACCGCGTTTGTTAATTGCGGTTGTATCCATTCCTGACGCATAAAAATCGCCTACCTTTTGTTCGATGCTTCCCGCCGGATGAGTGCTTCCCGAAATGCTGTCCAGAATCGCCTGTAGCCGTATCCGCTGCGGGAAATTCATAAAGGAGTACGAACCCACACCTGTTTGACTGGGTGGTATCTGGGCGGTATCGTACCAAATGCCGTTGGCGTACATAAAAAAGTCATCGCCGGGTTTTTTGGTCGTGTCGATTCCCGTTAGAACTACGCGGTTTGTAGCTGTATCAGAAACATGCTTACAGGCGCCTGCCAACACTAGGGCCAAAGCGAAAAATAGTAGTCTTTTCATGGTTTACAGTTTATTGGTATTAGGCAATGTACACCAATATTCTTGTCAAGATTAAAAAAGCATCGATCTAAATTTACTGATGTTACGCAGGCCATCCTTAGATTGACAGCCTACTGATTAAATTTAACAAAAAT
>NZ_BAAHBG010000044.1:0-78645 GCF_054776855.1 Spirosoma migulaei | reverse complement strand
TCAAAGTACGACTTGTCGTCTTGGAATGAGCTTAGATAAACCTTATAAACTGCTTAGAATAAATCTTTTTCGTGGTTGTCACCATGCAGTACGTTTGGTGATTGTGAACGCCAAAGGCTATCCCGTACCTGAAACTTCAGTTGTTTTAGAGAGGCAGTATGCGTATAAATTGAAGCCCGATGCCAGGATCAACATCCCGAACAAAATTCCTACTATTGCCTTCGTAAAGCGTAACGGCGCGAAAAGTGAAGTCAAAGCTTTCACAAGATCGTTTTCAACATGACCCCCGAGTATACTCATATAAGTTCGTGGCTGTCGGATTGTCGGATCGATAGCCAGTATCGCCTAACTTGTCAATGATGAAAAAAGCCAGTCTTATGGCCTGTTTTCGTTATATATCCGGTAAGTTGCCGGTGTGTCCTGTTCAGAAATAATTCAATCAAATTTATAAATGGGAAATACCTGCTTGAAGAGGGCAGTCAAGCTAGAAGTACAGTTGAGTAATATCAAAAAACCAGTCTTGCAAATAGAATAATTTTAGGACGGTACAGAGTGTCACGTCCTAAATTTTATTCGGACGTTTTTCTGAACGGTTTTAGTAGCTGATCACTGCAAGTTCAGTTAATGATGGTAATTGGCCTTTTTGTGAACGATTACAAATGAACTAATTTACACAAATAAGCCAATATAAGTTACATGTTAAATTCCGTTGGTAGTCTGGCTATTAACACAACAAATCAAAGAGGGCAACATTAATAAAAAGCAGCCCTTTCCACTGCTTTTCGGCTCGAAGCACACCAAGCTGTTCCAAGCTACGCCAATGGCAATTGCTTAGCTCATAAGCTATACATGTTTGACAGTATAGTGAACGAAATACGCTGAATCATACCAGGCGAGCCAATCCACTTTAAATTAACAATCCATAAAAAGAGAAGAGCCAGGCCATCCAAAGTGTCTTTCTCAGCTCCCAATCTGTCCGGTTCGCCTTAAACTACCGGTGCGTTTCACTGGGTAAAGCTCAATTTTGGTTTACTAACGCATGTAAACGCAACCAATCATGACTACCAAAACAGCGAAAACAATTTATTGGATAGGCGCCCTATTAACCTCTTTATGGTTTGGTGCCAGTGGTTTTTTTGAACTAACAAAGAATCCGATCGTTTGGGACATTACGCTAACTTTAGGTTACCCAGCCTACTTTATTTACATCTTAGGCGTTGCCAAACTAGCGGGTGTAACGGTTCTACTATTACCTGACCGACTACTTCGGTTAAAAGAATGGGTATTTGCTGGCGTTTTTTTCGATATCATCTTTGCCTTTGGCTCTAAACTTAGTGTCATTGGCTTGCCAGCTACACTCGATGCCCTGATTGCATTCGGTATGGTAACGGTCACTTATCTCATGTTCCGAAAAGTGTATCCGGCCACGTATACTAAACAAATCAGCCCAATACCTACGAACGGCTAATCTAGTTCACGGATACCCAAACACGGTCATTGCTCCGAATCGTGTCCAAGAGTGGACCTGAACACGATTCGGAGCAATGACCGTGAAGATAAACAGGAACTGCACTAACGATCTTCCAACCAGGCCAGAAAGCCAGGGGATTTTTCCTTGTTGAGCAGCAGTTTATCGGGCGTATCTAGCACCAGCCTGACAAATAATTTCCGCAAAAAGTAAGGCTCAATTTCTTTAATCGCGGTGAAGTTCACCAGATATTGCCGGTTGATACGGAAGAACTGGTTGGCCGAAACCGAACTGGTGAGTTGGTCCAGTGACTGATTCAGGGTAAATTCCCGGTGATCGAAACACCGTATGATCGTGGTGTCCTGATGGATGTAAAAAAAGGCAATCTGATCGGTGTGAAGGGTCGTGTATTTTTGATTTTTGAACACCAGAAAGGTGGTTTTTCCGGCTGGAGGAGCGCCTAGTTTGGTAATCAGGCTTTCCAGATCGGACGCCAGGTTTTGCTGGAAAAAGTTTTTTAGCTCATCCACCTTTCGGAAAGCCTCCCGGATATCGGTTTCCGAAAAGGGCTTGAGTACGTAATCAACCCCATTTCGCTTAAATGCCTCCAGCGAGTAGGCATCAAAAGCAGTACAAAATACAACCGGGCAGGTGAGTTTAACCGCTTTGAAAATCTCGAAACAAAGACCATCCGCCAGCTGTATGTCCATAAAAATCAAATCAGGTTGATTGCCTTCCGCTAAGGCCTGAACGGAACGCTCGATGCTTTGGTAGTGGCCAACGATGCGCGCGTCTGGTCGAACGCTTACAATAATGGTTTCCAGCGATTTAGCGGTTCTCAGTTCATCTTCAATCAGAATGATGTTCATGAATTAGGGGGAGTTTGATTTGGAAGGTATACCCGTCGTTGTGAATACCGATAGGCTGGTCGAGCAGATGCGTATAGCGTAGGTTAATGTTTTTCAGGCCAACCCCCATAGAGTTGGCATCACCGGTCTTCCCCTGGATGGGATTCTCCAGAACAATTCGATTGTCTTCCTGATACAACCGGATGTGCAGAGGTTTATCCAGAGAGACGACATTGTGTTTAATGCAATTTTCAACCAGTAACTGTAAGGTAAACGGTGGGACGAGGGTATTCAGACTCTCATACGACAGGGTATTACTAAAGGTAAAGCCGCCTTCAAACCGGGCCTTTTGCAGAAACAGGTACGCGTCCAGAATTTCCAGTTCATCTGCTACGTGAATCAGGTCCTGTTTACGGCTTTCAAGCGTGTAGCGGTAAAAATTGGATAGCTTTAAAATAAACTCAACGGCTTCCTTCTCTTCGCTTTCCACCATGGCTTTCAGGGTATTGAGGCTATTGAAGAGGAAGTGCGGGTTAACCTGTTGCTTGAGCAGTTCATATTGAGCGCCCAGATGATCGTTCCTGATTCTTTCCAGTTCCATTTTGACCTGCTGGTTTTCATAATTCTGTTGCAGCAGATGCAGAAACATATAAAAGACCAGATTGATCAGAATACCCCGAACTTCAACCATCAGCATAACCGGCCCGAAGTCGATGTTCGACAGGATTAACTGCTGAACCAAGGCGAGCACAAACATGAGGACAATACCAACCAAAAGGCTGCTGATGAGCTGGGGGTAGGATATCGTCTGTTTTGGTGATTTTTTAGGCCGCTGCGATAGCGCATACATATTGACGTACCACATCAGTAAGGCAAACGTAGCAGTTATGCCCGCATTGACGATGGCTTCGGCGGGGTTAAACTGAGGGGCAGCCAGCTGCGGAACCGATGATAACAGTCCCAGAAAAATGGAGCTGGTCCAGATAATGACCGGGGATATAGTTAATGGAGTTTTCTTCATTACGAACGGTTAGGCTTACCGAGGCTCTGAGCGTATAGCACCAAGTTTTGCAAGAATAGGACTAATCGAGACCTATCAGCGACGCCCTAACCGGCAACTGGACAGATTAAGTATTGAAGCCGACGATATAGGTCCTGGAATAGACTGATTTCAAGGAAATATAGAAAGCATGCAAATTTAACAAATTTGTTAAACAAATTTGTTAAATTTGCACTATTACGCGTTGTATCGATGACTGTCAGTGTCATGTACACGTCGTCTTCCCCATTAACATGAGTTTAACGATCAGCTCACTAACCTATAGACATCCCGATAAGGAGTTCCTGTTTAAGGAGTTAAACCTTACGCTAAACCCTGGTGAGAAAGCCGCACTGGTGGGAAATAACGGAACAGGGAAATCAACGCTTTTGCAACTCATTGCCGGACAATTGCTTCCATCTGCGGGTCATATCATAGCTGCCGAAAGGCCCTGGTACGTTCCCCAACACCTAGGTCAATACGATAGCTTGACGGTTGCCCAGGCACTAGGCGTTGATCAGAAATTACGCAGTCTCCGAGCTATTTTGTCCGGGGAAACTGACCCGCAGTTTTTTACGGACCTGGCCGACGATTGGGAAATCGAGGAAGCCGTATCTACTGCCCTATTGAACTGGAATCTAACGCACGTAACGGCCCATCAGCGGTTAGGCGAGTTGAGTGGTGGTCAGAAAACGAAGATATTTCTGGCCGGTATTACGCTGCACAAGCCGGGGATCATTCTACTTGACGAACCGTCCAATCACCTGGATGCCACTAGCCGAGAGCACTTGTATGAGGTGGTCAAGTCGAGTACCGCAACGTTACTGGTGGTTAGCCATGACCGCAGGTTACTCAATGGTTTGCCGACAACTCTTGAGCTTAGTGAGCGCGGTTTAACCGTATTCGGCGGGAATTATGCGTTTTATCGTGACCAGAAAGAAGGCCAGGTTAGAGCCCTGCAAGCGCAACTGGATGAGCAGGCCAAAACCTTGAAACAAAGTCAGCAAAAGGCGCGGGATATGGCCCAGCAGCGCCAGAAAAAGGAAGCCAGCGGCAGGGCTGCTGGACAAAGCCAGTCGCTACCGCGCATCATTGCCGGCGGACGAAAAAGTAGAGCCGAGCAAAGTACCGCCAACCTACTAAACGTTCATAGCGAGAGAGTTGCCGGAATCGCCGAAAACATGCGGCAAATTCGCTCGCAGATTCAATCTTACCAAGTACTGAAAATCGATATTGGCGCTTCGTTGCTGCATCGCGGAAAAATGCTGATCGATGCCGAGCAACTTAGTTTTGGGTACGGTGACACCCCCTTGTGGAAACCGCTGACATTTCAGATCCGCTCCGGCGATCGTATCCGAATTGAAGGCGACAATGGGGCCGGGAAAACAACCTTGTTACGGCTATTAACCGGCAGTCTGGAACCGGTCCAAGGAACCATTCAGCGAACTTCGTTTACTTACCTGTATCTTGACCAGGATTATACGATGATCGATCCTAACCGAACCGTGTATGAACAAGTAGAACACTATAATCGTCGGCACTTACCTGAACATGACGTAAAATCGTTATTGATTTATTCGCAGTTTAGGCCCGACAGGTTCGAGCAACCCTGCAGCGGATTAAGTGGGGGCGAAAAAATGAAGCTGGCTTTATGCTGTTTAGCCGTCAGTAACCAGTCGCCAGATATGTTAATCCTGGATGAGCCGACCAATAACCTGGATGTGCAAAGTTTGGCCGTGCTAACTGAATCCGTAAAGAATTACAACGGCACATTGCTGGTTATCTCGCACGATGCCTATTTTATTCAGGAAGTAGAGATCGATAACCTACTTCGCGTTGCCTGAAAAATGAACGGTTTACTCGTACGTACATGCCAATTAAAGACACCGGAACCGAACAACTGATCAAAGAAACGGCGAAACGGATTTTTTTTGCCGAAGGTAGGCTGCACGCCACTACGCAGGATATCGCCGATGCGGCCGGTGTTAACCGGACGGCCCTGCATTACTACTTCCGGTCCCGAGACCAGCTAATTGACACAGTTTTTCAGGAAGCCATGCAGGCCCTTAGCCAACGGCTGGCCAGCGCGATGGAATCGCCTAGCCCTTTCCGGGAAAAAATCGAGGCACTGATCGAGGTTTTTCTGGCCGACATGATCGCCTACCCTTACCAGGAAACCTTTATGGTTACCCAGCTCAACACCGTAGGGCACCAATTGATCGAACATATCAATATAAACCCGACAAACGCATTCTTGGCCGAAGTAGAAGGGGAGATGGCGAAGGGAACACTGGAAAAAATGAACCCGATTCACTTTCTAATGAATCTGTTCTCGCTTCTTTCGTACCCCCTCATCATGGCCCCGCTTTATCGTCAGTTTTTTAGCCTCTCAGAGCCAGCGTTCAACACGCTGTTGAATGAACGTAAAGAGCTAATTAGCAGGGTGCTCTTCAAAAATTAGTACAGTAGGAAATTAAGCATCCTATTTGTGTAGGTTGGTGTGGGTAGCTAACGAGTAGGTTAGGGGGCATACGTTGAAAAAACAAAATCATGGTTTTTAGCCGCCTGGTGGCAGGGCGCGCAGGTGGTGTGTACCAAGTTGCTGGCTGGTTTCCCGTCGTTAAGTTGCCCATAGCCCCAGCCGCCCGTCAACGCATATTTTTTGGTGTCTTTCACCATAAACTGAAGGCCATTCTTGGGGTGACCGGCCACAAAGGATTGCTGCTGACCAATGGCCTTGTTATTTTCCGCCGAAGAAACATAATCCCACGCTAAGCGGACAATGATAGTGCCATCCGGAAACGGACGTTTTCCGTTCCGGAAAGCCTGTATAGCCGCCTTGTTGCCAAGAGTAGCCCGCATCATTGAGCTTACCTTCTTCGTGAGCTACGGTAATCAATGGCCAGTAGCGGTAGCCAGGTGGGAGGTTAATTCCGATAGTTGAATCGGGTTGTGGCTTGTCGGGTGGCGACGAATTTAGGCGGGTAAAATGAACCGCTGTTAGTAGACTACTAGCCAGGAGAGCTGCAACTAGTTCCATTTTCTGTACGAATTAAAAAGGGGGAATACGATTTGTCGGCAGCAAAGCGTGCCTTAGCGGGCTAACTGGTTCGCTTCAACAATGGATTCGGCAAAAGCGGTTGGTGCTTCCTGGGGTAAATTGTGGCCAATGCCCCCCATCAGGGTATGGTGGATATAGGGGCCTGAAAATTTAGTTGCATAACTAGCGGAGTTTTGGTGCGGAGCACCATTGGCGTCTCCTTCGAGCGTAACAGTTGGTACAGAAATAGTCGGAGCGGTAGCCAGTCGTTTTTCAAGCGCATCGTAGCGGGCCTCGCCATCGGCCACACCTAAACGCCATCGGTAATTGTGAATGACGATAGCGACATGGTCTGGATTTGCCAATACGCTAGCTGCCTGCGCGAAAGTAGCCTCGGTAAAGGGCCACTGCGGGGAAGCCGTCTGCCAGATCAGCCGGGCGAACTCACTTCGGTTAGCTTCATAACCCATTCGGCCCCGCTCGGTAGCAAAGTAGAATTGGTACCACCAGGACATTTCCGCTTTGGGAGAAAGTGGCGTTTGGTTGGCTTGCTGGCTGCCGATCAGGTAGCCACTCACCGATACCAGCGCGGTACAGCGTTCGGGCCACAAAGCCGCCATGATATTAGCCGTTCGAGCACCCCAGTCGAATCCACCCACGATGGCTTTTTGAATGCCCAGTGCATCCATCAGCGCAATAATATCCTGGGCTAAGGCTGACTGCTGGCCATTTCTAGGGGTTTGCTCGGACAGAAAACGCGTTGTTCCGTGACCGCGCAGGTGAGGCATAATAACCCGGTAGCCTTTTAATACCAGTAATGGGGCGACATCGGTAAAACTGTATATGCTGTAAGGCCACCCATGAAGTAAAATAACGGGTTGGCTGTGGGTAGGTCCAACGTCCACATAGCCAATAGTCAGTACCCCGGCATCAATCTGTTTGATGGGACCAATTCCGTCAGAGCCTCCTTGAGCTTGGTTATCCATATGGGTTGCGGGTCGTGCCTCGACCAGCGGTAGCTTACCCAGTTGGCTGACGGCGATTGAGGCTGTGGTTAATCTTAAAAATTTTCGGCGATTCAGTTGAGGTTTCGTCTCCATGCTGAGCGGTTGCTGGAAAGAGTTAAAAACGAGTTCGTTCTCCCAGTGGGTCACAAAGTTACCCCCATGCCTACCTATCAGAATCAGCCTGGCCTTCAGCCAGTCATCGTTACTCCCGAACCGGACATTTTTAAGGGCCAATCGGCAGGATGCTTCGCCGAAACATGGGCAACTATCAATTCGTCCGCTTACGCCCCTTGATGCATCATCCGCTCCCGGTGCTGCTTCCCCCAGTTGATCATCTCCAGAATAATACTACCAAATGATTGACAATAGTCTGTCGAGGTATATACCACCCCAACCGGCATTGTCGGAATCACCGTTCGGAGAATCAGCCCATTGGCTTCCATCTCTTTCAATTCCCGGGACAGCATCCGGGTTGTAATGCCGGGAATACTTCGTTCGATTTCCCGGAAACGTCTGTTGCCGTTGCAAATCGAATTGATAATGGGGAGCTTCCATTTACCCCCAATCACATAAATCGTATCCTGTAAAGCCTGCACTTCCTGGCGCTGATTGCGGGGATTGATTAGCCCTTCACTGACTATTTCTACTTGCTCGTGGTCCTGCATAGCTGGTATACTTGGTTATACTGGTAACAAAGTTATACCAATTCAGCTATACTTTTGTCCCGATCAAATTAAAAAGTAAGAGTATGAATACACTAACAGGAAAAATAGCGCTGGTAACGGGCGGCAATAGCGGCATCGGGTATGCTGCGGCTAAGGAATTGAAGTCCCAGGGAGCCGAGGTAATTATTACAGGCAGACGAAAGGAGGCCGTTGAGATAGCTGCTAATGAATTAGGGGTAACCAGTAAAGTAGCTGATCAAGGTCAGTTGGCCGCCATAGACGAGCTGGCTGCTTTTGTGAAGGAGACATACGGGAAAATCGATATTCTGTTTATCAACGCAGGGATTGTGGGGGGAGCCAGCATTGAGCAGGCAACCGAAGAAGCATTTGATAGGGTCATGAACGTCAATTTTAAGGGGGCTTATTTCACGTTGAGCAAATTTATTCCCTTGCTTCATGACGGCGCATCAGTCGTATTTCTATCCTCGAATACGGCCAGCATGGATGGGGCCAACTCATCGGTTTATTCGTCCAGCAAGGCGGCTTTAAATTCTATCATGCGGATCGCAGCGGTCGAACTGGCTCCCCGCCATATCCGGGTAAACAGCATCAGCCCTGGCCCGACCCAAACTGAGATCATGAAAAAAGCAGGGTATAGTGATGAGCAGTTATTCCAGTTAAATGATTGGATGATTGATCGCGTCCCGCTTAAGAAACTTGGCCAGGCGGAGGATGTCGGTAAACTGGTGGCTTATTTCAGCAGCGATTCCGCCCGTTTCATCACCGGCGCTGAACTGGTTTTGGATGGTGGCATGAGCTTAAAGTATTAGTCCCCCTAAGAAGTCGGAAAACCGGAGCGCGATGCTACATCCACTCCGGTTTGTTTTTTGAGGAGAATCTTGGTAGTCGCGTGTCTTGTCCGAGAATCAAGGGACGTTTTTCTGAACGGTTTTGACGCTTATGACAACTCGTTCAATTAATAATAGATGACTGCCCTTTTTGTGAACGATTAGAAATGAACTAATTTATACAAATCAATCCATTTAAGTTACATATTTCATACTCTCTCGTTCGACTATGTACAGGTCTGCTAATTGAATGAATTATGGATTGTCTTGCTGCCAGAGTCGACGTTCGATGGGAAAAGGCTCTTGGTGAAGAACCCGAATTCGGGTAAAAGCCGAATGAGCCGGATGAAACAAATAATTGTAGGACATCGGCACCACCACCGAAGGAACAGCCACCACTAGTGTAGTGGGCTCATGCAGCCAATCCCGTAAAATCCACTGGGTCCGCTCGTAGCTTTCTTCATTCCAGTAGGCAGGCAAGTCGGCCGGTGACAAAGTGGTTAACGAGTCATCAGGCACCTCCAGGGTAAACAGAACTAGTTTAGGCAACTTCTCGTACTTGACCCGAGGTTGGTGCACTAACGATTCGACTAGGGCCAGAGCAGGCGAGGAGGTGGTATACAGGAGGGGGTATCCCTTTGGGTTCCACCGGCCACCAAATAACCGCGCTCCTTCGGTAGCCAATGGCTCTTGAATGTATTTTGCTTTGACGGTTCGATAAACGGTTAACATCGAGGGAGTAGGATAACTAGCCGACAATGCCGTGTTCAATACGCCCCAGCACATCATCCACCAGACCAAACCCGGTCGTTGTGTCGAGAAGAGACAAGGGAGATTGAGTATTAAGTTCACGAATGGGTGAACGAAGCCATTCGGCCAGTGTCTGGGCATCCTCATCGAAGACATCCAGCCCATGTTGCAACAAGTTGGTTAGCAACAGCAGCCGCTCGGAAGCGTCTCGGGCCAGTTTATCGTCGGCTTTGAGTCGATGTAGGTTGCGTACCGACATGTTCAGGATGCGAGCCAGTTCAATATCGGTCAAACCGGCTAACTGGGCTACCTGATCCGCTTCTGTTCGCAGCATACCTTGCCGGGATTTATCAATGACGGTGTAAGGGGTGTAAACTGCCGTCTGTGGAGGGAATGTTGCGTATGCCATAGAAGTACAATGCCTTTTTTCACTACTATAACTGCAATATGACCATAGTCGTTCGATGCTACAAATTATAGCAAAGTCCGGATGTAAATTTATTGCTCTTGATCAGCGCCTAATCGGACGTTCAGTGATCAGTTTATGCTTCAAGCCTCTATCCTGATCGATAACTTAGCGTGAATTTAACAAAGGCCGGCGTAGCTATTTGTCTAATCAAATGGGTATCTTGGTCAATCCATTCGCCCCAAACTTTCCAAACACAACGCACTTTTATAGCAACTTTATTGATCATAGTCAATGACGAAAAGGTCTGCCTTATTGATTGGGTTTATTGCCTTGAAGTTTTTACTGCAATACGTCTTGATCAATCCCGAATATAATTTACATCGGGATGAATACCTGCATCTGGACCAAGCCAACCATCCTGCCTGGGGGTATTTGTCGGTACCGCCCCTCACCTCCTGGGTTGCCCTAATCATTCGATGGCTTGGGAACCCAGCTTGGGCCGTTCGATTTTTCCCGGCCTTCTTTGGGGCCTTAACCATCCTGGTCGTTTGGAAAACAGTAGAGGAGTTGAAAGGGAATTTATTCGCTAGTGTGCTAGCGGCCACTTGCTTGGTTTTTTCCGTCCTATTACGATTAAACCAGCTTTTCCAGCCTAACTCCCTGGACGTTTTGTGCTGGACCAGCCTGTATTTTGTCTTGATCAAATACATTGACACCAAAAACAATCAATGGCTCTATGTATTTGGGACTGTCTTTGCGGTCGGGTTCTTAAATAAATATAATATTGTTTTTCTATTGATCGGCCTGTTTCCGGCATTACTGCTGACTCAGCAGCGTCAGCTGTTGCTCAATCGACACGTTTACCTAGCCTTGGGGGCAAGCCTTTTGTTGATCATGCCCAACCTGATCTGGCAATACCAACATGAGTTTCCGGTCATTCACCACATGCGGCTACTGGCCCAGACCCAACTGGTTAAGGTGAACCGGGCCGATTTCCTGAAGGAACAAGTCCTATATTTCATAGGCTCTTGGATCGTTATCATCGCTGGATTATATGGACTGCTTGTGTATAAACCATTCGTAGCTTACCGATCTCTGTTTTTCGCCCTTTTATTTACGTTGGCGACCTTTACTTTCTTAAGGGCTAAAGGTTACTATGCTATTGGGGTTTATCCAGTTTACTTGGCGTTTGGGGCGGTTTTTATTTCAGTTAAACAACCATCGGTATGGGTACGAGCCGCCTTGATAGCCATTCCGATTCTGTTTTTTATTCCGGTATTTCAGGTAGCTTTCCCGAATAAACCACCGCAGGAAATCGCCCAATATCCTGAGCGGTACCAAAAATTGGGGCTCCTACGCTGGGAAGATGGAAAAGATCATGCGTTACCGCAGGATTTCGCGGACATGCTGGGCTGGCGTGAATTAGCCGCCAAGGTGGATTCGGTCTATGCCCGCTCGCCCAATCGGGATAAAACACTCATTTTATGTGACAATTATGGACAGGCTGGCGCGATTAATTATTACACGCACCAACAAATTAGAGCCGTCACCTTTAATGCGGACTATATCAACTGGTTTGATCTCAAAAAAAAATATAGCCATCTTATCCGAATCAAAGAAGCCGGGCCGGTAGCCAATGAACTGATAGAGACAGGGCCTTTTTTCAAGACGGCCTATGTTGCGGATTCAATTAGGAGTCCATTTGCCCGGGAGCATGGGACGACCATTTTTGTCTTTGAATTTGCTAAGGTAGACATCAATCGACGGCTAGTGAACGAGATTGAGCAAGCTCAGTGGTAAGTTACTAAGGGCACGATTAGCCTTGGGGTCGTGTGTCATTGGCGGCAGAATAAGTGTGAAACCAAGTAAAGATTTAAATCTGAGTCGGACGTTTAAATGAACGATTTTTCAGTGAACGATATGCCTTGTAAATAGCTTATAGTTAAATCGTTATAGGAGATTTTCGATCCTGACCATACCTTTAACTGGACGCTTTGAATGTTGCCCTATCCTGTAATCCCCTGTTTGTGCGAGCACCATTGGCTGCCCAGGACATGAATATAACCTTCTGTAAGAGATACTCCCCATCCACGGCTCCGAAAGGGTCTGGAATCGAAGATGAGTTCAGTGTTTGCAGAACGTTAATTTCAATCGTGCGCACAATCGAATCCAACGGGATGCTGGCCGGATTGCCATCGAAGGGATTCATCAGGATCAGCCTATCCAAATGCGTGACGTGGAAGACAAACCCAATTAATCAGTCCAGACCAATCGACCACATTCCGGCTTCTTCAGCAATATCGATGGTCAAAATAAAAATCAGCAGCCAGATAAAGACCCAAGTAAAATACAGATACGTAGCCGGAAAACGCAAAGCGTTCACCTTTTGGAAATACTATTCTATTCAATGTAAACAGTTTAGTCTTGCACAGACGGAGCAGTCTAACAGAGCCATTTTCTACGGGGTCGCCGTGGCCGACATTCAGCGCGCAGCGGACTTGTTTGCACCTGTATATGAAGACAAAATAAGCGGTGCTGATGGCTTTGTGAGCCTGGAAGTATCACCCTATTTCGCCCTTGACGCAGAAAAAACCATTCAGCAGGCGCGGTTCTTGTGGCAAGCAGTAGACCGGCCCAATGTTATGATCAAAATACCGGGCATCCAGACTTGTCTTCCGGCAATTCGGCAAGCAATTAGCGAAGGCATCAATATCAACGTAACCCTATTGTTTGGACTGGATCGTTATCGAGCTGTTGCCGAAGCCTATATCGCTGGTTTGGAAGATCGCCTGCAGGCAGGCCAGCCCATCGACCAACTGGCTTCCGTAGCTAGTTTCCTCATCAGCCGCATTGATACGCTGGTTGACCCCCTGCAAAAGGAGCAAGTGTTTACTGAATTAACGGGTTAAGTGGCCATAGCCTTAGCTAAAGGAGCCTGTACCAGTTATAAACAGCTATTTAGCAGCGAGCGGCTTAAAAAATTAGCTGACGCAGGGGCAGTGCCGCAAAGGCTGCTCTGGGCCAGCACAGGAACCAAAGATCCTGCTTTTTCAGATGTTAAATACATGTAAGCTTTCATGGGCCCTGAAACGGTCAATACCGTACCCATGGATACGCTGAACGCCTTTCGTGATCATGGCCAGGCCTTCTTAAGCCTTACGAGCCATGATGAGGAGGCTATGCAGGTACTGCAGTTGGTTCAACAAGCAGGTATAGATCTGAATGAGGTAGCTCAGCAATTGGAAGATGAGGGCATCCAGAAATTTAATGCTCCGTACGCCAAATTGCTTTTGGCAATCGATCAGCAGCGAAATGCGTTGGTTTCGTCTTCCGATAAGCTGTAAAATTTGATACCTCATTTACACCCGTCGACAAAAATCAGTGCTGTTTAAATGTTCAATTTGATACTTTGTTTCCAAGGTGAATTTCTATAGAATGAAATTTAATTGTCGAGCCTATCAATTGCTTTACAGAGTTATACAACCGCTCAGCGGACTGTAATCATAGTAATATACTTTCCTTTTTAGAGCGCACAAGGCTTGGCGATATGTGGACTTAACTAAGCTTCGTACCGCTTTAAATACCCAGTGAAAACCATTTGGTCTGGTTGGTCACGACAATCCTTTATTTTATGCCTGTTTTTTTGCGTCAATTTTTATCTGCAACTCATCACACATCCTCCTTACAATTGCTAATTGCTCACGGTTTTCCTGTTGGCATTGCTCCAATTGATTCAACAAGATCATTGCGTCTTCTGTTCTCTGAATCAGTCGTTTATAAAAAAATTCCAAGTAGTTTAGCCGTTCTGATTGGCTTTAGAATAGATGTTTCATTAATTCGGTTGCTCTAAAAATAGTCTCAATTGAATTAATTGTTCAACAACCTATTGAATGTGCTGGAGAAAGATTTTTTAACCTAATGTATAGCCTATAGGTTTTCCTAGTGAACATTAAAAATTAACCGGGGACATTACCAGATATGTTGGGTAGTATAACCAAGGGTAATTCCTCTATATTCGTGAATGCAAGTCCACACCTAACCAAGCGCTACGACTCAAGTCGCTTTCAACTCCTCGTTAGTAGCCTGCCAGTAGCCGATTCGACAGACCACACCTTGTCCTTACATGGAAAAACGAAATATTATTGTCATAGGCGCATCGGCTGGTGGCTTCGAGGCCATTCAACAACTCATCGCCCGTTTGCCTCCTGATCTGGACGCGGCCATTTTTATTGTCTGGCACATGGCACCTACGGTTCAGGGGGTCATGCCCCAGGCACTCCGTAAGCTAACGACTTTCCCCGTTGCCCATGCTGTTTCGAACGAGCTCATTCGGATGAATCGCATTTATATCGCGCCACCTGATCATCATTTGCTGCTGGAAAATGACCACGTCCGCCTGACCCATGGGCCCAAAGAAAATCGCTTTCGTCCTGCCATCGATCCGCTGTTTCGCTCAGCGGCCTATGCCTATGGCAACCGGGTAATCGGCGTGATCTTGTCCGGTGCTCTTGACGATGGTACAGCCGGTTTATGGACCATCAAGGAATATGGCGGTATGGCCCTGGTACAGGACCCCAAGGAAGCTCCGGTATCGGCCATGCCCGAAAGTGCCATCCGCCAGGTAACCATCGATGCAATTGCTCCCATCGCTCAATTAGCCACTTTATTGGTCCAACTGGTAGGGCAAGAGGTTGACCCGACATCATCCATACCTGTAAATCAGGATGAAAAAACGAAAACCGAGATTCGCATCGCGGCTGAAGACACGGCACTAGGTAATACAATGGCTCAATTTGGTCAGTTCAGTGCTTACGCCTGTCCTGACTGTCACGGGGTGATGATAAAGATTGAGGAGGGATCGCTCGTCCGTTATCGGTGCCATACTGGTCATGCTTATTCGGCCGATTCCCTGCTAGCCAGCGTAACCGGGAAAATTGAGGAGAGTTTGTATAGCGCTCTGCGGGGTATGGATGAACGGGTTATACTGCTCAACCAGCTTGGCGACCAGTTTGCTGCAGCTAACAAACCCAGGCAGGCGGCCCTTTATTTTCAGCTAGCTGAGGCAGATCAACAGTGGAGTGAGTTGCTACGTCAGGCCGCACGAATTCAGCCTGCACTAAAACCGGAAAGCCTGGATGATCAACCTATCAGTTCCAACGGTGTTGTGCCGGTTCACTCTGCTCTTCTGTAATTTCCCTTATCTAGACCACCTTCCCCTTGAGTAAGAAAAAATCAACCCCAGAAACCCCAGATCAGCCCACGCTGGCAGAGACAATCATTGTGGGCATTGGAGCCTCCGCGGGGGGCGTTGAAGCGCTAACCCAGTTTTTTAAGCAGGTGACTCCCGATTCAGGTCTGGCCTACGTAGTGATCCTACACCTTTCGCCCGATTATGACTCCCAGCTGGCCCAAATCCTACAGGGAGTAGCCAGCATTCCGGTCCATAAGGTGGAGCAACGGGTGCTGGTCCTAGCTAATCACGTCTATGTCGTTCCTCCCGATAAGCATTTGCAAATGGATGACGAGCACCTGGTGGTGATCCCCAATGCCCAGATCGAAGACCGCCGGGCACCAGTGGATATTTTCTTTCGCACCCTGGCCGAGTCACACATGGAACGGGCAATCGGGGTGATCCTCTCGGGTACGGGGGCCAACGGCTCCATGGGCCTCAAGCGAATTAAGGAGCGGGGTGGAGCAGTCTTTGTGCAGAGTCCCCGTCAGGCCGCTTACAACGAGATGCCCCGCCATGCCATAGCGACTGATCTGGTGGATGATATCCTGCCTGTCGAGGAGATTCCGTCCCGATTGCGGGCGTATGCTCACAACTGGGTAGCGCTGGTTATCGCTGGAGGGCTCCAGCCTGGATCTGATGAGCCCCAGCATGCTCTGCGGGAGGTGTTTACGCAGCTCCGCGTGCATACTGGCCACGACTTTACCAATTACAAGCGCCCTACGATGCTCAGGCGAATCGAGCGACGCATCAACGTGCATAACCTGCCCGACCTGCCCGCTTATGTCACCTTCTTGCGGGCGCATCCTGAGGAAATCCAGGCTCTGCTAAAAGATCTGCTAATCTCGGTTACCAATTTTTTTCGAGACAGACCCGTCTTTACCACCCTGGAGCTGCAGCTAATGCCTTTATTAACCCAGGCCAAAACCCAGGACGATACCCTGCGCATCTGGGTGGCGGGCTGTGCTACGGGAGAAGAAGCCTATTCGCTGGCGATGCTTTGCGCTGAACGGACGTTGGATGTAGTTGATGCGCCAACGGTACAGATCTTCGCCACTGACCTGGATGAGACGGCGCTGGCAACCGCCCGTGAAGGGCTTTATACCCTCAATGATGCCGCTGACGTTTCACCCGAACGGCTCCGTCGCTTTTTTACCAAGGAGGGGGAGGAGTACCGCGTTCGGCCCGAAATTCGGGATATGGTTTTATTTGCCCACCACAATGTGCTCAAAGACCCGCCCTTTTCCCGGCTGAATCTGGTGAGCTGCCGTAATTTACTTATTTACTTCAATCAAACGGCCCAGCAACGGGCACTGGAGACGTTTCACTTTGCCCTTAACCCCGGAGGCTATCTGCTGTTGGGTCTGGCCGAGAGTACCGATGGGAAAGGTGATCTGTATGCCCCCTTCAACCGGGAGCATCACCTGTTTCAAAGTCGGTCCGTGGTCACCCGTACCTACCCGGTGCCCGAGAACAGTGCTGGGGTAGGCTCCATCCAGAAACGGGTGTCAGGCGCTAGCCAGGCCAATGAGAATCCGGTGCACGGCCGCATGAGTTATGGCGAGCTGCATCACCAGGTGCTTGAGCAGTATGCTCCTCCCTCGATCCTGGTCAACGAGGCTTTAGATATCCTTCACCTGTCCGAGCGGGCGGGGCAGTTCTTGCAGATCGGGGGGGGCGAGCCGTCCAAAAATCTACTTCAACTCATCCTGCCTGACCTGCGTTTGGAACTTAGGTCTGCCTTCTACCAGGCTGCTCAGCAGCGAAACCCGGTGGTGGTGCCCCAACTCACGGTTCGCTTAGGGAACCAGTCTCAACTGATTACCCTCCATGTTCGTCCGGTATTAGGGGAGGGTAATCCAGCCCGTGGGTTTATGTTGGTTCTCTTTGAACCGACAACCCAGGAATCAGGCGAACCTGCCCGTGAGCGTTTTGCCATCGAGCCTATGGCCCATCAACTGGAAGAAGAACTGATTCGAGTCAAGACGCAGTTACGGATGGCAAACGAGCAGCATGAACTACAGGCCGAGGAACTGAAAGCGGCCAACGAAGAGTTGCAGGCCATCAACGAAGAATTACGTTCGTCAGCCGAAGAGTTAGAGACCAGCAAGGAAGAACTTCAATCGATCAACGAAGAACTCACCACCATAAACCAGGAGTTAAAAATAAAAGTAGAAGAGCTTTTACTTGCCAGTAACAACCTGCAGAATCTGATTAATGCCACTGACATTGCCACCCTGTTTCTGGACCGGAGCCTTCGTGTTAACCTATTTACGCCAGCTTCGCGGACTATTTTTAACTTAATTGCTACCGATGCGGGGCGGCCTTTAAGCGATATTACCGGCCGACTTGACTATCCCCTGTTGCAGGCTGATGCCGAATCGGTGCTGGACACTCTCCAGCCCATCGAGCGGGAAGTGAGTACTACAGACGGACGCATATTTATGGGACGCATGATACCTTACCGCACGGCTGACGACCGGATCAATGGTCTGGTGCTAACGTTTGTCGACATCACCCAGCGTAAGAAGGCGGAAGAAGCTAACTATTTTCTGGCCTCGATCGTCGAATCATCTCAGGAATCGGTACTGACCGTCAATTTTGCGGGTCTGATCACCAGTTGGAACCAGGCGTCAGAAGCGCTTTATGGCTACTCATCGCAGGATGTCATTGGTCAACCACTTTCTCAACTTGCCCTGCCCCAGGATCTGGCCAATGTCTTAGGCGATATAAAGAAAATAAAACAAGCTCAGCAACTGGATAGCTTTGAAACGGTTCACATCACCAATACTGGGCAGATCGTGAATCTGGAAGTGGCACTCTCGCCGGTGAAGGATGTCGCTGGGCAAGTTATTGGCGTCTCTACAGTGGCTCGTGATATTACTAGGCGCAAGGCTACCGAAGAAGTCTTGCGGGAGTCGGATCGACGAAAAGACGAATTTTTGGCCATGCTGGCTCATGAACTGCGAAATCCACTGGCACCGGTTCGTCACGCATTGCAACTGCTGACGATAAACGCAGAACAAAATGAGCCGATGCGCTCAGTTCTGGCCGTGATGAGTCGTCAGGTAGATCACCTGGTTCGTTTAGTGGATGACTTGCTGGATGTGAGTCGCATCAATCAGGGAAAAATTGTGCTGCAGCCGGCGCTACTCGATCTAGGAATAGTATTGGCTCATGCTGTCGAAAGCGTACAGTCTCTCTATGAATCGCTTTCCCGTGAATTGACGGTTGTTTTGCCCACCGAACCCTTGCAGGTACTGGGTGATGCCACTCGCCTAACGCAGGTGATCACCAACCTACTTACCAATGGTGCCCGGTACACGCTGGAAGGCGGGCAGGTTTGGGTCGATCTGGATCTGGTGGATAACCAGGTTCGCTTGCGGGTGCGCGATAACGGCATTGGTCTGGCGGCTGACCAGCAGGAACGTATCTTCGAATTGTTTGCGCAGGTCGACAATTCACTGGCCCGTGCTAAGGGTGGGTTAGGATTGGGGCTAACGCTGGTCAAACGCCTGGTTGATCTGCATGGTGGACGGGTGGAAGTTCGAAGTGATGGAGTGGGTAAGGGGAGTGAATTTCTGGTTTATTTACCTGGTTTTACCGGATCTACCCAAGCGCTGCCAATTCCTCCCGACCCGAATCTATCAAATCCGCCTGGTCGTCGGATTTTAGTCGTAGATGATAATCCCGACGCGGCTGATACCTTCGCTTTGCTGCTGGAGATGAGTGGTTACCAAGTCGATGTTCGTTATAATGGCCAGCAAGCGCTGGAAGCGGCTGAACATCTGCGGCCGGAGGTGATCCTGCTCGATATTGGCATGACGGGTCTGGATGGCTATGAAACGGCGCGCCTGATTCGCCAGCAGCCTTGGGGTCGTGATTTGATTCTGATTGCCCTGACCGGTTATGGACAAGCCGACGACAAACGCCGGAGTCAGGAAGCTGGTTTTACGGGGCACCTGGTAAAGCCTGTTGCGCTGGAAGCAGTAACTGAGTTGCTGGATTCGATCCTACCGTCCTGAAAGTCGAGTTGGCGGTACTCGTCAGCAGGTAGGAGCCAACTGATAAAGGGTAAATGGTAACTCCACTCTGGTTGTTTAGCTAATACTTTATTGGGTAAATTGATTTATTTTGAGTATTTATGAGATAATAGTAGGTTAATCAATTTTATTGTTTAATCTTTATTTAGTCAGTCCATCGTTCTAAATGACTAAGGTGCGGTTGAAACGAACGCAGACACACTTTCCTTTGGACTCGTCGGATGAAGAAAATTACGAGCTAATTCTGGCAGAGTGGCTACAGGCAATTGAGCTACTGGCTCACGGCTATCAACAAGTAAATTTGTTGCTAGCCGTGAGCCAGTCTCCCATTTTTCCGCCAACCCAATTTATGGGGCTCAACTGGAATTCACAAGTAGAATCCGATTTAAAGCAACTACAACAGGAGGCTTGTATGCTATTGGGTGGATTAAGTGACCAGATGCAAAGGCAAGATTGCTCCCCTAAGGCACCACTTACGGTTAGTCAACTTCGGCAGCATACAGTGCTGATATCGGAATTAAACCAACGCCTTCAGGATACCCTTTACCGGATCAGCCCCTCTTACACAGCGAATCGATTTAACCTTAATTAAAGCGCATCAGCTCCATGGAAAAGGCCACGGATACGTTTGAAACTCTCCTGGAGAAGTACCTATTTACGGCATCTTCTGTCGTCATTGACCAGCTCGACTCTGCTCATCAGGATCAACTCGTTCACTTGTTGATCAGCTGTAATAAGAGCCATATCGTTTCGCCCCCCATGGCCGAATCTGAAAACCAACAGGTCATTAAGTGCTCTAAGGAGAAAGGGGGGGATCAATCCGTTGAGGATAAGTTACGGGCGCAATGGCAGGTAGCCGTCCGCCTTCCCGGGAAGGATTATGTGGTTTATCAAAAACGTCAGTTAGTTATTTATCAGACCCATATCGACTTATTGCTTTACCAGATTTCCCGCCTGAGAAACCTGCTTGAGCAGGCAACAGGAAGAGAAGCAACTAAATATGGCGAGCTGATCCGGCTAGCTCAGTATCAAACCCGTCAGGATGAGTATATAGTTAAGGTGGCCAAGTTGCGCGCCGATCAACAAAAAGTAAGCGTTCAATTGAATTTGTATTATGAATCCATTGCCTAAATTGACCCTCGAGGCCAACAAGTCACCACACTGCGCGAAAATGACACATTCATTGAGGGCGTAGCAGTTGAGCAGGGCAACGCAGTCCTAAACACGGATTAATCTCTGTTTAGGGGAGTTGACAACCTCACACCGTACAACTTATGATTCACTAACCTCTTCAAAAGGAGAAGAAGCTAATAGTCGGTTCAGAAGGTTCGAAGCAGCATTCACGTTTCGATTGAGCATATCCAAGTATTTGGCTCGATCATCGGTCTTGAGTGGCCTTTGTAACAAGCTGGCTACGGTGGATAGAATGCCGAAGGTGCTACGGAGGTCATGCTCTACTTGCCGCAGTTGCTCGACGCGCTGGATAGCCGACTCGGGGCGTGTATTGGACACTTGCTGAATCGTTTGGGGTGGCCTTTCTACTCTGGTTTGCCGCAATCCATCAGCATAGCAATAGCTATCCCTATTGACCTGCTGCGACAACTGGAGTAGTTGACTAAATACTTGGCTAATTACCCTGGGCTGGGTTTGAGGATGATGTTCCAGAAACAGCAGAATCTGTTCACTCAAGACGTCGTAGAAATTAGCTATACCCTTAGCCCATTCTCCGAGGGAGTCTTCCCCTTGCCAGTGGTGAAATTGACTGACCCGTTCACCCAGGTTTCTTGTCTGGGACCCGTTCAGGATATTCTGGATGAAGAGGGCTAAGAGTGCCCGTATCGCTTCCGTAAACTCCTGGCGAGAAAGACAGGTAAAGGGAACTAGAGCTTCAGCTTGTAAGCATTTCATCATCCACCGCTCTACGATTTTTTCCTGTTGTGTTGATAAATGGCTGACCAGGCTCCTGCGTTGTGTTTTATCGGCGTCAGTTAATGAGTCCATAAGTTGGTCAGATTTGGTGGTTAGTTATATAGATGTAAGAGGGTTTCCTTACTTATAAGACCAGCTTTTAAAAAGGGAATGATTCTGGAGTCAACCAGTCTGGTTTTGATGCGCTAGTAGCTGGATTTTCGTCGAAAATAAATTCACCTGAAGGGGAATAAGCTGCACATTTACATTGACTCTGGGTGAGCCAGCATGATCACCAATGGGTTTTAAGCCATAGATGGCATTGGTGATCGCTAATTCATGCGTTTCAGTCCGGTTCCGGATTACCAGTGTATTTGCTAGGCTACCATCCAGGATAATCTGCATAATGATGCCTTGGAAAAAGGGAAATTCATTCGCGGCTCCGAACGGCTGATCGACCCAGACCGTGTCACCAACCATAAAGGGAATATCAACTGGTTTTAGAGTAAGTTTCATTGGATGTTTTTGGTACCTGCCCGATGGTCGATCTGTATCTATACTGATAAATGAAGACTCACTAGATTATTACTTACGAACTCACTTAGTCGTTACAGGTGGAAAGATTGAAGGGATCGGTCATCTCAAAACCAGCCTGTTGTTGCAGTTGACACCAAGTCTGATAGACCTCAAAGCCAGCCCGTCTATACTGCCCTAGCAAGTAGTTAAAGTGTTGACCTGTTGAGGCATGATCAACCAGTGGAGTCCGATAGTTTTCGAGTAACTCGTCAGGATTATCCTGAAGTTGTTCCCAGAATGTCCAATCCTGCGGTGATAATTGCTGCTTCAAGTAAACATCAATTGAGTGATTACTACTCTGCAAAGGGTCAGTTACTTGTTGGTCGAAGCTCTTGATAAGTTTAGTAATACGATCTAAAGCAGATAATTCGTCGCGAGCTTGATTCATTGGTTGGTGCGGTCATAGAAATTTTAGATACTTTATAAGAAGCAATGTGTAAACAAAATGGATGGGAACAGAATGCTTTACTAGTTTAAATGCGTCTTATCCGATTGTGATGAATGAAAGGACAACGACCCCCAATCCCACCAATAGCGTCGCAGCGTATAAAATGTTGTTAGCCATTGGTGAAAAGTACTTGGTTTGCTAATAAAGGAGGCAATATTATAGGTATTGCATTCAATAATATCAGTATATTCTTTCGAGTTACTCAGGATAATGACCGGTACCTGTTGATAATAAGGGTGGCTTTTGAACCGTGATAACAGCGCCAGACCATCGTCTCGTCTGGGTAAGTACAATTCCATCAGGATCAAGCTAGGAATATTGTTTTTTTTGAGTAAACAGTGTTCCAGATACAAACAGTGTTCTAGGTACGTTGAACTCTGGGCTGGGTTATTGATCCATATAGGTTCTACCTCAGGAAAACATTTCGCCAGGGCAGAGCGGATCAGTAGCCACTGATTCGCATTGTCCTCAATTAGCAGGATTGAAACCCGGTTTTTCTTACGGACTTTTGGGATAGTCACCTTACCCATAGTGTACTATTCGTTTGTTGATGAAGTCATTGTAAACCTGAATTGTCTTGCTTGGTAGATGGTAACAGATCAAGAGTTACTAACGCCCAGTGCCCTCCGGAACCCCTAATCGCTTCAGGAGTTGGTAATGGGAAACCAGCGCAGAATAAAAAGTTAGGTTCTCTATATACGGTAGGCCAAATTCACGAGCTGTCTGTTTAACAATAGGCGCAATGGCCGGATAGTGAATGTGACATATTTTAGGGAACAAATGGTGTTCAATTTGTCGGTTTAAGCCCCCGCAGAAAAAAGTAGCCAGCCGACTTTGGGGTGCGAAATTGGCCGTCGTTTGTAATTGGTGAATAGCCCAGGATTCATTAATGGTACCCCTTGGGGTTGGTATCGGAAAGGCGGTTCCTTCTACGATATGAGCCAGTTGAAAAACCAACCCCAGTGCTAACCCCTCCGTTACGTGCATAGCCATGAAACCCAGTAGCACTTGCCACCAGGAAAAGTCAAGCACAACGATTGGTAACACCAGGAAAAATCCATAATAGGCCGCTTTATAAGCAAACAAATTAATGTATTCCGTGCGGGGGTGGTTCGTGTTGTCGAGTGGGCCAATCTTCGCCTGAAAAAACTTGACATAATCCTTTCGAAATACCCAGGACAGGGAAGCCAGTCCGTAGAGGAAAAAGGCATAAATATGCTGAAAGCGTTGCCAGGGCTGGTGCAGTTCATCCCGATGCAGCCGAACCAGGCCCGGTGCTAATTCAATATCCTCATCGTGGCCGGCAATATTGGTATACGTGTGATGAACAACATTATGAGTTAGTTTCCACAGGTAGGGGTTTGCCCCCAATAGATAAAAACTTTTACTGAGCAGCCGGTTGACCCACCCCTTATTAGAGAAGGCGCCATGAATGGCATCGTGGGATACGTTGAAGCCTACTCCGGCGGCACAAAGTCCCAGGAGCAGCGCAAAGCTTAGCATCGCAAGTCCACCAAATTGATTCGACAGAATCAAAGCATATAGTAGGCAATAGGTGAAAAGAAAAAAAACTGCTTTTTGCCACATGGCCCCGTTGGCATGGGGAGAGAGGTTCCGCTGAGCAAAGTACGAATCGACCCGACTTCGGGCGGTGGCAAAGAATAGAGACTGTTGAACAGGGCTGAATTTAAGTGTTGTTTTCGGTTGAGTAGCGACATGAATCATAGGGACAAAATTGCCCGGTTAAACTGACGCAATCAATGAGCTAAACCAGGTAAAGAAAGATAGTTAGTAGTAGGCTTCCTGACGAATGTCATCTGAGGAGTTGACAATGAATAGACCACTCGAGTTAGCCTGGGTTCGCTTACCTGACCGTCGATGGGCGACAGTCCTTCATTTATCCGTGAAGTCGTTTTGAGTTAAAAGCCTCTGGTATAGGTAATTACTTCTTCGCCTTCACCTTGGTCAGTAAGCCCGTAGTTGGCAGACCTTCTGTGTAAGCCAATCCGATTAGCCAGGTTAGAACATGTTTTTTATCCGGCCAGGGTGGGTTAGGGTACTGCCACGCTTTGGTCATAGTGCTCATCAGGATCGCTTCAGATCTTGAGGCCGACAAATTAGCTAGTATAATAAGGCCCCATAGCTTGGGCGCGTACTGATCATAAAATAGTCTAAAGCCCTGAAGGTCCTTAATCGTGGGTTTGGGCGGATATGGATTCATGGCTACGTTACATAGTTACCGCAAAGATCGCGGAACTGACTCGTAGCAACTAGGATAGCGAGTAGACTCGACGAAGATAAATGACAGGTTCAGAGATGATGCTCATCAGGTTCGGACATGCCTATTATCAGGCATTCAGCGTTTTAAGTTAATCAGCTTGTCCATATCGAGCAGGGTAATCTGACTACCATTGATTTCAATCAGTCCTTCCGCTCGTAAATCACCCAAAATACGAATGACCGTTTCGGTGGAGGCTCCCACCAGATCCGACCAGTTCTCACGCGATAAACTCATGGGTAGAGACTGGTTATGGAACTGATCATCAGGCAGGCGGCCTTCTAACAGTTTTGCGTCGGGCTGGGGGTAAAATGTTCGCTGAACTAATAATAGGGCTTCAGCCACCCGTTTACGGACCGACTGATAGGCTCCCTTTAAAAGTTTGTCCTGTAGATTAGCGACCTCGCTTGCCAGCATCTGGCTAAACCGATTCGCCACAACTGGCTGATGATCAATCAAAGCCATAAGGTCGGAGGTCGGAATAGTGCAGACCAGGGCATCCTCCAGCAGCTCGGCCGTGTCGGTGTAAGGCCTCTGGGTTAATAGAGCATGGTAACCCACAAAATCTCCCGGGCCAATTAACCCCGTGATGAATTGATTGCCGATCGCGTCGGTTTTAACGACTTTGCCTTTTCCCTGACTTATAAAATACAAGGCCGTCGGCCAGCTTCCAGTTGTATACAGGCGGTGTTTTCGGTTATACTGCGTGGTCGGATAGTGATCACACAGGGACTGGCGGGCATTGTTTTCCTCCAGAATTGCCTGTCGAAGACTTTTCAGGTGGTCGGAGTTCACGGCTGGATCGGTCGATACAACGGGTCCTTTTTTGAGCCGGAGTTCCACGGCGCCAAGCAGGCTTACATCATCGAAAGGCTTGGTCAGGTAGTCGTCTGCGCCCAGGTTCATACCCACTCGAAAATCAGCAGCCTCGGCTAAGGCGGTTAGGAAAATAAACGGAACCTCGGCTAAGTCGGGATCTTTGCGAAGGATATGGAGCACGCCGTAGCCATCCAGATCAGGCATGCGGATGTCGCACAGGATCAGGTCCGGGTGGGTCTGGCGGGCTAGTTCGATACCTTCTTTGCCGTTGGCCGCCTGCACCACCTGGTAAGGTGCCAGCTGAAGAATTTCGGCAATATTGGCCCGCATCGTCGGTATATCTTCAATGACTAGAATGGTTTTCATGGGAGAGGAGAAAAGAAGGGAATTTGAACGGTGAAAACTGTTCCCGCATCAAGCTGGCTGAAGGTAACCTGTCCACCCAGCAAATCGACGCAACGTTTGACTGCGTATAAACCCAAACCTATTCCGTCGACATGATTGACATTGCGCGCGCGGAAAAAATTTATAAACAGGTTGTCTTTATCCGCATCCGGAATGCCAATGCCTTCATCCTTGACAGTTAGTTGGAGTTTATCATCCGAAACGCTTGTGGTAAGCTCAATTTGTTTATTATCCGACGAATATTTACTGGCGTTGCTGAGCAGATTAATCAGGATTTGTTTGAGTAATTGTCCATCGAGCGCCAACATTGGCTCGCCCGATAGATGAGAATAGATAATGCGCTGATTAGGTTTGATCATGGTACGCATATGGTCGATCACCTCCTGGCAAAAGGTGATGATATTGATCGAGGTCGGTTTGGCACGCGGACTAGACTGTTCTAGCTGACTCAGGGAGAGAAAATCCGTTAATAAACCTGTCAGACTTTGCACGGCTAGTTTAATGTGCTGCACATGTCGTTCCCGTTTTTCTCTATCATCCGGCCCGTTGTAGCGTCCGATCAGGGACGCCGAGGAGAGAATCAGGCCCATAGGCGTACGAAATTCATGGGAGGCCAGGGTGATAAAGGTTGATTTTAGCTCATTAAGCTGTCGCTCCTGGATAAGTAACTGCTCCGTTTGCTGGCGAGCAATGACCCGCTCAGTAACGTCGGTACACACCACCAGAATGCGATCAAGGTTCCCCTTGGCATTAATCAGGGGTTCATATACAAAATCAAAATAGCTTGTACTGAACTGCCCGTTTTGCCGCAGTTGCGTGGGAACTTCCTTGCCTTCATAGGCTTGTCCCGTCCGGTACACATACTCCAGAAAGGTTTCAAAGCCCTGACCAACTAATTCGGGTATGGCGTTGAGCAGCGGTTTCCCGACGAGTTGATCCACCGTTCGACTCGTGATGGCGCAGAAGAGTAGATTGGCCAATTCAAAACGAAAAGCCGGTCCTGCACCAACAATGGCTATGGCTATGGGTGCCCGTTCAAGTAAGGTTTGGAGTCGGTTGGCGTTTTCGGCCATAATCTGCCGCTCTTCCCTGGATTTGGTTACCTCCGTGGCCACGACCATAATACGGTCAACCTCTCCCTCCGGACTACGCAATGGCTCGTAAATAAAATCGAAATAGACCGTCTTTAATTGCCCATCGCGGTAAAGTAGCGCTGGCTGATCGGTCCCCGTAACTGCCACGCCGGTCTGGAGCACGGTATCCAGCATAGCCTCAAATCCCTGTCCTTTTGATTCAGGAGAGGCCACAAACAGGGGTTTCCCCAATAGCTCGTCCGGAGTATGATTCCAGAGTTGACACAACACCGGGTTAGCCCGTTCGATGATATAGTCAGGGCCATACCAAATACCCACGCCCAGGGGTGTTTGCCGAAACATAGCATCTAACACTCGCTCATTGGTCTCGATCTGCTGTCGGGCCCGTACGGCCGTGGTGACGTCGGTGAGGATAACGACTACCCCCGTAATGGTCTCCTCGCCGGTCACTTGATCGACTGACCGACGTGGCTGATAAATTTTGTCTACGTAGATCGTTTCCCGCTGGCCGTTTCGAAGCAGTACCACAGGCAATTCACGATTCACAGAGGGTATTCCACTCGTAAGCACTTGCCTGACTATTTCCAGGATGCCTTGTTCGCCCAATTCGGGCATTGCCTCCAGCAATGGCTGGCCAATCAGACATTCGGGTATTCTCCCCACGAGATCGCAGTAGAATGGATTGGCCATTTCCAGGATAAAGTCGGGTTCCGGCCCAATGATCGCCACGCCAACAGCGGCTTGCTCAACTAAAGTAGCCAGATTTCGTTCGTGTTCTTGCCCAGCCCAAACCAGCTCTCCTTTTTGCCGCTCGGCCAATTGGGTGTCGGTCGTTTCAGTTGCCAGGCAAAAAATGCCCCCGACATCGCCAGATTCGTCATAAATCGGGCTATGCGAAAAACTAAAGTAAGCTGCCTGGAGAACGCCGTCCCGATTTATTATCAGCCGTTGATTATCTGATCCGTTGGCTTGGCCCCAAGTACGAACGGCATTCAGCCTAGGCTCGAGCGTATCCCATAATTCTGGCCATATAGCCTGAGCTTTACTCCCCAGCGCCTGAGGATGTTTTTCACCAAGAATTAATCGATAGGCATCGTTATAGAGCATGACCAGGTCAGCTCCCCAGCAGATCAGGATAGGAGCGGGTGAGTTCAGGCAAATACCCAGGGTTGACTGTAGGCTTTGGGGCCATTGCTCTGGTGGCCCAAAACTAGTAGTAGACCAGTCTTGCATGCGAATACGTTCCCCCAGCTCTCCACCTCCAACCAGAAAAGCGGGTATAGTGGATTTTTTTGCTCCCATAGTCCTTTGTTAATCAGCTTACCAGGCAGGCTGGATCATGAGCTTGCCTGGTTTCCTTTATTCGTCACTCCCTAGCCCTACATAAACATACATAAATCCCCCATACGATTAGTTAGATAGGTATGGGAGGATTACTCAGTTGCCTTAGATAAAAAAACAGCTTCGGATGTTTTGGGCAATCTGATCCAGCCCTGAATAGGAAATTGGTTTTTCCAGATACTGGCTGGCACCAGCCTGGTATGCAATAGCTATTTGTGCTGGTTGTGCATCACTGGAGAGGATCACAGCCGGAATGTGTCGAAGTAAGGGATTTGCCTTTAGGGCCATTAGAGTCTCCAGCCCGTTTAGTTTGGGCATATTCATATCCAGTAAGATCACCTGAATCGGTTGGGCTGTGGGAGTTTGGCTCCAGTTACTCAGCAGTGTCAATAGTTCAGTCCCGTCCTTCGCTTCGACAATAGTCACAGCGGGATGGACGTGCTGGAGAGACTGGCGCATGAAATAGCGGTCATCTGCATCGTCGTCGGCCATATAAATCACGGGGTTTGTATCGTCCATTAGGAAAGCTTGTTGTGCGGTAAAAGTTCGTTAACCAAAGTTGATAAGGCGCAAATAGGTTACCTATGACGATGGATAGGTACGGATATGATTATTTGCGGCTTGGATTAACCATGAAGTTCCGAATGAGGCCAATTTGGGGCAAGTTTCAAAACGACCATTCTTAGAGAGGACAATAAACAAGCTTTGTATACTTTTTCTCAGACTTTCTTGTACTTGTCTTGTCCTAGAATTTATTCGGACGTTTTTCTGAACGGTGTTCGGGTAGGAGGAAAGGGGCTGGAAACGGTCCTTTTTGCGTTCAATAAAACCGTTCAGTTTAATAGTTCAGCGTTTTATGTGGGTTAAAGGTTTTTTTGGACGATTTCTGCAAAAAATATTTGAAAGTAGTCACATTGACTTGACAGAATTAACATACTCGGCCGAACGAAAAGGTATATTTAGCTGGATTGTTAAATTCTTATTCATACTGTTGGAATGCATTTTTGAACAGCTTTTTCATTGACTTACGGAGTGACACTGGAGCAAGTACTTTCAAATCGGGTCCAAACCCTAGTAAGAGTGTTTTAAATTCTTGGTTAATTATCAAACGAAGCTCAATTTCCACCCCTTCTGATGTATCAGTAATTTTTCGTTGAGTGTGGTGTATTTTTTTCGTAAGTACATAAGGTGCCCGGCCGCCAGAAATGTGTAAACGAATCGTTTCTACACCTGGGTTATTTTCGGGGATAGTTACTCCAATGAGTGATTCAAAGTAGGAATTGAAATCGATATCTACTGTGCGAAATTCTAATTGACTATCCTCGATCAAATTGATACGGTCTAAAGCATAGTTTTGCAAGTGAAAACCTTTGGTTTCATTAAGAGCGATTAAATACCATCGTCCATTATAGGTCTTTAAAAGCTGCGGGTGTACTTCTTGATGACTAGCCTTCACAGCTCGATAAGATTGATAATGCAGTACTACTGGGGTTCTTTCACGAATTGCCTTGTATAACGGCTTTAAATTTGAGATGCCCGAATAATCTGGTGCTGATTCAAGCTGGAGTATTGGAGTAGAGGAAGAGCCAGCACTTGGCACCTGCCGTTCCAATCGTTGAATTAATTCATTTAAGTCATCTGTTAGCCCCAAGCCTCGAAGGCCTTTCAATGTGTGCAGACTTTGATGCAGCAGAACCAGATCTTCACTGGTCAGTAATGATTTAAAAATAGAGAAATCAGAGTCGGTGTAATGATATCCTTTCAGACGGGTATATACTATCGGTGCATTATAATGCGTGTTTGAACGCATGGCTTCCAAATCCCCTCTAAGCGTTCGTATAGAAATCTCCGCTCCAGTATTATTCTTCACTCTTACCTCGTTCAATAGTTCCTTGAACGTCCAAATGCGATTTCTACGATGTAGACAGCTATCGATGATAATGTAGCGGTTTAGAGCATTTTTATTGGTTGGCATTCTACTTGGGATTTTTACTTGTAATGCTGAATAAATCTGTTTGGAAATTATCCGATTTGGCTAAGTACGTTCTTAGAGAAGTCGCTGTCAAACAAGGAGCAAAATAAAATTTATAAATTTTTTAACTGTGCAAGTAGGTTGCACAGTTGCTTCTTTCCTTTGCCCCAGCAACTGTATAAAACCATTCTCGGTCGTAGCCGAACATAGATTGGAAAACTGTTATCAGTTTCTAACTAGCAATTTTACGAAACTAGAAGTGGCCAATTAGTTACTAATACGTTTTAAAATCTTAATCATTAAACTACTTCAGTATGGCTAATCCTACGATTAAATATTTTCCAGTGGGAAACGGCGACATGTCGTTGATCACCCTGGAAGACGGTACCAGAATATTGGTTGACTGTAAGCTGACCGCGAAATCCGATGAAAGCACCGATCTAAAAATTTGCGATGTCAAGAAGGAATTGCTGAATTCGCTTCAAAAACGGAATGGAAATTACTACTTGGACGTATTCATTCTTACCCACGGTGATCGTGATCATTGCCACGGATTCAAAGACAACTTTTACCAGGGCGATCCTGCCAAGTATGGGCAGAAAGATCGTGATCAGAATCTGATCATTATGGACACAATGTGGTTTTCACCCATGATTGCCGAGCAGTATACCAATGATGATGAAGATGCACATCAGTGCGAAGCGGAAAGGCGGCTTGATCTGCACAGGACTAATCATCCAGATAGAGACAAGCCTGGTAACCGCATCAAAATTATCGGATACGACAGCAACAAAGAGTATCAAGACCTAAATCATTTACGGGTTGTGCCAGGAGACGTGGTGAAACGATTCAACGATACTGATCAGCAGACCTTCTCGATTTTCATTCACGCCCCGTTCAAGATCCATCTGGATTCCCCGAATAAGGATAAGAACTCGGCCAGTATTGTATTTCAGGCCCGATTTAAGGCATACAGTTGGCGTTCTGACTACTGCTGTTTGGCCATGTTCGGTGGGGATTCGGACCACACCACGTGGGTAGAGATTTTGGAGCGTACGAAACGGTTCAAGAATGATGTCAATGAACAGGCTTTGAACTGGGACCTGTTTCTTGCACCCCACCACTGCTCCTGGAGTTTCTTCAATGATACCTCAGCAGATGATGTACAGCCCACTTCTCTCGAGGCCCTGGGTTATGCCCGTAGTGGAGCATGGGTAATTGCCTCCAGTAAGAAGATCGTTAACAACGACGATAATCCCCCTTACGCTGATGCCAAAAAAGAATACATAAAAAAGCTATCCGGTTCGGACAAGTTCCTGAATACGGCTATAGAACCGAATGAGTCTTCGCCAGAACCGATAGTTTTTGATATTACGGTTAATGGCCCGGCCAGAGCTCCCAAAAAGCCCACTGGTTCTGCTTGGGTTTCTGGAGGTGGTTCCGGTGCGGCAGGAACGGTTGTAACCCAGGGATAACATGTTGCATAGTAGTTCATTACAGCCCTATATAGGTGAGTTATCTGCTGAGATTCAGTCTGCAATAAAGAAGATCAGTCAATACTTTGGGATTCGTAATTCCAAAGTATTGACGCTTGATCAATGGCACATCGTCGTACCTATCACCTACAAAGTCTCCCTTCCAAGTCGGGGTGCAGTAGATGGTATTGATATACGGGCTGAAGAACCCATGCTAATACAATTATCATTAGCTAGATTCCCTCACACCGCTCCTTTTATACTAAGTGACAGGAAAGATTTTCCCAGATCAAGGCTTTCGCATTTGTATTTTACAACGGATGATGAGCCAGCTAGGCTATGTCTAGTGCGCAATAGTCCCCATGAATGGTTCGCAACCATCAAACTAAGTGACTTCCTGGACGTGGGTGGGCAATGGCTTTATAAGGCAGCCACCGGTCAGCTCGATGAAGATGGGGATGAATTTGATCCTACCAGACTGGAGGAGAATATTGGCTCAAAGCATATTTACCGGTATGATTTGATCAACGGGATCGTCTCTAACGATCAGAGATTTGTGCCTGACCTCCCTATAGCCTTATGTGCTGGGGCACAGCTTTTGAAAGCGGGAACGGTTTATGCCTACCAAACTAATGCGCCTGTTCCGTTTATCGCATTTGAAATTGTACACGATGCCATTGTGAAGCTGCCGAAATTGGAAAATGAAGATCAGGGTGCAAATCCGGTGTTCACTTTTGTCTTCTGGGATCCAGATGGTACGACAGATGATCTGTATTTAACGTCCAGGCCTAAAAATTATGGACAGCTCAAACTGTTCTTCAGTCTGCGTGGAATCGACTTGCATCAGGCACTCTTAAAATTGGAAATGCTTGGTGCTATCCAAAGGCTTGGGCTCTCCATAATTTTCGCTATTAAACGGCCACGTAGAGTAATCGGGTACAATGGGAATTATGAATTCATTAATTTTCTGATCGTCTTGCCATCCAAAGGCATTGCTGCTTTGGATGATAGTAACAAAGTCTGGCTTCAGGGCCATATTGAACCATTCAGCAAAGACATGGCTAGGTATCTCTCTGCTAGAAACCAGACACCCGCTTCGCTTTATATCGGTGCCGGATCGCTTGGTTCTAAGTTGATACTCCATGATGCAAGAAGTGGAAACCTTCAGATAGGCATTTGTGATGACGACAACATGCTACCGCATAACTTGGCCCGCCATGAATTAGTTGCTGATCAGGTTGGCCACAATAAAGCGGACGCGCTTGCCGCTGTGATTAAGGAATTTTATTCTGCCGATAACACCAGTAAAATTGTCGCTATTAAGTCCAGTGCAATTTATCTGGACCGCGAATTTCATGAGTATCAACAGGTAATCGACACCACAGCTAGTGTGCAGGTGATGAACTTTCTAATCTCAAAACAACTGCCTGCTAACACCAGATATTACAAGACGGAAATCGCGGATTCAGGAGCCCTTGGCTTATTTTATGCGGAGGGGCACAAGCGCAATCCCAGGATGGACGATTTGGTGAACTTCGCCTGTTTTTATGCTACTAAGAATGAGCAACTACAAATCTGGCGAATGAATGATGCGCAACGCGAAGTGACCACTTTACATGTGGGTCTTGGTTGTAGTTCAACAACATCTGTGATGGCAGATGATACCTTGAGTTTCCATGCCAGTGTGTTCTCAAGAATGCTAGCCAAAGCAACCACTCAGGAAAGTAGTGGTATGCCAGGAATATTGGCCTTTTCAAACCTGGACGTAACGAAAGGGTTTCCGAGCATTAGTACAGAATACATAGACGTGCAGGCATTCGACATACTGAACTGTAAGGCCGGTAGCGGGTGGGAAGTGCGGGTGATGGGTGGCATCAAAGAATTACTTCTTGCACACGGCAATCGACAGGCACCTAAAGAAACAGGTGGGGTACTGATTGGGATCGCTAATTATAAAACGAAAACGATCCATGTCTTCGACATTATAGCTGAGCCGCAAGGCAGCCATGGAACGTGTTGCGAATTTGTTCGTGGTGCCAATAACTTGCCAGCTGAAATTGACGAGATCAAGAAAGTGACTGGTAATGTGATTGGTTACATAGGGGAATGGCATACCCATCCCATGAATCTAAAAGGGTTAAGTACAAAGGATGAAAAAACCATTGCTGAACTTAGCGTATTGAACCGCATGATTCCTATACCAACCTGCGCCTTAATCGTGACGCCGGATGAACTACTGGTTTATGTTTACGAGTAAATTTTGGATTGGCTATGCATGTAAATAAAAGAGTAGGACTTTCATTATCTGGAGGAGGCTACCGAGCTGCGGCTTTTCATCTAGGCACCCTAAAAAAACTACATGAGTTGGGCATTCTACCCCAAATTGATGTACTATCCACCGTTTCCGGCGGGTCAATTACGGGTGCTTATTACTGCCTGAACCAAGAAAATTTCGCGGCTTTTGAGGAGGAATTAAAGCAAAAACTTGCCACCAAAAGCGTCATTCGTTCGGTCATTTTTTCCTGGACAAGTCTCAGGGCATTGGCTTACCTTGCCGGGGGCATTGGTTTAATCATTTACCTCTTCCAATCAGATTTTTCCTGGCTTGCTGCAGTCGTTGGTTTGTTGTTTTGCTATGGCCTCATCCGGTTCCAATTTTCGATCTTTCCGATAAGCCGCCAGATCGAGCGGGCTTACAATGCCTTCTTCTATAAAGGGCTTACCCTTAAGGATTTACCCGATAGGCCTGTATTAGCCATTGCGTCCACGAATCTACAGACCTGTCGTCCCTTTACCTTTTCAAAAAAGAAAATGGAAGACTCGTATTATGCCTATCAGCAATTCCCGATCCGCTTTCATCAGCACGACTTTCCGCTGGCCCGTGCCGTGGTGGCTTCGAGCTGTGTTCCATTTGCCTTCTCGCCAGTACGTATAGACAGGGAGTATTTCCAAAAGCCAGACCAGTTTGATCAAGTTTGTCCCATCCTGGTGGATGGCGGTATTTACGACAATCAGGGCATCCAAAAGCTTTCTCAGCCAGGCAGCTCTTACGAATGTGACGTAATTATTACTAGCGATGCTGGTAACAAATTACCTTTTGAAGACACTTATACAAACACGTTTGCCTTGCTGCTGAGAACGGTTAATACATTCATGACCCGAATTAAAAATTTTCAGATGGCTCAGCATCTTTTCGATGCCGCTAAAAGTCATCGAAAAGAGATTGCTTACCTTTCCTTGGGTTGGGATGTTGAAAAATGTTTATCGGGATTCTTTGACGGATTAAAAGCCGGCCGAATTCCGACTCGGTTGATTGAAGCCCATCAGATATCAGAGGATTGGCTAGCGGATCTGCATACCCACAAAGAAGATGTGTTGGAGCGGCTTCAGGCAAGTATTGGCTATAGTCATATCATCAATGAAAAAGTAGCCGATCAAGATAAGCTAGTGGCCAGAAACGTTTCGACGAACTTAACAAAATTAAGTCCTAGGCAAATAGACTGTCTAATTCGACACGCGGCCAACTTAACCGAGATTCAAGTACGCTTGTACTGCCCCTCGTTGATTTGCAATTTGACCCAAGTAGGCTTACAATCGTAACGAAATTGATGGTCAACGAGCGAATGTCACAACAATCCAGGAGCTGTAGCTGAGCAAGATTGTAAGTTGATAATATTCAATAGGACGATGAATATGCTACTGACTTTAACCGAGAACACTTTACTTTTAAGTTGGTAAAGATTCAGTAGCCGCCATGGCAACCTCTTGAGTGATGGAGATATTACAAATTACTTACTATATTTTCTGAAAATCATACTAATATACATCCTGGCATCTGTTATTTTTAATGCGTTTACACCATAACAGATGAAGCAATATATACCAGATCTTATTCCTGATCAGCACCGTGTATTACCTGACTATTTTCGGGAAGCGGACATTTCTAATAAGCACTCAGTTACTTCAGCCGTAGACATATTGTGGTGGGTACTGGCAGTCGTAGCGGCTATTGTTTCGTTGTTTGTCTGGTCACATCATGCCGGCTTTGGTCTATCTCTACTTCTGCTTGCCTTCTTTGCTTCGCCGTGGGGGCGGAAACGCCTTGAAAACGCATTACGGTTCCGCTTCACTTTTTGGTTGAAAACGGGGATATTGAGTGTGTTGGCCCTTAGTTCGTCACTAACTGGTCATCAGTATAGTAATCGTCTGGAAGCAGAGAGGGAAACAGAACGGCTGGTAGCTGTTGCCAAGAAAAAAGCCGAGGAGGCAGCATTTCGTCAACGGACGCTTCGATTGGATAGCTTACACACTTATCTGACCAAAGCAGACGCTTCCATACGGAAAGGAACGTATGCAAAAGCAATTGGGCTCTATAAGCAATCGTTGCAGTTAGCTACCGACACCAACGCAACAGAGCAGCATCAGGCTCATATTGGTTTAGCTATTGGATATTTTCAGTCCAAACAATATCAGTTAGCTCTGCAAGCCTACGACCAGCTAGTATCCACTACATCCAATGATACCGAGTTTCGCTACAAGCGAGCTTTATGCTATCAACGGTTAGGGCAAAAAACCGATGCTTTGGCCGATTTATATAAAGCTTCTAAAGATGGGTATGCCCCAGCAACGAAGTTATACAATCAACTAAACCCTGAATTACGAAGAATTCTGTATTACCAGACTGTCTGCTGCGACGGATCGTACAGTCCATCGAATGCCAAAGGTCGTGGTGCCTGTTCCCATCATGGGGGTGTTTGCAACTGGGATAAACCTATCTACGAAACCTACCGTAAATATGATTTCAACGGCCTTTGAGAGTCGACCATTAGTACAGCAAAGCTTTATGCAACGTCTGTTGAAACAGTATCCTGAAGAGAATGCGGTTATCGAACTAAATAATTTATTGGCTGATACACCAATTCAATCTATCACGGCTACTACCATTCAGGCTATTGAACAGAAGTACGGCCTGTCGCTGAGCAGACAGTTTAGACTGAATCTGGAAGAGTTTTATGCTGTTCAGCTTAATTATGCGTTAAATGACCGGCGTTTATCGGAAGACGAGCTAGATGACCTTGGTCACCTACGTACACTCTTTCAGCTTCCCTCACCAAGCGTCGAGATGATTCATGCTCGAATCGGCGAGGTGGTATATCGGCGTAGTTTTGAAGAAGCTGTGCAAGATGGACAACTCTCCGCTGACGAACGGGTCTTCCTAACGGAGTTGCAACAAACCATTTCGTTACCACGTGAGCTGGCCGACAAGATTTCTGAAGAAGTGCGAGGTGATTACCTGGCTCGCTTTGTCACCCAGTACGGCGCTGATGCCCGTATCACCCCAGAAGAGGAAATGCAGTTACGCATGATCAGCAAGAACCTGGGTATTAAGCCAGACTATGCGACCAAGCAGACGTTAGAGCGCTTCAAACTCTACTGGTTGTTAGAAAATACAGACCTGCCAATTGTCGAAGTAGCGGTTTCGTTACAGAAGTCGGAGCATTGCCATTACCATGGTAAGGATGTGCAGTGGTATGAGGAAAGGGCAACAGATCGGCGTAGCAACTACACCGATCATTATGAGTATGCTAAAGCGTTCGAAGAGATTGATTTACAATCGGGCAGTTCAGCGACTCGCAAAGAGACGTTTGACTTACTAAAGCGAATTGATGTAGGCGATCTCTACATGACGAATAAGCGGCTCATTTTCGTTGGTGCAACTAAAACCTCCTCGATAAAGCTCACCGCTATTTCGGGTGTTACGGCTTATAAGCAAGGAGTTGCTGTAAGTAAACTGACAGGTAAGAATCCATTATTACTAATGAAGCGTGATGCCGATGTGATGGCTCTGATTTGTCGGCGGTTGTTGCATAACTAAGTTTGAGGTGATTGCTTATGCAATAATTTAGGTACTTATCAGTAATTGCCAAGTAGAGTTTTTGCCGCTTGACATTAATTTACCTCAGGATTAGGATTTAGTGGTTGCGTTGGGGAGTTAATTAAGGTTCATTGGATAAAGTCGGGTTTGGTATTTAGCATCACAGCTACAACCACGATGGTCTATGCGAACGTTCTTCGGTATATGACCACATTGCGGGCAGGCTAACGCTTCGGCCAGATTATAGGCGGCCTGACCAAATTCACGCACGTCATTATCCGACCAATCATTACCCGATGGATTGAAGTGTGCGCCAACCTCATTCCGGATGAGTGTTATCCCATCCAGTTTTTCGTGATAATCTTTTAATACGATTTCTACCCAGTTCTCTGGTTGTCCGTGGATGTCGCGTTTAACTCGTTGTACCTTTGCATTCTGGAATAGCTTTTTTGTAGTGCGCAGTAATTCACCCAGGGTATAACTTCGCCCGGGCCTATATCGCAAAGTACACTCGTAGTAAACGGCTAAACTGTCGAGTATATTTTCTAATAATACACCCGCCTTCGAGGCCACGATTTGCCGATCAAATTGGTCGGCGGCTAAAGCTGTAGCCAATTCATTGACCAGGGTTAAGTCTTCATAAGGTCTTAATCCATGCGCAATCGCCCAGCGTTCAAGCTTAAGTAAATGGGCGCTAGCTCCGCTCATTTTATAGTAATCGTGCCAGAGACGGTTGTGCGTCGCTATAATAATCTGTTGAAATGTAGGCGCTTCTGATTCAAGTAATTCTGAAATCCGGCGAAAATGCTGAGCATCTACCGACGTAAATACATCGTCGAGGACCAAAATCAGTTGCTTTGGGTTGCTGCGCTTGGCTAAGGCCAGCCAGAGGCAAAAGCCAAATGTATCCAAATGGGATTCGCTGAAATAGGCCTGCGGTACAACACCTTGTTGGTCTTCAAAACGGGCATGCTGTTCGAGAGAGGCTCGTTTTGATTCATCGATTTCCAAGCGATGCAGACCAATTTTTTCACCAGGATGAATGGTTTCATATAACCTATTCACCTCGTCGATGATCTCATCGAGAATTGCTTGCACAAATGCGCGACGTTTCGAAGCGACCAAATCAGTCACGTTTTTTAGTCGTTCTGATAAGTCATTTAAGCTACTGACGTTAATCGTGCTTTCTGTTAAAAAACCCAGTTGAGTCTTGATGTTATTGTAAGCTGCTAGCCGGGTGCGTAAGCTTTCAGCCTCCTGTTCCACGTCTATACTAATTGATGATAATTTGTCATCAAGCGTGGCTATTTGCGCACTCGTCTCATCGTTCGCCAGCCTGGTGGTTATTTCCTGATTGCACTCTTCCCAATTTATGCCTAGCGACTTTACGGACGGGGGTTCATTTGCTATTAAATAATTAGTCATGTTGATGGCTATTCGGAGTAATTCCCCGTTGTATCGTCCACACTCATCAGTTGCCGTTTTTAGTCGACTTTGAACCTCTTTTAATTTTTGCAATAGCGCGCGATTAGTTTTTAGCTGATCGAGTTGCGATTGGATCCGCCTGCGCAGTTCTTCGGCCTGCACACCGTTACCACACAAGGGGCAGGTGCTTGGCTCAGCAGGTAAAGCTAGGTAACGCTCTGCCGAGCCAAGTAAATTAATGAGGTCAGTCCCCCGCTCATCTGCTTGTTGGTTTAATTGGAATAGTTCTGCTTCGACTTCTTCTAGCTCTTTTTTTTCCTGGCTACATTTTTCCTGGCTTTCCTTCCACTGTGATACCGTATTGACTATCTGCTGGATACCTTTTTGCATTTTAATCTCTTTGTCAAACTGGGCTTGCAACTCGCTTACGTTTTTGGCAATTCGAATAGTTGCCCAGGCAAATGGCTCACTTTCCAATTCATCTGGCTGCTTTTCCTGTTCCCAAAGCGCCCGCAACGACTTCTCCGCTTGCGTCTGAGCTGCTTTTGCCTCTGTAACCTGCCTGTCTACCGTATTACAGTCCGCTCGAAGTGCTGCTTCTGCAATGTCTACTCCAGTTACAGCGATAAAGTCCTGAATAGCCTTATAGCGGTCGGCCGCGTTTGCCTCAATGAGTTTCAATAAATCACGTCGGCGTAATACCCGGATTTCAGGCATGATACCATCCTTGTGGCTGTGGGTAAGGGAAATATTTTTTCCACCGATAGTGGCCTTGCAACTATGACCAGCTTGGGTTGTTAGCTCTACTTCGACGGACTTCACGTCACGCGTCAAAGAAGCAACATGTTTCTGCGGTGCCTGAATGCCAGGACGGATTAGTGACCCAAATGAAGCATTTCCCAATGCGTCCAATGCATCAACCAAGGTCGATTTTCCCGTTCCATTTTCACCAAAAATGACCACTATATTTGTTTTTGGCCCGTTCTTTTCAGGTGTAAATTTTACTGTGATGGGTTGAGTAGCGCCACGGAAATTCGTTAATTTAAGCTGGGTGATTCGTTGCGGCATGGTCTTTTTCAGTAGGTGTGGAGTTAAGCAGAAGATTTTTTTGGAGCATTTGAAGCCAGTCACCAGCTTTGACATTGCCAGCAGTAAGCATTTTTAATACATCCGCTTCATTTGAAACTGCTATTAATTCAGCATCCCGTAAAGCCTGAGTAATCTGGTAAGCTAGGAGATCATTAGCACTGGGTATAGGGCTTGTTGTAGTTTCAGTTTGTAAAGGCTTAGGCATAGATAGATTGAAATAGATGAGGTTTGAAGGGCATTCGCTAAATAGGATTAACGAAAGGCTAAAGTTATACTAAGCACGGACGGGTAATGTACACAAAGGTTTACATTTATTAAAAGGATCTCATTTATAGTATGTAGATGATCACTAGATTCAGAAGGAAGGCATTGACTGTTGATATGTACTTTATTTGCTTTCAAAATCGGTTATAACATATAATAATGAAATTACTCTCAGCGATAGGTTACTGCTATTAGCTGATAAATTGCAGGTCAATTACTCTTTATTATAGTCTATGCAGTCTTTGCAAAATGGCCCAGGTAATTACATAACTCTGCTCGAAAAGCTGAAACGAGAGATTCGTACTACCCAGTTACGGGCCACCATTGCCGCGAATGCCGAGTTTTTAGGTATGTATTGGCGAATTGGCAAGATCATACTGGAACAGGAAAAACAGCAAGGTTGGGGGCAGAAGGTCGTAGTCCGGCTAGTGGCTGACCTCAAAGCAGAATTCCCGAATATGAAAGGTATGTCGCCCAGAAATCTCCGATATATGAAATCGTTCGCAGCTGCCTACCCGGATGATCCATTCGGCGAGGGGTCAATTTTGCAAGTACCGCTTGCAAAATTGACCTGGTACCATCATATTACCTTACTAGACAAAGTGAAAGACCTAGATGAGCGTCTATTTTACATGCAGGCGACGGTCGAAAACGGCTGGTCGCGTGATGTGATGGTGCAACAAATTGAATCGGGCTATCGACAACGGTCAGGGAAGGCAATTACAAACTTTGCGCGTACGTTACCAGAACCACTATCCGATCTAGCTCAACAGTCACTGAAAAATCCTTACCTATTCGATTTTTTGACACTGACTGAAAAGTATAAAGAGCGGGATCTGGAAAATGGTTTGGTTGAACACATCACGAATTTTCTATTGGAACTCGGCAAGGGATTTGCCTATGTAGGCCGGCAGTACCCAATTGAGGTATCAGACCGTGAGTTTGCCATCGACCTATTGTTCTATCATCTTAAACTGCGCTCGTACTTAGTCATTGATTTGAAAGTGGTTGAATTTGAGCCGGAGTTCGTCGGTAAGCTAAACTTCTACCTATCGGCCGTAGATGATCAGCTTCGGAGCGAGTTTGATAATCCAAGCATTGGTCTGCTGATTTGTCGCCGAAACGACAAGTTAATCGCCGAGTATGCGTTACGGGACGTTCACAAGCCGATTGGTATCACGGAGTACCGATTGATGGAGTCGCTACCTGAAAACCTTAAAAGCACACTGCCCTCTATCGATGAAATTGAGGAACGATTACGCCAGGAAAATTCTGACGATGAACTCGGTGAATAGACTTCACTTTGCAACGGCAAATGTGTAATGTTTTCTAATTAGATATTTAACTTCAAATATGCACTACCTAATTCTTGATACAAACATCTGGATATATTTAGCGAGCAGCTACGACCCAAAAACAGGTAACTATCAAGATGGATTACATTTTAAGCTTCTTACTGCACTAAAAAAAATGGTAGAAGATGGACGAATAACTATTCTAACTACAAACATTATAAAAGAAGAGTGGAATAGAAATCGTTCTGCTACAGAAGGTTTAATTCAAGAATATCAAAAAAAAATAGATGCTAACAAAGCAAATGTAAAACATTTCAAAAAGTATTTAGAAGAAACAGACGCAGTTATTCTTGATTCATTACATCAAAAATTTGCTCAGCGAATTGAGCAAATAATTTCTAACAACGAACAGCATATCATTGAGGTTGAATATTTACTATTCAATCATACAGAGGAGATTGAAATAGAAGATAAAATTAAAATCATAGCTGCAGACTTCGCTGTGCAGAAAAAAGCTCCTTTTAAAGGCAATAAAAGTAACAGTATGGCAGATGCATATATATTGCTGAGTGCCGTCGAATATCTGAAGAAAAGAATTAATAATTGGAAATGGGACGAAAACGATGAAGATTTTTTTCAGTATCCAAGTTCATTTTTTGTAACCGCAAATAAAGGCGATTTTTCTAATTCGGCAAAAATTGAGGAGCCTGATGAAGACCTCAAAGGCGTATTCGATTCGGTAAAAATGCATTATCGAATTAATTTAGCTACGTTACTGAACGAACTCGAAGATGCTATACTAAAAGCAGAGGAACTAGAAGAATTTGAAAGATTGCAAGATGAATATGAGCGTAATCTAGATTACTGCGATGTATGTTCGCCTGATGATGAGCATGTACTATTAACTACAATTTTATTCAATTCTGAAATAGCAATAACTCATGAAATAGTAACTAATGAAGTAGAAGCTCAAGAATATGATCCTAATCAGCTAACGCTTTTTAATGAAATACAGAAATTGCCAGCTATTAGGTTTAAACCCAGTAACAGCAATAAAGAATCAGTTCCAATAGGTAACTGCAACTATTGTGGCACAGCTCATATTAAGTGTTATGAGTGCCAATCAGCAGTTGCGCTACTCGACAATAAAGAGAACAACTCTATTGAATGTGAAGATTGTGGACTTACGTATAAGATAAACTATGTATATGTAGGCGACGGTGAGCATGACATGTACATTAGCATTGTTGATAGAGAACAAGAAGAAGAATAAATATTTTATAGCACGCCATTAAATTCAAGGGCCTGATCTTATGATGTTTATGCAGATAGTAATGCTATTTGCTCGAGCGTATTCAGTAAAAGCTTTTAATGCTAATCTCCTTTTCAAAGTATTAACCAATTTCGCTATCTATCTTCAACATATGACGATTACCCAGACAGATATAATAACTGCAGTTGAAAAGTTCATCCGTAAATCAAACCCTGAAGACCGATTTACATCGTTTGACTACTGCTATAATTATTTTCGGTTATCTAAACCTTATGACCTAGTCCATAATTCAGAAATGAGCTGTTTAACCCTTGGTTTTTACTTGGCCAGTTGGGGCATGTTTAGAGGATCAAGTTTTCTGCTTAGTAAAAGCGTCAAATGTTTTCAGCCAACCATTGAATATATTTCTAGCCTAGATAAGTCTATCTGGAACATTGATGTAGACACCTATACTGATGAAAACATCCAAAAAATTATAGAAATCTATTCAGAAATTAAAGATACATTAATACATAATAAACAGAGCGACCTGACTCTTATCACAAAAGTGTTACTCGGCGTTTTCGGGTTTGTACCTGCTTTCGACCAATATTTTTGTAATACTTTTCGGAGTATATTTAAAGAACAGGGTGCTGGATTTAGTCGAGTGAATGAAAAGTCTCTCAGTCTCATTAAGGTATTTTACAGGCAATATCAGAAGACTATTGATGAAATGGCTTATTCAACCTTCACAACGGATTTTAAATCTGGCCTAAAAACCAATATCAATTATCCGAAAGCGAAAATTATTGATATGTATGGATTTAGCGCACGGGTCTAAGTTTGAAATCTACCAAACTATTCTGACCATCCACTTTGATTTACCTGAACTATTATTAGTAGTCATTTTAACCTGTTTTCTTTTCAAAAGATAATCCTAGTGTTCGAATAGAATACCTACTTTGCAATAACTAACCATCTCAAATTTCAGAATGGATAACCAAATAATAACTGTTGCTTATTCCATATTTATAAATAAAGGAGCATTTGCCTTATTATTGGGCTCAGGAATTTCCAGTACGTCGGGTATTCCAACAGGATGGGAAATTACACTGGACCTAATAAACAAAATTGCTCTTCTTGAAAAACAGAATCCGCAAGTTCCCCCCGATGAGTGGTATCGAAATTACTTTCAAAAGGAACCCGATTATTCGGATATTCTAGAGCGACTGACTAATACACCAGAAGAACGTATTAATCTTCTTAAGCCTTATATAGAACCGACAGAAGAGGAGCGTGGATCAGGCTTGAAAGTTCCGACAGTCGCCCATAAGCAAATTGCAGAACTCGTACAGTTGGGATACGTTAGGGTGATCGTGACAACCAATTTTGACCGGTTGATGGAAAATGCATTAAAAAATATCGGCATTGAACCAGCCGTAATATCAAACCCTAACCATGTAGAAAATACCTTACCACTGGTACATAGCCCCATCACCATCATCAAAATAAATGGCGATTATCAGGATACCAGATTCCTAAATATAAAAAGCGAGTTGGAAAACTATGATGCACGTCTTGTTAACTTATTGCAAAATATCTTTGAAAACTATGGATTGATAACATGTGGTTGGTCTGCAAAGTGGGATATTGCTTTAGTTGATATTATGAAGTCCGCTAATAAATTCCGTTATACAAATTACTTTGGTTATCGGAATAAGGCGGATGAAGTTCTGCTTGCACTAACATCTACCAGGCAAGGAAAGCTTGTAAAAATGAATGATGCAGATACATTCTTTACGGAAACAACAGAAAACCTAAAAGCTCTTGAAAAAAATGGGGAACGTCATCCACTTACCACAGGCATACTATTAACACGGCTAAAAAAGTATCTTGTAAAAGAAGAGCATCGTATTGACCTACATGATTTGATACGCCAGATAGTTGAGGAGTGCTTTGAAAAAATCAATACAGTGAATTTTTCCAAACAACCTACGGCTGAATCAATTAAAGAGTTAATGGATTACTATTCACTACAAATTGAGCCGCTTTGCTTTTTGGTGGCAACAGGAAGTTACTGGGCAAATAAAAGTCAAAATGAATTGTTTGTTAATATATTAAGGCGTGTAGGTACGCCTGATGAAAAGCGCAATAGTACCAGCTGGTCAAATTGGAACAACTTGTCATATTTTCCAGCCTTAGTCCTAAAATATGCATGTGGCATAGGTTGTGTGGCAAAAGATAATATTAGTTTATTGAAACAAATTGTGGAATTGAAAGTGACAACAAGTTATGGTAAAGTAGCCCTGTTGACGCAAACCAACCCTTGGACAGTAATAGAAAAAGACAATTTAAATAACGTAAATGGTACTAATTGGACAATGCCTATGAGCTTACTTTTATATGACAAGCTTAGGCCAATATTTAAAGAATTAGTACCTATCGATAACGATTTTAATAAGTATTTCGATGAGTTTGAATTTTATAATTCATTGAAATACACCGCCGACCACTCTACTGGATTTTTAGCTATAGGAAAGTTCGGCTATCAGGATAGAGGTATTGTCGATCGGGCGATTGAGAATTTAGCTATCGAAAAAACTGAGTTTAAACTCATAAAAGGGGGCTATTTCCCTGATGTCGACACACTTACAAAAACGCTTCTAACATACAAGGACGAATTATCAAAACGATCTTATCACTAATCGTCAAAGTGATCATTGTTCACCAAAAATATAGAGCTATTAAGGAAAACCTGCATTCATACAAGCTCTTATGCCTTTTTAGTAAATCGAGCTGTTCATTTAAGGACACTGAGAAAATTCATGATATACTCTGTTAGATCAGTCAGATATATCGTACAACTATTTCAATTAATAAAACTACTTTAACCATTTTATATTACACCTCCTAATATGCAAGCATCCTCTGCTTCAAATTTGCTAAAGCAATTTTCTCTTGAACTCTTGCAGGCTATCAACGATTGGCAACGAGGTGGTGATCATAAACAGAAGCAGAGAAGAGGTAAGAAGTTAAAAGAATTAGCTGCTGACCTTTCACCCGAGTTTAGAGAAGAAAGTCGTAATTGTTACAGGCAAATTACTCTTGATAAAAAATATGTTTGGAAGTTAGCTGACAAGTTAAAACTAGAAGAAACTATATCCGCTTGGACAGTTGATTTAGACGTTGCCAAAGGCATAAAAGGGGGAGGGCCACATAAGGAAAATCAATTGCAAGTAGCAATCTTTCACATAATACCTACTTCTGGTAGCGTAGTCATCAATTTGGATAAATTGTTTAATGATCCTGTATTTTTAGAAGCGTGCGATACTCATAAGTCACAAATAAATTCATATCATTTGGGAATTGGCCAATATGGTCAATCTCAACGTGAGGTTGTAATTGAACTTGACCAGTTACCAATTAACAATTCATATGCACTGGGGGGGCACAGCTCGAGTAAAGAGAAATTACTCATTTTATGGGCTGGAATAGAATTCAATCGTTTACCCACAGCGGCTGATAGAGTTGAGTTTGAAAAACGAATATCCAACAGCGGTGCTCAACTTGGTCCGAATTGGATTAGTGGCGAATCAAAGGACCGTGTATTAAATAACTTATTAATAGATTTTGAAAGGCTTAAGCCAAGTAAGGAGACAGGTATATGAGATAAATTGATTAAAAATAAAACCTTACTTTTAGACGACTGACTTTAATATTTCAGCCCTATTATTTGCGTTTCTACTATGCCTGATTATAATTTGAGAAGGGTTTTATATCATGAGTTAGGTCACTTTATAGCTCATGAAGTTATACAGAAACACTGGGGTAAACATGGGCTTGCTCAAATTATAATTATCCCGAAGGGAAACGATTATGAAGGGCAATCAATTCTGCAAGTCCCAGAAGGGTGTATCCAAAATACTATACAAAACCATGCTGAACTGATAGTAGAACTTGCTTATGGATGCTATATTCAGACCATTTACATTGGTGATGGGTATAGAGGATTTGACTATTGTTTTGGTAATCCAAGTGGCCATGGTAAGGATGATTTCATGAGATATTCTAGTATTTTGAATGAGTTTAGTTCTGATAAAAAGCAACAAATATTTGAGTTGATTACCCAATATTTTAGCGAACAATTTCAAAATAATGCTACACTTCGGGCATTATTACCGTCAGTTATAAACATGGAAAATTATTTAATGCCCTTGGAAAATGGCTACTACAGTGTAAATCTTTCTGAGCTTAGAGCCGGGAGTACTAACCTCACTCAATATATTGAAGACGGTTTAGTGCACCTAATTGAGAATATCAGAAATATACTTATAACATGATTAATGAATTATTATATTTGTTAAAAATAATCATAACTCCTACACTTCAAATTTTTTAGTATTCTAAACCTCGGGAATATTCAATGAAGCATATCAATCCTTTAAACTTCCAAGTTTCAATTATGGCTTAATCGTAGCTACGCGGTTCAAAAGCGTTTAAAACGGTATCGCTAATTGTCGGGAAAGACTATTATTCCCAAGTGTACTATTTCTTTTTGCCATATAACTCCAAATGCTATGATCTAAAGATGAACGCGATATTTCCAGAAAATCAGCAGCATATTCAACAATTTTTTTAGCGGCATCATAACCTCTAACATTGACCTCTGCCATTTCAATAAAGGAATAAATATGTCTATCGACCGCCACAGAATCATAACCAAGGAGCTTCAAAAGATAATCTAATGTTTTGGGGCCGACTCCATTAATATCAAGTAAATTTAGTCGATTGGCTGGCTCAACTAAATGTAATCTTAAATCGTAGCAAGTATCGATATTATTTATTTCTGCATAGTAAAGTAGAGACTCAATTCTATATATTTTAGTCTTATTTTTCCAACTTATTAAAGTTTCTAAACTAACATTTTTGACAAGTTCTTGAAATTTCGAGCGAGTATCGACTTCTGGGTAATTAACAACAAGCCTTTGTACGCGGGGCCTTACCACATACTCATAGTTGACACCTGCCTGAAGGATAATATCAGTAAAAAGAGCACCAATATGATTGGGGCAATTATAATAAACTGAACTGGTTATAAGGATTTCCCCGTCAAGTGCAGAAATATAATCAGCCAAGCGTCTTGCTTCTCGCGCACAATTCATACAAAATTTGACTCAAGTTGAATTTGATTTAATGCGTTTAATCTATCAACGCAATTAGGACATGCGCCACAAGGAATTGTCGGAGAAGCTTGGCATGAAAAAGTTTTGTCGATTGAAACTCCAAGGCTAATTCCAAGTTTTGCAACTTCATATTTTGAATAATACCTAAATGGCATATTAATTTTTACAGATCCATATTCTGCCAAAATACCTTCCATACTCTCAAAAAATTTATTTGAGCAGTCTATTTCTTTCGCGTGATTGCTATTTATAAAAGCCGAGTATAGGTTTGAAAAGCCTAAAGTTTGGGCGAAAGTTGCTCCAATGGTGAGCAATAATACGTTTCTATATGGAATGTATAAGTCATCTGCACTAACTTCATCCTCCCAAAGATTAGCTGGTTTTATAAATCGCGAAGTGGATCTCTTATAAATGGATTTAATATCTATAATTTCAATGTTACTTCTAGCTTTCGCTGGTAATACTGCTCTTAAAGTATCAAGTTCAGTGGCTGCACAATGTTGCCCATAGTCAATAAATAAGGGTATATAATTTATGTGCTCACTATCTAGCCAGAAGGCCATAGTCGTCGAATCTAATCCTCCAGAAGCTAAAAGAACTCCATCTTTATTATTATTCATATCTGTAATTTTGAGCAAATAGAAAAAAACTCTGCAATTAAATAGTCAAGATCGTTAGTTACTAAGTCAGGCAGTTCGGTCAACATGCAATTTTTCGCAATTTGATATGGATCATATACTATGGTAGGAAGTCCCTTAGCTGAAGCTAGCCCAATTTCAATTAAAGTTCCTGGATCGTTGTAGAGTAGAACAGCTATAAGAATCTGACACTGTTCAAGCATAATCATATCTTTGCTAAATAATTCTTGCCTTCTATTCTTATTTGCATCATCTGCCATTTGTCCATTCTCTTTGACTGGCCTGCGTGGGGAAAAATTATGATAGTTTAAACTGTTTACTACATTTTCGATAGGAGAAGTATCTACAAAGTCAAAATCTGGTGCAGCAATATATACATTGATTTGTCGTCTTTGCTCCCATGGTAAGGAAATACCTGCCATGTTCTCTAGCTCTTTGAAGTTAGAGTTCAAAATACGATTAATATTAATTTTAAGGTCATCAGGATAAGTTGTTGATGCGTATTCAGCAGCAATCCAAGAAGAAAAAATCATGGAAGACTGCATTTTTAGTTCTAGGCATTTAGAAATAAAAGCTGCATTATATACATCTCCCACACCAACAGAGTGCACAATTGGTTTAGTTTGGGATGAGGCTTCACAGTATTCATTTGATATAAAATTGAAACCTCTACTACCTCCTCTGTTTTCTTTTAGAATAAATTTGTTACAAAATGGCGCTAATTTATTTTTAAAATTATTGAAATTATCCTTGAAGTGCTCTTGAAATAGTATAGAAGAAGTGGATAAAAAAATTGTATCCACTTTAACTTCATTTGCTTGTAAAGAAGAAATATCTCTTATTGAATTTGTTACATCTATATGTATTTTTTGCCTTTTAATAACGTCAAATAATACTGAATGATCGAAATTTCCAGCAAAAAGTAATATATCAGAAAAAGATTTATCGTTCAGTTTGTGAATCGCTTCTTTAAAATATTCGATTTCGATTTCATTTCTTAAGATGAACTCATAACCCTGATCAAAAACTTCTTTTGCATCTTGGATAAGAAATATGTAAGGTGATCCAATTACATTGCCAAGCTTATGTACCTCTTCACATTCAAAGGCTATTAGGTATTCATTTATCTGTTTATCTAAATATGCAGGAGCAAAATAACCCACAGAATACGGAATGCCTAGAGCCCATAGTCCACGCGCTGCGTGGACTATTCCGCCCAGACGCATCTTGGTATCATGCTGATTTGTTTTTAAAGTAATATCAACGAATATATCCCCAACCAAGCAAATTTTCATTCTGGTATTATATCTACTGTTATAGAAGGGGTTGGCGTATTTGCAGATCTTGATACTAAACCAGAGTATTTAAATCCATTATCCATACACACTTTTACATAATTTAATTTTGTTGGCAAGTATCCTATATCCTCTCCTAAGTTTGTTTCTGCAACCAATCTTACGCCATTAAAGGAAATAGAGACTTCTGTTCCTATAGTTGGTACTACTCCGTAATTCATAAAATAAAAACAGCGGCTAATTTCCTCAATTGATGCACTAAAAGCTTGCCCGCATTTATCCTCGCCACTTGAACCACCACTGTTTCCATCATTACTTCCTGAGACTCTAGAAGTATAATCGCTGAAGTTACCGCTTCCTGTGCTTCCCATTGATTAAGTTATTTATTGTTAAGGATAAGGTTTACGATGTGTTTTTGTGAATTTTTTAAACTTTTGCACGTCTTACAAATTGCCGCAATATTTTGTTCATTTAATAGATCCATATTACTTTGACCTCTGTATATTTTTGGTTTATTTTTACTAGAGCCAAAAAATAACTTATGCCTAAAGTATGGATAGGCCCGTTTATCTTCAGAACAAATTAATTTGCATTTTGAAGTTATAAGTAAACCGACTAAATGTTGATCATCAAAATCTGAATGTGAGATTTTGCTCCCAGCTTCATTTGCATATTGATCCACTATAGCGCTATCGACTAATACTGCTTTTCTTACCTTTTTTAGCTCAGAAAATAGGCCAAAATATTGTTTAATCTCTGAAAAATACTTTGTACCTCCATAGACTACTTTTCCATTGCCGTTTATAATCCATTCCAATACTGGTTTAAATTCATTATGATTTAGAGATGACGACTTAAATACGCTTGCCAATGTATTAGTATCAATAACAATGCACATATTGATTATATATTTAATAGTTCAAGTTGTTCTCTAATGAAGAAATTTCTAAATTCGGCAGGTTGAGTCTCCTCATAAGAGCCATCATTTTGAATTGCTATACAACCAAGATGATTCCCTTTTAAAGACCGTGAGAAGAATATGACTTGTGCTTGGTTTTGTTTAGTAGAACTATTTAATACTTTATTTTTATTAATTTTAATCCTACATCGATCGATAATAAAGTCACTATGAGTTTCTATAATAAATTTATGTTTATCTAATTGGTTCGATTTAAAAACAAAATCACCAAATGCGGCTTGTGCTCTAGGATGTAAATGTATTTCAGGCTGTTGAATTGCGAACCAAGAAGCAGCAGGTCTGAAGACTACCTCTACTATAAGAGGTAAAACCTGCGAAATTCCGTAACCTACATTTGTAATATTAAGGATACGATTGTCAAGTTTGAATTGGAGTTCAAATGAGTTAGACTTATGTGATGAATCCTTTAGTTCGGTTATAATAATATCATCGTATAATCCGCTGTCTTTACCAAATTTGGTAAGTATTTTTCTAGAAATTGTGTCATCTAATAAATACTTTTGAAGAACATAAGGGCTATGCTTACCTGAAGCTTCAAAATGCAATGTTGTTCTATCATAAGTTTTTTCAGGTTGTGATCTTACAGGTGCAGTCCATGCTATGTTTTCTAAAAAATATGGTATTTTCAATTTTTCTTCTATTTCTAGGTCACCGTTTGAAATTAATGAATATGTCAATTGTTCTAATAAAGGTGCAACTCCTCCAACATCTATGCTTTTTCTTATAAATGGCAGATGTATTAGTTTATTTGTTAAAACCCAGTCTTTAAAAAGCTTAAACTTTTCAGCAAAAGAGTTGGGTATTTTAAATTTCTTTTTTTGAAGTCTATATTTTATAAGACTTCCATCAATGTTAATATGAATTTCAATATTTTTATTTATTAGTTTTATGTCTTTTAACGAAGGAGAGCTATCTTTTTCTATAAATATTAATTTAATAGCAGAAAATTCATTCGTTTCAGAGTTTTCTTCTCCAAGTATTCCAATTTCAAAAAAATCTTTTGAATCAACTCTTGGATTTGTGATTATATCGGAAAATTGTCCAAGGCTTTTTAGATCTTCTCCAAATTGGTTATAACGCCAAAAGCTTGGAGAAGCTAAAATCCCAATTAATTTTAATAGTGAGGTTTTCCCAGTACTATTTTCACCAACAAAAAAGTTTATTTCCTTTAGTTCCAAAAAAGTTTTTTCAAACCCTCGAAAATTATCAATATATAGGACAGGCATGGATTGAATTAGTTTTCGATTGGTCTTTGATTCATTTGCTTAATGTTCCAATGTGCAAAGTATCATGACATTTAAACTGTTATGATAAAGTACATAAATCTTTAATTTTACTTATGAAAAGTAATTTCTTTTAATGAAAAAGTCACATAAAGCTATGGGTAGTTGTATATTATACATTTAATAAATATTAAGTTACATATGTGTTTATTTTGAATCATTAATACTAGCTGTATCTACTGGGGACAATTTGCTTCTGTGACCAATTTGGAAGCAACATAGCAGAACTCCAGCATGAACGGACATATACCATTTTAATTTTTTTGCTAGAACCAGTAATTTCAATTTAGATTTCGTTCATTTAAATACTAATTGATTTTAATTATTGAACTCATATCTGTCTGATTTAAAGATGATTATGAGTATAAGAGTCAAATCTAAAATCGTTCACGAAAACCCTGCTTAAACCTAAATTTTAAGATATCACGGAGGTCTTTGTCTCTAAACATTGTAGATTGCATAGTAGCAGCAATGCCTTATTTTCTATTTTATTTCCTAAGACGCGATTAACGCTATATCTAATCCTGTATATCTTAGATTAACTCCCTTACAGGTCTAGTTCAGTTGATGCATTTTGAGTAATCACATCCCGCCGTCGATCGTAGCGATCCAACATACTGGTTGTTTTGTGCTTGGTTTGATTCTGTATCTTTCGATTATCGATTCCGGAATTTTTGGCTATGGTGACAAAGGACGCCCGAAGTGAGTGAGCCGTGTAATTTTTACCCGCCTGCTGAAACATTCGTTTCGTCAGCAAATTGACATAATCGTCGGATAAACGCTCCAGTGTTGGTCGCTCCCCTTTTCGTATGCGGACAAACAGAGGACCTTCGGAGCGATTTATAAAGGACAGCCACTCTTGATAAATTGTCAGTGGACAGTACTCTGCATTCTTCGCTTTGGCCACGTATTTCTCTTCCCGCTCCCCGGCCTGATTGGTTTTAGACCGGTTGATCTGAATGAGTATACCACTGGTTTTAACCGTTAGGTTTTCCAGATTGAGGGCAACCAATTCACTGCGCCGAAAGGCTCCCGTAAATCCCAGCAATAACAGCAATCGATCCCGAATGCCAGACGGTGTGGCAGGTAACGCCGTGAGCGCCTGTCGAAATTCCTCGAGGGTGAAATCTGGCGCTTCTTTCTGACGAACACTCATCTTTTTCTTTACCCCTTTCATAAATACCTTAAATGGCTCCTGAGTCGTCGGTGAAAGATGCTGGTTGATTCTGTGGTATTTAGCGATACTAGCCAGCCGGCGTTGAATGGTGAAAAATGCTTTGGATTCGGCTAAGTCTGTCACATATTCAGCTAGTGTCTGGGGCGTTGAGGGCAGTGCCTGGTACTCTTTTTGGCTATACCAACCGAGGTAGTGCCCCAAATCCGATAGATAGGCTTTTTGCGAGTTAAGTGCTCCATAAAGGCCTGAATGGTAAAAATCACGTGCTTTTTGTTGTTGATCGGTTAAAGCAGAGAGGCCCTGTTGTGTGGTAGGAATGAGCGAATTGGAAGACGGAGGAGAACTATCGAGTTCCATAAAGTTATCAATTAGAGATTGGACCAGCTAGAACGCATTCATTGACTATTCACACCTGAATCTTTACCAGGGTTTTCTGGGTACAACTACACCGATGACCTCGGATTGGGAGTCACTAGTTTGGTCAGTTGCTCAAACATGAATGCATAAAAGGACTCATTTACTTTTGTTAGAAACGTCGTGCTTAAAGCCGCCAAATAGGCAGGCCGGTCTTCGATGAAAACGACACTTTGGGGAAGGCGATTATATTGCTGAACAAAATTCATTAGCAACCTGGCCACCGGCCATTGCCTTCCGCAAAGGGATGAATCCGAATCAATTCGGCGTGTAGTCTAAAAGATGTTTCATAGACTTGCCGAATGGTTTGACTTTGCTGAAGATTCGTATTGGTCTGTTTGATCAACTCGTGCAGGGCTTTCTGAATTTTGTGTGGCCGTTCATACACACCACCTGCTCCCGACAACTCATGCGTCTGCCACTCGCCTTTGCGTGAATCAACGGGATAGAGGAAGTGGTTGGTAATTCCTCCCGTCTGTTGCATCACGCACGCACCAAGCTGTTGCACATTCCCCAGCGTAAGGGGTTCCTGACGGGTAGCCCATCCGGTAATTACTTTTTGCCCCTGTATATAATCGAGTAGCATCCACTCTGCTGGCGTGCAGAACGAACCCACTGATTCTATTTCCGACAAAGAAGCTATTTGGCCCAGCGTCAAGGAATGACCATCCAACGCTGTAGAATGATAAAGTTGGGCCAAGTACTTGTCCCGCTGAAACGTTTCAGACTGCGCTTGCTCCAGCTGATAGCGACGTATCAGGTTCGGCAGGCTGGTCGTTTCACTAGCCTTTCCTTTCAGCTGCTTCATGCTTTGCTTTGTTTAATGTTTCGTTCGTCTACCTCATAATGGGGTTGTCCTGCCTTCGCGAATCTCCTGCTTTAGTTCATTCAGGAGCGGATCTAAGCGACCACTCTCTAAATCCTGTTCGATCTGTTCATCCCACCGGGCAAAATCATGTTCGGTGATCCAATCAGTGAGTTGCTTATACTCGGCATCTGGTAAGTTGGCAATGGCTAGTTGAATTTGGTTTAAGTCCATGATACATTATAAGGTTGATCCGAGATGTTAAGACGAGCTTCCCTGCTTCCGTCAAATTTTATTAAGCTATAAAATGAAAACGTGTCTGTATTGAACCAAAGGTGATCTCCTGGTACTGGTTAGTTCAAATGTACTGGTAATATAGTAAATAATCGATTACCTACGATAATTAAAGATTATCGTAGGTAACGACACCTGTAGTTATAGCTGTAATGATTGATTGGCGGTCATGATTGTAAGGGTGCACAGCAGTTTCCCACACTACGTGCAGCTGAGGGATGCAATGACCACTGTTCGTACTTTTAAAAAGGGGTTGGTTACTTTCTTTAGAAATTATTTTTCAGACGTTCGATCCAGGTGCAGTTTTATCACTTTCTCTGGGGCCAAAGCAAGTAGGCAGGACCACACTCACAAAAAAAGCCACACAAAGTGAAGAGGTAAAAATGGATAGCTCAATTAATTTCAGATTTACAAATTCGATGGCACCCCATAACAAAAATCAAGGTCAGTCGAAAGGCTAAATCAACAACTTTGCAAGAATAGACATTAGCAATAAATAAAATTACGGCACATAAAACTATAACTATAGTTATAGTTTTATGTGCCGTAATTTTGAAGGAAACGATTAGTGCATCAACATTCCATTATTGATCATTTTTAGATTCTAATTGCGGGATCAACCCTTCATGTTGTAAAGTAGCAAGCATGTCAAGGAAGATACGATTCAGTTTACGCTCGGCAATACTTGAAACTCGTTTAGCTTTTTTAGATTCCATCTCATAAGGTGTAAAACCGGAATTATCCTCGGCAAAAAACCATTCCGGATTCATTTTATAATTCTTCATGTAATGGATAAAAAGCAATAAAAATGAATTCAGCGAGATGTCACAATCTTTCTCCGAGCGATACACCAAATTTTGGCTCATGCCAATAGTATTGGCCATTTCAACTTGACTTAAACCAGACGCCTCTCGAATTTGCTCAAATCTCATTGCGAAATTTGATTTCCATTTTACAATTTCTGAATCTCTTTTCTTTTTCATAAAACTTATCAAGTATATAAATTATACTAACTAACTAATTTTAAGAAGTTTAATGAATATCATTTCACACTTAACAGCCAAGCATTATGCCGCCTAGAGCTATTAATGTGGCAAATATAAAGAAAAAAAATAGGGCTTTTAATTTAAAATATAAATTAAAAGCCCTATTTAAGCTAAAATACATATTATACCCTAAAATTCATCCTCAACTTTTGGATTCTTAGTTGATATACTTAATACAGGGTCAGCTTTTGGCATTTCCTGACTGGCAAGCAAACTTTTAATTTCCTCACTGATACGGCTATAATTAGCTTTTACCTCTTCATCAGTGACAGTATTAAAAGGTACTATTTCTTTACGTTCTATTGGAGCAGGTTCAAACTGAGTACGGAAATAACTAACATCGCTCTCTACTATTTGGCCAAAAAATTCACCTTTCTTCAAATCGGTTACTTCTTGTACCGTTACCCTATCTCGGTTAACAAGACTATAAGAATCAGATCTGGTATTCGAAACTTCATTTATACGTGCCTGACCGACTGACTGACTTCGTTGCTCTACATATTCTTTACCCCAAATTCGGACAACGTATTGAGCCGATGGCTCATGGGGCATACGGCCATAAAAGCGATTCGAAAGTGTATTAAGGATTGCATCTTTTTGGTGTTGACCATACATTTCTTCAAGTTGTGAGAAGTCTTGAATACCAGCTAGAGTAACAATTTTATTCTCTCGACCCGTAGCAGGAAGCGTAGAAAAATCAGGAATAAATAAAGTAGGAGCTTCATCTAAAACCACAAGTGAATCAAGCTTACCTTTTTGATTCAGCTTTTTAATGGTAGTAGCTACAATTAGGGCAAGTACGGGCCCATACACAGATCTAAGATCTGGATTGTTACCAATAACTAAAATTTTGGGGCTGTCAGGGTTATTTAAATCAAGAGTAAAATCATTTCCTGATAATACATAAACAATTGAGCGAATATTAATCTTGCCCAAGGCATTTTGTAAAGTAGAAATTACACCGGCTAACTGTTTGCTAGCTCCCTCATCAACTGCCGTTTTAATACTAGCAACTGAAGTGGCTACTTCTTCATTTTTGCAAATTAATGGTAATACTTGTTTTACGGGTTGTGCAGCTAAGCGCATAACGTGAGGTAGAGTGCAAAACTGCGGATATTCTTCTCGCAAAAACCAAATAATACCTCCTAAATAAGCTGTTGCATTTTCGGTAAAGAAATTGTCTTCACCCTTTATTAAATTTTTCATAACGGCCTCTGCTGCGCTACCAGCATGGCTATTGGTGATAATAATATCTGGATGAATTGGATTAACGCGATGGCTACGAGTTAAATCATCAAAATTGATATAATATTTATTAACCTTTTCATTTTTGGTAGCTGCATTAACAACGCGAGCAAACGTAGGGAATTTAAAGTCATAAATTAATCCTGTAAATCCTTTTTCAACGGCTTGGGTTATAATTGGCTCAATGACGCTAAAACTTTTACCACCACCAGGGCCACCAGCTACCAAAATACCCGCAAAAGGATTTGTGATTTTAACTAGCCCTTTTGTAGTCTTAAGGCCAAAAATGTATTCTTTGACTTTTATACCAGTTTTTGTTACTTGGGTGGCAGTTTGAATCTCTGCTTTTGAACTACTTTTCATTTTCCGATAAATTAGAAAACCAGCAACAAAAACTCCTACACCTCCACCAGCTAAATCTGAAAATACACGAGGGAAACCACCCGCATTAAATAAATATTCGACTAAACCACCAATTACAAGATAAGTTAACAATGGAATAGCGATATAGCCAAAAATCTTGCCTGCAATTACTCCTAAATTAAACATAACTAAAAAAGTTTTTCTGTTGAATAATTTTTAATAACCCATCTCAAAATCCTGCTCCCGTTCTACGCTTCGGTTTATAGAAGGTACTCTTTCCTTTTCTCTTTGTATCACTTTCTGATAATCACGTTGTGTACCGTTTTTGATCGCGTTACAATAATCATACGATTCTTCTAATTTTCGATTATATGTAAAAAGTTTATCGAAGGTCTGTTCAGTAGCGCGATAGAAAGCATCTCTACTAAATATTGCTGGGTTGTTGACATTTGGGCAAAGATGTACAGTCTGTTCTTGTTTCTGTCGTTTAATATCCGAATCTAAAACATGTCTATTTTCTCTTCCTTCACACCGAGAAACGATAATATGAATATGACGCTGGTCACCTTCTTTTAATTGACCTTGTTCCGATAATCCTTCCTTTACTTCCGCATCTAAAGAAGTAAACTTTCGCTCATGCTCAATCTTTGCGTACCATACTAAATCTTTACTTTTTACTCCCCTACTCTCTCCGTTATAATTACAAAATCCCGAAGCATAATTTTCCATAGCTGATCGAGTGAATTCTTTCAATTTTCCTGAGTCATTCCCAATCTGTGCTAGTTCTGATTGACTAGGAGCAATAATTATAGAAAAAAAACGATCTTGGTGTTTTTCTATTTTCTGACCTTTTGCATTATTATCAATTTGTTGCATCACCTCCCACTTATTGCATTTATCTCTGTCTGCTGAAAAAAAATATTCATTTTCTGAAGATAAATTATTTCGGTTTTCCTTCTCTAGATAATTAACTAATCTAGCAGAACTTCCCTTGTTATTTCCTTCAATTGGGCTTGCAAATTTTGTTTGCATTTATTCATCGAGCTTTAATCCAGTTATTATTCTTTTAATATTAGTATTCACTATTCTTAAATCAGAACGTCGCGGCATCCCCTCTGTACCTGTCATATCAAAAATGGCTTCTTTCATCGGAATTAACAACTTTTTTTCCTGCTCTTTAATAAAGCTGATTAACCGTTTATCCAAAGCTTTAATTGCATCTGTAGGATTGTCAGCTTGGGGATTTCTTGGATCAGCTTTTGAAACCTTAAAATAAACTAGCATTGCTTCAATTAAGCCCTTATTCGTTAAGCCGTAACTACTAGCCATTCTCTCGAATTCTTTAAAGGTCTCCTCACTCACACTAATGGTCTTATAAGTCGCCATAATTATTTTAATAATTGTTTAGTTATCTGATAATCAAGCAATTATGAGCATAATAATCAGATAATAATTATATCAATAAAATTCAATTACTTGATTATCAGGTAATTAACACTTAAAACTCAGTAAAGAGGGCTTGAAGACCTCTTCCCTCTTGCTAAATTTTGAAAAAATTGGCTTTACGCCGAACCCGTAGGGGAAGGCGATGTATGTAGCTCGTATACTAGCTTAACTAAAATGACTTTCTCCTCGTTAGATTTGCTATTTGAAAGGAAGTCAGAATGATACGATTGATTGCGTTGATATTTCATGCTTTTCTAATCATTTTAACTCTTGATTGAGTTAGAGCAAAAAACTAAACTTTTTTACCCAATTACGCGAAATATATAACTTATTGGAATGGAGATTAATTATTATGTAAAAATATTTAATTTCCATTCCATAAGCATTATTACCTTATCTATTAGACTAGAGAGCATTTTAAGTATTGGGTAGTTGATCAATTACACTCTTTGAGTAGTTATGCAAATCCCAAGAGCATTTCACATAATCGTCTTCAAATTGTTCTTTAGTGACAATAGAATGATTTTCTATATTAAACCTTGTAACATTGATTAATGCAGTTATAACCTCTGCTACTTTGACGTGGCCTAAAGCATATAATCTATAAATTCCTTCAATGAAGCATTTATTGGCTAACGTCAATTCTTTGTTTGTATTCTGAGTTGAGGTTTCCATAATATCAAGTTCTAATTTCAAAAACTTAATCAAATATTGATGTCTTGTTCTTGCAAAGTTCCAAAGCTAAATTTTTCTTTTAGCTCAGCAAAGGCCCTCAAGGTTTCTATTATATCCTCGTCACTGTGTAATGCTGTTACAATAAGCCGTAGTATTAACTGACCTTTGGGAATAACCGGATAAGTTACAGCGCTACAAAAGATCCAGTATGTATAGCGAAGCTCTTTTATAAAACTTGCGGCTACCTCTTCGTTAAATTCTAGATATATTGGCGTAATTGGACTACTAGTATTGCCTATCTCATAGCCTAACTCCTTTAAACCTTGCTGTAATTTCTGAGTATTATTCCAAAGCTTATTTCTTCTATCTGTTCCTTCGATACTTAATAATTTAAGTTTAAAAAGTACACTGGCAACATCAATAATTGGCAACGTTCTGCCGAATGTTTGTGACCTTAAATTGTATTTAAAATAGTCAATAAATTCTTTTCTTGCGGCTACAAACCCACCAATAATGGCAAGGGATTTTGCAAACGTGCTTATATAAATATCTACTCCTGGCATCAGATCTCCAACAGACCCCCAATCGCCAAACGTCATGAATCCATGTGCATCATCTACTAATAAGGTAAAGTCATAATTCTTTTTGAGTTCAAGGATTTCCTCAACTTTAGCGGTGTCTCCCCGCATACTGAATACACCGTCAACTAAAACTAATATACCGCCAGTGTTTGCTTTGGACGCAGAAGCTAGATGCCGTTCTAAATGACCTATATCATTATGACGAAATGAATGCTTAGTTCCTTGATGCAATCGAACCCCGTCGATTAAGCTGGCATGTACTAATTGATCATATAGGATTGTATCATTTCTGTCTACTAAACTATCTACCACAGACATGATACCTTGATAGCCAAAGTTAAGTAGCAAAGCTTCCTTGCCCAACAAGCTACTTATTACAAGCTCTAGGGCCTCGTGAAATTCTGAGTTACCCGTAAGTAATCTTGATCCAGCGGGATAGCCAGCCCCAAATTCTTTAACAATTTCCGTTTCGTAAGCAATTACTTTTTCATCAGATTGTAGCCCTAAGTAATCGTTGAAACTCCATACTATAACCTCTCTTCCTTTAAAGTTCATTCGGCTTTTAAGAGGTCCTGTTAGTGTAGGATAAACAAACTCGCCAGCAAATTTTGAGTAAGCACTCAGTCCGCTGTTTTTACGCGCAATCTTTTCTATTAAATCCATGATCAAACGTTGAATAAAGACATTATTGTTGAAAGACATGCAATTTACATTTGCTCTTATTGATTAATACGTATTTCGATACTTATTATTTTATGGATGAGTAAATTGATTCATATCGGGGATTGTGCACTAGTTAGAATTGCTTAAGTAGATTAACGTATGTAAGTTGCCAGTTTTTGCCTTATATACCTCTCCTATTTAATATCAAAATTTTTTTGAATTTTTTATTAAAGAAAAGTACGTCTTTCGTCATTTGATCAATGGATTTATTTTTTTCTCTATTTTTTATAATATAGATTTTAGATTTAATAAGTGAGCTTTTTTAATCTTTGGGTTAAGAATAGAAGTAATGTGCCTTTTGCCTATTCGTAAATAATTTAAATTCAATTGTTTCTCTTAAGGCTTGGAATATTTTTATAATAAAGCATTCTCAAAAGTAGGATCAACCAACTCACAAGTCATAGAGAAGCCTGTGAGTTAGTTGATCCTATTTTAAATAAAAGTATTTATATAACTTTACTTATTTTTCACAAATCGTGTTGGATACGATTCCGTTTGTTCGTGGCATGAATGGCATAAAGTCCGCCCATTATTTACGTCCCAAAGAGCATTACAACTACGTGCCGACTCTACACTATCTACCTTGTTCTCTTTGACAAGCAGTGTAATACTTACAATGTGATCCGCTTCAATAACCCGTTTGCGCCCATTTCTGGCCCCACAGTGCTGACAGGTAAATCTATTACGCAAAAAAACCGCCCTCTTCCATAACTGGTACTCATCCATCCGGCGAATAAGTCGGACAAGGTTGCTTACTGAAACAACCTTATCCAGTAGTTTACTATTCATCGGATTTATGAGTGTTCGCCGTCTATTGAATGGGACTCTACAGCCTCTCTAATCATAGGGTCTATCCCGTCAATTAGAGTTTCAAGTTGGCCCGATAGCGTGCGTACTTCATCGGCCAGTAAGCGGCCATGTTGGGCGACCATGTAGGGATTTTTGGTCAGCAGGTAAACATTGCGAAGGGTCTCAATTTGGGCGTAGAAACTGCCAGTAGAGACAAGGGGCAAGCTAATCACTTGCTCAACTGGTTTTGCGTGGCTGTTAGAAACAGCGTTACTTTGCACCGTTTGCATTTGACTATGAAGTTAAGTGTGACATTCGCCCCTTCGCTCGATCCGCCAAGATTTAGAAGCGTTGGGGCTTTTTTGTTGTCGTTTGACTCTATAAATATAGCAATACTTTGTATATATACAAAGTATATGTCTAAAAAAATATCAATTATTTAAAGGCAGTATCGAACTTAGCCCCAAAAGCATCAGCAATCTTTTGTAAGGTTTCAAGCGTCAGGTTTTGTTTACCTTTCTCGTATAAACTGAAAGTTGATTCAGCAACACCGACAATTTGCCCTGCCTCTTTTAAAGTAAGTCCCTTTGCTTTTCGAGCTTCTCGTATCTGTTGCCCTACACGCACCTTAATATCTTCCATTCTCTAAACTTCTAACGGTGGTCTAAATATACTACCTAGGCTGTACCCTACTATTAGGTCACTATTTGATCCAGCAAATAAATTTGATTCAGAGCAACCGGTAATTCTTTATAGTATTCAATACCACTTTAGTTTTAATCACTTACCAAGCTACTGCAAAGAGTTTGTACAAGGTACGATTCTAGATAATAGGGGCTAGACAACGGTGTGTGTTTGCCGTTTCGTACAAAATCCGTCACTTGCGAGATAAAGAAGGAATAAAGGCGTTCAGCTGTTTACTGTTAAAAGATGCTTCCTCTGCGTATACCGTTCAGAGAGGAGCTGCATTCACCAACTGGTCCCTTAATTTATTGAGTGATTTCGCATGGGCCGTCACGAAGGGTACTATTTATGAAACGGCCACACACCTGATCGAGTAGTCATGGCACTGAAGCAACGCAAGTCTTTGTCGAAAATTTTGGGCAAAACTTATCTTTTTTACAATACGCCAAACACTTTAGAGGTATAGCCACCGATATTTGAAATCTTCTTATTGGCATTCTGAACCTGGATCTCGTAGAGCTTTTTATTGATAAGTTCAGGTTCATATTTGCTCAATATATACTCGATTTGATCAGTCCGAAGTTTAAAATGGGTTAACAATTTCTCATGTAGTTCCGCTACTGTTGGGGCCACTTCAATTGGAACTGTGGTTTTTACTTTGATGAGCCAACGTAACTGAGCAATTCGTTTACCCTCTCGTTGCTGGAAATATTCAACGTGTAGATCGGACTCCTGATTAATTTCTTTAACGGCCGGTACCAATACCCGTTTTTTGAAATCACGCCAGTCTTCATACTGCTCAATTTCAGTCACCGGATCATAGAGTCGAAGTCGGGTTTTCAATTCCAAAATGGTAATTTTCATAATACCCGCTTTTTTCCAGGACGAGAGCATTTCATAGATACGCTTTGAGTATTTACCCGGTAGATTCATGGCGGGTTCCTTACCAAACGTTGTAAACCGACCTTTCTCCAGATTAAATAGAAAAGGACGCAGATCCGGATCAATTTTAAAGGTCATGGTTCCTTTCCCATAATCATACAGTACCGATGAAAATGGGGCAACCTGAAGTAGCTTCCCCCCTACTGGGATGTTCATAATTTTCTGCATCATACCTTCAGTGGCCAACTGCAAACTTTTATAAGGATTGACTGTATCGGTAATTGTCATAATATCCTTAACTCGAACAACATACCGCTGGTCGTCTGGATCATCTTTTTTAAGTTGCGACTGAACCATATACAGAATGTTTTTCTGTAAAGCACTCATATCGTAATAAGCGTTCGTCAGTGCATTTGCCTGAAATAGAATCTCCGTTTTAGCGTCCAGCTTCAGAAGGGATAACTGATTACTAGGGGCCTGTTTCATAAAAAAATGGCTTAGTTATCCACAAAGGTATATTAATGTGGTCACGTCCACAAATAACTAACTATTTGTCCACGTATATTTTGGAGCCACGAATAATCTGTCCACATTAAAGGTCAATTGTGAATAACTTCTGTCCACAGTTAACGAGTTTCCTGTCCACAATAAACGAGTTTTCTGTCCACATTAACCAACAAAAACATTATGCAACTCATTAATAATGAGATGCCTATAAAAAACCGTAAATATCAAAGAAAAAAATATTAATTGATTCACAAGTTATTTGAAGGTACGGTTTTGAGTGTAAAAAAGCCATAATTGTTACAACAATTGGACAAAACCGCAGAGAAAATAGAAAAAACACAATCAAAGAATATGACGTTTTATCCAACACTAGTTTTTTGTCCACATAAACAAACTAAATAGCTATCAATCAGCTCTTTATAACATTATAGGTCAGCTATTGATCAAATTTCAATTCGATAGAAAATCCCAATAATTGCTAATTAACAGGCTTTTTGAGCTAATTTTCTGATAGACCCTCCAGTTAACTGGGAATTATGTGGACAGTCACTAGTTTTTTGTCCACATTAAATATACTAACCAATTGATTATTAGGTAATTAATATGAAAATACATACCAAATTCACAACAAAGAAGCGAGTAGAACGGTAACTAAGCCGTTTCAGCAACGAATTCGGTCCATACAGTTGGCATCTTCTTCCATCTTATTACCTTATTGACCCAATGCAAAACAAGTCTTTCCCCAAACACCCTACAACCCCAAGCCGCGCTCACAATATGGTTTAAAGAAATACGTCAAACGCAAGTACTAGCAACCTCGATAACCTGCTGTTGGATAAAGGAATCTATACCCTAAGCTACAACGCTACTTATGATACAGCAAATTGGGTTAATTGGCACCTTTCTATTGCTTGGAAGGGATTAGCCACTTAGCACAGTGAAAGTTTCATTCACGAATCGCAACTCCCCTTTAGAGGCTATTAGGAATGCAATATCATCGCTAATACTCACGGAAAATCAGGTTCAGGCGATAAAGGAAGGGTAAACACATTTGCAGATGCTCATTTGAGCGTTCCTGCTGCCCTCTTGAAGGTAATCGTTGTATAGAGAACATTTAGACAGCATAAGCTCACAGAAGCGAATTACCGCCGTATGGATGCCAAATACTAATACAGCCAGGGAATATCAATAGAAAAATTACCGCACCATCAGAGAAGAAATTGAAAACGATACCGGGCTTGAACTTTTGTCGAACGTACAGGTTTCCGCACAACGCATTATAGGGTTCTCGTTGCAAACGAGCGGATTTATAAGGCAAGTAACTATATTTCTAGGTGAAATAATTATTAGTGTCTTAATAATAGATCCATCAATTAGGATTTCCTTTTTACCAAGTCACTTTGCCACATAAATACAACGTTCGTTTAAGATTAGTGGCAAATCAAAGAAATAAGAAATTGGCTACGACATTGACTGTCAAAACCTGCCAAGCTGACAGTTTTACCCAAAAGTGTCTTTTTAGTGTAGAAAAGCTACAAGATCTATTCTGCCAGTTGGACTTACTCAGGCTTTGATTGAACGGCGGGGAAAGAAAAAGGATATGTACTAAATCAGTGCTAAAATGAGTAGGCATAAAAATGCCCTGACTTGACAGGGCATTTTTATGCCTACTCTGCAACTTGGTCCTGCTTGGGCTTTCGGCCACGCGGCTTACCCGTGTAAGGCACTTTGGCTGCGGCTGCTTCAGAAGCTATTTGTAACGCAAAGGCAGTAGTGCCTTCATATTCAAAAAGACGAATAGTAAAGTCGTACTTTGTTTTGGTGAAATCCACTCCACTCTTTTTTAAAATAAAGGGCAATGCTAACGTATAGCTTTTGGCCGCTTTCTCAAAGGAGAACGTTTCCGCATCAGAGCTTGTGGGGACCAGGTAGAGCGATTTGGCTTTTCGCTTACCTTGATCAATGCCTACCTTAAAAGGAGTAGTGTTCAGATCAACACCTAGATTGGCTACCGTCTTGGCTGGCAGCACCAGTTTACCGGATGAAGAGATATAACCGGTCAACACTACTTTAGCTGACTTGACCGCTTTTTCAATTATTGGTTTGGCCTGGCTGTTCTCGGCAGGGGAAAAGAAATTAATTTTAAGTGCCTTCATTGAATTTATTTTAAGGACTATACCATATCTAAAGGTAAATTTATGGTATAAAACTGGGCTTAACGGTATTGCCCTTAAATAAGCCGTCAGGAAGCGTTCGATTAGCTATAATATTTAGACATTGAGATGAGTTGGCTAGAAATATTTCGCTAGATCAGGGTTTTCGTGAACGTTTTTCGATAGATCTATAAAATGGGTATAAGTTATTGTAAAGCAATAATTTATGTAGTTCATTTAATGAAACTTTTATCCCTTTAAATGTACGAATCGGGTGATATCGGGACAAGTCATTTTATCGTGAATAACGAAATCGATAGTTATAATTAATCTTGAAACCGATTCAAAGCCGCAGCTTAAAATAGAAGGGGTTGGTAACAATTAAACAAATTTTAGTATTTTGGAAGACCTCGCCCAAGCCCCATCTTGTTTCTATCCCAATGGTAACCCATTAAAGCTCAAATGATGAATTAGTTAAAAGAGACCCTGTCGGCAATTCATGTTAGATATTCCTTCATATCTAAAATATTAATCGTTTCAATCTTATTACAATCAAAAATAGCTAAATTAAATCCCGTTTCATACCGAATACTAGGGTACTTTATTCCATCAAAACCAAAGTATTTACAACAATCAGAAATGAATCTAGTGAAATAATATTGTGGCTTATATAAACCGTCTCCTTCTTTTGGAGAACTAGCTAATGAAGACCAAGAAATTGCCTGTATTAAGTCATTATTTTCTATATATTCGTCAGAAAAATCTAAAATTTTGAGTTTATAATTGAGTTCTATTTTTGCTATCCAAAGATCTGTTTTTGGCTGCCTCAATTCATAATAGACGGTTTCTGGTGTAGTTGCTATATATATTATAGGTATACCAGTATGATTGTATCGGCCATCCTTTGTTACTGATTTGGGCGGAGCCAAGAAATCTTCTTTTATAGGTACACGTCCATTTATCGTTCTACCTCTGTAGAATACTCCATTAACCTCTTTTGGTTTAATTTTAGTTGATAATTTTTCTAGTTCTGTGAAGGTATCTCTTGCAAGATCGTTTTCTAATACTAGAAAAGGAAAACTTTCTATATGATCTTTTAATTTTTTCAAATTTTCCTCAAAATCTGACGGTGGATCAAATGGCAAATCATATGGATAAATATTATATTCAAAATTCATAAAACAATTAGGACACTTCAATTGGCGAACTAATTTCCAATATTCATCTTCGGAATAATAATCCTTTAATCGACCAGCACTGTAAAGCAAATCTAAACCTGTAGCATTACTTTGAAAATCAATTCCTCGTAGAAATGCATTTGGCCACGTTTCTATATATTCGTCGTAACAGGCATCGCAACAAGCAATACCAGCGGTAAACCATGTTTCTATATCTCTATAGAATAGGGTTTCAAATAAATCCAACTCATCCATATTATAATGTCCTTAGAAACGTATTTAGAAATGGGGTAAAGGCTAAAAAGCAAAATCATAAATTTTGATCTTTTTTTATTTAGCTAAACCTTAATTGAGTAAATTTCACTATAAGGATTCTCACTAAGATACCAACACTTATAATTCCATTTCCCAACCTTTCTACTAGTAAAAGCATCTTGTAATCTTTCTTCTCCAAGTGAAGGATTAATTGCTATCCATGAATTTGTTATTGATTCATTCGGATTTAAAACTATACTATCTTTATAAATTTCTGTTTGCTCTCTTTTCCTGCCTACATAAAAAGATGGTTTACTTTTATTAATACCGCTTCCATTAATTTTCATAACAGGATCATCAAATATAAATGATAAAGACTCAATAACAATTGGAAAAGGGGTTTCATTATAAATATAAAATCTAATTTTTAACTTATGTTTTATACCAGGTTCATTTGAAACATTTGGGGAAATTTCAATTCGAAGTTGTGGTTTTACATTAATACCCAAACCATTTACTTCTAAGTGCTCGATAAATTTAAAGACGAAATGTGCAGCATTTTTCTTTGCCTTTTGCCTTTCACCACTTTTTTCTGAATTTCCCTTATCTATTGCTTTATCTGAAATGCCTTTAACTATTAATAATTGATTTTTAGGTTTTAGAATATCGTTAATACAGGCAATAGAATAGGACTCCATATCTAAACCTGATAACTTCCTTGAACCATTTTCCAAAATCTTTTTAACAATTTCTTTCTCATCTATGACTGCTGCTCCAGAACAAAAATCTTCATCAACAATTACTTTATATGGAAAGATATTAATGTTTTGAGTATGGAAACTAACGGCTTCACTTCTAAGTTGATCACTAGTTTCATACGATAAATAATCAGGTGAAAAAATCCCTCCACTATACTTTCCACTTTCATAAGAAAATACTCTTTTCGGAATCAATACCGAACCAAAATTATGTTCTTTTAAACCAGCGCAAATTCCAATAAAAAATACGTAAGTGGGATTGAATTTTATTATTACTTGCATTATTTTTGCTGCATTATAAGACATACCCATTTTGTTTGAGCTGTATAAAAGTAGCTCCACAACATTTTCGGCTGAATTATTTTGAACTATAATCTTAACAAGCTTAACACCCAAATCTAAATTTTCTAGATTGGGAGAAATTAAATTTTTAAATGGCTCCAATTCCTCTTGTAATGCTGAAACTATCAGATACTTATAGCTCATAAGTTTATTAATTTTAAATAACTAGTGAATATTTAAAATACTGGAACTTGTAAAGTGGAATTTCCTTTTATTTAGCCAATTGATGAATAGTTATCGATTGAATTAGTCATCCCACATTGATTTCCAATCCCAAGAGCTTTCCTCTAAAAATTCCATTAATTTATTTCTATAATATTTGTTAAACTGGGACGGGCTGTATAATATCCGGTCTAGCCAACCGACTACGTTATAATAATATAATGTATATCGATTGGTTTCATCGGTAGTAGTATAGGATTCTAAAAGTGTCTCTAACTGATCAGTTGTGGAAATCTGTACTAGGTAGGCCAACCCCAAAAGCCGGATACCCTCTTGTTTTTGATAGAGTAAGTCAATAAGCTCGTCGATAGGTAATTCAATTTTATTTATTAATGCGTAGGTTAAGACTAATCGCTTAAACTTCAATTCACCTTCTTTAAGATAATGTACCATTGTAGCGAGTCTATCAGCTGGGTTATTATGATCAAAAATTGATAGGATTGCTATCTTTTGAACAACGTAGTCAGAGGATGCTACCCATTGTTCGACAACAGATACTTCCCGAGCTGAACCATACTTTTGAATTATTGATATTGCTAAACGCTGTACAGATTTATTTGAGAACCCACTATTTGGATTATTTAGTAAGCCAATAGCTAAGGGGATGTCCAATTCAGAGGCGTATTGATAAAGTACAGTTATGGCGTTTATCATAAAGTTCCCAAGAATAAATTCATCAGTTTCTATAGGAGACCTTAAAGGTAGGCGCAGCTTACCAAGCTGGATAGCAGGCTCTTTCTTCTTTGCCGCTTTAATGCGTTCAAAACGAGAGGAGATATCAGTTCTTAACGTGTCTTTATATGTTGGATAATAAGTTTCAACTAATGTACTATAACAAACAGATCCAGCATAACTCCAATCTAAAAGTGATTCCAATTCTTCTTGATTTTTTTGATTATAGAGAATATACCGTATCGTGGCTTCTAATGCATGGGGCTTTGCTAGATCAACTTTCTCATCTATCGTATGTATATTATAGGAAAAGTAACCTGGGTATGAGTATCCTTTTTTTTGTGATAATTGATCACTTTTTGCCTGATTGACCTGTTTTCGCTTCAGAACTAACTTATCTAGTTCTAAAACTTCAATTTGTTTACGAGTCGCCAACTCTAGAAACGCTTCAAAGGCTATGTCAAAATTATCATTTTCTAAAAACGAGCGTAACTCCGTATCTGGAACAGTAGACTTTAATGCTTTTAGGGTGGCTAGTACAATCAACTCATCTTCATCCTGAAGTAATGGACGTAGCGTAATTACACTTGCATGGGAAAACAAATCGACTAACGGCGTGGGGAGATTTCTGTCAGCTAGAAGAGTTTTGCTTATCATTGAGATAGCTGCATCGGGGTTGATTTGATAACGAGCTTGAAACAGCGCCTTCCAGGCTTTTTTCTTATCTAGTTTTTCGTTGTTACGTACTAAAAGAGGGCCGTCGTTCGCAGTTGGTTGATCAATGATAATATCAAAAATTGTACTCTGAAGAGATGCATCGTCTATTTTAAAAATCTTGTTTGCTTGGTTAGTGAATTCATCAGGAGCGACTTCTCTCAAAATTTTCAAGGCGGCTTCTTTTAAGTCAGAAGTTCGTTGACTGTCAAGACAACTCATAAGTAATCCAATCGGATCCGTTATTTCATCTCTGAGCCAGTACCAGCCCATATCTAAGAAGTAGCTATCGGCAAGTAGAGTATGGGCTAAATATAGCTTTTCATGCTCGTTCAATTCTATCGTTTCTCTAGTGGCATATAGATTAATCAGATCGGAATTCGAAGCAAGCTTTTGTGAGCTAGTTGGAAATTGCGAATATGAAGTCGCTTGAACTGTCATTGTAATCCGGGATAGATCAAAGACACTAATGTTCGTATAATCATGCGAAGAAACACTTTCCCTAAATCGGTTTAAAGAGAAAATGATACTACTGTTTTCTGACTGCGGAGCGGATGATGATTTGAGTTTAGATACTTGGCTTGAAGCTTGATCATAATTGCGTCTGGTTAGCAGGTACTTAATTAGGTTATCATACAGTAAATCCCCCCACTCTTCTGTGGTTTCAAATGATTTACAGAAAACGTTTTGCTCTTTGTAAACTTCTTGTTGAAAGTCTTGAACCTGAGCGACTTGTTTTGACTCTTGACGGGGAATATCATCTGGGATATTTTTAAAAAAAAGCCATATATCATTCATCTGGCCTTTTTCCCGCAACTCATTAGCAAGTTTATATTCCTCCAGAAAACCTGACGATTCTTTGCCACTTGGTGTTCCCCACCGTTTCCAGATAAGCCCAATGAAAAAGCTACATTGCTTTAGATCCTCATTAATTATGGCTTGGGGTCTTCCAGGACCAGGTAGAGTATCTTCCCAACCCAATAGTTCCAGTATTACCCCTAAATTCGTCGCTACCACTTTATTTACCCGATTAATGATAGCATGAGCCACCTGCCGCTCGGGGGTTACATCACCTGGGGAACCAATAAAGATTTTAATACGGGTAACAGTAGAATTGGATAGGGAAGTTGGTTGTTCCACAAGTTTCAGGTTTAAACTAACTATTAAAATAGATAGTCAGCTGAGGAGTAAATGTTTACATAAATCCACTGCTGGCGTATTTTGAAAAGGAAAATAAATCTTTCGTCACCCATTTCAACTATTCTAAGGATTGTATCTGATTTTTCTAACCTTTAGATAGTGTTTGGAAATTACGAAAGATTGAACGTCGTCTCAACTTTGTAGTAGCTAAACTACAGAGTCATGACCAGACAGTAGAAACCACCGACCGACCCTCAATCGGACGAAATTTCGCATTTTTTAATAGCATCGGCCGCCCGGCTTAAACCCAAGCGTGTACATAACTAGATTCAAGTCATCAACATTATTATGTGGCTCCTGCGAAACAGTGGCCAGTGACGGAACCCATTCGAAGAATGGCCCCCATTGGCAGGCTGTTTGGTATTACCGCACCGGCGGCCCGGTTTGACCTGTGGAGGCAAGATGGTACTTTCGAGTAAAGCAATTTGGCGCTGAATCAGTTGGATCGAAAACGAGTCGAAAAGCAAGCTTACCTATCTGTATTATATGTTGATTCACAAAGCGTCAAATTGAATCCTATGATATATGAACATTAGGGTATAGAAACCAATAAATGGTTCAATACGGTGCCGCCAGAACGCAGAATTGCTTGGGCCGACTACTTCCATCGATTCGTTAAAGATTATGAATATACATTATTACCTTCGGCCAACTGGTTTATTTGGCTAACATTCAACTAATACTTCAATTAATCTATTCCATCACAAAAGATAATTACTTAACACGTTCATAAGGAACATATCGTACAAATGTGGGATATAACCCATATGTGAGAGGTTGTCATAAAAAGCTCATACTTTAAATTTTATATGGAAGCAACATTTGATTCAGATTTTATAGCTGGCATAAAAAAAATTCAACAGGCAAAGAAGAGTCACAGATTAGTTGTCTTCGTTGGAGCGGGAGCATCTGTTGATTCAGGTGTGCCAACCTGGGCAGAACTAATAAAAGTTATGAAACAGGAAATTGGGCTTTCTGTGGCGGAAAATGATTTTCTTAAAATTGCACAAATGTATTATAATCAACGAGGATTGAAGGAATATAATGACCTTATCAGACAAACACTAGGTTACAGAAATGTTTCCCCGAATCCCCTTCATCGAGCAATTTTAGATCTTTCGCCTGAACATATTATTACAACTAATTACGACGATCTTCTTGAACAAACAGTGGAACAAGAAGCCGCTGCGTATTCCTTTGTAAAACAAGATCCTGACCTACCTTATGTAGTGAACTCCAATTTGATAATTAAAATGCATGGCGATCTGGAGTTATTGAATATGGTGCTTAAAGAGGATGATTATATAAACTATGAATGCCATTTCCCTTTAATAAATAGCTTTGTAAGTGGACTATTTGCATCAAGACTTATTTTGTTCATTGGCTTTGGATTTTCTGATTGGAATCTGAAAGTTATTATGCAAAGAGTACGAAATATCCTAGGTAAAGATGCACAACCTGCCTATTTATTTTCGGATAGTAACAATTCAAATATAGAAGATCAATATTTTAGAGAACGTGGTGTAATTCCAATAAGATACTCTCCTGAAATAGAAAATTATCTTGCATACAAAGGAAAGTTTCAAGTAGAAAAAGGGCTTTCTTCAAAAGGACAAATTTTGTATAATTTTCTGAATTTTTTAGACGAATATCAATCTTTTGAAAATGAATTTGACTCTGCATCACCCTTATTACAAATGTATGAGTCACTTAAGCGGTATGAAGAAATACCATTTCTACCCCCTCATACCATACCTCGTATATTTCCATTTAAAAGTACCTATACATTTCAACGATTTAAGCTAGACACTAACACAAATGAAAAGTTAAAAACTTTTTTTAAGAAAATAGCTGTAAATGGTAGCATTTCAGCACCGTTAAGCGATGAAGTGATAATTGATCTTGGGTTAAATAATGTTGGAAAGGTTCAAGAAAGGTTTGCATACGTTATAAAAAAACTAAGAAATAGTTTAATAACTCAAGTTGATGATTTTAAATTAATTCATAATCAAGTTGAAAAATGTAATTGTCCTCGCTGCTGTTATGACAGGCTTGATTTATCTGAAGTATTTACACAAACGTCTCATCACTCAGGATATGAATATACAGCCTCGCCATATGAGAAAATGATGAGTGGTTATTTAAAGTGCCGTATCGGTGACTTTACCGAAGGTTATTATTTGTATAAACAAGCAGCCCAAGAAGCCTGGAAAGCCAAACTTTTTGTGCTTTATTTTATTTGTTTGGCAACTATAAAAAAAATAAAATTTCTTATTGAATATGAATCAGATGAAAATACCACTGATATAATTAAACAGATAAATAAAATAGATCTATATTCTATTCTCGGAAAAATACCAGTTGATGATTTTGTTAGAGAACAGATTATTTTCATTATTGAGAATCGTTTTTTTTCAGAGGTTTCATATAGCATTGGGGAAACTATTAGAAAAATCCAAGATACATCTGAATTTTATGAGAATAAAGGTCGTAGGTCAGGTGGTGATGCTGAGTATGCTGAACTTCAATGGTTAATTATTCAACTAAACAGTTATTATAATCGTAATTATTTATATTATGAAGATTACGATAATTATCAAAATTTGATTACCCAAGCGTTTGATGGTTTACTAATGGCGTACGAATTAAGCCCTAAATATCATTTCCGTTTAAAAGAATTTCAAGACTACTTTTTAGTAATAGCTATTTTGCATTGTAATGCGGAGTATTTATGGCAGGTTATCCAAAGGCATAATTACCCATCAATTAAAATAGCCTCACAACCTTCAAAAGATTCATATAGATCAATTATAAATGTATCTATTAATTTTTTCAAATCTTTTCATAATGATTTCTGGGGACCAAGTCGCCAGATGCAGGCTGCTAATAATCATTTTTTTACTCGTAAGTGTGGTCGTATTTGCTCTAATTTACTTAATGTGTTAGCCTTGGCTGAAATTGAAGCTGATGATTTAAGTAAAATTGCTCCACATTTTATTCAGTTTCTAGAACATCAATCCATTTTATGGGCTCATCCGCAGGTTAAAATTGCATTGAAGTTCTTTTTGCAACGTAAACAAAATATCTTTACCAACGAGGAAGCTGAGAAAATGCTCTCGATTATGGTTTCTGACAAAGTAAATTATGATGATGTAAAGAATGAATTGTGTGAGCTACTTAGTAATCGTAAAAATTATCAAATTAGCGACAAGCTGTTGATTGATACAATAATAACTAAAGCATATTACTTAAAATCTGATACATGGGTAGAGATGATACTACCGCTTTCTAAAATAGTACCTGCTAGCTTTAAAAAACGTTGTCAAAAACTAATTAGCCGTAGTCTTTTAGAAAAATTTGATCCTTTTTTATATATAAATGCAGTTGAGCAAAGACTTTTAAAACCAGATCAGTATTTTGATTTATTCTTAAAACATTCTTTAGCAATAATCGATGAGATAAATAATTCTGATGAAAATAAAGTAAATTCTCCGTTTTGGGCGCATCATAAAAAATATTTAGAGGATCAAATTGATTGTTTATTCTATTTTATTGGTAGGCATAATTTTAGTTTAGATGACGAAAGAATAGAGCTTATTGCACAAAACTCGAGTTATTATCAATGGCTTGTGAATTTTGACACATTTGATTATGAGAAGTTTAATGATGATTGGTTTGACAGGTGGCCTACTCGTGTTTATATTAAACGAATGAAAGATAATTTCAAAGTAAAGGGCCTGTTTAAACACAATGTTCAAAAGCTTTTAGCTAAAAAGACAGGTCGGAGATTAGCTCGAATATTTTTAAAAGAATTTGTTGAATAAATTAAATATTTTTAATAGTATTTTTCGATCTAAATAAATTTATAGCCAGCTAGATTTAATTAAGCTTTTCGAATAAATATTTAGTAAAATTCAAATTAATTAGATTTTACTAAATACACTGTTGCCTTTAATGTTCCAAGACGCTCAAGTACCCCTTGTTGTACCATATATTGCAAATCCTTTTTTAATGTATTTATCGATACATTTGGTAACATAATTGCTAAATCGCTAATCTTTACTGGCTGATGATCTTGTAACATTGCCAGCACTTGCTGTTGTCGCTCATTAAGGTAACCTCCTTTATACTTGTACAAGGAGTATTTGCTTTCTAATCGACTTGTCAATGTTTGCAAACAATCTAAGAAGAATACCATCCACTCACCTATCACTTCTTTTTTGGTGCCACGATTTTGTTGGCCAGCCATAAGTGCTCGATAGTAGTCCGCCTTACGTTGCTCGATGATATTTTCGAATGAAACATACTGGGCAAACTCATAACCCATTTTCAGGAGCAACAGCGTTGTCATAAGCCTTGACAATCGGCCATTACCATCTTGAAATGGATGTATAGACAAGAATTCATATACAAAAACGCCAACGATTAGTAGTGGATGAATTTGACCGCCTTCTAAAGCACCACGTACCCAGCTAATCATTTTATACATCTCTGCCTCGGTCAGATGAGGAGCTGTTGTATTAAAGATTACTCGCTGGCTCCCGTCTGGATAATTAGCTACAACTTGATTCGAGAGCGTTTTATAGCTTCCACGATGCCGCTGGTCCTTGTCGCTGTAACGGAGTAAGACACCGTGTAGTTGTTTGATATAAGCTTCTGATAGGTCAATTCCTTTAGCATGATCCAGAATTAAATCTAATGCTTCGTAATAACCAAATACTTCCTGCTCATCCCGGGTTTTGAACTCGGTAATCTTTACATTCCGAACTAACTTTTCAACTTCCTCATTTGTCAGGATTGCTCCTTCAATCCGCGTTGATGAACCAATACTTTCGATTGTCGCTACCCTACGAAGTTCTCGCAGGTATCGATTATTCTTTTGCTCAATAGCTCCCCACTTCCCTCTAAATGAATCAATCAAGCCAATTCGTCGTATTACCTCCTGCATGGTGGTAAAGTCAAACTGCAGCTTACCTTCAAATTCCATATCTATATTATATCCGTATTGTATCTGTAAATGTAGTATATTTAATGTGTATTTGACGGGTTAATTTTTGAAGATGACAACCGATACTCCAGTAAATTCTATCGATACTAGTAGTGTTTTTTCAAAGGGAGGAGGTGGAACAGTTTTTGAACAAAATGTTCAGACTGCTTTTCTGATAACTATGCTAGTGCGTGGGAAAATGCCAGGTTTACCCACTGGTGAGATTATTGAAGTGGCTTTTCAAACAACGCGCATTGGCTTTCGGACTGATGACATTTTGATCAAGGTACGTTCACATCAGGGAGAACATCAACTGCTTGCTCAGATCAAACACAACCTGACAATCTCCGTAAAAAACGAAACCTTCGAGGAAGTGATGACAGCCTTCTGGAAGGATTTTACAAACCCAGCTGTGTTTAACCCAATTCTGGATCGACTGCTCATCATAAAAAGTGAGATGACTCAGGTTGATAAAAAAGATACGGTTGTGCTGTTGAACTGGGCTAAAGCAAAATCCTCTATGGATGATTTCTATCTCGAAGTCAATCGGATAGAAAATAAAATAAAAGCACTGAAAGTGCTTTCAGACGTGCTCCAAAAAGCAAACCATGGACAAGCTGTTGATCGACAGTGCCTTTGGCAGTTCCTTAGATGCCTAGTGATCTTGGAGTACGATTTCGGGCATGAAAGTAGCACAAGTGAAACGAATTTTCTGAATCTAATCCGATTGGCTAAAAACCAGACGTACTCGATATCAGAAAAGGAAATATGGAACAGCGTGTTTGCATTCGCCGCTCGATTAAATAAGGACGGCGGTAGTGTTACCATTGGTAATATACAAAGCGAGTCTTTTGCTACCTATTTTGATCCAGCCCAGCTATTCGACAGCTATAAAGCGATAAGAAAGTTGCAGGAAGATAGCCAGGCAATTATCAATCCACTCAAAAACACAATTGCGGATTTTCATCTAAACCGCACTGAACTGCGCAATAATTTAATTGCATCAATAGCAAATCAGAAATTAACGATTGTCACTGGCGAGCCAGGTGCGGGTAAATCCGCGCTAGTTAAGGACGTAATAACAGAATGTATACCTAATACAGCTGTACTAATATTTAAAGCTGATCAGTTTAACCAATCCCATCTGAGTCTGGTATTTTCCGGATTAGGCGTTTTGAATTGTTTAACTCAGTTTTTCGCTTGTCTGGCGGCTATCCCTAAGAAGATAATTGTTATTGACAGCTTTGAAAAATTGCTTGAGGGTGAATCCGACAATGCGTTTCGCCAATTTATACATATAGTAAATGAGACGAAAGATATCAGTGTGGTGGCCACCTCGCGAACGTATGCTGTTGATCTACTCATTCAGAAATACGGGCTAAGTAATGTGTGTGTGCTAGAGGTTCCCCTATTGACAGAAGGAGAAGATGGAGAATTTAAAAAAGTACTAACTTTATTTCCGCGACTTCAGCCATTGGCCGCTAATCCTCAGATTCGCCAAGTCCTACGTAGTCCTAAGTACCTTGATTTCGCAGTGCAGTGGGTAAGTAACACAACTGACAATTTTAATGAATTGACTTTGGCCGAGTTTAAAGATCGGCTTTGGCAGCATGTGGTTGAAAATCATTTAGTTATACGAAATGGGATGCCCACTAAACGCAGTAAGGCATTTATTGAGATTTGTCTGCTGCGAGCGCAACGTATGTCGCTCTATGTAGAACCTGATCAGGCGGATGCAACGGCCATTGATGAGTTAGTCAATGACAATGTATTGACTAAACAGCTGAGAGAGCACCAGTACGCTCCCTCACACGACATTCTAGAAGATTGGGCACTCATTAAACACATTCGTCGAATAAAGGAAGCCCAAACCGAATCAACGGCCTTCTACCAACAGATAGGCAATAAACCTGCACTGCGCCGGGCATTTCGTTTATGGGTCGAGGATATGTTGAATCAGCAACCTGAAACCATCATTCAGTTAGTACGCGACACGAGCCAGCAAATTGCCATCGAACGGTATTGGGCCGATGAATTACTAGTGGCTATTTTTCGATCCAACGAAAGTGCAATCTTTTTTTCCGAGTTCGAATCGGACTTATTGCAAAATAATGCCAAGTTTCTGCAAAGGGCTTTGCATTTGCTTCGCACAGCCTGTAAGGAACGACGAACTAGCAGCAATAGTAATACATTATATCCGATTGGATCGGGTTGGGAAACGGCATTATTATTTACTGATGTTACGCAGGCCATCCTTAGATTGACAGCCTACTGATTAAATTTAACAAAAAT
>NZ_BAAHBG010000043.1:0-54498 GCF_054776855.1 Spirosoma migulaei | reverse complement strand
GGGATGGGATGATCAATACCTAATTAGGATGCTACTCAAGATTTAAATGCGTTTAACCTGCATACTGTTTAAAAACTGCGTATGCTATGCGCGCAGCTACATTAAAGTTGGAGAGTGGATCATCCAAAATACGAAAGAAGAATGGCGTGAAGTCAACAGATACGTGCTGTGCCACTTCTTGCTCAAATAAAGCTATCCATTTGTCAATTATTTCCTGCTCACTAAGACGATTACGTAACTGAGCAAAAGCTTGCTGCCTTTTGACCGGATCTGAAACAACAGTAGGCATACGTTTTGCTCGGGTCGGTAATCCTCTACGCTCAATAATGGTAAAGTTAGGCGTATATATGTATACAACTGGAGGCAATAAATCCATTGGAAGCATCAATAATTTCTGGCCAGTTGCATCTGATTTAACTTCGCTCTTATGCAGTAAGGCTCGTATAAATCGTTCAACCCGACTGTTAAATAATGGCCGATCTAATGTACCAAATAGTTGGCGTAGCTTGGGTTGAATACGGTCAATCCGACGGTCAACAACGTGTAAAGCATAAAGCATCTCTGAAAAGAAGGAGAATACGTTAGCTATTTCGTCACGTATATCTGCTGGCTGACCTTTGGCTAAATTTGTGTCAAGCAACCCTTTAATATCGTCAATTTCGTCAAAGGCGGCTGTCAACTCTTTGTTCTGCTCTTTGATTTTACCCAAACGAAACACAACCTGTTCAAGCGCTTGCCGAACCGAACTATCTGGTTGATTAGCATGTCGACGTAATTCCTCAACTGATTCTTGGATCTGCCTCTCCAAAAAGTCGATTTGATTCTTTAACTCTGGCTGAAAGGCCGCGAATGTTGATATTAACCAATCCCGTAGTGTCGGCTCGTTATTGGCGTCTCCAAGGCTCTTCTTTAGATTGCGACAGATGGTCTCAATCTTTGTGGGATTGAAGTTTTCCCAAAGAACATCATGGGCGCGTTTACAGAAGTCAATTGCATATGCTTTCAATGAAAAAACTTGCAATTGATCGTCATATCGTAGAAAGTATTCGCTGAGATAGCTAATCATGTCAGCGTAATACTCACGCTGCTGCCTGACCGGCTCAAAAAGTTCCTGAAAAGCGCGATTAATGTCTTCTTCTCGAAAAGTTTTATCTGGAAAAAGCCCCTTATTTAAACGGTCATATAGCCACATAATAACCATACCCGCTCTATAACCGGGGTATAGCAACCGATAAGTTCGGTTCCGTTGAAGTTCTGTAAGGAGATTAAAATTTGCACTCACGCTTAAATATAGGTAAAGTGCATATATAGCAAAAATATATTACATTTTCCGTATAGCCTTTATTGAAGTTAAAATAAAGCTTTATATCATTGTACAAATACAATATTTATTACCACTTAGTGGTTTAAATCGAATTCTTTATAGACAGGCCAACTTATTCCTCACCCACTCCTGCTCCACGCGCCAGCCGTTTCGGTTAAGCCATTGGAATAACGCTTGCTACTCGTCCGTCAGATAAGGCAATTTGTACGTATAACGAAATTTTCAGAACGTCAGGTTAAACGTGCTGCCTGCGCCGGGGTGGGAATCGGCGGTGAGTTGGCCGTTGTGGAGCTGCATGATTTGGCGGGATAAACTCAGGCCAATGCCGGAGCCGGTTTTTTTGGTCGTGTAGAAGGGGATAAAAATCTGCTCTAATGCTTCCGGTTCAATACCCGGCCCATTGTCGGTCACGCGAATAACTACGTGCGGCCCTAACGCTTCCGCATGAATGCCAATTACAGGCGTAATCCCTTTTTCGACGCTCTCGACTGCGTTTTTTACTAAGTTCAGGAGCACCATTTCAATTTGGGAGGCATCGGCACGAATGGCCAGATTGGGTGACCCAACCGTGCAGGCAATCTGACACTGGGGGGCATTCGCCTGAGCCAACTGCACAACCGTTCGCAACAGCGGCTCAACGGGCACATCGGCAAAAATCGGCTGTGGAATGGTGGTGAAATTCCGGTAGGCGTCAACAAATTGCATGATACCCGCTCCCCGTTGCTCAATGGTTGTCAGGGCGTCGCGCAGGTCATTGATGGATTCACCGACGACAGAGGGTATCGCGTTGAACTCATTGTCACTTGGTAAGGCAAAGGGCAACAAATCGGTTTCAACAATATCGCGCATCGTACCCGCCAGCGATACAATTGGGGTGATGGAGTTCATGATCTCGTGGCGTAGCACCTTCGTCAGGTTTTGCCAGGCATCCAGTTCCCGCTGTTGCAACTCCGAGCGAATGTTTTGCAGCGACACCACCGTTACCAGCCGCCCCCGCAGTCGTACGGCCGTACAACGTACCGATAGCTCCCCATCGGTACCGGTCTGATACGAAACCGGTGTGGGCGATGATTTGGCCGACATCAGCAACTCGCTCAATTCAGGGTTTGTTGCGTTCAGGTCGTTGAGCGTCCGCAGCCGGTAGATACCCAATAACCGCAACGCCGACTGGTTCACTAACTCCACCTGCCCGGCAACATCGAATGTCAGCAGGCCAACGCTGACGTGCTGAACAATCGTGTTGACATAATGCAGGTTAGCTTCTTTCTCGGCCCGCGCCTGCCGGAACGCATCCAGCACTTCATTGAACTGGTCATTCAGTTCGTAAAAGGAAGGCCCCAGATTGTTATCGGCCCGAAACGATACGGCAAAATCGGAGTAACGCACCGATTCCAGAAACCGGGTCAGTTTACGATTCAGGCTGGTGACGTAGCGATACAGATTGACCGTTAGAACTATATGTAAAATGGCTAATGGAAACAGCATTAAGCCATTTACTTCCTGTAACCGAAAGTACGTTATGGCACTAGTCAGGACAACAATGCCGAGGATGCGCCAACCTATGCCAAGAACGAATCGGTTCATACTAAGCCGAAATCCAGCTAAACGGGTACTCCAGCGTAGGCACTTTAGTCCGTTCCGCTATCCGACGCAACCGACCAGGCAAGGCCATCACATAATCGCGGGCGCGCTGACCGGCATCGTTCAGATCAGTAATTGTATCGATCTTCCAGTCGACCAGCAGGGATTCAGCGATCTCGATATAGTCGTAGGTCGTATAAACGCCCAGACGCTGAGCCGCATCCGAAAAATGGCTGAATGTCTGCCCAATTTTCACTCCCGACTCACGCAGGAAGTGAGCGGGCATCACAATTTTCTTCCGCATCATATCCTCAAACGCCAGCATCATTTCGGAAGGATCGACCTCAAAAATCTGCCGGACAAAGTCTTTGTAGGCTTTGGCGTGGCGCATTTCGTCGGAAGCGATTACTCCGCAAATTTTCGACAACTGGTTGCAACCGGCCTGTTTAGCCAGCGTAGCCGTCCGGCGGTGCGATACGTTGGTCGCCAATTCCTGAAACGAGGTGTAAATGAAGTTCCGGTACGGATCTTTACCCGTTCCAATGTCGAACCCATCGGCAATGAGGTACTGCGTAGATACTTCCATCGCCCGCATGTTGACTCGTCCCGATAGGTAGAGGAATTTGTTGAGTAAGTCGCCGTGGCGGTTTTCTTCGGCCGTCCAGCTCCGAATCCAGCGCGTCCAACCGGCCGGATTCCCCTGCTCAATCCCCTCCATATCCATCAGCCATGATTCATAGGTGGGCAGGGCTTCTTCGGTAATGGTATCGCCAACCAGTACCGCTACGTAATCGTATGAAAGCTCGCGGGTGCTTTCGCGAAGCAGTTTTATATCGTCCAGAAATGACTCTTTAGTCGAATCGGGCAGCAAATCGGACGGTTGCCAATTAGTCTCGATAGGCTTAAGAAATTCATCAACAGAAGCGTCGATTTTTTCGCCGACGAATCGCATAACATCCAAACGTGTGCCAGATAAAATCATATAACAAGTAACAACGAAACGGTTCAATTTACCTTATAACTACAAAGTTCGGCTAAAAGAGTCGATGTTTTAGGTTCACATTCGTTTTTCTTCCTGACTATACGCGACTCATGCTTAATTTTGGGGTAAACAAGTTGCTGCGCTGACACGTGTCGCCTGTATGAAAAAACTTCTTGATTACCTCTTAAGCTGTGTTTACCTGCTTTATTTTGGGTTCGTATTATGTATTTTCCATGTGGCTCAGGTCGTTGCCTTTAATTTATTTGGCCGACCTGCCCACAAAAAAACCGTTGACTGGATGAACGCGAGTATTGCGTATGGTTGGTACTTAACAGGCAGCACCATTCGTTTTCATCAACAACCCAACCTGCCCACCGATCGGCCAATTATTTTCGTGGCGAACCACCAGAGTATGTTCGACATTTCGCCGATTATCTGGTTTCTGCGTCGGCATACACCCACCTTTGTGTCTAAAGTCGAACTGGCGCATGGCATACCGGGAGTGTCGTATAACCTACGGAAAAGCGGAGCTGCCCTCATTGACCGTAAAGATCCCAAACAGGCCATTGTCGAGATTGCCCGATTGGGTAAACTCATTCAGCAGCACAATTTATCGGCAATGATTTTCCCGGAAGGAACCCGGACACGATCTGCAACCGGTGAGATGCGTCCTTTTGTAACAGGTGGCGTGGCAACATTGTTAAAACGAGCACCCAATGCGCTTGTGGTACCCATTGCCATTCGGGGAACGGGACATTTTAATCCCAAAGGCTTGTTCCCACTCACCTCGTTTTCAAAAATGTCGTGGCAAGTACTTCCCGGAATAGAACCTGCCGGGCGAACACCCGATGAGGTTGTTCAGCAATCTCGTGCAGCCATCGCCAGCGAGTTAGGCCACATTTAAATTTGAATAGAATTTGCCCCCTTTTTGTAAGTATTAAAAGAATATTCGTTTATTTACAAAAACGGATTGTCGAATGCCCCCTGATAAACCGGAACGCCGGACCGGACTCGATCAAATTGAACCTGTATTAGCTGATGTAGCTCAGAAAACTGACCGTTTGATCGAATCAAATGGGCAGATCCTCGTAATAGCTACTCGTGCAGATGCTAATGCCCAAATAGCGGCTCGAAGAGTCGCTGATTTGACCATTGAAATGCGTCAACGCTTTGAGCAAGTTGACCGTCGATTTGTGCGGGTCGACGAACGTTTTGATCAAGTCGACCATCGATTTGTACGGATTGACGAGCGTTTTGATCAACAACAAAATCAAATTGACCAGCGATTTGATCAACAACAAATCCAGATGGATCAACGCTTCGACCAACAGCAAAATCAAATCGATGATCTACGAACAGAAATGAGAGAAGGCTTCTTACAGGTGAATCAAAAATTTGAGCAAGTATCCCAAACTCAACAGCAAATCTTGACTCTTCTGCTAGATCGTATTAAATAGACAGCAAAATTACAACCCAAATTTCTCCAGTCTTCTATACAACGCCTGCCTTGATAAGCCCAGCTCTCTGGCAACATCGGTAATGCTGCCCCGATGCTTTTGCATAGCCTGTTGAATCAATTGCCGCTCCATGTCTTCCAGTTGCAGTGTTTCATTTACTGGCGATACCGATGCCGACCCGTTTTTGAAGATAAAATTCGTCGGTTCCAACAAAGTCCCTTGAGTGGCTCCCGGCACATCGGGCCGAGATAGAATAACTGCCCGTTCAACAGCGTGCTGCAACTCCCGAACATTGCCCGGCCACCGATACTGTTTCATTTCAGCCAATAAAGCGGGACTCAGCCCCGAAATCGAGCGGTTATATTGCTTTGCGTATTTTTTCAGGAAATGCTCGGCCAGTGGCCCAATATCAGACGGGCGTTCACGCAGGGCGGGCAGATGCAATTCAATCGTATTGATTCTATACAGCAAATCCTGCCGGAACGCTCGTTCGGCCACCCGCTCATTCAGATCGGCGTTGGTCGCGCAAATGAGCCGCACATCAATGGGCCGGGCTTTGTTCGAGCCAACACGGGTTACCTGTCGCTGTTGCAGAACCGTTAGCAAACGAGCCTGCTGGGCAGGACTCAGGTTACCAATTTCATCCAGGAAAATCGTACCGCCGTTGGCTTCTTCAAACCGACCAGCCCGGTCGTCGCGGGCATCGGTAAAGGCGCCTTTTACGTGGCCAAATACTTCACTTTCAAATAAGCTTTCTGTCAAAGCGCCTACATCAACGCTGACAAACGGCTTATCGCGCCGGTGCGACTGGTCATGAATAGCACGCGCAACCAGATCTTTACCCGTACCATTTTCGCCAAGAATCAGGACATTGGCATCTGTTGGGGCTACTTGTTCTACGGTATCCAGAACGGGCCGCATGGCAGACCCAATAATATTCGTTTGTTTGGTTGCTTTCTTGGCTGGCGATGATGAACTGTCTGCCTTACCGGCATCCTCTGCCTGCTGGCTCCCACCCGCTTTGCTAATGGCTCCGCGAATGGTTTCCAGGAATTTATCATTCTGCCAGGGTTTCAGCACGAAGTCAACGGCCCCCGCTTTAATAGCTCGCACCGCCATTTCAACATCGCCATAGGCAGTAAACAATACGACTCGCGCCTTGGGATCAATGTCTAAAATACGGTCGAGCCAGGCAAAGCCCTCACGGCCGCTACTCACATCGCGCTGAAAATTCATATCCAGCACAATCGCATCATAGCGATTATTATTAAGCAGGAACGGCAGTTTTTCAGGATTCTTTTCGATATCTACCGAAGCAACGTGACGCTTGAGCAGCAACCGGGCTGCCAGCAGTACGTCGGGATCATCGTCGACGAGTAAGAGTTTTGCATCTTGCATACACTAAAGATAACGAGTTAGACGATTTGTTGCACGCTACGCTCGATTCAAGAACGAATTACGGTTTTCTTACGTACTTTGACCCAATAAAAGTCGTTGAACGGTCATTTATTGTCATTATATGGTCATTGTTGTCATTGGGTGGTCATTCGTTGTTGTCGACCAGTACACAACAAGTTAATGACAATAAATGACCACCCATGACACCCAATGACCACCTAATGACTGACACGTCTTCTCCTCTTACCGACCGCTGGTTTTATGCCCTCGTGGCCGTTGGCGTATTTCTGAATGCGACCGGCCTGTTTCCACCCGTGATGGAACTCGACGGCGCTTTATATGCCTGCATCGCCAAACAAATGGCGCAAACCGGCGATTTTGTAAACCTCTACGCCGTTGGCACCGATTGGCTCGACAAGCCTCATTTCCCATTCTGGGTTATTGCACTAAGTTACCGAATTTTCGGTATCAATACGTTTGCCTATAAGTTTCCAGCCTTGTTGTTTTTCTTAGGCAGCGTGGTGTATACGTACCACTTCACCAGACTGACCTATTCAAAACTAACCGCTCAGGTAGCTTCTCTGGTACTGCTCACGGCATTTCACGGCGTTCTGTCCAATAGCGATGTACGGGCCGAACCTTATTTGATGCCGCTCATTATTGGGCCAGTTTATCATTTTTACCGGGTGTTTCTAGGTGACGGATATGCCATTTCTTCAAAAAATGGCATATCTAAAAATTGGGCACATCTGCTAATTGGCTCCTTCCTGACGGGCTGCGCCCTCATGACCAAGGGCGTTTTTGTACTTATTCCGATTGGTGCGGGTTTAGTACTGCACTGGTTGTTGACCGGCCACTGGCGGGAGCTTCTCAAACTACGTTGGTATGTAGCCATTGTCCTATCCTTCGCCTTTACAATTCCTGAAATCTATTGCCTATACCAGCAATTTGACCTACATCCAGAGAAAGTCATCTTTGGTCAAACGGGCGTATCGGGAATTCGGTTTTTCTTTTGGGATAGCCAGTTTGGGCGGTTCTTCAACACCGGGCCAATTAAAGGCGAGGGCGACAAGTTTTTCTTCGTGCACACGCTGCTATGGGCCTTTATTCCCTGGTCGTTACCGCTCTACATAAGCATCGGCAGGCGACTGATCGATTTGGTTAAGCGCCGGATTGGACCAGCGTTCCAGCCCGAATACATGTCGCTGGGTTCTGGCCTGGCTACGTTCCTTTTGTTTTCATTCTCCGGCTTTCAATTACCGCACTACCTGAATATCGTTTTCCCATTCTACGCGGTGCTGACAGCGCAGTTTTTAGTAGGTCTTCAATCCGTTAACCTGCGCAAATGGACAATTGCACAAACAGTAATCGGCTTTTTGCTGATTGTCGTTATGGCGGCTCTTTTATGGCTCGTCCAACCGGCCGGACTTGGTACAGCGCTGGGCTGGCTATTGACGCTTACGGTTCTCCTGTTCGTACTTTTTCGGCAGAACGATATGCTGTCGCTGATGGGCCGAATGGTGGGCGTGATGGTTGTTGTAGCGGGTTCACTGAATCTGTTTTTGTACCCAACTTTTTTGCGCTATCAGGCGGGCATGGCAACGGCCGACTATGCCAATACGCAACCAGCCCTAGCCAATCACCCGACGATATTGTATGAGCCCGGAACGGGCGTGGGTGGGGGCAGTTTTTGGTCGTATGAATTTTATGCAAAAGGGCCTACGGTGTACGCACGCACCGATTCTACACTAAGAACGCTGGTACAATCGGGGCCAAAAACGGTGTTTACAACCGCAGAATATGTTGATTCGCTCACGACGCACGGCTTTAGTGTTCATCGGCTGGCCATCTTCCCGTATTTCCACGTCAGCCAGTTGACATATGATTTCCTCAATCCGGCAACCCGCTCGCAAACGCTGCTGCCTTATGTACTCGTAGTGGTGAAGCAGGGGAAGTAGTGGAGTGAGTGAAGTAGGTGAAAGTAAGTGCAGTAAGTTCTACTACATTTACTATACTCATTTCACCCAATCCACTCATTTCACCTACTACACATACTCCACCATTACGCCAAACCTCAAAAGCGGACAAATTGCGTCCGAAAGCGGACAGCACTTCACAATACCAGCCAATTAAATACTTGATAATCAGCAACAGGCCTCAACTGGCATGACATTGGCACAGGTCATTATAACGAATGAGGTCCGGGCCGGTATTCGCTGGAACGCCAGCCCGGTCTTTCACACTTTCCCTCATTCACTCTTTAACTTAAATGGATCGCGTCTTACCTAAACGATTTTGGACTGTCCAACGCCTAGCTATCTTCGGGGGCGGTGCGGTGGTTCTAGGCTTATTAGCTTACACACTCTTCTTTGCCGACCGTCGGTCGAAGTTGAACGTTGAAAAAGATAAAATAACCGTCTCCGCTGTATCAACAGGGCCTTTCGAAGATTTTATTGCCGTAACCGGCGTTGTACAACCACTAAAAACGATCCGGCTCGATGCTATTGAAGGGGGTTATGTAACGCAGAAACTAATTGAAGGGGGTAACATGGTTAAGAAAGGAGAAGTACTCCTGAAACTCGAAAACCAGAGCCTGAAACTAAGCTTCCTCCAGTCAGAGACCGAAGCCAACCGACTTGTCAACGACTTACAAACTACCCGCCAACGCCTTCAGGTAGAGCGCTTTACCCTCCGAAAAACGTTAGCCGATCTCGATGCTCAGATCGATCAGGCAAAGGACTCCTACGATCGGCAGGCTAAGCTGTACAAGGACAAAGTCGTTTCGGAAGAAGATTATCTGAAAGCCAAACGCGCTTATGAACGGCTAACTGGTCAGCGTACCATTGAGATCGAAACCCAGAAGTACCAGGAGGAGAATGCAAAGTTCCAGATCAAACAATTGGAAGGCACCTTGCAACGTACACAGAAAAATGTGGCTCTTTGGCAACAGACACTGGATAATCTGGTTGTTAAAGCCCCGGTTTCGGGTCAGTTATCCAGCATCGATGTAGAAGTTGGCTCAAACATCAACCGAGGCCAGAACATCGGCCAGATTGATGACCTGAATGGTTTCAAAATGCGCGTCGGTATCGATGAACACTACATCAGCCGGGTGTTTTCAGGACTGAAAGGCTCTTTTGAATTCAACGGGAAAATGCACGATCTGGAGATTAGCCGCGTCTATCCAGAGGTAAAAAGCGGTCGGTTTGAAGTGGACATGATCTTTCCGAAGGGAACGCCCGAAGGGATCAAGCGGGGTCAGTCATCGCCGATTCAGCTGGAGTTAGGTAAAGCCGCCAAAGCGACGCTGCTGCCCGTAGGTGGTTTCTTCTCCGACACCGGTGGTAACTGGGTATACGTAGTGGATAAATCAGGCAAACGCGCCGTGAAACGTCCGATCACCCTTGGCCGCAAAAACCCTGAGTTTTACGAAGTCCTGACCGGACTGGAACCTGGTGAGCAAGTTATTACGAGTTCTTACGAAAATTTTGGTGATAACGAAGTACTGGAGTTTTAGGGAGAAAAGGGAGGAGTGGGACAAGAGGGAGGAAAGGGAATAAAATACGCACATTAGCATCCTTTCCTCCCCCTCGTCCCTCTCCTCCTTCCTCCCCTTTACGTAAACTTTTCTTCTCTTGCCTTAATCAAATTTTGCAACATCGAAGAAATGATTCGACTCTTTGTAAGCAGATCATTACCCGTTTCTGATGTTATAATTCCGATTCCTATTGCCAGATGAATTTGTGTTCTTAACTCACCATTCGAGCCTTTTGCAATGCGTAGAAACCGAATAAACTCCTTGTTAGTGTGTCGTTCAAAGCCTTCGGCAATATTTGATGGAACAGAAACCGACGATCGTTGCATCTGGTCACGCAGGCCGTAGTCTTTACAATCTGCCAGTAATTTGTATAGATCAATTGCCTGCGTTAATCCCTTTTGCCAAACTAAGAGATCTTCAAACTTTTCAACTTTAGCCATAAAATATAGGAGTTTAGGAGAAGTACGGCGTAAATGTATGGACTTCCAGTCCCTTTCCTCCCCTTCTTCCCCCTCCTCCCTTTTCTCCCCTACAACAATGATCCAAACAATTGACCTTCAGAAACTCTTCGCAACCGAAGAAGTAGAAACCACCGCTCTCAATGGCATCAATATGGATGTAAAAGACGGGGAATTTGTAGCTATCATGGGCCCATCGGGCTGTGGTAAGTCGACACTGCTCAACATACTGGGCCTGCTCGATAACCCCAGCGACGGGCAATATAATTTCTACGGCACCGAAGTGGCCAAAATGACTGAGCGTCAACGGGCACAACTGCGTAAAGGCTCTATCGGATTCGTATTCCAGAGCTTTAACCTGATCGACGAACTGACCGTTTATGAAAACGTCGAGCTGCCTTTGCTGTATCTGAAAACTCCGCCCGATGAGCGTAAAAAGCGCGTAGAGGAAGCCCTGGAGCGGATGAGCATCATGCACCGTCGGAATCACTTCCCACAGCAACTGTCGGGTGGTCAGCAGCAACGGACGGCCATTGCCCGGGCGGTTGTTGCCAAACCAAAGCTGATCCTGGCCGATGAACCGACCGGTAACCTCGACTCGAAAAACGGCGAGGAAGTCATGAAACTCCTCGGCGAACTGAACGACGAGGGAACCACCATCATCATGGTAACGCACTCACCCTACGATGCGGGTTTCGCGCACCGTATTGTGAACCTATTCGATGGTAAAGTAGTAACGGAGAACTTCCACGTGTAAAATCAGGGAGGAAAGGAAGGAAGGAGGAGAGGGAGGAAGGGAAAACCACAAAAGCTTATTTTCGCCCTTTCCTCCCCTTCGTCCCTCTCCTCCCTTTTCCCCTTTCCTCAACCATGTTCAGTAACTATCTCAAAATAGCCTGGCGAAACATTCGCTCCGGTGGCGGCTATTCCGTTTTAAACATCGGTGGTCTGGCGGTTGTGCTGGCGGTGAGCGTATTGCTGTTCTGGTGGGTGAAAGACGAGCTGAGCTTCGATCGATTCCACGCCGATGCGGATCGGATTTATCGGGTCAATGCTCATTTTGGGAAAGGTGCCGACGAAAACTTCTGGTCGGGCACTCCCGCTCCGATTGCCGTTGCTGCCGCCAGCAAAGTTCCTGGCGTTGAACAGGTTGTTCGCGTAGCAACCCTCTACGACTTTCGTACATTTCGGGTTAACGAGCGCGCGGGGGTCAAAACGTTTTCGGAGCAGTACGATGATGTGGCTTACGTTGACGAAAATTTCCTGAATCTGTTTACGGGTTTTGCCGTACGGAGTGGAGACGTTACAAAACCGTTCCCATCGCCAAACTCGGTAGTTATGACCGAGGAAATGGCGGAAAAATTCTTTGGTACGCCAGAAGCCGTTGGAAAAAAGCTAACGGTTCTGGATAGTAACCGGGTCTTTACGGTGAGCGCCGTATTGGCCAATATGCCCGACAATTCATCGATTCGAGCCAAGGTATTCTTTCCGATGAGTCTGAAAAAACGGACCTTCGGCGGGAATGGAGACTGGAAGCGCCTGGACGATGACTGGGGCAATTACTATTTTCAGACATTCCTGAAACTGAGCCCCGCAATTGAGCCTACCGCCATCGGTAAAAAACTAACCGCGCTTCAGGCTATAGCCCGTAATACCAAACCGGGCGACTCCTCATCTGATTACCAGCTTCAGGCATTTACGAAAACCCACTTTTACGAACCTAACGGCAAGGATACCGGCATGCAGCAGGTTCGGATGCTGGGGTTAATTGCCTTGCTGTTGTTGAGTATTGGCTGTATCAACTATATCAATCTGACCACCGCCCGGGCAACCAAGCGCGCGCGCGAAGTAGGTGTCCGGAAAGTGATCGGGGCCGAATCGCAGCAGTTGTTAGTTCAGTTGCTCGTTGAATCGTTACTGACAATGGGTATTGCGTTGCTGGCCGCTATCGTGTTGATCCAACTGATGATGCCGTATTACCTCGATCTGACAGGAAAAACGCTCGGTTTCTCGTTGCTCAATCCAGAAGTTTGGGGCTTGTTGATCGGCACATTGACACTTACGGTAGGCTTGGCGGGGTTGTATCCGGCCATCATGATGTCGTCCTTTAATCCACTTCGTTCGTTGCGCGGACGAGGTGCCCAAACAGGGCAGGCAGGATTACGCAAAGTACTCGTCGTTACCCAATTTGCGCTGGCAACTGGCCTCATCGTAGGCACGTTGGTCATTGGCGAACAGTTGCGCTATATACGGGAACGAGATCCGGGCTTTAACAAGGAGCATACCTTCGTGTTTTATGCGGGTAATAAGGCTCAGCAATACAAGCGCGAACTCGAAAAAGAGAGTAGCATCCGTGCTGTAGTTACGGCTACTGGAGGACTGGTTGGTGGTGGTGGCAGCACCGGCGATACCGATTGGGATGGTAAAGCACCAGATCGCTCATTCATTGTTAATCAGCTCGGTATCAGCCACGATTTCATTCCAGCCTATGGCATCAAACTAAGTCTGGGCAAAAATTTTACGGGCACTAAAGCCGACTCCACGAGTTTCATCCTGAACGAAACAGCGGTAAAGCAGGCGGGTATCACCAATCCAATTGGCAAGCGCTTCAAGTTTCACCAGACAGAAGGTCATATTATTGGCGTTGTAAACGATTTTACGACGGCATCGATCCGCTCCCAAATCCAACCCATGTTGCTGTTCAGCATTCCAGGCGACAATGGCATCATGCACGTCAAAACAACGGGTCAACAGGCATCCCAGGCCATTGCGGCTGCCGAACGGCTCTGGAAAAAAGACTCGCCCGGCAATGTATTTGAATACACTTTTCTGGATGAAACCTATAACCGGATGTACCGCACCGAGCAGCGCACCGGCCAGTTGTTTAGTTTCTTCGCTGGAGTCGCTATTATCGTTTGTTGTCTGGGCCTATTTGGTTTAGCCGCCTTCACGGCCGAGCAGCGCACCAAAGAAATTGGGGTGCGCAAGGTACTGGGCGCATCCATTACCGGCATTATTACGCTACTCTCAACAGATTTCCTAAAGCTAGTTCTGGTCGGCATACTGGTTGCCACACCCGTTGCCTGGTGGCTGATGAGTCAATGGCTACAGGATTTTGCCTACAAAATTGATATGGAATGGTGGATGTTTGTCCTGGCCGGATTACTGGCGGTAGGCATTGCCCTACTAACCGTAAGTTACCAAAGCATTAAAGCCGCGTTAATGAATCCGGTAACAAGTTTAAAAACTGAATAAGGGGAGGAAGGAGAAAAGGGAGGAGAGGGAGAAAAGGACAAAACAACATGAGCGTTATTTCCTTTTCTCCCTCTCTTCCCCTCCTCCCTCTCTTCCCTTTACTCCCCCTCCTCCCTCCTATGCTAACCAACTACGCCAAAATCGCTATTCGGAGTTTGTTGAAGAACAAATTCTATTCGTCAATCAACGTTTTTGGTCTGGCGCTGGGCATGGCGTGTGCGTTACTCGTCGGGTTGTGGGTACACGATGAACTGAGTTATGATCGTTTCCTGCCCGGCGTTGAAAACATTTATAACGTACGGGTCAATTATGCGTTCAACGGTGGCCCGGTCGAAACGGCTATGTATACCCCCGGCCCGCTGAAAGAGGCCATTGAGCGAGATGTACCGGGCGTAGCAGCCATAACTAAACTCAATGATAGTGGGCCGATTCTGGTAAAAGCGATCAATGGTTCCAGCACCGAGAAATCGGCGAAGGAACAGGGAGAGTATGCGTCGTCCGATTTCTTTGATGTATTTGACTTGCCTGCACTTTATGGCAATCCCAAAGTCGCGTTAGGCCAGCTTAACCAGATCATTATTTCGCGCCGACTGGCCGAGAAATATTTTCCAAACGAAGTCGCCCTGGGCAAAACGCTCCAGATCGACAACCAGAAAAACTACACCGTTGGGGCTGTACTTGAAAATTTACCCAGCAACTCGACGCTTCAATTCGACTGGCTGACAAACTTCAAAAATTATGAGGAGCCGTGGATGAATGAGTGGGGCACAAACTCCGTGCTCATCTACGCACGCCTGAAGTCTGGCATAACCGTGGCTCAAACCGAGGCACTTCTGAAAGGCATTTTCCCACGCTACGCCAAGTTCAATAATCACGAGGCTCCCATTCTGCATCCCATGGCAGACATGCACCTCTATTCGGAGTATAAAAACGGGAAAGTGGTTGGCGGTCAGATTGAGTACGTTCGTATATTTTCCATCATCGCGCTGTTTATCCTGCTGATTGCCTGCATCAATTTCATGAACTTAGCTACGGCACGTTCGTCGGTTCGGGCGAAGGAAGTGGGGGTTCGGAAAGTAGTGGGTGCAGGACGTTCGTCGCTGATTGGGCAGTTTCTGAGCGAGTCGATCCTCACGAGTCTATTAGCCGTAGTGCTGGCACTGAGTTTTGTCTCCGCCATCTTACCAACATTCAATGCCCTGTTTGAAAAGCAGTTGACACTTGACCTAACCAACTCAACCCTTTGGTTTATCATTGCTGGCCTGGTACTAGTTACCGGCTTTTTATCGGGGAGCTATCCGGCGCTGTTTCTGTCGGCGCTGCAACCTATTAAAATACTGAAAGGTAGCGGTCCGTCGTCACGGTTGCAATTTGGTGCTGGCCCTGCTTTGTTCCGGCGGACGTTGGTGGTGTTTCAGTTTTCGCTCTCGATTTTCCTGATTGTCGGCATGCTGGTGGTGGGTAAGCAGATGAATTACCTCCGCACTAAAAACCTAGGCCTCGACCGGGAAAATGTGGTGTATATACCGTTGGAAGGAGCGCTGGCTCAGCCACAAACAATGGAACCCTATCGGCAGGCGATTTTACGCAATCCGTCTGTGACCTCGGCAACCTTGACGAATCGGCTACCCATCGATGTGCGGAGTAATTCAACTGACCTGAGCTGGCCCGGCAAAGACCCCAAGCGCTTGGTTAGTGTATCGGCCATGTCGGTAGGGAGCGATTTTATTCGAACAACGAATATCAAACTGCTTGGCGGGCGAGATTTTCGAGCAGGCAGTTTAGCCGACTCCTCGAATTACCTGATCAACGAAACAGCCGCTAAACTAATGGGGCTAAAAGCCCCAGTTGGTAAAGAAATTACGTTTTGGCGGGGTAAAGGGCAGATAGTGGGCTTGATGAAGGATTTCCATCTAAGCTCACTGCACCAGGCGATTACACCCTTAGTCGTGGTTTTCTATCCCGAAAATACAAGATACCTGCTTGTGAAAACGCAGGCGGGCAAAACCCAACAGGCCATTGCCGATCTGGAGCTGGCTAGCAAACAGTTCAATCCGACCTACCCGTTCACGTATCATTTCTTGGACGAAGCCTTCGAGAAGCTGTACAAGGCCGAACAGCAAATCAGCACACTTGTCAATTATTTCGGCATATTGGCTATCCTGATTTCGTGTCTGGGCTTATTTGCATTGGCCGCCTTTACGGCTGAGCAGCGAACGAAAGAAATTGGCGTTCGGAAAGTCTTAGGTGCATCGGTCGCCAGTATTGTTACCCTGCTATCGACCGACTTCCTGCGACTAGTGTTGATTGCCTTGGTGCTCGCATCGCCACTAGCATGGTGGGCGGTCAACAAATGGCTGGGTACGTTCGCCTACCAAACCGAACTAAGCTGGTGGATTTTCGGTCTGGCAGGTGCACTAGCTCTGCTGATTGCTTTCCTAACCGTAAGCTACCAGAGTATAAAAGCAGCGTTAATGAATCCGGTAACGAGTTTAAAAACTGAATGAGGGGAGGGACGAAGGGGAGGAAAGGAAAACAACAAAAGATTATTTCCCCTCTCTTCCCTTTCCTCCCCCTCTTCCCTTTCCTCCTCCTTTTCCTATGTTACGAAACTATCTCAAAATCGCGGTTCGGAGTTTGCTGAAGAACAAACTCTATTCGGGCATCAACGTACTTGGCCTGGCGCTGGGCATGGCGTGTAGTTTACTCATTGGCTTATGGGTAAAAGATGAACTCAGCTACGACCGGTTTCTACCCGATGCCGAGCGTATTATGTACGTTCGGGTCAACTTTCCTTACAATGGCGAGCTAGTCACCAACTCCGTTACGCCCGGCCCGTTGCAGGAAGCCATTGCGAAAGATATACCGGCAGTAGCTGCTGTCACCAAAATCAACTACGGCCCTGAGTTGTTGATCAAACCCGTTGGCAATCAGACAACAGGCGAAAAAGCAGCTAAAGAAAAAGGGCATTATGCCACCGATGACTTCTTCGGCGTATTCGACCTACCCGCCATTTACGGCAACCCAAAAACTGCGCTGGCCCAAACGAACCAGATTGTCATTACCCGAAAAGTAGCGGAGAAATATTTTCCGGCAGGGTTAGCTATGGGCAAAACCATACAACTCGACAACGACAAATTCTACGTGGTTGGGGCCGTTATTGAAGACTTACCCAAAAACTCCAGCCTGCAATTCGACTGGCTCGTAAACTGGAAAGTACAGGAGCAGGACTGGATGAAAACCTGGGGGAATAACTCGTTCTATACCTATGTCCGCCTAAAGCCGAATACAACCGTAGCGCAGGCCGAGGCTGCCATGAAACACATTTATCCGCGCTTTGCGGGTAAAAACTTCGAGACGGGCTTACCAACGCTACAACCCATTACCGATCTGCATCTGTACGCTGAATACAAAAACGGAAAAAGCGTTGGCGGGCGCATCGAATACGTCCGAATATTCTCCATCGTGGCGCTGTTTATCCTGCTGATTGCCTGTATCAACTTTATGAACCTGGCCACCGCTCGTTCAGCGAATCGGGCGAAGGAAGTGGGGGTTCGGAAAGTGGTTGGGGCACTACGTTCATCCTTAATTGGCCAGTTTTTGAGCGAATCGGTGCTGACGAGTCTGGTGGCTGTTGTACTGGCTTTAGGACTGGTTTGGTCTGTACTGCCCACTTTCAATGAGGTATTCGGGAAGCAATTAACGCTCAACCTCGCCGAGCCAATGCTGTGGGCTATCATTCTGGTTTTGGTGCTGGTTACCGGCTTTTTGTCGGGCAGCTATCCGGCCTTGTTCCTGTCCTCACTTCAACCGATTAAAATCCTGAAAGGTCGCCTGCAATTCGGTTCGGGCCCGGCGCTGTTTCGGCGGACGCTGGTGGTGTTCCAGTTTTCGCTCTCGATTTTCCTGATTGTCGGCATGCTGGTGGTAGGCAAGCAGATGAACTACCTGCGCACCAAAAATCTCGGCCTCGACCGGGAGGATGTGGTGTATGTACCGCTGGAAGGTGAAATTGCCCAACCCAAAAAAGTAGACGTTTTTCGGCAGGAAGTGATGCGGAAACCCTCCATTGCGTCGGCCACAACAACCATGTCGTTACCGGTCAATATTCAGAGCACATCCGGCGATTTGAAATGGCCGGGAAAAGATCCTAATCTGGGTACGAGTGTTTCGGTGATGGCCGTTGGGAGCGACTTCACCCGAACCATGAATATCAAGCTGGTGGCAGGACGTGATTTTCGGATGGATAGCCCGGCGGATTCGGCCCGGTATCTTATCAATGAAAGCGCGGCTAAACTGATGGGCATGAAAGATCCGGTTGGTAAAGAAGTGGAATTCTGGATGGGTAAAGGTCAGATTATCGGGCTGATGAAAGATTTCCATTTGAACTCACTCCATCAGGCAATTAGCCCACTCATTCTGGTTTTCAACTCAGCCAATACGAGTTACTTACTGGTAAAAACCCGCCCTGGACAAACCCAGCAGGCTATTGCCGATCTGGAGCAGTTATCGAAGGAGTTCAACCCGAACTACCCCTTTACGTACCATTTCATGGATGAAGAATATGAGAAAATGTACCGCAGTGAGCAGCAGGTGAATACGCTCGTCAATTACTTCGGGATACTCGCTATTCTGATTTCGTGCCTGGGCCTGTTTGCGCTGGCCGCGTTCACCGCCGAGCAGCGTACCAAGGAAATCGGGGTGCGGAAAGTATTGGGTGCCAGCATACCAAACATCATTGGCCTGCTCTCGACTGACTTTTTGAAGCTAGTCCTGATTGCCATTGTCCTGGCCTCTCCGTTGGCCTGGTGGGCGGTCAGTGAATGGCTCGGCACGTTCGCCTATCAAACAGATTTGGCGTGGTGGATTTTTGCTGTGGCAGGAGTACTAGCCATCACCATTGCCTTTTTAACCGTTAGTTATCAGAGCATTAAAGCGGCCATGGTGAATCCGGTAACGAGCTTAAAAAGTGAATAAATGATCTTAAACGGGATGAAGTAGCTTTTGCTTTTCTCTGCTCGCTGGTGGCCTAGCGCCTTCAGCGAGCAAGCCATTTTATGTATCTACGGGCTTTAGCCTGTTTTGCTTTGAAATTTGAAATAAAACACGGGCTAATTTGATTTGCATTAAATAACCGCATAAATAAAACTTATCCTTTTTGGGCTTTCACCCCCCCCACCCCCTGAAGGGGGCTTTTCTCCCCAGCGAACTAAGCCCCCTTCAGGGGGTGGGGGTTCTGAAGACTAGCAAAACGGCGGTTAATTAGTTCAAATCAATAAGCCCGTATGTACGTAAAATCATAAAAATGTATTTAAATCCAGTTGTAGAATGTCAGAAAAGGAGGATTCGGTCGTCAGGCCACCATCGCCAAAGCGATACCTGTACCATTGTTGGGTTTTATAGTTGAAGACGAATCCTTCCTGGATGCCGAACTCAGCACTGTCAATCAGCCGAATGATTTTACCAATGTCGTGTTTCAGACCCGTATTTTGGCAAACTTCAACAATAACTTTTGCCTGCTCAGATGAATGATCATAGAGGAGTAAATCAAGAACGGGTGTACTATAACCTTCCGTAAGCATGGTCTCCGGAAGAGGCTCAAATGAAATCTGTCCTGACCGGTAGAGTGGATACAACCCTGCCGTCAGCCGAGCAATAACGCTTTGATGAATAATGGGGGCGTTAACTCCCATCTCATCTTCCAGAACAAGGTTTTTAAGTGAAACTGGATTTGTGTAACTCATGCTTTTAAAACTCTGATTTTGACCAAAAGTAACTAAAATATCATGCTTCGCAACTACCTGAAAATCGCCTTCCGAACGCTCTGGAAAAACCGTACACACACGCTGATTAACATCGTGGGATTGTCGGTCGCCTTCGGTACCTGTGTGCTGTTATTCCTGACAGCTACGTTCGAATTATCGTACGATAACTTCCACACCAACGCCGACCGTATTTTCCGGCTCAACTTCCTGTCGACAAACCGCGATGGCACCGTTGATAAAGGCGCCACCATGCCTTACCCAATTTCACCTTCGCTCAAAGCCGAGTTCCCGGAGATCGAAGGCGTTACGCGCTGGTTTGACCGGAGCGCTAGTGTCCGTCGGAATAACCAGACCTACAACAAGGATGTCCGCATGGCCGATGCTGACTTTCTGAACATGTTCAGCTTCCCGCTCCAAAAAGGCAACGCAAACACGGCCATGAACAGCCTGAGCGATATTGTCATCAGCGAGAACATGGCCAAGGATATTTTTGGGAAGGAAGACCCAATTGGAAAGCCACTCCAACTCCGCATGGGCGATGCCTGGCAGGCATTTACCGTGACGGGCGTGGTGAGTAATGCGCCTAAAAACTCATCCATTGATTTTGATGCGCTGATCCGTAGTGAAAATGCCAGGGACTATCAGGAGTTTAAAACCCGCTGGGATCATGGCAACCACGATGTATATGTAAAGGTGAAAGCTGGTACGGACCCGCAAACGCTACAACGGCGGACGCAGGCGTTCATGAATAAATATTTCGCGAAGGACATCAAAGAACGGCAGAAACAGGGCTATCCTAAAAATGAACTGGGCTTCCAGCGAAGCCTGCTTCTGGAGCCCCTGCGCGATGTGCATTTCGATACGGTTACCACGCATGGCGGAGGTATCAGTCGGGCCTACGTGTACACGCTGTTACTCGTTGGTTTGTTTATTCTGGCGATTGCCTGCATCAATTTCATCAACCTGACCATTGCGCAGTCGCTCTCGCGGGCGCGGGAAGTAGGTGTCCGGAAATCGCTGGGCGCGAAACGGGCCCAACTATTCGGTCAAATCTGGGGCGAAACACTGCTACTGTGTTTTGTTGCACTGCTCATCGGCCTGGGCCTCGCCTACGTAACGTTGCCTACATTCAATCGCCTGTTCCGAAGTTATCTGGCCTTATCGGACTTCATGAAGCCTGTTGTTCTCCTGGTGACAGCACTGGGCTTTCTGCTCATTACACTGGTAGCGGGTGGTTATCCATCCTGGTTCGTGACGCGCTTCAACGCCGTGGAAGTGCTGAAAGGAAAAGTGAAGATGAGTCGTCCAGGTTTATTACGCAATTCACTCATCGTCACGCAGTTTACCATTGCCTGCCTGCTCATTGTGTGCACGCTAATTGTGCGCCAGCAGATTAGTTACCTGCAACAGAAACCGATGGGACTGGACAAGGAACAGGTAATCAGTATCCCGGTCGGTAATGAGTTGAATGGAGCGGAAACGCTGAAAGCAATGCGCGACCGACTGGCAAACCAACCTAACATCACAGCCGTATCGGGTTCGGGCGTTAACATCGGCGCTGGGTTAGACGGCAGTTCGTCGCGGATGATGTTCGGCTTCCAATATGACAAACGCGACATTACCTGCGATTGGCTGCGAATAGATACGGACTATCTGAAAACGATGGGCATCAAACTCCTGCAAGGCCGCGACTTCAGCCCAGCGTTCAGTACGGATTCAAGTTCATCGGTACTCATTACGCAAAGCATGGCCAAAGCACTGGGCGAAGCCAATCCGGTAGGTAAGTTCATCAAACCCGACAACAAAGAATACCAGATCGTGGGCGTTGTATCGGATTTTAACCTGTATTCATTGCATCAGGAAGCCAAACCCATTACGCTGCAAATGCAGTCGAATTGGCCAATAAGCTACATTCTGGTTCGGGTGAATCCGCAAAACCTGACGGGTGCTATGGAAACGGTTAAAAGCGTCTGGAAAACGATTGCGCCGAAGCAGGAATTCATTGGGTCGTTTCTGGATGCAAACACCGAACGCTGGTACAGAAAGGAACAGCGATTGGCTACTATATTCTCGTCGGCGGCTGGCATTGCCATTTTACTATCGTGCATGGGTCTGTTTTCCATTGCTCTGATCGCGATTCAGCAGCGGACGAAGGAAATCGGCGTTCGGAAGGTGTTGGGGGCCAGCGTTCCGAGCATTGTGGCCTTACTTTCCAAAGACTTCCTGAAATTGGTTGTAGCCGCCATTGTCATTGCCTCGCCCATTGCCTGGTACGCTATGGATAAATGGCTATCCGATTTCGCCTACAAAATTGACATCGAATGGTGGGTATTCGCGTTAGCGGGCTCATTGGCCATTCTCATTGCGCTGGTAACGGTGAGCTTTCAGAGTGTGCGAGCCGCGTTGATGAATCCGGTGAAGAGTTTACGAAGCGAATAAAGCCTTATATTGTTCTTCAAACTCTTCATAACGAAGAATAGAGACAGGAGGGAAATCAAGTCCTTTCAGTTGGTGTAAATGTTTGTCGTTGCTAATAATATGATCCGATTGGCTAGCGAGGTAGCAGTCGACAAACTTGTTATCGTCTTTATCATTTTCGACTAATTGCCAGAGAAATGAGGGGTCTTGTCGAATAACATTTGGGAGCAGCAACAAAAAATCAAGAGAGGCTTCGGTGCGTTCAACGCCGTATCGTCGAACTATTTGTTCGTGATATTCCGGTAGAATTTCATTGGATAAAGCCAGCTCGAATTTGTCTTGTAAAATAGCCAGGTATATCCAGTGGAATTTATAATTAGGAGCAAGCGATACCATGAAAATATTGGTATCAAGCACGAGACGAAGTTTATTCATTTAACCAACTTTCGAGGTCTTTTTCTGTAAGACTCTGCTGTTCAACAGCCTGCTGTACTTTAGTAATTAGCTTATCGGAAAAGTATTGAGCAAGCATTTTACGAATGGCCAGCAAATCTTCCTCACTAGGCTCAAATGAGTACACTTTTAATAACTCCAGTTGGAGCAAATTAAGTTTTTGAGTTTCCATGAATGCGCTGTTAATGACATCGCTGTAATGTACTTAACAAATATAAGAAATTTGAGACAGGCCGTCCTAGCCTTCTCATTAAACCAAACGCTCCATGCTACGAAACTATCTCAAAATCGCCCTGCGGAATCTGGCGAAGCACAAGGTTAATACGGGCATTAACGTGGCCGGGTTAGCCATTGGTATGGCGTGCTGCCTGCTCATTGTGATGTACGTTTCCGATGAGTTGAGTTATGACCAGCACTGGCCAAACGGAGCGCGTGTTTATCGGATGGCGCTCGAGCGGAAATACCCCGGCCGTAGCACTAAGTACGCGCTCATTCCGCCGTCGTATGCCCAATCGGTTAAGAAGGAAATACCGGAGATAGAGCAGGTAACCCGCATTTTTTCGGCGGGCACCAATGCGCCAGTACTCGTTAAACTGAATGGCCGAACGGTTGAAGAGAAGGACTTTATGGTGGTCGACTCAACCTTTTTTCAAGTGTTTCAGACACCCCTTCTGCACGGCAATCCCAATCAGGTGCTGAGTCGACCGAATACGGTTGTCCTGACCGAAAGCACGGCTAAACGGTTGTTCGGCCAGACAAATCCCATTGGCAAGATGCTGGAGATTGTGCAGGGGCCGAAACTGGAAGTAACGGGCATCTGCGCCGATCCGTCGCACAATGCTCATTTTACCTATAACTTCCTGTCATCTACGCGAGGGTTTCCGCAAGCCGAGCAAGTCAATCACATTGGGTTTTCGGCTTATACATACCTGCTTTTACGCCCGAACACACAGCCCGAAACGGTCGAAGCCAAGCTCCCGGCCGTAGTCGAAAAGTACGCAGCCGGTGAGGTCGAGCGCACGTTCGGTGTTTCTTATCGCGATTATCTTAAAGCCGGAAATGGGTATTTCTATTTTCTCCAGCCCCTTCCCAGCATTCACCTCGACTCACATCTCGAAGCCGAACTTCAACCCAATGGGAGTCGGTCGCTGGTCTCTATTTTTTCCATCATCGCAGGTTTCGTATTGCTGATTGCCTGCATCAACTTCATGAACTTAGCCACCGCCCGGTCGTCGGAGCGAGCGCGTGAAGTGGGTATCCGAAAATCGCTCGGCTCGACGACGCAGCAGCTGGCCGCTCAATTCCTGACCGAATCGGTCCTGCTGAGCCTGTTCAGTTTAGGCGTGGCTGCTTTTTTGGTAGCTAGTTTACTCACCCCGTTCAATACATTAGCCAGCAAATCGCTTACGTTAACCTCGCTGGTTCGATGGGAAACGCTGCCGCTATTGGTGGGCGGAGCTATTGCGGTAGGTTTGCTGGCAGGCAGTTATCCGGCGGGGGTGTTATCGGCCTTCGAGCCGATCAAAGTCCTGAAAGGCAAATTCAGTTCGACTCGCCAGGGGCATCTGTTACGAAACGGCCTGGTGGTGTTCCAGTTTGCCATATCGGTGCTCCTGATTGTCAGTACCATCGTCGTATTCAGCCAGTTGAATTTCATCCAGCAAAAAGAACTGGGCTTCACGAAAGAATCGGTTGTGAAGCTCAAAGGTGCTTTTTTTCTGGGCAACAACACCGAAGCCTTTAAGGCGGAAGTGGCTAAATTATCGGGCGTAACCGGCGTGGGGGGCACCACAAATACGCCCGGCGAAGATGGCTTTTTCGGCATTACGTTCCGTAAAAATGGCGAGAACGAAACCGTTACGGGAAAAGGCTGTGTGGTGGATGAGCAATACCTGCAAACGATGCAAATGAGCATGCTGGCCGGACGTCCGTTTAGTCGCCAGTTCGATGATTCGCTGTCGGTTATTTTAAACGAGGAAGCCGCCCGGCAGATTGGCCTGACAGATCCCATCGGGAAGCAGATAACCAGTCCCGACAACCTTGTGCAGCCGAATGGAAAACCCGTTACATACACGGTAGTGGGCATCGTTCGCAATTTTCACTTTGGCTCATTACACCAGCGCATTAGCCCCCTATTTGTTCTGAACGACCGTCTATTCAAAAAACTAGACAATCAACTCGTAGTGCGGGTACGTACCGATGAACCGGAAGCCATAGTCGGTCAGATGGAGAGCCTCTGGAAACGTTACCTCCCCGATCAACCCTTTCACTATTCCTACCTCGCCACCGACTGGAGTGATTTATACAAATCGGAACAGGTAGCCCAGCGAATCTTTGGTCTGTTTGCGATGCTGGCCATTTTCATTGCCTGCATGGGTTTGCTGGGATTGGCCATATATGTCATCCGGCTGCGTACCAAGGAGATCGGCGTTCGAAAAGTGCTGGGCGCATCCATTCCAAGTCTGGTTGCGCTGCTCTCGAAAGACTTCCTGAAACTGGTCTTAATCGCTATTGTCATTGCCGCTCCCGTAGCCTGGTACATCATGAGCCAATGGTTACAGGATTTTGCCTACAAGATTGACATGGAATGGTGGATGTTCGCCGTAGCCGGTCTGCTGGCAGTGAGCATTGCGCTATTGACCGTGAGTTTTCAAAGTATCAAAGCCGCGTTGATGAATCCGGTGAAAAGTTTAAAATCGGAGTAAAGAGGGAGAAAAGGGAGGAAGGAGGAGAGGGAGTAAAGGGAAAACGATAGCAACTCCTTGTATACCGCCCTCTCTTCCCTTTACTCCCCTTCCTCCCTTTTCTCCCCCTCCTCCCTTTCTTCTATGCTAACAAACTACGTTAAAATCGCCTGGCGGAATCTGGTTCGGTATCGAACCTATAGCCTGCTCAACATCCTGGGGTTATCGGTTGGGCTGACTTGTGGGATTCTTATTTACCTGACCACACAGTTTCACCTCAGTTTCGATGACTATCACGCGAAAGCCGACCGTATTTACCGCGTTGTCACCCAGATCAGGCACGACGATGTGCGGTTCTCGCGCGGAACGCCAAAACCGCTGGGAGAAGTTTTACGACGGGATTATCCGTTTCTGGAACAGGTGGCCCGAGTGGAACGCCTGCATGGGCGGATTGTTAGCGTCCCCAATCCCAAAGGTGGTTTTCTGGAAAAATTCGATGAAAGCAAGACCTTCTGTTTCGCCGAGCCGCAACTGTTCAGCGTGTTCGATTACGACTGGCTGATCGGTGATCCACAGTCGACCTTATCGGCCCCAAATTCGGTAGTGCTGACGAAGAAATACGCGCATAAATATTTCGGCACAGCCAACCCAATTGGCAAAACGCTGCGCTTCGATAACCAGGCAGATCTGACGGTAACGGGTGTCTTGAAAGATCATCCTGGCAATACGAACCTCACCTATGAAGCTTTTATTTCCTACAGCACCATTGCCAGTCTGGCCAACGCGAAGGAGTCATTACAGGCCTGGAACGACGTGAACAGTGAAGCGATGTGTTACGTCGTTTTACCACCCGATATGCCCGCCGACCGATTAGCCAGCGCGTTCCCGGCTATCCGAAAAAAGTATTATCAGGCCGATGATCAGAAGGTTTACGACTTTACCCTTCAACCACTCAGCGATGTTCATTTCAACACACAATATGGTGGTCGGATGAACAAAACGATTTTGTTCGCCATGACGCTGGTTGGGTTGTTTCTGGTAATATCAGCCTGTATCAACTTCATCAATATGGCCACGGCCCATGCGCTGAAACGATCCAAAGAAGTGGGTGTCCGGAAAGTGATGGGCAGTTCCCGCTGGCAGTTGTTTAGTCAGTTTATGACCGAAACGGCTATCATTACGCTGGTCGCTGTGGTCGTCGCGCTGTTTTTTTCCAATCTGGGCCTTCCGGCCATGAACAAGGCCATGTCAGTATTCAACGCCACGATGGTACTGACGGATTTGTTGAATCCGAAACCGCTGGCCATGATGATTCTGGGCGTGGTGTTCGTTATTCTGCTGGCTGGTTTTTATCCGGCGCTGATGATGGCGGGCTTCAATCCAATCACCGCCCTGCGGGGTCGACTAACGACGCAGGCCGTTGGTGGCTTTTCGGTACGCAGGGGCCTGGTGGTGGTTCAGTTTTTCATGACGCAACTGTTCACTATTGGCGTTGTTGTGGTGATGACCCAACTGCGCCACGTCCGGCAGGCCGATCTTGGTTTCGTGAGCGACGGCATTGTGCTTGTCGATTTACCGAACGCCAAATCAGCTCAGAACGACCCGCTGAAACAGGAAACGTTCCGGCAACAACTGCTTCAGATTTCGGGCGTTCAGGATGTGGCCCTGGGCAATCAACCGCCAGCATCGGGCAACATCAATCAGTTTCCATTCGTGTATGACACCCGAACAAAGCCCGAAGGATTTGATGTCCAGTCGAAAATCGGCGATCCTAATTACCTGCCCCTATTTGGCATGAAACTGTTGGCCGGTCGCAATTTCCGTCCAACCGATAGCACTTCTCAGGAGGTGATCGTGAACGAAACGGTCGTTAAGCGATTGGGCAAACTGTCGCCCGGCGATGTGCTGGGCAAGCGGTTTCGAATCTGGGATACCGACAAAACGATTGTGGGCGTGGTCAATGACTTTTACACCAATTCGTTGCGAAACAGTGTAAAACCCGTTGTCATCGTCAACGACCTGGCCCAAAGCCATATGGTTGCGGTGAAAGTAAGCGTCACCGACTTACCTAAAACGCTGAAAACAGTCGAAGCCACGTACAGCGATTTCTTCCCGGAAAAGGTCTTTAGCTACCAGTTTGTTGACACTATTCTGGACGAATTTTACCGGGGTGACCGGATCATGCTCGCCCTAACGCAGGTATTTTCGCTAATCGCCATTCTGATTGGTTGCCTGGGCATGTATGGCTTAGTCTCGTTTATGGTCGAGACCAAGAGCAAAGAAATTGGTGTACGCAAAGTGCTGGGCGCTAGTGCCTTTCAGGTTGTCTGGCTGTTTGGCCGGGAATTTGGTCGATTGGTTCTGCTGGGTTTTCTGCTCGCTGCTCCCCTCGGGTGGTGGCTCATGAATGCCTGGCTACGGGATTATGTCTACCGCATCCAGATTCAAGTCTGGATGTTCGGGCTAACAATTGTCCTGGCCGCCCTGATCACACTCCTAACCGTCTCATTCCAGTCCGTAAAAGCAGCTTTGATGAATCCAGTTAAAAGTTTAAAAATGGAGTAAAGGGATGAGGGGGAAGAAAGGGAGGAAAGGAAAACAACAAAAACCTATTTTCCCTCTCGTCCCCCTCCTCCCCTTCTTCCCTCTCCTCCTTCTTCCCCCAATTCTTATGTTAACAAACTACCTCAAAATCGCCTGGCGGGGGCTTTTGAAAAACCGCCTGTTTACGTTCCTGAATTTAGTTGGCCTGGCAACGGGCCTGGCCGTGGCCCTGCTGCTGATGTTGTATGTAAAAGACGAACTTCAGTTCGACAAATACCATACGAATGCCGACCGGATTTACCGGGTCAAAGCAACGGTTTCCTTCGATGGAAAAACAATGAAATGGGCCAACTCGCCCAATGCCGTTGGACCGGCGCTGAAAGCCGACATCCCGACTGTAGCGCAGCAGGTACGGCTACTCCGCCATAATTACGGGCAGACCGCTTTCGTGAACTCAGGCGAGAAGAAATTTGCTGAGAAGAACTTCTACTGGGCCGACAATAGCCTGTTCGATGTGTTCGATATTGGTTTATTGAAAGGAAACCCCAAAACAGCGCTCGATGGACCACGTAAGGTTGTGCTCAGTCAGGCAACCGCCGACCGCTATTTTGGCACCGAAAACCCAATCGGTAAAATCCTGAATGTCGACAACAAGGATACGCTGGAAGTGACGGGTGTTTACGCAAACTTTCCCGGCACATCGACGCTGGATGCCGACATGATCGGGTCGTTCAGCAGTGTGCGCTGGGCAAAGAATCCCACCTGGGACAACGCCAGTTTTGAAACTTATCTACTGCTCACTCCGCAGGCTAACCCCGCTCAGGTGGAACAGCAAATGGCGGTTGTTCTGAATAAAAACGTACCCAAAGACAATCAATATTTCACGCTCGGCCTCCAACCCCTCACCGACATTCACCTGCATTCGGCGGATATTACCAATGCCAATACCACCCGCATCGGCGATTTTCAGCAGGTTAAAATTCTTCTGATTCTGGCCATTGTCATCCTGCTGATTGCGTCGATCAACTACATGAATCTAGCCACGGCCAAGGCGCAGATTCGTTTTCGTGAGGTGGGCGTTATCAAAACCGTCGGCGCAACGATGCGGCAACTAATCACCCGTTTCTATCTCGAAACAGGGTTAATGATGTCGATCGCGCTGGTACTGGCCATCGTCTTAGTATCGCTTAGTTTACCCTTATTCAACCAGCTAACGGGCAAGCAGTTACCCTTTCAGTCCCTGGTATCGCCCGAAGTAGTGGGTGGCCTGCTGCTCATTGGGTTGCTCATTACCCTTATTGCAGGCTCTTATCCAGCCTTTTACCTATCGTCATTTTCGCCTAAATACCTGCTCAGCACCACCTTCCGAAACCAGTCGGGGGCGGGTTTATTCCGGCGGTCGCTGGTGGTTATCCAGTTCACGGCCTCGGTCGTGCTGATGGTGAGTACGTTCATTTTCTACCAGCAGTTGCAGTTTATTCAGTCGCAGAAATTGGGCTATGAACCCACGCAGGTGCTGGCCATCATGACCTCGGCGGCAAAAGACAAAACGCAGATCGACGCGCTGATGAACGACTACCGAAGCCTGAGTAATGTTGTCGATGTTTGCCGGGCGCAGGCTTTCCCCGGCTATGGTGGCAGTGGCCGAACGATCACTAAATCAGACAAGAACAGCAGCAACGCCAGCGATGGCATGGCCATTCGGACGAACCGGGTCGGGAGTGACTTTATTAATGTGCTGGGCTTAAAACTGCTGGCAGGCCGCGCTTTTTCTGACGTAAAAGATCCCAAAGACACAACGGTACAGGTGGTACTGAATAAAACGTCGGTTCAGTATTTAGGCTACACACCTCAAAAAGCGATTGGGCAGAAAGCGCATAACCTGTTCGGGTGGGACCGGGCCGAGATCGTGGGCGTTGTTGAGGATTTCCATTTCGAATCGCTCCACATGCCCATTGGTGCGTATGCGTTTCACAATGCCGATACGGAGTCGCGGCCGTATCTGCTTGTCAAAACCAAGACGGCTCATTTGCCCGAAACCATGCGGCAACTGGAAGGCGTTTTCCAGAAAGACATGTCCGATTCGGCCTTTGAGTTCACCTTTCTGGATGATTTCCTGAACACGTTATACCGATCCGAACAGCGTACCGCCCAGGTCGTATTCGTGTTCTCGGCCCTGGCCATCCTGATTGCCTGTCTTGGCTTGTTTGGCTTAGCCGCCTTCACGGCCGAACAACGTACCAAAGAAATCGGCGTTCGAAAAGTGCTGGGGGCTTCGGTATTCAGCATTGTGGGTCTGCTCTCCAAAGACTTCCTGAAACTTGTATTCGTTGCAATCCTGATTGCCTCACCCCTCGCCTGGTACGGCATGAATCAGTGGTTGCAGGACTTCGCCTATAAAATCGACATTGAATGGTGGATGTTCGCCCTGGCGGGCCTGCTGGCTGTCGGTGTAGCGTTGTTAACGGTGAGTTTCCAGAGTATCAAAGCCGCGTTGATGAATCCGGTGAAGAGTTTAAAATCGGAATAAAGAGGGAGAAAAGGGAGGAAGGAGGAGAGGGAGGAAGGAACTAGAACGTTCACTTTTTATCCTACTCTTCCGCGATGGCGGCCCGCCTTTCCTCCCCTCCTCCTTCCTCCCTTTTCTCCCCCTTACTATGCTAAAAAACTACATCATTCTCGCCTGGCGGAATCTGGTTACTAACCGGGTAACGTCGTTTATCAATATTGTTGGACTGTCCATTGCCGTTGCGTGTAGTATCGCCGTTTTTTTGATTCTGAAAAACTTCTGGACGCTGGATAATTTCCACGTTAACGGCGATCGGATTTTCATGGTGGAATACACGATGGAAGTCAACAAGGAAACGCAGGTATACGGTAACGCCCCGGCTCCCATTGCTGCCGGTTTGGCTACTGATTTCCCTCAGGTGAAACAGGCAGTTCGCGTCCAGCGTGAGGGTGTTCAGGTTGTTCGTAAGGAAAACCTGTTCGATGAAACGATTACCTATGCGGATGCCAACTTTTTCCAACTGTTCACGTTCCCGCTGAAGTACGGAAACCCGGCAGCGCTGGCCGATCCGAATGCGCTTATTCTCAGCAGCGAAATGGCAGAGAAGTACTTCCCGAACCAGATTCCAATCGGGCAACCCCTGTCCATCGTTACGGCTGAGCGGGAACACAACCAGTTCATCGTTCAAGGCGTAGCCGAGAAATTCCCGAACAATACCGGCTTTGCCTTCGACCTGCTGACCGGCTATCACCCCGTTCACGCGTCGCTGAAGAATCAGGATTGGTCCTCTCACATCTATGGCGTGTTCATTGAGCTTAAGGAAAAAACCGATGTAAAGTCGCTGGCTGGGCAAATGGGTCGATATGTGGCGTTGTATAATTCCCGAAACCGGGAGAATCCCATCAAATCGTTCATCTTCGATAACCTCCGCGATCCGGGTCCGAATGCCTACGAGGTGAACCGCCGTCCGGCCGAAGCCAACCACCCAATCACGACGATCCTGTTTTCGGCTATCGCCCTGATCATGATGGGCTTGTCGTGTTTTAATTATGTCAATATTTCGCTGGGAGCGGCAACTCAGCGATTAAAAGAAATTGGTGTACGCAAGGTGATGGGTGGTACACGCCAGCAATTGATCGCCCAGTTCATGACCGAAAACCTGCTGCTCTGTTTTGTGGCTCTGTTGCTGGCATTGGTTATCACCACCGCATTTCTGGTTCCCCTGTTTAATGACCTGATGGTCATGAGCATATCGCTCTCCTTTGGTCAAAACTTGCCTTTGTGGGGTTTTCTGGCTGGCCTGTTAGCGTTTACGGCCATTGCGTCGGGGGCGTATCCAGCCTTGTATGTTTCCGCCTTCAGGCCCATTGCTGTCCTGGCCGGGAAGCTGAAGTTTGGCACCAAAAACACGTTCAGCCGGGCGTTGCTTGTCGCCCAGTTCGTGCTGGCATTTATGTCGGTTATTCTGGGGGTTGTCCTGACGAGTGCCGGTGTGCAGTGGAAAAACCTCGACTGGGGCTACAATCCCGATCAAACCCTGGTTCTTCGCCTGACCGATAGCACCCAGTTTACCATCGTCAAAAATGAGTTAGCCAGAAACCCATCGATCAGGACGATTGCCGGTGCCGAAAACCACGTTGGCGAATCAGTAGGCCGGGCAACAATCTACCTGGGCGATGTGCAGGAAAACGTGCTTCAGTACAACGTTGGCCCCGATTATTTTGACGCAATGGGGCTCAACCTGGCGTCGGGCCATTTTTTCGAAAACAACCGTGTCGCCGAAAACACCGAATCGGTCATTGTCAATGAGTCGTTTGTACAGAAGCACAACTGGAAAGATGCCGCTGTTGGTAAGTCGATACGAGTAGATAAAAAATTAGTTACGATTGCCGGAGTCGTCAAGGATTTCAAATTAATGGGTTCTGGCGCGGCACGCCCAGTCATTTTTTTCGCTGCCCAGCCGCCTATGTTTAGCTACCTGGTTGCTCGATTCGATCCAGGCAGCGGCCCCAAAGTAGTAGCGAATCTGGAACAAATCTGGCAGGCTAAATTCCCGAATACAACCGCTTCTCATTTTTACCAGAAAGATGTGTTCGATGGCTTTAACACCACGTTTCAAAACCTGTCCAACGGTTTTGGCTATCTGGCCGGACTGGCATTGCTGATTGCCTGCATGGGGCTGTATGGATTAGCGGCTCAGCATTTTTCCAGACGGATGAAAGAGGTGGGCGTACGAAAAATGCTGGGGGCAACAATTGCCCAGATCGTGTTGCTGGTCAACCGCGAATTCCTGCTTTTACTGTCCATCGCCGGACTCGTCGCTAACGTAATTTGCTTTTTGGGCATCAAGTTATTGCTCCAGAACACCCAGGAATTTACGGGTTCATTCCAGCCGGGTATCGGGTGGTTCTTTCTGGCCAATACGGTCGTTTTCATCACGGCAGCCATCGCCGTTGGCACGCAGAGCTGGAAAATGGCAAATGTCCAGCTATCAAACGTCCTTAAAAACAACGACTAAGTATAGCTGTCATTACTAGTCATTACAGAAAACCAAGGAAATCGGCATTCGGAAAGTGCTGGGCGCATCAGTATCCAGCCTGGTTGGTTTATTATCGAAAGACTTCGTTATCCTGGTGTTGGTGGCGCTGGTCATTGCCTCGCCCCTGGCATGGTGGGTGATGACTAAATGGCTGGCAGGCTTTGCGTACAAAATTAAGATTAGCTGGTGGGTGTTCGCACTGGCGGGTGTGCTAACCGTGCTGATTGCCCTATTGACGGTGAGTTTCCAGAGTATCAAAGCCGCGCTGATGAATCTGGTGAAGAGTTTGCGAAGTGGGTAGGATTGGTCTGCTGGCGCGGGTATTTACTCGTGCCTCTTAATTTCGTCAGTATTCACTGACGCACAGTTAGATTTTCAGGTGCCAGCGAATGCTGGCTATATGAAAAGGCAGGGGTAAATACCCGCGCCAGCCACTTGCTAACCTACAGCCTATTGGCTTGCCAGGGTATTGTTACTTTTCCAGCCTTAATGTCCAGCGGTAACCATACATATCGAGAATCCTCAAGATTCGTTTTGTTCCAGCGATCGGCCATGAACAGGAACTTGCCTTGCTTCGGGTCGAGTGGAACGATGTAGGTGCTTTGCGATTGGAAGGTCGTTTCAGCATTCGGGCCTACGCAGGGATTCGCCTGAGTTGTCCACTTCCCCAACGGCGAATCGGCAACGGCAACCGAGGCCGGATTGGGGCTCCAGCCCGTGCAGTCTGACGTGATTAAGTAGTACTTCCCGGCCTGTTTAACCAGCGCGGGGGCTTCACGTCGTTTGCCTTCCAAAATGCGGATGTACCGATTGGTTGGTTTCAGGTAATCGTCCGATAACAGATTGATGTGCAGCGTATTGTTATTTTCGGACGAGTGAATCAGGTAGGCTTTTCCATCATCATCCTGAAAGACCGTCATATCCCGTGAATCGTGTCCATTGGGTTTCAGGCTACCCACATAGCGAAATGGGCCGGTCGGTTTGTCGCTTACGGCTACGCCCGCGTGCGCATAGCTGTAGTCTTTGTGGTCGATGTGCATCCACATGACGAACTGGCCTGTTTTTGGGTTATAAATCACCTTCGGACGCTCGATGACGTTGCTGGTATCTAAATCACTTTGCCGGTTTTTCGTTGTGGCTGGCAGAACCACTCCTTCGTATTTCCAGGCTTTCAGGTCTTTTGATGAATAGCAGGAAATCCCCCCCGCCGGAACCCGATAACATTCCCAACTCTGGCCGGGAACGAGCCATGGTTTCCCTTTTTTGATTTCCCCAAACCAGTAGTATGTTCCCTTATGCTGAAGCATCCCGCCACCATGCGCATTGATGAAATGCCCATCGGTGTCTTTCCACAAACCGGCTTGTTCTGCGGAGTTTTTCACCGGTTGTTTTCTGGGCTGCGCCAGGAGTAGTCCACTGTTTAGGACTAGAGATAGAACTAGTAAAAAACGAAAAATGGGTAAGGTTTCCATAGGTTGTAAAGATACTCACGTTCGCGCCTGACTTTGCCACCGGGCTGGCGCACCAGTAAGGACTATTGCCATCCTTATGAAAAGGAGCGTTAAAAGAGACAGTCATTTTTATGATCTGTCTGATTCAATCTGTCGTATACGGTTTCAATGATACGCTATGATAAGTTCAGTCAGCCTCTCCCTGGAGACGGTCAAGGCAGTTTTGGTCGTAGCAGTAAACAGGTTCTGTGCACTCAGGCGGGCTAGTATTCGGTTTAGGCTCCGGACCGGAATCGCTAAGTAGTCTGCCAGATTTTGTTTGGATACGGAAGGCTGACTCTCAGTAAACAGAAAAAGTACTTTCAGGATAGCATACTCTACTGGAAAAATTTGCTGGTAGGACGCTCGTTGGGCTGTACGGCTTAGCCGCAGGGCCAGTTCCTGGAGCAGGAGCCGATTAAAATGGGGTTCCTCCAGCAGATACGAGTGAAACAAGTCCTGACTAATCTGGTAGGCCGTAACATCCGTCAGTGCTTCAACGGTAGACAGATTATTCGTCCCAGTCAAAAGCTCCAGTTCACCCAGCATTTCACCTTCGCCTAAAAATTCCAGCACATAGCTTCGGCCGTTTTCTTCGGTGATGAAACACTTAACGATCCCTCCGGTGAGCAGGTAAACCCACTGCGGACAATCGCCCTGACTAATCAGCAACTGGCCCTTGGTAAATGTTCGCCGACTAATTGATGACGAATGCGTGTCGGCGGCAACTAGCCGATTGAGGTAAGTCAATAAATCTGGATTGTATTTAATTATCACGCCAGTTACAACGGGTCAAATGTCCTTGACAGGCCCTTATATTGTGGGCAACAAAGGTAAAGATAATCCTTGGGGACTAGATCCTCTAAACCGAATCATCGCTTTACCGGCTGACCCAATGCGCTATTTTTTGATTGATACCGTAACGAAGTATATGCCACTACTTATCTCTTAATTTAAATGGACATTAAATCCTTACCTAAAGTTGAACTGCACCTGCATCTGGATTGCTCCCTAAGCTACAACGTGGTCAACGCTATTGACCCAACCATTACCGAAGCCCAATATCAGGAGGAGTTCATTGCCCCGGCTAAGTGCCACAATTTGGCCGATTTTCTAACACGGGCTCCCAAGGGCATTGAGTTGATGCAAACACCCGAGCAACTGAAATTGGTGGTGCGGGATTTATTTACGCAATTAGCGGCCGATCATGTGCTCTATGCTGAACTGCGCTTTGCCCCCCTTCAACATCTGGAGAAAGGCCTTTCTCCGGAAGAGGTGGTTCATTATACGGAAGCGGCTACGGCGCAGGCCGTGCGGGAAACGGGCATCGAAGCCCGACTGATACTCTGTACCCTGCGTCACTATACCGAAGCCCAAAGTATGGAAACGGTGCGACTGGTCGAGCAGTTTAAGGACACGCACGTAACAGGCTTCGACATTGCCGCCGACGAAGCGGGCTTCCCCATTGCCGCGCATGTGAACGCATTTGAGTATGCCAGACAGCACGGTCTTTTCTGCACGGCTCACGCGGGGGAAGCGAAAGGTCCATCGAGTGTCTGGGAAACGTTGGCATATTTTGGCCCCAGTCGGATCGGCCATGGCGTCCGTAGCATTGAAGATCCCCAGTTAGTGGCGCACCTGAAGAAGCACCAGATTCACCTCGAAGTTTGTCCAACCTGTAATGTGCAGATCGACCTGTACGATACGTATGCCCAGCATCCGGTGGACAAACTCTACCGGGCGGGTGTGGCACTTAACCTCAATACCGATGCTCGAACCATCGTCAACGTTAGCTTGAGTGAAGAGTATCAAAAGATGCAACAAACGTTTGGCTGGGACATTGCTGATTTTTACGCGACCAATCGCCAGGCCCTGCTAGCGGCCTTTATCCCCAATCAATTAAAGCAGGACCTGCTGTTTCAACTGCAAAAGCGATACCACGCGTTGGCGCCCCAACAGATACCGGCCCAATAAGCCCAAACTATGAACATAGCTAAAGAAAACCTTAAACTGATTGCCTTCGATGCTGACGATACACTGTGGGCCAATCAGCCTCTGTTCGACGACGTTGAGCGTGACCTGCGAACGTTTTTAGCGCAATACGGCACCCCCGATCAGCTCGATGCAGCCCTAATTGCCGTACAGAGCCAAAACATTGCCCTGATGGGCTACGGAGCCAAAGGATTCATCTTATCGATGATCGAAGTAGCCATTCTGCTAACGGAGGGACAGGTGCTGGGCCGGGAAATTCAGCAACTCATTGACCAGGGCAAGTATTTACTCCGGTACCGAATTGATCTACTCGATGGGGTCGAGGAAACCCTGCGCCAACTCAGCGGAGCCTATCCATTGATGGTACTGACCAAAGGTGATCTGCTGGATCAGGAAAGCAAGCTGGCCCGTTCGGGTATCGGGCATTATTTCGACCATGTCGAGATTGTTAGCGAAAAAAATGAGCTGACTTACCAGCAGCTACTCAAACGCTACAGATTGCAGCCAGCCGAGTTTCTAATGATCGGCAACTCACTTAAGTCCGACGTGCTGCCGGTCGTGAATATCGGTGCGCACGCCATTTACGTACCCTTTTATACGACAGCATTGCACGAGCAGGTCGCTGTGGCCGGTAATGGCTATGGACAGATCGAACACATGAGCGAATTAATCGCTCTGCTCAACGGTAGGCAACTGCTGTAAATCTGTGGGGATATACTTCAGCTAGTGTTGGCTGGATAATAAAGAAAATGCGTCTATTAAAAACGCTCTAGCCTGCGAAGAAGCTAAATGAATGTCTCTTCGTTTCAGGGAGGAGCGTTATTGGAAAATAATTTACTATCGGCAATATAGAGGCAGCTAGCCAACTTGATCCATCATATCCTAATCACGAAGTGAAACCAGATTCTGCCTAATCACTCATTTCTTCTAAGTAAGTCCGTTTATTGCTTCAATTGCTGATAATCGACCGGATCGTTCTCCTGCTTTTTTGGCTTACCGCTACTTAGCCACTCTTGATTCTGTTCAGGAACGGACATGGCTTGTACGCTTTCGGACAACTAATCGAATGAAATAGAAGCCAACCTTTTGATAATCAAAGGTGTAAATTTATGGCATCTGATTTGTTTAGCAAATGATAAGAAAATAAATTTATGAACAACGTACTGTGGGAAGAACATACCTGGGAGAATTTGAAGAACTCGTCCTATTAACGGTGGCCATCCTCAATGGGGCTGCTTATGGCCTCAATATCGCTGAGGAGTTAAAGAAACGGACCCTCCGTTCCATTAATCTCAGCGGGGTCCATGTGGCCTTGTACCGCCTGGAAGAAAAAGGCTTTGTGCAATCAGAATTGGGCGGAGCCACCACCGCTCGGGGCGGGCGTCGAAAGCGGCTGTTTTCGATTACAGCCTATGGTAAACGGACGCTCGATGAGATGCGACAGGTGCGAAACGATCTATGGGGTTCTATACCAAACCTATCCTTATCGTAAACCATGCAGCAACCCAAACCTATACCTTCGCCACCTGCCTGGGCCGACAGATTACTACGACTCGTCTGTCCTGACGACTTACGGGAAGAGCTCTTGGGCGATCTGCATGAACAATTTGACCAGCAAGTGGCTGAACGAGGTGAAGTTACTGCTCGGCGGCTATACGCCTGGGAAGTGATTCGCTTTTGTCGTCCTTACTTTATTAGGCGCCGGTTCAGCATCCAAACAACGACATCTACTACCTACTCGCCATCCTTTCTAAGCACTACTATGCTACATAGCCATCTCAAAATAGCTTTTCGCAACCTGTGGAAATATAAGCTGTTTTCATTTATCAACGTAATGGGCCTCAGTGTAGCCATGACGGCCTGCTTTCTGATTGCCCTCTACGTTCATTTTGAACTAACCTACGACGCTTTCCACACAAAGGCTGACCGTATTTATCGACTGGCGACGGATCTCAAAACCGAATCCGAAACCATTCATTACGACATCAGTTCGTGGGCGTTTGCCCCTAATCTTAAACGAGAATTTCCAGAAGTCGAAAATTTCGCACGCCTTAGTGTCAAGGAACGACTGGTCCGAAAAGGCGATCTGAAATTTCAGGAAAACAAAACGGTGTTTGCCGATGCGTCGTTCTTTAGCCTCTTCGATTTCAAACTGCTCGAAGGTGATCCCAAAACAGCGCTGAGCGAGCCGATGAGCGTGGTTCTTCCGGAAAAGACAGTCCGGAAATATTTCGGGGATTCGGATCCGATGGGCCAGACACTGCTCCTGGGCGACGAGGGGACTCCCGTTAAAATTACGGGAGTTATGCAGGATATTCCCGCAAATTCCCAGATAAAGGGCGATTTGTTTGTATCCATGATTTCCTACACCCAGCATTTCAATAAAGGAATTGAGCAAGAATGGGGTGATTTTGGTACGCTTTCCTTCCTGTTGCTCAAACCCGGCGCTACCCCCGATGCACTAGCCGACAAATTTCCCCGGTTTCTGGAAAGTCATGCGGGCAAGATGATGCGTGAACACAAGATGGGGATTACGATGGTTATGGAACCGTTACGGGACGTGTATCTCTACTCCAAGCGAGGTGCCGAGGAGTCAGGGAGTAGGGCCAACGTAACGGTCTTTTCGGTAATTGGCCTGTTTATTTTATTGATTGCCTGTATCAATTTTATTAATCTGACCACAGCCCGATCGATCGACCGTGCAAAAGAGGTCGGGGTCCGAAAAGCGATAGGTGCCGCTAAAGGGCTACTGGCGCGGCAGTTTATTGGCGAATCGGTGCTATTATGTATGCTTGCTTTCTTGGTTGCCCTTATCCTTTCTACTCTGCTGATTCCTGGGTTCAATTCGCTTGCCGGCAAACTGATTAGTCCGGGCATCCTGAGCAATCTGCCGTTTGTGGGCGGGATGGCTATCGCTGCCTTGGCGATTGGATGTCTGGCTGGTACGTATCCTGCACTGGTTCTATCGTCCTTTGAGCCAGTGATTGTACTGAAAGGTCGTTTTATCGCCAATGCAAAAGGCGTTTTGGTACGAAAGGGATTGGTAACCGGCCAATTCACGATTGCTACTGTGTTGATCATTGCCACAATGGTCATCTATTCGCAGGTGGATTTTATGCGTACCCGTGAGCTGGGTTTTTCCAAGGACCAGATGCTGGTGATCAGAGCGCAAAACGGTTCGAAACGGAATGCCTTCGCTGCGTCTATAAGCGGGCTGAGTGGCGTTAAATCAACGGCGGCTTCCTCTAGCGTACCGGGGGGAAAGAATTCGCAGGCGGCCTCCTTCATGGAGAATAATGCGGGTGATATGCAGGGGGGTAATCTGGATGTGTACCGGATCGATTTTGACTTCATTCCACAATATGACCTTAAAGTGGTGGCCGGAAGAGCCTTTTCCCGAGATTTCCCGGCGGACAGTTCGCAGTCATTTATGATTAACGAAGCAATGGTAAAGGTGTTGGGCTACAGCACCGCGCAGGCTGCCATCGGCAAACGAGTCGAACAATGGGGACGGACAGGGAGGATTGTGGGTGTATTGAAAGATTTTCATTTCAAATCGTTACAGGAAACCATTAAACCTCTGACGTTCCGCGTGACCGACTGGTGGAATGGCGATTTACTGTCAGTCAAACTGGATGGGCGAAATATGCGCGGGGTAGTCGAAGCCATCAAAGCCCAATGGCGGCAACACAATCCTGATCGTCCGTTCGATTATTACTTCATGGATGAGTTTTTCGACCGCCAGTACCGAAGCGACGAACGATTCCAAACCCTTTTTCTGACTTTCGCGCTCTTGGCCATTTTTATCTCTTGTCTGGGTTTACTCGGTCTGGCCTCCTATGCCACAGTCCAGAGAACGAAGGAGATTGGAGTACGCAAAGTGCTGGGGGCCTCGACAGGTAGTATTGTCAGTCTCTTGTCGAAAGACTTCCTGAAACTGGTTGTATTGGCTTTTCTGGTAGCCTCTCCCCTAGCTTGGTATGGTATGCATCGGTGGCTGGAGAATTTTGCTTACCAGACGCCAATTCGTTGGTGGGTGTTTGCCTCGGCTGCCGTCCTATCGGTTACGATTGCCTTTCTGACTATTAGTTTTCAAAGTATTCGGGCTGCCTTGCTGAACCCAGTAAAAAGTTTACGTAGCGAGTAAATCAACGGATCTACTTAAAACCTCACAAGCATCAATCATATATCGATGCTTGTGAGGTTTTTATCTGTATCATCAAACGCTCGCTTTTCGAAGCCGACCTACACCATTCTTGTCGTCTCAAGAAGGAGCGTTCTATAAGAATAACCTTTTGTCTCATACTCATTAGAATCACTCAGAGTAATGAACATAGACTTCAGTTTATACTTTAAATAGATGGTATGGGAAAGTCCTCGTAACTCACTGACAACTGAGTACGAGAATATTCATTTCAGTAAAATTCTAGATAAAAAAACCATTGATTGTACCGTTTTTCAGTCGATTTATACTGAGAAGAGTAAGCTACTACTTGCCAATTTTATCGGGCTGAATCGAAGGACCATATGCCTTCTTGGCAATCTACTTTTTATCAGGATAGAAAACCATGCAAACACTTACTCAAGAGTCCTTTCTCTCAGAAGAGGGATTGAACGTGGCCTACAAGCATTGGAAGGCCGTCAATTCGCCTAAGGCGATCCTCGTTTTTGCGCACGGATTTAATTCGCATAGTGGGTATTTTCTATGGCCTGCCCAACAGTTGACGGCTCAGGATTTTGAGGTGTATGCCATTGATTTTCCGGGCCGGGGCCACTCCGATGGAGAACGGTACTACATTGCCGACTATGAACAGTTTGTCAAAGAACTCGATAAGCTAGTTGATATTGCCCAATCCACCCATCCAGGCTTGCCAACTTTCCTACTGGGTCATAGCGCAGGGGGCGTTTTATCCTCCATCTATGTCTTGGAGCATCAGCATAAGCTCAGGGGTTTCATTTGTGAAAGCTTCGCTTTCCAAGTACCGGCTCCTGATTTTGCCGTTGCGGTCCTGAGAGGACTAAGCCACCTGTTTCCTCATGCCCACGTGCTGCGGTTGAACAATGAAGATTTTTCCCGCGATCAGGCTGTCGTTGAGTTCATGAACGCTGATCCACTGATTGCCAATGAAGTGCAGCCGACCAAAACCGTGCAGCAGTTATCGCTAGCGGACGAGCGGCTCAAGACAGAAATGGCTGCTATCCAACTCCCCTTGCTGATTCTTCATGGTACGGCTGACAAAGCAACCAAACCTAGTGGAAGCCAGTATTTCTATGACCATGCGTCATCGGCCGACAAAACATTAAAGTTTTATGAAGGACACTTCCATGACTTGCTTAATGACCTTGACAAAGAAATTGTCATGGGCGATATACTGGATTGGTTAACTGAAAAAGTGAGCTGATAAAAAAGACGATAGCTGGATAACGACAAAAATCGGCATTGACGTAAGGATAGTCAAGATAATAGTTGTTTGTCTATCTCGTAAAAAAGTACGACTTGTACAGTATAAGTAGCAGGCTATCTTACAATATGCCCGAATTACTAGCACTCAAATCTCTCTTCGTCTCAGTCGGGAGGGTTATCTGAGATGTAAGCTTACTATTTTTCGTACTTTACTTCCCAACGTACGAAATGTACTCGATTTTTATTCAAGCTTCGGACTTATAGAATTGTCAGGTTGGCTTACTGTTGCTTTCGTAAAATCTTCGATAAGATAGAAGTTGTGTCGGCAACCTGGACAGTGATAGGCTTTGACAGGGAGACGTTTCATAATCCCTTTCCAGCGCATACGATCCGGTTCTGAATAACCACAAGCGGGACAGCGTTTGCTGAATCGAAATGTTCGATACAGGAGCAATAAGATCAGTAGGACAACAAGGAAACTACCTGAATATATCAAGAGCGTAAAATGATTTTATCAATTAGACGTGGTTACGGCTTAAGTTGCTAAGTATGACGGCTCTTATTGCCGAGATTCTTTGGTCAAAAAACTAAGCTACAAGCGAAAGTAATAGCCTTAAATTGGTGTTTTCATGACAAATGGCAGAATCATAGGTTCAGCCTGTAACTCTCTGATTTAATAGCAAGCAACATAGCCGTTGAGATTGTTGATAATTTTAATGTGTGTTTTTAACCTTTCGTATTTGTCATCTAGGTCAGAATCTGGGCGGCTTAATTCATCCTCTAACTTTACGAGAGTCTGGTGCATAGCTTTCAACAAACCAAGTAGTTCATCATTTTTAGGCTTTAACTCGTCAACGTGATGACTAGAAAGTTGTGAGATTAGTTGATTCGCTTCAATTTGGCTGGCTATATTTCTATAGTTAGCATCATACTGTTGAATAGTCTGAACCCATTCCATGACTAGTATACTCTGTTCATTATTCATACAAAGGTATTTGTGCATAATTGTGTGGAAATAATCCCCTTAGCGTAAGGAAAAACACTATTTGGCTGATAGAGCTGATAAACACATATTGGAACTGTACTAAACCGTTATGATACCTTTTCACCAAAGAAAGCTGATCTCTCTTTAGTAGTTTGTATAGTCGGCCTTGAGTAAAAAGGCATGCAAATGAAACCAAATACAATGGTGCTTCTTATTACTTCTCTTCTACCCTGTTAATGAGCTGGCGCTGTCTCAACGAGAAGTCTATAGCCTTCATCATTGTCTACCGCATAAAATTAAATGCAGAATTTGGTGTATACCCAAGGAAGTACGTGAACATCAGCTTACTAGAAACTGACAATAACACTACAATAATTAATCATTAATATTTATTTATATAATATATGTATATGAATGTATATAAAACGGGGGAAATCACTATAAAGCAGCATCTTGCTTTGGCATGGATGGAAGCTCATACTGACATGAAGTAAAGATCTAATAACGTTACTCTATAAACGAACGTCTATTTGTTCTCATACCATTATTATCTCGTTTCGTACTTTAAGAAGAAAAGTACGAAAAATCGACCTGCTTTTAGGACTCCGAATCGCCTTGAAACCTACTATTTGGCCGTTGTGCAATGGATTTATTTTCGTACCTCCTAGAATAGTACGAAAGGGAGGCTATGTCGCAGCCACACCCGCTTTTACGAGATAGACATCCCATTTCTCTATCGCCCCTAAAGCTCGACAATAGGAGTTGCAAATTGTCATCTCACAAATCAACGTCTCAGATTGACAAATGACTCAAGTATGTGAGATGGCGCAGTTGCCATACCTACTTGAGCATCCTACTATCATCACTCATAATCGACTGTACGTCAATAGGATTGAAATTATATAGCGAAAGTGATGTCGTTACGATTTATATACCTTTTTTTATTTGCGCCCAATTTGCTAGTCTCCGGCCAGAGGCCGTTAAAACAATAGCTCACTGGTACGCCAGCCCGGTGGTACGCCAGCCCGGTCAGCGTAGCCAAGCGAGAACATACGTTCCGGGAGTGGATTTCACCGAAAAACAAGCAAGGCCATTGATCCATAAAGAACCTGTCCGTAGCTGTCCGCTTCCTGTCCAGTTTCGGACATGTATCAATAAAATACCCCAACTAATCACCTAGCAATAAGCGCTTTATCTTTCCGGTACAACATTTGGGGTATGCTAGTATTACGTGTTACTACTATGCTAACGAACTATCTTAAAATCGCCTGGCGGACGCTCCGCAAACAGCAGGGCTTTACGTTCATCAATATTTTTGGGTTGGCCGTTGGACTGGCCTGTTGCCTGCTCATCATGCTCTACGTGCTGGACGAGCTGAGCTTTGACCGCTACAACGAAAAAGCCGACCGCATCTACCGCGTTCAGTCCGACATTAAGTTCGGAGGTAACGACATGCACTTTGCCGTTTCTCCTGACCCAATGGGGCCAACCCTCAAGAAAGATTATCCGCAGGTCGAGCAGTTTGTCAGGCTGCACCAGCGGGGAACGTGGTTAGTGAAGCGGACGGGTGAGCCAACGAGTCTGCGGGAAGACAATATCACCTTTGCCGATTCCACCCTGTTCGATGTGTTTACCCTACCTCTCATTTCGGGTGATCCCAAACGGGCATTGTCCGAACCCAATACGGTAGTCATTAGCGAGTCGGCAGCGAAACGGCACTTCGGCAATCAGAATCCGATGGGCCAGCCGATGGTGTTCGACAACAATAAAACCTTCAAGGTATCGGCGGTTATGCGCGATATGCCCAAAAATTCGCATTTCCGAAGTGATTTTTTCCTCAGCATGCTCAACGATGATTATCCCTGGGGGCAGTGGCTCAGCAATAATCACCACACCTATATTTTACTCAAACCAGGTAGTGATGCCCAGGTGTTTAGTAAAAACTTTACTACCGTTATCGAAAAGTATGTTGGCCCACAAGCGATGCAACTCATTGGCACGAGCATGGATCAGTTTCGCAAAGCGGGGAATAGCGTAGGTTACTGGCTGATTCCGCTTACGGATATTCACCTGCATTCTAAACAACAAGTCGAACTGGCTCCCAACGGCGACATCCAGTATGTCTATATCTTCTCGGCGGTGGCTTTGTTCATCCTGCTGATTGCCTGCATCAACTTCATGAATCTGGCCACGGCACGGTCGGCAAATCGGGCAAAAGAAGTGGGGGTTCGAAAAGTGATGGGCTCAGAACGGCAGCAACTCATTGGCCAGTTCATGACCGAATCAATACTAACTACAGTACTGGCTATGGTACTCGCCATCAGTATCGTAGCCATAGCTTTACCGGGCTTCAATACAATTGCGGGGAAAGAGATGAGCATCGTTCAGCTCGTATCACCTTATTACCTGCCGCTGTTAGTGGCCTTACCCATTGTAGTTGGGCTACTGGCGGGTAGCTATCCAGCCTTCTTCCTGTCATCTTTTCAGCCGATAACGGTGCTTAAGGGCAAAATAAACGTGAGTTTCAAAAGCGCTGGCTTACGGAGTGGGCTGGTGGTGTTTCAGTTCATGATGTCCGTGGTACTTATTGTCGGGACAATTATCGTGTACCGGCAAATTACCTACATTCAGACCAAGAATGTAGGTTTCAAACGCGATCAAGTCCTCACCGTCAACGGCGTTTATGCGATGGGTAAGCAGGCCGAAACCTTTAAGCAGGAAGTGCTTCGTTTGCCAGGCGTGGTCAGTGGTAGTATTTCAGGATACCTGCCAACGCCCTCGAATCGAAACGATAACGCCTTCTTTGCCGAAGGGGAGTCGAATAGGAACAAAGGTGTTAATATGCAGAACTGGGGAGTTGACTACGACTACGTAAAAACCCTCGGCATGCAACTTGTTCAGGGGCGCGACTTTGCCCGGTCATTCGGCTCCGATTCGTCGGGCATTATTCTGAATGAAGCCGCCGTGAAGGTATTAGGCTTCAAAGATCCTATTGGCAAGCGTGTGTGGCGATTTGACGATGCACAGGGAAAAACCCAGAAAACGTACACGATCATCGGCGTTGTCAAAAACTTCCATTTCGAATCGCTTCGGCGAAATATCGGGGCCTTATCCCTGGTGCTCGATTCAAATTCTGGAGCCGCTTCTTTTCGGGTAAGTAGTACAAATCTTCCAGCACTGGTATCACAAATCGAAGCAAAATGGAAGCAGATCACCCCAGGCCAGCCATTTAGCTACCAGTTCATGGACGACAGTTTCGATGAAATGTACCGGGCCGAACAACGGGTAGGCACCATTGCCCTGACCTTTGCCGCACTCGCCATCCTCATTGCCTGCCTGGGCCTGTTTGGGTTGGCAGCGTTCATGGCCGAGCAACGCACTAAAGAGATTGGGGTGCGCAAAGTATTAGGTGCGTCGGTGGGTAGTATCATTGGCTTGCTCTCGAAAGACTTTTTGAAACTGGTCTTCATCTCCATTATCATTGCCTCGCCTATTGCCTGGTACGCCATGAGCCAGTGGCTCAGCGATTTTGCCTATAAAATTGACATCGAGTGGTGGATGTTCGCGCTAGCGGGTATCTTAGCTGTAGGAATTGCCTTGCTGACCGTGAGCTTTCAGAGCATCAAAGCCGCGTTGATGAATCCGGTGAAAAGTTTAAGATCTGAGTAGATGCGTGGAGCAGGGTGCATGGAGCGGGGCAACATCGACCGGTGCCCCTGCCGTAACGACGGTCCGCTCCATGCACCCTGCTCCACGCCAAACGCCCTATGCTATCAAACTACGTCAAAATTGCCTGGCGATCAATTCGTCAACAGCGGTTATACAGCCTGCTTAACATCACAGGTCTGGCACTCGGCCTGGCCACCTGCGGCCTGTTGATTCAGTACGTTCGATTCGAACAGAGTTACGACCAGGATGTAGTGGCCGAGGATAAATCCATTTATCGGGTGGAAACCCTGTTTTATGGAGCGGGACATAAATCCGAACACTGGGCAACAAGCACGACCGGGTTTGCGCCGGCCATGAAAGCGAATTTTCCGGAGGTGGAAAGCTTTACGCGCATCGTCTGGCGAAATTCAGAACGGGTTGTCCGTTATGAAAATCAGAAGTTTCGCGAATCGCACGTCTGCCTGGCCGATTCGAATTTCTTTACCTTTTTCGACTATCCCGTGGTGCAGGGCGACCGCCGGACGTTTCTGAACGAACCCAATTCCGTAGTTCTGTCCGAATCGGCGGCACACAAGTATTTCGGCGCGCAGAATCCACTGGGAAAAACGCTGGAAATTAGTACCCGATCTCAGCAACTGACTTGTCGGGTTACCGGCGTTTTCGCGGATTTGCCCGTCAACTCGACCATACAGTTTAGCATGCTGATTTCCGGCAAAACGGCTCCGCCCCGTACCTGGCATTTTTGGTATCAGCATTCCAGTTATACGTTCGTTCAACTCAAACCTCACTCCGATCCCAGCCGGGTAGAAGCCAAATTCCCGGCGCTCGCCGAGCACTATAAAACCGAGTCGACGATGCGGGACGTGACCTGGGGCATCCAGTTAGTTCCCCTTCACGATCTGCACCTCAACCCGGCTACGCCGAACGAAATTGAAATCAAAGGAAACCGGACCGCCGTCGATTTTCTGTCGGTGATTGCGCTCGTCATTCTGCTGATTAGCTGGGTCAATTACAGCAATCTGACCACGGCACGGGTAATGCATCGGGCCAAAGAAGCGGGTGTTCGGCGGATGATCGGTTCATCGCGACGAATGCTGTTGTTCCAGTTTGTGATCGAATCGATGCTGGTTCACACCATTGCGCTGGTACTGGCCGTGCCAACGGTGATTATTGCGGCACAGTTACTCCCCGATTCACTGCACCTGCATCCGGCACAGAGCGTGTGGGCCGACCCATTGGTGATTGTCGGATTTCTGACGCTGTGGCTGTTGGGAATCGTCCTGACAGGCGCTTATCCGGTAACGGTATTGTTACGGGCATCGCCAGCTTCGGTATTGAAAGGGCGCTTCCGATTCTCGGGCAGGGAGCGGTCGTTCCGGCAATCGCTGGTTGTGGTTCAGTTTGTTATTTCGGTGATTTTACTCGTCAGCACATTGGTTGTTTATCGGCAGACGGCTTACATGATGAACCAGCGGCCGGGCGTGCTCACCGATCAGGTCGTCGTAATTAAATCGCCGGTCAACACGCCTGATTATGCGGGTAAAATTGAGCTGTTAAAAAAACGCATCAATGCACTGGCGGGCGTATCGAATGTGACAGGTTCAGGCTCAGTTCCGGGCAAAGAGGTCGGGCAGTTTCTGGCCAATCGCCGGTTCGAAGCCAGTCCCGCCGACAACCGGCTCGTAGAAATGCTGAAAGTCGATTTCGACTTCATCCCGACTTATGGGTTACGCCTATTAGCCGGTCGTGGTTTCGACAAGACCCGCCCGGCCGATTCAACGGCCCTGGTGCTCAACGAGTCGGCGGTTAAGTACTTTGGGTTTACGTCTATTGAACAGGCTATTGGGCAAAAAATAGCTTTAGAAACAACGCCGAATCAAGCCAGCGAAATTATCGGCGTGGTGAAAGATTATCACCAACAGTCATTACATCAGCCGTTTACGCCCATCATGCTCTTTATGGACCCCGCCTTTAGCTGGATTCCAACGAATTTTTATTCCATCAAATTCCGGGCAGATAATCCTCAGCATCTGCTGGGACAGGTGGAGAGTATCTGGGGATCGTTGTTTCCGGAATCGTCGCTGGATTATTTCTTTCTGGATGAATTCTATGGAAAGCAATATCAAGCCGACAAGCAATATGGCCTCCTGTTCAGCATTTTTTCGGGCCTCGCCATTTTCATTGCCTGTTTGGGTTTATTCGGTTTAGCCACCTTTTCGGCTGAGCAGCGTACCAAAGAAATCGGTGTGCGTAAAGTACTGGGCGCGTCGGTCGCCAGTATCGTGGCGCTTCTCTCCAAAGACTTCCTGAAACTGGTGTTCGTTGCCATCGTTCTGGCATCCCCGATGGCCTGGTGGGCCATGAACAAATGGCTCGCCGACTTCGCCTACAAAATCGACATCGAATGGTGGATGTTCGCCCTGGCAGGTTTGCTGGCCGTTGGCATCGCGCTGTTAACCGTGAGTTTCCAGAGCATAAAAGCGGCTTTGATGAACCCAGTGAAGAGTTTAAGGAGTGAGTAGCGCGATGGCGCAAGGCTCTGGTCTTGTGTCTATTATTCTCCGGCCTCTGGCCGCTTTATTATTAATAGCTTTCACACCGGCCAGAGGCCGGGGAATAGTAGACACAAGGCCAGAGCCTTGCGCCATCCGCGCCATCGCATCACAAAAAATTAACAGCCGGTAGATAGCCTTTGCGGTGAGGCTGGGCGTACTATTCAGGAGCGTATTTAAACTTTCATTTTCTAGCTAGAATTAGCGTGTTTTTTTTGTCATTCCGACGCAGGAGGAATCTCAAGCTTGACTAAGATGGAAGCTTGAGATTCCTCCTGCGTCGGAATGACAAAAAACCGATTCAGTTTTAACGAAATTAAGAAAGTTTAAACAGCTCATGTTCGAGTCTCCCCACTAGCTGTCTACATGAAATTTTCTGGTTCTTTTCTTTTCCTGCTCCTCGTACTACTAACGGCGTTTGTGATTGATGATAGCCGCCAACCCAAGCCGGGTGTCAAGGCGGTGATGGATGGCGTTGTCACCCGTTTGTATAAAACCTACCAACCTCAACAACTCGATACGATTCAGCAGAATTTTGTGCTCTCTGTCCTGACAGATCAGGAGAAAAAGGTACTGGCAACTCAATACTGGACGTTCCGGGCCAATGTTCCGGTCGTTGTTTCGCTGATGCGGGATCAGGGGCAGAAAGTTCTTCCGTTTTGGCTGAAAGACAGTGGATTTCGTAAGACGGAACTGGTCGTCAAAAATGAAGAATATACCTATGAGGTCTGGCAAAAGACGTTCGATGCAGGCGTGGTCTCGTTAGGCATTAATGGATTTGACAAACACCGGCCGGTCTATTTCATCAGCGTGAAGGCGCAGCACGCCGGTGATCCGTTACACATCACGCCTATTTTCCCCACTCATCAAACATTCACCAAATTCCAAAAAGGGGCATTTACCTACCACGACTGGAGCGACCTGAAACTCAACGAAGTACCTGAATCCCTACGCGGCCAGACCCTGTTTCAGACAATTCGCGGCAGAGCGCGGGAAGCCCATTTAATAGGCGCTTTCCGCCGAACCAAATTTCCGGCCACAACCCAACCCGATCACCTCCTGCTCACCTGGAGTGGCACCCCCGCCACCACCCAGGACATTCAATGGCGAACCTCCGCGTCCGTACCGACTGGCGTTACCAAATATTGGCTGAAGGGCAGCCATGACACCCTGACCAAAGCGGCTGTTCTGTATAAAATGGAAGATCGGCTCCTGCAAAATGATCGGTACGCGCATCGGTTTACGACGCAGTTAACGGGGCTACAACCCGGCAAAACCTATGATTATCAGGTAGGATCAACCCAAGGCCGCTGGTCTTCCGTGGCTTCCTTCCAAACGCAATCCAACACGAAGGAAGGCTTCTCGTTCATCTGGTTCGGTGATACGCATAAATCGCCCGTATGGGGAGAGATGGCGCAACAAACGCTTACCCGGCATCCCAACATTGCCTTTTATTCGATAGCCGGAGATTTAGTCAGTACGGGGTTGCATCGGGATGAATGGGACGAATTATGGCAGTATTCGGGAAACGTCTTCCAATCCAAACCGCTGCTGCCTATTCCCGGTAATCACGACAGTCAGGATGGCCTGGGGGCCTGGATGTATCAGCAAATGTTCAGCCTGCCGCACAATGGACCAAAGCACCCCGAAGTACCCGATGAACAGACCTACACGTTTACGTATAAAAACGCGCTGTTTTTGATGATCGATGCAACGGCTCCTATTGAGGCACAAACCGCGTGGATCAAGCAGCAACTTTCGCAATCGAAAGCCGATTGGAAATTCATGTTCTTCCATTTTCCGCCCTACACGTTTGAAGAAGATTACGCCGATATTCGGAAAGCCTGGGGGCCACTGATCGATCAATATCACGTGGATATGGTCATGAGTGGGCACGTGCATTATTACATGCGCTCCAAGCCTACCTATAACGGCAAAGACGTAGCTACTCCCGCGCAGGGAACGATTTATACCATCTCCATCGGCATACCCAGCGAACATGCCATCTGGCCGGACGAACCTTATGCCGCACTCCGGTATAAAAACGGCCCTTTCTACCAATTGATGGACATTCAAGGCAAAAAACTTACGTATACGGTCTACGATAAAGACGGGAAGGTTAGGGACGAACTGGTAATTACGAAGTAAAAACCCCGCTTTGACGTGGTGTTCTCGTTGAGACTGTTGAAAACTATGCTCAATGAGGTCTATTGATGTGGTGTCAGATTCTTAAATCTGACAGTTTAGGTTTCTCAAAACCTACTGTTCATATCTATAGGTTTCTCAAAACCTAAACTGTCGGTTATTAGTACCGCGCGGGCGGCCCCGCCGACATCACAGCCTTAGCCCGTTGACGGTTGGCTTTGTTGCCAGTCAATAGCATCTGTGGAGTAACAGCCTTAACTATTTTTAACAACCTGAAAAACAACCCTTCACGCGCCTTACCACTCTACGTAAGAAACGTGAACTATGCTCGCTAACTACCTCAAAATCGCTCGTCGCCATCTCTGGACGAATAAACTCTATACTGGCCTGAATGCCGGAGGCCTGGCCGTTGGGCTGACGGCCTGCTTACTCATGGTGCTGTACGTGAAGCATGAATTCACCTACGACAGTTTTCATAAAAATGCCGACCGCATTGTTCGCGTTACGACAACGATTACGACACCCGATGCGCCGATATCGGTAGCCTCCTGCTCAATCCTGCTGGCCAGCGCATTGAAACGGGATTACCCGGAAGTGGAAACAGCCGCCCGATTCGAGCCGGTGTCGGCCCCCATTCGGTATGGGACGAAGTTGCAGAATGAACCCAACGTGTATTACGCAGAGCAGGCCGTTTTCTCGGTGTTTAGTTATCCCTTCATCGAGGGAAATCCGGCACGGGCATTAACCGAACCCAACACCGCCGTTGTTACCGAAAGTTTTGCCCGGAAATACGCCGGACGCACGAGTGTGCTGGGTAAGACATTTTTGTGCAACAAAAAACTGTATCGCATTACGGGCGTCATGGCCGATTTGCCGTCCAACGCCGACATGAAGATCAGCGCGTTGCTGGCTAAGGATTATTCGACCTACACCGACTGGCTAGTCGATGATTTTCCGGTGTATACGTTCCTTCTGTTTCGCCAATCCCCCAACCTAAACGCCTTTGACAAGAAGCTGGCCGTGCTCAGCAAAACTTATATCCAGCCGGAACTGAAAAAAGTGGGTGCCGTGGGCTACGCCGTTGTATTCCAGACCGAATTTCTGAAAGATGTACATTTTAGTCAGGGGAAAATGGCCGATATGCCGAAGGGCAATAAACAATACGGCTATCTCTTCCTGTTTCTGGCTGGTTTTGTGCTGGTCATTGCGTTACTCAATTATATCAACCTGTTGACGGCCCGCGCCACCGGGCGAGCGAAGGAAGTGGGCATCCGAAAAGCCAGCGGGGCGTTACGGCAACAGTTGGTTGGTCAGTTTTTGTTTGAGTCATTTCTGTTGAGTGTACTGGCGGTCGTTCTGGCGATCATCCTGTTGGCAATCACCATTCCTTTTTTCAACGACTTACTGCAAATTCAGCTTGCTATAGCCTGGACCGATGGTTTGCTGATGGCAAGTATCGCTTTAGGGAGTACCGCCTTGCTGGGTGGACTTTACCCGGCGGTTGTCTTGTCCGGCTTTAACACGGCAACTGTATTACGGAAACAATCGGGAGGTTTGGGGCGGGGTTTCGGACTCCGGCAAGCGATAACCGTGTTTCAGTTTGTGCTGGCGGTGGGTATGATTATTGGTGTATTGGTGGCGCATAATCAGATGAATTACATGCAACACGTTGATCTGGGGTTCACGAAAGAGCAGGTGCTCACCGTTCACCTTCCCGACGATTCACTGTCCAGAACCTACGGCTATGCCCTCGCCAATGAGTTACGGCAACGGACCGAAATCAGGGACGCATCGCTAGGGTCGGGAATTAAGCCCGATGCCATACTAACCAAAGCAACGACTATTTTTCAATCGGCGGGCAAAAAACGGGAAGTGATGAGCAATTACCTGTCCATTGATGACCGCTTTTTGCCGTTGCTGAACCTGAAACTGGCGAGTGGCCGGAACCTATCGGCGGGTTCCGAATCCGATAAGAACGGGGCTTTTCTGGTGAACGAAGCCTTTGTTAAACAGGCGGGCTGGAAACAGGCCGTTGGCCAACCGATGGAAGGATTTATGCACAAGGGCAAGGTTATTGGCGTAATCCGAAACTTCAACTATCACTCCCTGCATACAGCCATCGAGCCGGTCGTATTGGTATTCAATACCACTCCCCCTGCCAACCTGACGCTGAAAATGAAGCCGGAACAGTTGCCACTGATACAGACGGCCTGGCAAAAACATTACCCAAACTTCCCTTTCGAGTACACGTTTCTGGACGAGGCTTTTGATGCCCAATACCGAAAAGATAAACTCATGATCACCCTGTTCAACGGGTTTTCGTTACTCACCCTACTGGTTTCCTGCCTCGGCTTATTCGGTTTGGCGACCTACTCTGCCGAGCAACGCACCAAAGAAATCGGCGTCCGCAAAGTACTGGGCGCGAGTGTCGTCAGCATCGTAACACTCCTCTCGAAAGACGTGTTGAAACTAGTACTGATCGCCATCGTCATTGCCGCTCCCCTCGCCTGGTACGCCATGACCCAATGGCTCGCCGACTTCGCCTATAAAATTGACATTGCCTGGTGGATGTTTGCCGTAGCGGGTTTCGTAGCGATAGGTATCGCGTTGCTGACGGTAAGTTTCCAGAGTGTAAGAGCCGCGTTGATGAACCCGGTGAGGAGTTTGCGAAGTGAGTAAGCTAAAACTTACGCAAATACCTCCTAAGCTTCGCGAATATGTGAAAAGAACTCCGCACAGTTTTGCATATTTGGAAGTTAGCGGCAAAAGTATACCCAAACTATAAAAAAACAGATACAATTCAGTATGCCGAATAAACTCGAGTATTACTACTATGAGGCAAAGGACAACAAATGGTATCACTACTTTGCCATTTTTTGTCGTTTGGCTTTGGCTGTTGCATGGGTAATTTCAGGCTATGTGAAAATTTCGGGGGAACGCTTTGCGGCTGGCTTATCCCATAATCATCCCCTAGGCCAATATTTTGATGCTTTACTGAATACAGGCTACTATTATACATTTATTGGGGTTGGCCAGGTAATCGTTGCCCTCCTGTTACTCATTCCCAGGACTGCACTTATTGGCGCGATCAGCAGCTTCCCCATTATCCTAAATATTTGTGTGCTCACCTATTCAGTCCGGTTTGAAGGAACTCGTGCAGCAACATTTATGCTATTGGCTAATTTGTTTTTATTGTGCTGGGACTATGATCGCCTAAAATCGATTCTACCATTCAGTGCCAACTTAACTAAAGAAAAGCCCCTAACTAGTAAATTTCCATTTCTGTTTTTTGGCGGCAGGTTAAACGCATTAAAATAGTGGCATTTTGTCCTAGTTCAGATCTTTGTGACATGAAC